>NZ_JBPVZD010000001.1:0-1016141 GCF_051783885.1 Ralstonia sp. 24A2 | reverse complement strand
TGTGTGCCTGTACTTCGTTCAGTTATCAAGCCGGGTGTTTAACCATGGACTTTGGTAACTTCCTGCGTGTTTTCGCATTTATCGTGAAACGCTTTCGCGTTTTTCGTGCGCCGCTTCAGCCACATCAGCGGAAGCCTGGCGCACGCTGGCGACACATTGGGGAGATGAACCGATGATCGCGCCAGTCCGCGCCCTGTTCGGCGCGCTGGGGACCGCAGAACCGCCGGGCATGCCGCAAACGCTTCAGCCTGCAGAAAAGAAAAAGGCAAGCGTAAAAAACGCTGAGCCCGCCGCCCCGGCGGTGTGAGCACAGCCACTCACCGACGGTTGACGCGCTAGTCAGGCTTGCACTCGTACTTCATCTCGCGCCGACCGTCTTCGTAGACCACTTCCAGCCGGCAGGTGAAGCCCCAGAGCCGGGTGACGTGGCGGACCATCTCTTCGTAGTTGCTGCCCAGGGGGCGGCGGTTGTTCTGCTGATGCCGCATGGTCAACGAACGATCACCGCCCACGTCCACATTGGTGACCTGGATGTTCGGCTCGATGTTCGACAAGTCGTACTGGCTCGCCAGCAACTGGCGGATCATGCGATAGCCCTCATCGTCGTGGATGGCGGTCACGCGCAGCTTGGGCTCGCGGTCATCATCCAGCACCGAGAACAACTTCAGCTCACGAATCACCCGCGGCGACAGGAACTGCAGCAAGAAGCTCTCGTCCTTGAAGTTGCGCATGGCAAAGTCGAGCGTCTCCTGCCAGTCACTGCCGGCAATCTCGGGCGCCCAGCGGAAATCTTCATCGGTCGGCTCTTCGCAAATGCGGCGGATGTCCTGAAAGATCAGGAAGCCCAGCGTGTACGGATTGAAGCCGCTGTAGTACGGGCTGTTATACGGCGGCTGGTAAATCACATTGGTATGCGCCTGCAGCAGCTCCAGCATGAAGGCATCGTTGACGAGCTTTTCGTCGTATAGCTTGTGCAGGATGGTGTAGTGCCAGAACGTGGCCCAGCCCTCGTTCATCACCTTGGTCTGCCGCTGCGGATAGAAATACTGCGCGATCTTGCGCACAATGCGCACGATCTCTCGCTGCCAGGGCTGCAACTTCGGTGCGTTCTTCTCGATGAAGTAGAGAAGATTTTCCTCCGGCTCCGGCGGAAACTTCGGTTCGGGCTCGGGCACATCGTCTGCGGTGGCCAGCGCATGCGCACGGTGCTTTGGCAGCGTGCGCCACAAGTCATTGACCTGCGCCTCCAGGTATTTTTCGCGTTCGTCCTGGCGCGCCTGCTCTTCGGTAATCGACAGCTTCTTGGGCCGGCGGTAGCGGTCCACACCATAGTTCTGCAGGGCGTGGCAGGAATCGAGCAGCAGCTCCACCTCCTGCTCACCGTAGCGACGTTCGCATTCGGCCACATAGCTCTTGGCGAACAGCAGATAGTCGACGATGGCGTCTGCGTTGGTCCAGGTGCGGAACAGGTAGTTGCCCTTGAAGAAAGAGTTGTGGCCGTAGCAAGCGTGCGCGATGGTCAGCGCCTGCATCGGCATCGTGTTCTCTTCCATCAGATAGGCGATGCAGGGGTTGGAGTTGATGACGATCTCGTAAGCCAACCCCATCTGGCCGCGCTGGTACCCGCGTTCGGACGCCAGGAAATGCTTGCCGTACGACCAGTGGTTGTAGCCCAGAGGCAGGCCGGATGACGCATAGGCATCCAGCATCTGCTCTGCGGTGATGATCTCGATCTGATTCGGATAGGTGTCCAGACCAAATTCGCCGGCAATCTGGGCGATCTGCTGGTCGTAGAGCTTGATCAGATCAAAGGTCCACTCGGAGCCTGTCGAAAGATAGGCCATGCTCGTTCCCCGTTGACTCCGTCACACGCTGCCGCGTGCTCTCCGAAGCAGCGCCGCGGGCACTGCCACTCAGGTGGTGCGCTTCTGGAACAAATCGTGCAATACCGGATAGATTTCGTCTGCCTTGAGGATGCGCTGCATCGCGAAGTTTTCGTATGCAGCCTGCACCGTAAGATACTCCTCCCACAGGTTCTGTGGCTCTGTGGAAACGACCTCGATATAAGCGAAATACTGCGTCACTGGCAGGATCGATTCGCGCAGCAGCGTGGCGCACAACTCCGAGTCACCCGCCCAGTTGTCGCCGTCCGATGCCTGGGCGCAGTAGATGTTCCATTGGCTGGGGGGATAGCGCTCCTGAATCACTTCGGCGACCAGCTTGAGCGCGCTCGACACCACCGTGCCGCCAGATTCGCGTGAGTGGAAAAAGTCCTCCTCACTCACCTCCTTGGCCACGGTGTGGTGACGGATGAAGACGACGTCGATGCGCTCGTAGTTCCGCTTCAAGAACAGGTAGAGCAGCATGAAGAAGCGTTTGGCGAGGTCCTTGCGCTGCTCATCCATTGAGCCCGATACATCCATCACGCAGAACATCACGGCCTGCGCCTGCGGGCGCTTGCGCTGTACGCGATTGTTGTAGCGCAGGTCGAGCTTTTCGATAAAGGGCACGCGGTCCAGGCACGAGCGCAGGTGCCGCATTTCCTTCATCAGCTCCATTGCGCGCGCGCAGTACGGTCCGTCGTTCTGGAGCACTTCGTTATATTCCGTCTCTAGCTCATGCAGACGCCGCTGGTAAGGGCTGGAAAGTGCGATGCGGCGGCCAATGGAGCTGCGCATCGTGCGCAGAATGGAGAGGTTGGATGGCGTGCCATCCAGCGAGTAGCCAGCGCGCACTTTGCGCACTTCCGCGATCTTGGCCAGGTGCCGCTTGGCCATGTCGGGCAATGCCATGTCTTCGAAGAAGAAATTGAGGAAATCCTCGCGCGAGAGCGTGAAGACAAAGTCGTCTTCACCCTCGCCCGAATCACTCGCCTGGGAGCCCGTACCGCCACTGCCCTGCTGCTGGCGGTCAAAGCTGTCGCCCACGACAAACTGCCGGTTGCCAGGGTGGACGCCCTCCCGGCGCCCGCCCGAGCCGTGGTGGAACATGGGCTCGGAGATGTCCTTGACCGGAATGGACACCTGCCCGCTCTGCTCGATGTCCATGATCTTCCGGCCGGACACCGCCTTGGCCACCGCGCGACGAATCTGGTCCTTGTAGCGCTTGATGAAGCGCTGCTTGTTGACGGTACTCTTGCCGCCGCCGTTCTCTCGCCGATCGATGATCGTGCCCATGTGGCTGCCCTCGGTTGGAAGTTGCCTGCTTCGCGCCGCTCCTTAAGACGACTTCCGTACGCGCAGGTACCACTCCACCAGCAGGCGCACCTGCTTCTCCGTATAGCCCTTTTCCACCATGCGGTTGACGAAGTTCTCGTGCTTGGCCCGGTCATCGTGCGACGACTTGGCGTTGAACGAGATCACCGGCAGCAGATCTTCCGTGGTCGAGAACATCCGCTTTTCGATCACCGCGCGCAGCTTCTCGTAGCTCGTCCAGAGCGGGTTCTTGCCCCCATTCTTGGCCCGCGCGCGCAGCACGAAGTTGACGATCTCGTTGCGGAAGTCCTTCGGGTTGGAAATGCCCGCCGGTTTTTCCACCTTCTCCAGCTCGTCGTTCAAGGCACTGCGATCGAGAATCTCGCCCGTGTTCGGATCGCGATACTCCTGATCCTGGATCCACAGATCGGCAAACACCACGTAGCGATCGAAGATGTTCTGCCCGTACTCCGAGTACGACTCCAGATACGCAGTCTGAATCTCCTTGCCGATGAACTCCACATAAGGTGCAGTAAGGTACTCCTTGATGTAGGACATCAGCTTGGATTCGGTCTCCGGCGCAAACTGTTCGCGCTCGATCTGCTGCTCGAGCACGTACAGCAGGTGCACCGGGTTGGCCGCCACCTCCGCCCCGTCAAAGTTGAAAACCTTGGACAGCACCTTGAAGGCAAAACGCGTCGACAACCCGGTCATGCCCTCGTCAATGCCGGCAAAGTCGCGGTACTCCTGATACGACTTGGCCTTCGGGTCGACATCCTTCAGGCTCTCGCCGTCATAGACGCGCATCTTGGAGAAGATGTTGGAATTCTCCGGCTCCTTGATGCGCGTGAGCACCGCAAACTGCGCCATCATCTTCAGCGTGTTCGGTGCACACGGCGAGTTCGACAACGAACTGTTGCGCAGCAGCTTGTCGTAGATCTTCACCTCGTCCGACACGCGCAGGCAGTACGGCACCTTGACGATGTAGATGCGGTCGAGGAAAGCCTCGTTGTTGCGGTCAGACTTGAAGCTCTGCCACTCCGCCTCGTTCGAATGCGCCAGGATCACGCCATCAAACGGGATCGCGCCAAAGCCCTCGGTACCCTTGTAGTTGCCTTCCTGCGTGGCCGTCAGCAGCGGGTGCAGCACTTTGATGGGCGCCTTGAACATCTCGACGAACTCAAGCAGCCCGCGGTTGGCCAAGCACAGCCCGCCGGAATACGAATACGCGTCCGGATCATCCTGCGGATAGTCCTCCAGCTTGCGGATGTCGACCTTGCCGACCAGCGACGAAATGTCCTGATTGTTCTCGTCACCCGGTTCTGTCTTGGAGATCGCAATCTGCGACAGCACCGACGGATGCAGCCTCACCACACGGAAACGCGTGATGTCGCCGTTGAACTCATGCAGCCGCTTAACCGCCCATGGCGAGGCGATCGAGTTCAGATAGCGGCGTGGAATACCGTAGTCCTCCTCCAGAATCTTGCCGTCTTCGTCGGGCGAGAACAGCCCGAGCGGGGACTCGTGAATGGGCGAGCCCTTGAGCGCATAGATGGGAATCTGCTCCATCAGCGCCTTCAGCTTTTCAGCCAGAGAAGACTTGCCGCCGCCCGGGGGCCCGAGCAGATAGAGGATTTGTTTACGTTCCTCAAGGCCCTGCGCGGCATGCTTGAAGAACGAGACGATCTGCTCGATCGTGTCCTCCATGCCGTAGAACTCCCGGAAGGCCGGGTAGATGCGGATGACCTTGTTGAAGAACAACCGCGACAGCCGAGGGTCGTGGTGGGTGTCCACCAGTTCGGGCTGGCCGATTGCAGCAAGCATGCGCTCGGCTGCGGTCGCATAAGCGGTAGAGTCCTTCTTGCAGATATCCAGGTACTCCTGGATGCTGTACTCGTCCTCTTTGCGAGCTTCGAAACGCGTAGCGTAGTGGCGGAAAATATCCATATCTCCCCCGTAGATTTCTTCCTCACCTCCAGCATGGTCATGCTGGAACAAGGCTAGTTCTTGCGTGCGTTGAATGCGGTACTTAATCCACTGTAGACGAATCGCGGATGAGCACAAGAACGGTTGAAGACCCTAAGCGGTGGACAACCAATCGCCATCGCGTTAGCGCTCGATGTGATGCAGTGCCAAATCGCAGCAACTCGCAATCCCATCAACACCATCTTGCGAAGCAACCCGTTGTTGCCGCTCGCACCGTCAGCGTGCGTGCTCCTGGTACAGCAGAAAGCGTACCCAGTGCCACCAAGCACGCTCGCATGTTTGTACGTAACCGATCTGCGTGAGTTCCCGCCAACCGCCCCATCGGGAGCAGGGGTTATCCCGACCTTTCGTACGCGATATTTGCTGCGACATCCCGTGCGCGGCGACCCTGGTGGCCTCCCCGTTGTGCGGGCAACCTTCTCGCCGTTGTACAACGGCCCATTGCACAAAACAGGGCGAGCGGCTTCAACTCGGTGCAGGCGTTGTACACACCATCCAGCTGGGACGATTGTCGTTTTTTTACGCCAGAAGGAAGATTCTGTGGAGTGCGCGGGAGCGGATCACGAAAGACAGCAAAGAAAAAAGGCCCTCGGCGATTGCCAGAGGGCCTTTCTTTTGCGATTGCTCGCGAATTTGGTGGGTGGTACAGGGATTGAACCTGTGACCCCTGCCGTGTGAAACGAAAACCAGCCCTGCCTGACGCCGCCCAACCCAGGCAGCGCCTTGATTCTACGGGACTCTGCCGTCCCTAAACCTCCGTTGACTGCATTAATCTTCCCTTAGTCTCGGGTATCGACTCCGCCACTTTTCCGCCCCTGCAAACGAGCGAGAAGATCATCAGCAATCCCCTCCGCATGCCGCCATGCTGCCGCCCTCTGTGCGAGAAACTCTCCTAGATCGTCCCCGACAACCTCCATCTCGAACTCCTCCCCACACTCAGTTCGTATAACCTCGGTTCGCACAACCGCCGAGCTAGCGCCAGCACTGACCCGGCTTCGCTCCTTAGGGCGAAGCTCAAGTCGCTCAGGATGGGGGGTGTAGGGCATATCGCTTTCGGTAATCAGTATGAGGCGATCGAGAAGCAAGGGGTGATTCAAAGGGTAGATAGTCTCCCAGTAATCCCTATCGCTCAACCATGGTGGGCAAGGCACCTCGTCCAGACCGTTACCCCATTGCTCCATGGTTTGACCCATCGTCATGCGTGGGTCCGAAACGTCAAGCCAACCCTGCCATTCTTCTACGTCCATAACGCGAGCGCCAAGTTTGCAGATGTCCTCCAACCAAGCTTCGTAGGCTGCTCTCGCCTCGGCTTCCCGAACCTTGTCCCAACGCCGCGGCCGGCCGCGCTTCTTTGGACCAGGTAGTCCTCCCTTGCGCATGTGGTCCATGCCGGCCTCAAACAAGGCGTATGCGTCGTGGCGACGCTTGAACAACGCTTCAATCTGTGACGGGACGCACTGAGAAAGCCCAAGCTCAAAAACATGCCAATCGTCGAGCCACTCCTCTTCGTACGCGCGCAGGACCACCGCCGGTAGGTTCGTTGGTCCTAGGACATGATCCTCTTGGTTTTCGTTGATGTACTTCGCGAAACTGCCAGAGGGGAGTCCCAACCTCTCCTCAATTTCACGCTGCAGCAAGCAGCCGCTTCCAGCCCAGATTGCTCGCAGCACCCAAACAGTCGTCGCCTTATCGCTTTTAGTATCTGCCCCGCGCCGCGGTCGGCTCATCGCGAAACTCCCGGAAATTCGCCATTTAGCGGACTGAGATCTCGCCCGAAACTTCATGGGCAGGTTACCGCAGCCAAGGGACGTTAAGCAAATGCAGATGAAACCAAACATCGCTGAAACCGACTTCCGATCAGCCTTCGCACACTTCGATCCGACGGCGCTGATCACGCCGGCGGAGTTCGCCGACCTTCTCGGCATCTCCCCAAACGCCCTCTATCACAGGAGCGGACTCGGAGAGTTGCCACAGCCGGCCATACGTAAGCACCGCTGCGTGCGGTGGCGTGTTTCAGACGTTCGCGAATGGCTCAAACGGTTGTCCCCCAAGGAGGACTCGTCGGCCGAAGGACAGCACCCTCGCGGGCCGCGCCGCGGTCGCCGGCGACACGCTGTTGAAATGGCGTAGAGAACTTTGCCCCGCAAGCAGCCTAAGCGCTCGACCACCATGACCGATTTTGCACGGGCTCCGCAACTCGTTGGCCAATTGGTGGGAAACCGGGACGTCATCGCCTATTCAGCCGCAATGGCTCGCATGATCGGTGATGTCGAGGCCACAGTTTTCCTGTGCCAGGCCTGCTATTGGCAATCCAAAGTCGGAGACAAGAACTGGTTTTACAAGCTCCGCGACGCGGAGCGCGATTCGGAAGGCCGGATGATGCCGCCTTCAGATGCAAGCCGGCAGAGCTGGGAATGGGAAACGGCACTACCTCGCGCACGGCAAGAATCAGCGCGCCGCCGCCTCAAGGCCCTTGGGCTACTGGATGAAGACAGACGCGGCGTTCCCGCCAAGCTCTACTACAGGGTCAATTTTGAACGCCTCTACCAACTCCTACTGCAGTCCAACCAGTTGGCGGAAACTCCGCCAACTGGTTGGAGCGAGGTCCGCCTCCAAGGCGGAGGCCATAGCACCGACAAGCCGGCAGAGGTCCCGCCAACTAAAAGAACACAGACTACTGCACAGACTACCGCAGAGACCACCACAACCACTGCATTGCACAACGACATCGGCGGTCCCCCACTTGCGTCACACCTGATATTTGATCGCACCGTTTCACAGCATCGGAAACTGCTGACCGCTTTGTTGGCACGCCTCCCCGTGGAAGCGGCACAAGACATCGCAGACGAACTTGCTGGCGCCCTCGAGGATGTGTCCCGCGGCAAGCGCATAGCAATCTCGAGTATCCGAGGCTGGGTGCTGGATCTGGTGCAACGATGGCAAGCAGGTTCATTTCAGCTCGAGTCTGGGCAAGCCGTGCAAGCTAGACGCGCGGAAATGCGGACGGCAGCAGTACCGCAGACAGCCGCTGCACGCAGTACCAAATCGCAGATTTCCGAGGAGAGCTTGGAAGTGGTGCGAAAAATTGTGAAAGCGCGACCGACCGAACGACGGTTGGCCGGTTCAAACCTGCATGGCGGCAAATGCTGAGCCGAATCGCCCCCTCGCTTCGCTCGAGGTCGCCGCTCTCCCCAGAGGGTCCCCGTGCGGCTCGATTCGGGCGCGACGGAGCGCGCGGGTGCGAATCGTTGAACTACCGCCGATTGCTTGCAGAAATTGGGGTTGGGGATGGTCTTCTCTTTCACCTAGGGCAAGCCGCCTCGCGGCGCGTCAGCCCCAAAGGGGGAGACCGCGAGGAGCCGGTGTGGCAACCGCGGGACCGCCGCCTCGAGTGGCGGCTGTCCACAGCCGTGCGCTGTGGGCAGCACGGTTGTCCACGGGCGGACGCGGGAAGAACGGCGCGCCACGCTAACCAGTGGGGTGCAAACCGCTCCCCCACGATCTGGCGAGCCGCGCATGCGCTGACACCAATCACACCAGCACACCACCCATCCGCACCCGGGCATGCCGATTTCATCGCACAGAAATCCAATGTCGGTCCCTTGTCCGAAAAGCATGTCGGACAAGGGGGGGCTGGCTGACTTTGGGTGTCAATTCCGACATGCGCAGACATGGCGAATTGGCACCCAAAGTCAGTCAGCCCCACACCCCTCAGGGGTCGGGATGCATCGCATCCCGGGGGTGGTTTTGAGCCGCTTTCAGACCGTTCGGAAATCCATCCAGTAGGCGGCCGACGAACCGCCAGACACCAATCCCAAGACTGAGACCATTCATATGGGGAAGGCCAAGAAAACCGCACTCAAGTTGCTGCCACCCAACTGGCGAGAAGACATGTTCTCACGCGCATCCCAACCGGACTGGCGCCAATCCCGACCGAAGCTACTGCCCGCGCTTGCCCTACTGTGGGTGGTCGGCTGCCGACCGGCCGAGATCGAACAAGGCGTGCGCATCGCCCACCGCAACGGCAAGATTGTCATTGAGGTGACTGGAGCCAAGTGCAGCCAAGTCAGAGGCCTCCGTACTCGAACCTATGCTTTCGATACAAGACCAAGTCCGACGTCTGATGAGCACCCTGCTCTAGCGGCCCTACGAGAGTATGCAGAACAGAATGAGATGGGTGGCGAAGCTCGGCTGACCCACAAAGCCGACTATTTGTACAACTGCGTGATCTCGCTGGGCAAGGCCGTCTTTCCTCGGCTGCGGACACGAGTGAGCCCGTACTGCTTTCGTCACCAAATCGCATCGGATTTGAAGGCGGATCCCGCCGTGCCCCTGGAGGACGCAGCGAAGTTCATGGGGCACCTGTCAGATTACTCGATTGGTCGGTACGGTCATGCGGTCCATGGCAAGAGCGGGCTTGAGAGAATCAAGCCGCTCGTGGTCACGGCATCCCGGTCAGTGAAACACTCGCCCAAGGTTGACAAGCTGGCTCGCTTCAAGACCGCCAGCGCAAACCGTCAGCGGAAGTTGAAACCCAGCTAGAAACGCTAGCGGCCTGCTCCCGAGATGCGTCGATTCTGCGTCGATTCGGATCTTAGGGCGCCGTGGCGAAGAACGCTGGGCGCATCGTGCGTCGAAGTTGCGTCGTTTCACGCCTTCCGCTCAGTGGCCCTTAGTTCAGATGCGTCGATTTCGACGCATTGCCAGCGTGAACACCTACGCGGTGAAGTGCACGTGCATTGATCAATCCCACCTGCTGAAATCTAGGTACTTTCCGAACTCAGCCTTTGCACCCGTAGACGCCTGCACGTTGAGCCAGTTCGCCACGTCCAAATGCCTCTTGATGTCCGCCTGGTCCATGACGTCGCCACGGGCCTTTGTCCTCTGGTCGATCGTCCACAGCTCCAACGCCATGGTGTGAATCGAGCGCAAATAGCCCGCCATTTCGGCACCGAAGAGAAATTCGGTCTGCGGGATGATATTCGTCAATTCGGCGGACTTCCCAGTGAACGGACCATCGGGACCGCCTTGCAGAGTCCGGGAAAGATAGCCCCACACGATTTCAAAGACCGCGTAACGTCGCTCGAACAGGTCCAAGTTGAGTTTTGCCCGAGCGACCCTGTACTGCTGCCAGGTGATGTAGCCACCTGCGATCGCTACTGTCAGCGCAACAATGGCTGACGGAATACCCTTGACCAGCTCAAAACAAATCGTGCCGTTTGTGCACTGTGCAAACATGTCCTACCCTCTCGCTGGATGTCACGAAGCCTACACCTGCGCATCAGCAAAGTGCATAGAACTGCACAAAGCCGAGGAACGGAGTTTGCCTTTTCCTGAGCCTTGCTGCGGGCAGTTCTGGGGTATCTATGCACCTGCAAAAAAACCACTCCATTGCAGCCTCAATCCGGCTGTGAGCGGACGGAGTCCTCGCCGAAAACGGCACAGCCACTAGCCCGCCTCACCTCTTGCCATCACGGGATCAAGCAACGTCGGCGCCCTTCTCTTGCAGCAGCTCCAACGTGTCACCACCCTTGTTCCCTGAATTTCGTTCTGGGAAAACGACGCGCCCTGTAGTGGCTAACAGCGCTTTCCTGCACGCTTCTGCATAAGCTGGATCATGCTGCTCGGTCAGATATTGCGCCGGAGCAAATAAATCACATGTAGCCACAAGCGCAGTTGAGGACGTCGACGCCGACGCATGACATTTTTCCGTGAAAGGATCGCCGCGCTCAGTCAACTGTTGCAAGCGAAATCCATTGCCAAAGAGGACCGCCTTGGCCGGCTTAGACACCCCTTCTCGCTGAAGATCTTCGAAGACGTTCATAGAAAGCTGCCGTAGCTTATCGATGTTAACCGGCTTACTATCTTTTCCTTCCGCCTCCCCGATCAGCCGCCCTTCGCTACTTTCAAAAACAACATCAAACTCCGACTCGGAATCCTTGTATGACGATGCGGTAAACCCCATAATTTTAAGGGCGGATATTATTGCGTTCTCAAGCAATTTCCCTTTCTCAAAAAGCAGTCCTCGAAGCGATCCTGCGTCGCGCAGAGCATCCAGCAATTCCTCCTTACGTCTTTGAGCAGCCTCCAGTTGCTGCTCCACATCAAGCAACTGAGCTTTCAGAACGTATTCCGAGCTGAGAACAAACTTGTCGTCGGCAGCCCATGACGGCTCTGGCGTAACTTCCGCCGAAGTTCGCACTGCCCGATCAAGGGCGACAGTCGCCCTGATGAACCGCGCGCAGAACTGACGTCCAGCTTCGGTCTCGTAGGTCTCATCCTCATCGTTGGTGTCGAAGCATATCCCCTCAAAATCAATATCTGGGAGCAAGATCAACGCACCAGGCGATACTTTGCTTCGGTAAATGGCGCCTACCACCTTAGCGCCGGTTCGCGTCACTATCGCCGCTGGCACGGATTTATCTGTGAGCACAGCGTTGAATCTTGAAACTTCGCCAAACTCAGTCCAATAAGGGGCCAGAATCTCAGCACCTTTGTCTGAAAGCTTCATTGAAGCCCCAACAGTTGATACTGGAGAAAGGTTAACCGGAAGAGCGTCATAATTATTATATGGCGCCACTTTAATAGTTGTTTTTTGACTTCTACCGGTACCAGAATATTCCCTTTTTCCAGTATCGACATAGACCTCAACAAGCGATGGCAAATAAGTTATAACGGTTTTCCCAGACTCATAGGCCTCTTTTATCTCTCGCCTCCAATGCTCGCAGCATTCTTGCAACTCAAATGACGCCGTCGAATTAAGGCTCGGTTTTCCTTGAAATTTTTCAGAACCATATCCGATAAAATCGTTTATATTCGGACTGAACAGAATAACATCCCAGTCTAGCAATGATGTTTTTGAATTGAATTCAGCAAATTCCACATCATCAGAAGCCAGAGGCAAGCCAACCGCCAGTATTTTTTTCCCCATATTCCTTTTCGCCATTTTGATTTGTCCCGCATCAATGAGATTACACCGGTGACCCAAGCTTGCGGGGGATATCGCAACTTCATTCGATCAACAACCCAGTATCCCGGTTGGATGGTTAGTCGCCGCGTGCGGGCATCAAGGTGCGCGTCCATCCACATGTGCATTGTCTGCGTTGACGCGTAGCATTCGTCGCAAGATACTGTATAAAAATACAGTATTCGCACCATGCCCCACCCCCTTCGCATCGAATACCCAGCGCTCACCCGCGCCCAACTCGCCATCATTGGTGACCCGCCATGGCGACGACCCCGTTGTGCGGCGGTTGCTGATGGAAATTCGCGCCCTGCAGAACGTCATCCGCCGAGCGCACTAGGTGGCTGAGGCTGCTGGGCCAGGCGGAACGGGCGATGCGTTCGGGATCGCTGTCGCCGCCCTTCACAGACAATTGGAGGCGGAGACGTGGTTCCAAGAAGACTTGCAGAAAAGAAGGCATAGCGACTGGCTATTTCGGTACCACATTCGCGAGGTTATTTGGTCGCGCTTGCCAGTACGAGCCTAAGAACATTTTGGTGATATCTCATGCCCCCCTCCATCTTCGTCAGTTCGACCTTCGCCGATCTCCAACGCCACCGTCAGCTCGTGCGCGAAGCGATAGGGAGACTGGAATACGGCTCACGGGCCATGGAATATTTCGGTGCTCTACCTGCTACGCCGAAGGAGGAATGTCTGCGCCTTGTTCGCGCTGCAGATGCCTATGTTGGCATTTTCGCCATGCGGTACGGGTTCGTCGATCCACAATCCGGCAAGTCCCTTACTCAACTCGAGTATGAGGAAGCCCAGGCGCTGCATCTCCCGAGCCTCATCTATGTCATAGACGAAGAAACACATCCTGTTCTCCCGAAGCATGTCGACACCGACACGTCAGCAGAGAAACTGCGCGACCTCAAGGGAGTTCTCAAGAAATCGCACGTGGTCAACTTCTTCTCGTCGCCAGAGGATCTCGCTGCCAAGGTCACACAAGATGTAGTGCGACTGGTTGGCGCCATGGCCAATAAGCCGACAGCACAAGTCCTCTCACAGCTCGCCGCTAACGCGGTCAAACGCCATCCGCTCACGCCACCCCGATTCGAATACTTGAAGCAGCGAATCTCTGGGATTTTCAAGCACGACGTGCCCGACTCCATTCTGCGGGAGGCGCTTGAACTGGTCATTGCTGGGGAAAAACTGGGCGCTTCGTTTGTGCTGAGCCGAGGTACGCCGATGCCCCTTAACGACGCGGTCGACGGGCTCATGGAGTTCGATAAGGTCCTCATTGACATCGTTGAGCAATACAGACCTAAATCGAACGAAAGCGGAGATGTCTAACCGCAGATCGAGCGGACAGCCTGCCTTCCTCAGCCTGAGGTTATTTGGTCGCGCTTGTCATCCAGAAGGCATCACTTTCACTCTTTCGCACCCCACTCGAGCGGAGTATTCTTGACGCAGAGCAGCGAGGAAAATCATCATGCCAGCAGACAAGCTCGGTCAGTACATGACGAGCCCAGAGTTTCTCAGGCGAGCCAACGAAGCCGTGGCTAGAGCGGTGCGCGAACTGGAGGCAAAGGGCATCAAGCCCGTCTATGTCACGCGCCAGCGCCTAGACTCGTCCCACACAAACAAATCTGCCGGCAAAGAACAGCAATGAGCAATCTCGACAATGGAGCAGCGCTTGGCCGGGCATTCGCAGCCGAACGAAACGCTCGCGACTGGAAGACCTACGCGATGGAACTGGAGCGCCAGCTTCGTACGAGTCAAGCCAACACAGCAGGCATGGAAGCCCTGAAAGATGCCGCGATCAAAGAGCTGACAAGACTCGACCCGACAAACTATCTGCACATCCAGCAGAACCGTCAGCGCATTTTTGATTCAGGGTTCACCCCCATCATCAGCGGCTTGTAACCACACTGCATCGAGAATGAAGAAGCCCGCATTGCGGGCTTCTTCTTTGGGTGTCCGCATTCTCTGGTTGATGCCCTCGTTGCACGCTGCAACGCAAGATTCGAGAAATCAAAAACACGATTTCACCGCAGGGTTGGCCGTCTCAGTTCGACCCACTTCAGCCAACGAGCCCAAAGCTTTATTTGTCAGCTTTGTGCGCAAAAGCAGGCGTTCAGCGGTATGAACCTGTTCGCGCTGGCTCTGATTATTTGCTGTGGCTCTCGCCCTTTCGAGTTGCCCGCAAGAGGCGGCCCATAGATTCGCTTTCTAAGCGCGTACCGCGAAGATGGGATTTTCCGCCACGATTTTCAACAGGAAGTCCATGACTGTTCTCACGTGCGGCGAATGGCGCAGATCCTGATGAATCGCTACCCAGATATCTCGCTCAAACCGCTCTCCATCGTATCTGACGCGTTGCAGCGTCTTATCGTCGTCCGCCAGGAAGCATGGTAGGCCACTCCCCGTTATTGCTTGGTTGGTTCTGCGTACACGCGCTTGGCGAACGTGGCGATCGCATCCGCCATTGCCTTGGGCTGTTCCGGCGCAAAGGCGTGACCGGCGTTTGGCACAACAACCACCGTCACACGATCTCCCAGCATTGATTTCAGCACCTGCGAGAACCGGCGCGGTGCCACCGCATCGTGTTCTGCCTGCAAGTCCAGGATCGGTGCAGAGCCTGCTGCAAAGTACGCATCGACCGGCGTCACGTTGCGGGCATGGGACTCCGCCTCATGCGTTTCTTCATGCCAGCCATCGAGCCAGACACGTGGGTCGTTGCCCGGCGCAAAGAAGGCTTTCCGCAGGTATTCCAGCCGCTGCTCTTCCGACAGATGCATGTCACCTGCGCCGTCGATGGCCTTGCGCATCTCCGCGTTGATGGGTTTCTCGGTCGAGCCCGGCGGTACCTTTCCGGCGGAAGCGGCAACCAGAACAACACCGCGCACCAACTCGGGCCGATCCACGGCCACCATACGCGCCGGGAAGTTGCCCCAGGCATGGCCCACGACCACTGCCGGTCCCTGCTTCTCGTGCTCGATCACTGCAGCAACATCGGCGGCGAAGGCATGCATGTCCAGATTCGCCATCGGACCCTTGCTCTGGCCAATGCCACGCGGCTCAGGGCGCAACACGCGGAAGCCGTCGGCGACGAGCCTGTCTGCCACCTGGTCGTAATCGCGCCCCGAACGGCCCAGCGACGGCAGGATGACGATCAAGGGCCCCTTGCCCTGCCTCATCACCTCAATCTGCACGTTGCTGTACTTGACCAGTTCACGATCAATCTGCCCGGCATCCGTGGCTGCCAGTGCAGAGAAGGAAAGCATGGCCGCAGCCAGTGCGGTACAGCCGGACTTGATCAATTTCATGATGTTCTCCTTGGTTTGGATAGGCATGCCGGACGGATGCACCGACCTGCGTGTTGTTGTGTTGACTGAATCAGGACGCGCCCGCATAGACACGTCGGGCGAAGCGGGCAATCGCGCGGCTCATCGCCATGGGCTGTTCCGGTGCCATGGCGTGCCCCGCATCGGGAATCACCTCCACCGTCACGCGGTTGCCCAGCATGGGCTTGAATACGTTGGGCACGACCACCGCGTCGTACTGCGCCGGGAGATCGAGCATGGGCACGGTGCCGCCAGCAAAGTACGCATCCACAGGCGTGACATTGCGGGCATGGGCCTGTGCATGGTGGGTATCGGGGTACCACCCACCCAACCACGGTTTGGGATCATGACCGGGAGCGAAGAACGCCTGACGCAGGTATTCCAGACGCTTTGCCTCGGGCAGCGCGAGGTTGCCGGACCCGTCAATCGCCTCGCGCAACCGGCCGTAAGGCTTCTCGTTGGAGCCAGGCGGCAGCTTGCCAGCAGAGGCTGCAGCCATGACGAGACCGCGCACCAAGTCAGGCCGATCCACCGCCAGCATGCGCGCCGGTTGGCTGCCCCAGGCATGCCCCACCACGACAACGGGCCCCGTCTTTTTCTGGTCGAGCACGGCAGCAACGTCGGCCGCAAACGCATGCATGTCGAGATTGGCCATCGGGCCCTTGCTTTGGCCAATGCCCCGCGGCTGCGGCCGCAGGACACGCAGCCCATCGGCGGCAAGCAGACGCGCGACCTCGTCGTAGTCTTCCGCGCCGCGGCCAAGCGAAGGCAGGATGACAACCGTCGGCCCGACGCCTTGGCTGAGCGCTTCAATTTGCACATCGCCATAGCGGACGAGCGTTCGCTGCACGTCTGCGCCGTTTTGCACGGACGTGGCGCAGGCGGACATCATCAACGTCAAAGCGGCGCCCAGAATGCACTTCTGCAACGTCATGGAGTCTCCTTTTTCGGGGATATGGCCCGGTTTGTTCTTGTTTCGGGCAGCAGTTGCCCCACGCGGCTGAAAACCAACCGCGACGCGTCAAACAGCGGCAGTAGATCGGGTTATTTAGCGGGAATCGGGTCAAGCCCGGTCTGGACCAGCTTGGCAGCGACTTCGGGCGAGCGCAGGTAGGTGATCAATCCTTCGGCGGCCTGGCGCTCCTTGGCATCCTTGGCCACTGCAGCCGCAATCACGCTCGTCTTCTGCACTTCGGCAGGCAGCGGGCCGACATACTGGATGCCGCTGAATGCACGCAGCTCGCTGATCTGCTGCAGACCCAGATCGGCCTCGCCACGCTCCAGCGCCGAGCCAACCAGCTCCTTGCCCCGGATCAGCACGCTCTTGGCTTTCATCTGCTCGACAATGCCCAGCCGCTCAAACAGCGTGCCAGTGATGTAGGTGCCGCTGGCACCCTCGGAGAAGGCCACGGACTTGGCGGCGAGCAGCGCGTTGCGCAGGTCGTCCACCGTGCGGATCGTTGGCACGGGCAGCCCCTTGCGTACCGCCACGCCGACCCCCGACCCCACCAGATCAACACGCGACTCCGGGATGAAGCGCCCCTGCTTGACCTGCTCCGTCAGCGCGGCGCCGATCATGAAGCAAACATCCATCGGTTCGCCGTTCTTGATGCGCACAGGCAAGGCGTCGGGTGAGGTGCCGTAGGACGGTCCCCACGCGATGATCAGGTGGTTGCCCGACTGCCGCTCGTACGCCGGTATGACCTGCTCGAACGCTGCGTGCAACGCACCGGTCGCCAGCACGTGAATATCGGCGGCCCAGGCCGCACCGGTTGCGGCGATCAACGGCACTGTGCACAGCGTACGCGCCGCAAACCGGCGCACTCTGGATTGGAACGGCATGTCTTGTCTCCTAAGTCGTTCTCGTTTGGTTTTTGGTGTTGCGGAACTAAACTGCCCCGCGTGTATTCACGTACAGGGCGTAAAGCGATGTGGTGGACGCCATGAAAAGGCGGTTGAGGTGCCTCCCGCCGAAGCACAGGTTCGCGCAGCGCTCTGGCAGTGCGATATGGCCGATAGCGGTGCCGTCAGGCGCGAACACGCGCACGCCATCAAGCTCTGCCGTGCCCGTGCCCCAGCCGCACCAAAGATTGCCGTGCACATCGACGCGAAAGCCGTCCGGAGCACCGTCCGCGGCATCGATCAGCATGCGGCGATTGGCCAGCGCTTTGCCGTCGACCACGTCGAACGCGAGGATTTCGCGCGGCCTGGCACGCGATGCGACCACATACAACGTGCGCTCATCCGGCGAGAACGCCAGCCCGTTGGGGCCGAGCACATCGTCGGCAACACAGTCCAATCGCCCATCGCGCGGGTCGATCCGATAGATGCTGGCCGGCAACTGCGGCTCGGCAATCTGGCCCATGTAGTCGCTCACCAGACCGAACGGCGGATCGGTGAACCACACCGCGCCGTCGCTTGCGACCACCACATCGTTGGGCGAGTTGAGCGGCTTGCCCTCGAACTCGCTTGCCAGCACAGTGATGCTGCCGTCGTATTCCGTGCGCGTAACGCGGCGTTGCCCGTGCTCGCAGGCAATCAGCCTGCCCTGCCGGTCGCGCGTCAGCCCGTTGGCCTTGTCCGAGGGCGAGCGGTATGTCGCCACCGCGCCGGACGCCTCATCCCAACGCAAGATGCGATCGTTGGGCAGGTCGGTCCAATAGAGCACCCCGGCGTCGCCAAACCAGACGGGGCCTTCGGCCCACCTGCAGCCCGTCCACAGGCGTTCGACTTTCGCGTGCGGCAGACGGTAGTGCTCGAAACGGGGGTCGAGAATGCGCACGGCTGGGTCGGGGGTGCGCAGGCTGGGTTGCCACCAGTCGTTGCTCATCGCTGACCCTCCTTGACGCGGCTCAGCAGCACCAGAGAAAGCAGCGTTGCCAGCACCAACATGGCGCCCATGCCGATCAGCCCGGCCTTGAACGAGCCCGTGGCGTCTTTCAGCCAGCCCACCATGTACGGACCAAACAACCCGCCAAGGCTGCCCACCGAGTTGATAAACGCAAGCCCGCCCGCGGCGGCCTGCTTATCAAGGAACGTGGCTGGAATGCTGTAGAAGCAGGTGCGCACGGACGACAGCCCGACCACCGCCACCGTCAACCCGAGCATGGCCGGCACCAGCGCATCAGACGCCACCGACGCAAAGAAGCCCAGCGCCGCCACCGCACAGGTGATCACCAGATGCAGAACATAGCGCTGCGTACGTGCCACTACGCGTGCCCAGCCGAGCATCACCAGCGCGCCGACGATGTAAGGCAGCGCGGTAGCAAAGCCCACCTGCGTGTTCGATAGGTGATGCGTTTTGAGGATGGTCGGCATCCACACGCCAATGCCCAGAATGCCAATGATGTAGCTGAATAGGATGCCCGTCAGCAGCCAGACACGCGCGTCTTTGAGGGCAGGTCCGAGGCGATGCTCGACCGACGTGCTGCGCTCCCGCTCGATGGCCGCCATCAGGGCGGCGCGCTCCTCCGCTGTCAGCCATGTTGCGTTATCGGGGCGGTCGGTCAGCATGCGCAGGCACAGCACGCCCAGCACACAGGCCGGCAGCCCTTGCAGGATGAACAGCCACTGCCAGCCGTGCAGCCCAAGCCAGCCGTCCAACTCCAGCATCGACACCGACAGCGGCCCGCTGAACACCGACGAGAGCGGAATCGCGGCGAGGAACCATCCCATCATGCGCGTGCGGTACCGCGACGGAAACCACAGCGTCAGATAGAAGATGACGCCCGGAAAGAACCCCGCCTCGCCAATGCCGGCGAGCAAGCGAATCGCCGCATAGCTATTGGGGCCTACCGCCAAGCTTGTGCCTGCGGCAAACAGGCCCCACGTGATCATGATCCGCGCCAGCCAGCGACGTGCGCCGTAGCGATACAACGCCAGGTTGCTCGGCACCTCGAACAGGCAATAGCCCACGTAGAAGATGCCAGCAGCCAGACCAAACTGGGCGGCGCTCAAGCCCAGGTCGCGGTTCATGGTCAGCGCCGCGAAGCCGACGTTGGTCCGGTCGAGATAGTTGACGAAGTAGGCGAGCGCGAGCAGCGGCACTAGGCGCCAGGCAGCCTTGCGGCAGGCGCTTTGCTCAGCAGAGTGCCCTGCCTGGGCGGCATCGATAAACGTGGCTTGCATGGCGACGCCTCAGAAATAGAGCCGCTGTGGGTTATGGACCAGCACAGCTTGGGCTGCCTCAGCACCGCAGGCCTCTTGCACGAACGCAAGCAGGCTGCTGTCGTCGGGCACGTCGCCCTTGATGTTGGGGTGCGGCCAGTCCGTGCCCCAGATGGCGCGGTCCGGAGCTGCTTGCACCAGGCGCCTGACCAGCGGCAGCGCAGCAGTCCACGGCGGCGCTGCGCCTTGCATCAGCCGGTCGACACCCGACAACTTGATCCACCGATTGTCTTGACGCAGATGACGCTCCAGCTCGCGCATGGCAGCTTCGTCCAGCGGACGGGTTGCATCCTGACGGGCCATGTGGTCGATCACCAGCGGCACGTCGAGGTCTTCCCACACGTCGAGCACCGGCAGAAGCTGATCCAGTTGCCCGTGGAGCAGCACGTGCCAACCCATCGGCCCGACGCGCTCGGCGAGTTCGCGCAAGCGGCCCAGATCACGGTCGCCCGGCAGGTGCCCCATGAAGTTGAAGCGGATGCCACGCACGCCACCCTCATGCAATTCGCGCAGGGCATCGTCACTCGTGGTGTGATCGACCAGCGCGATGCCTCGGTAGCGCCCCTGCGTCATGGCCAGCGCTGCCAGCAGCGCACGGTGATCGGACTGGTAGCACGCCGCCTGCACCAGCACGCCGTGCGAGACACCCAGTTGCTCGTGCAGCGAAAGCAGTTGCGTCATCGGGGCTTCCGCTGGGCGATACGACGCATCGGCCGGTAACGGAAACGCGTCCCAGGGCCCGTAGATGTGCGTATGGCAATCCCACACGCCGCCGTTCAGTTCGCCTTGCATGATCAGTCGCACCGCGCTGTCATGCCGCCGTCGACCACGACTTCGGTACCGGTAATAAAACGCGCCTCGTCCGAAGCCAGGAACAGCGCGGCATGCGCGGTGTCGCGCCCGTCGCCCATGAAGCCAAGCGGAATGCGGGCAAGGCGGCTTTCTAGCAGCTTGTCGACATCGCCGCCGGAACGCTGGCCGGCCAGGCGCACTTCCACCATGGGCGTATGCAATTGCCCCGGCACCACCGTGTTCACGCGAATGCCCTTCTTCGCATACTCCACAGCCACCACCTTGGAGAGCTGAATCACGCCGGCCTTGCACGCGGCGTAAGCCACTTGCGCCGAGCCCGTCCAGCGGATGCCCGACGTGGACGCCGTATTGACGATGGCGCCGCTGCCTTGCGCTTCCATCACGGGCAGCACGTGCTTGCAGGTTAGATAGACGCTCTTGAGGTTGAACGCGACCTGGGCATCCCACTTGTCTTCGGACAAGGCCACGGGGCCGCCGGCAGCGGAGCCGCCCACGTTGTTCACCAGGACATCGACGCGGCCGTATTGCTCAACGCAGGCATCAACCATGCCTTTGACTGCCGAAGTGTCGGTCACGTCGCAGGTGTACGGGGTGACCTCACCGCCGGCCTCGCGTACGCGGCGCACCGTTTCTTCCATGGCATCGAGGTTCTTGTCGACCGCGAAAACGCGCGCCCCCGCCATGGCAAACAGCACAGCTACGGCGCGGCCGTTACCCCAGCCGGGGCCGACGCAGCCCGCGCCAGTCACAATGGCTACCTTGCCTGCCAGACGGCCAGCGGCCGTCGCCTGTTCAAATTCGCTCGTTGCTTGCACAGTGATTTCCTCGTTGCTTATTGCAATTGCGTCGGCAGTTCCGGCGTCGCACCGGCCGGCGCGGGCACATTGAATGCCTTGATGGTCATGGAGATGAGCGTGTAGTACCCGGCAATGCCGACCAGATCGACCAAGCCGTCCTGCCCGATGGCATCGACAAGCTCCGCGTACAGACCGTCGTCCACCTCACGCTTTGCATGCAGTTGTGTGAGGAACGCAAAGACGAGTGCCTCGTCACGCTGCTCGAACGCGGGGTTCATGCCGTCACGAATGGCGTCGATCACTGCCGGTGACACACCAGCCTCGAGCGCGAACGGCTTATGCGCGGCCCATTCGTACTCCGCCAGCCAGTAGCGGCCCATGAACAGGATGGCAAGTTCGGACAGGCGCGGCGGCAGGCTGCTGTCGTAGCGGCAATAACGTCCGAGCGCCTGTGCGCGGTCGGCAAGCAGCGGACGATGCAGCCAGACAGCCAGCGGGCCTCGCACCCCTTTGCGGGGGCCATTGGCAATGGCGTCGTACACGGCACGCTGTTCTGCGTCCAGCGCATCAGGATTGAGGGCGGGAATGCGTTGCATGTGAGTCTTGCTCAGTGAGTGAGTGCGTCTTGCGCAACCGCAGCTTGTGCGGCTGGCTTCTGCAGCTTGAGGAGAGAAGAACGGGCCAGCCCGCCGGTTTCGCGATGGAAGGCTTCCGCGTCGAACGCGCCTTCCCAACGGGCGATAGCGAAGACCGCCATGGTGTTGCCCACCACATTGACGAGCGCGGTTGCAATGGCCATCACACGGTCAATGCCGAACAGCAGGCCCAGGCCCGCCACGGGCAGCGAGCGCACCGATTGCAGCGTTGCCGCCAGCTTGACGAATGCGCCGCCGGCAACCGTGGTGCCACCCTTGGAGGTCAGGCTCAGGATGGCGAGCAACCCGAGTTGCTGCCACAGCGAGAACGGCGTATCCGTCGCCTGTGCAATGAAGCCCACAGCAATGGCCATGTAGATCGAGGTGCCGTCGAGGTTGAAGCTATAGCCGGCGGGCAGAACGAAACCGACCACGGCTTCATCACAACCTGCACGCTGCAGCTTCTCCACCAGACGCGGGAAGGCCACCTCACTAGAGGCCGTGCCGAAGATCAGCAGCATCTCGTCTCGAATCAGCTTGAGCACGCTGAAGTAAGGCAGGCCGATCATCCAGCTGATTGAGCTGAGCACGCCGAAGACGAACAGCAGCGAGGCGGCGTAGTACAGCACGATGACCTTGAGCAGATACAACAGCGTCACGCCGCCGTAGCTGCCCACAGCCGCCGCCATGGCACCGAACGCGCCCAGCGGTGCCAGCTTCATGATGAAGCCGAGCATGCGGAACAGCACCTTCTGCGCTTCATCCATACCGCGCAGCAGCACCGAGTCGGGCCCGACAGACAGATTCAACGCCAAGCCCGCCAGGATCGAGATGATCAGCACCTGAACGATGTCGCCTTTAGCAAAGGCGTCGACAAGCGTGTGTGGAATTAGGCTGAGCAGGTAATTGACGGCCGAGATGCCGCCAGCGTTGCTCGTGGCCTTCACTGCATCAGCGCTTTCGGCCAAGTTGGTGGCGTGCAGCCCGACGCCCGGCTCGAACACGTTGACGAGCACAAAGCCCAGCACCATGGCGACCGTGCTCACCACTTCAAAGTACAGCAGCGACTTCACCCCCATGCGGCCCAGCATGCGCAGATCCCGCACGTGCGCCAGGCCCTGCACCAGCGTGCAGAAGATGATCGGGGCCAGCATCATCTTCAGCAGCGCAATGAACGCCTGCCCGATGGGTTTCATGGCAATGGCCCACTGCGGGGCAACGATGCCGAGGACGACCGCACACGCCAGGCCGATCAAGACCTGCACATGCAGCTTCTTCAGATGTTTCATGGTGTCTCCTGCGTCCAGTCATTCAGTGCTCTGCCGTTACCGGGCGGCACACGCTTGCTGGACTTGTATTGCTTGAAAAGGCGGTCGTCACTGGGGGCGTGAACACCGCTGGCCGTTCGGCCTGAGGGCGAGCCGTCTCCTGTACGAGTTTGGTGATTTGTTATTTGTCGAAAGCATAGATTGGCGGTCTTTTCTTGACAAAGACCATGTGAACATACAAAGCTATGCCTCTCCGGCATATCTGAACACGAGTATGGACATCCGCGAACTCAAGAGCTTCATCCGCGTGGCGCGTGCCGGCAGTTTCAGCCGCGCTGCGGCCGAGCTGTACATCGCGCAACCTGCGCTGAGCCGGCAGATCGCAAAACTGGAAGCGGAGATTGGGGTGCCGCTGCTGGTGCGGCATGGCCGCGGCGTTCGGCTCACCTCGGCGGGATCGCGTCTGCTGGAGCGGGCTGAAATGATTACGCACCTCCTCAGCGAAACCGGCGAAGACGTCCGCGCCAGCGCGGACGAAGAGCGCGGGCATCTGGCCGTTGGCCTCCCGCCGACCATGGGGGCGCTGATCGGCGCCGATCTCGTTCAAGCCTTCAGGGCGCAGTGGCCCCAGGTATCGCTGCACGTGCGTGAAGGCCTGAGCAGTTCGCTGCAGGAGTGGGTGCTGGATCGGCGTGTTGACGTCGCCGTCGTCTACAACCAGCCGCCGCTGGATGCGTTCCACGTGCGCCCATTGTTCAGCGAGCCCATGATCCTCGTGGGGCCGCCCGGCTCAGAGGCCGATCAGCGCGAATACCAGATTCGAGACCTAGCCAGCATTCCGCTGATCCTGCCCGGCCTGCCGCACAGCAATCGGCGCCTGATCGAACAGGCGGCGATTCAGCACGGTGTGCGCCTGCGCGTCGCCCTGGAAGTCGACAGCGTGTCGCTGACCAAGCAACTGGTGAAGTCCGGTGCTGGCTATTCGATCCTGACCTACATCGCGATCAAGGAGGAGATCGCGCGCGGTGAACTTGTGGCGCATCGCATTGGCCGTCCCGGCATCCGTTCGAGCGTGGCGATCACGACCCTGCGCGAGAATCCCCCTTCCCGCTTCGCCGCTGCCTGGACCGCTCTGCTGCAAGACAGGCTCAAGCAATTCATTGCGTCGGAATCGTGGAAAGCGGATGTGGTCTGGCAGATCGACGGGGCTGTTTAGCCGCTGTCGGCCGCCGTTATCAGGAAAGTTCAGACTTACGTGAACCAAAATGCGGATAGTTCAAAGTTAAACGAACCAAGCGTTCAAAGTTGGCTGAGCAACTCCGCCTGGAAGGCTCACAAATGGCGACCTACCGGTTCAGAGTTCAATGAATCTCGACAACTGGTACACGGGCGGCGTGAACCGCCGCGCGCTGTTCGCGCTGCTGCCGCCGCGGTTATCGCGATCCTGCTTGAGAACGCGCGATCGTCACGGTGTTGACTCGATGTCACTCCTCAGTCGAATCACTCTCGCAACGCATCTGAAGGTCCGCAATCTGCCTTGAACGGTAGCTTCTGGGAGCTTTGCGATCGTCTGCTTCTGGCCGTTCGGCGCCCCTCACCTACCCGCGCCACACGATAAATTGCACCGCACAAGACAAAATCAGCCACGAGGCGCGGATACCCATTCATTTGAGCTACACCTCGCGCTTCCCGATTTGGGGCGTATCGGACGGTTTGTCTGCGTTTGCACTATGCAACAGCTCGGATGCACGACTCCGAGCACTGTTGCTACCCTGCCCCACCCCTGCGCCATAATGCTGCTGGCTCCGATCGTGCATGTCTTGGCCAACACGCGCGGAGATTTGACCGCCAATCCACGAGAACACCTGATCAGGCACGACGTGGATCAGCGAGAAGGTACCTTGCACCAGCGTCTGACACATCCCCACGTACAAGACGATGAAGCCAATGATGCTCACCAGGCCGGTCAACGAGTCGTACTGGGCGTTCTGCATCGCCACGCCGAACATGGTGTTGAGCAACGTGCCGAGCACCACAATCCCGGTGCCGGCAAGGATGAATCCAATGACCATGAAAACCGGCCGAAACATGACATTCAAGAGGAAGATGTAACCGTGCGTGGTCCGCCGGCCCATGCCCTCTCCATCGCCGTCAAGGTGTGTCATCGCCCAAAGCGGAGCTGCCACCATCGCCTCGCCAACGACGGCGTACCACGACACGATGCCACCGAACCAAATGATGAACGGCAGCATCGGGATGTAGATCGACAACACCGCGCCGAAAAAAAACAGCGTGATGATCATCATGGTGATGAAAGGGCCGAGCGCATCCAGCATGCCTTTCGCCCCCTCTTTGATTGCGCCCAGCACCCCGCCGGAAAACACGTCGCCGACGGCACTAATAGCCTTTCCGGCCAGGGAGTCGGAAGCAGCTAGTCCTCCCTTCACCAGCGCGTAGCCAGAAAGCGCTGTCCACCCACCGGCAAGGATGTAGTCTCCGAGGTTCTTCATGCCGATGAGCGGGTTGGTTGCGCCGTTGGGGCCTTGCCCCGAGTTCATGCCGATCGCCATCTTCACAATGGCCTGCCCTGGAAAGATCTTCGACATGATGTTCTTTGGGTCCGTGGTGCCCGTCGCCAAGCTATTCACCCTGTCCTGCGGCGTCCCTGTCGATGCGGCCTGTTGGATCTGCTGAGCGTAGGCTGCCAGCACCTTGCGATAGAGCTGGGGGTACGGAAGGTTTCCCAGGTCAGTGCTCGGCACCGCTGAAGCCGTGGCGTTGGCCAAACTGGTCAGTTGCGAGTTCGCTTGTGCAAATGTCTGGTACCACGCCCCCAGCATGACCCACCCGTCACGCTGCAAATTCGACTGGATAAGGCTCCCCAGGCTGTTGATCGTGCTGGCTGAACTAGCGATCGCCTGAGTAACCGAAGCCTGATACTGCAGAGCAGCTTTGTTGACCGTATCTTGCGGGTCCGCTGGACGACCTCCGCTCGCAACCGATGACACATAGGCTTGAGCAGCAGACGACAAAGTCGACTGGATCGTGCTCAGTGCGGTTCGGTGTGCGCTGATCATCTGTTCATACGCGGGCCCGGGGTCAGCACTGTAGACCGTCATGCCATCGTAGTTTGGCAGCGGCTGGGGCGGCTCAATGGCCACCTCTGCCCCACCGCATGACAGACCGAGCTGATTCATCAAGACAATCTTGTCGCCTTTCGCAAGCGTCGAGAATCTCTCGGCCGGATCGACACTCACACCACCGGTGTCGGTCGGCATGCTATCGATCGCAGTGTTCGCCGCCTGAGCGCACAAGTTGGCCTCGAACAGCGCTTTGGCGAGTGACGTGGCTTGGGGTGCGGCCGACGCGGAGATCATCGAGCCACCGCTCCTGAGTACAGCCAGCGCGCTATCGAGCGACAGATTGGCAATGCCAACGCCGGTCATCGTGGCCCATAGCATGATCACCTGCGCGCCGCAGTAGCCCCCAAACAGTGGCACGAGTGACGAAAAGCCAGCGCACATCCGGATGATGAACCAGGGAGATGATTTCTTCGCCCCCATGAATTCACCTTCTTGCCCGGTAGCAATCAATGCTGCGCCGAAGTGGTACGTGGCCCAGAGGACACCGACGGCAAGCATGCACGAGTTCAGTACAAGAAACACCTGGGCAAGCATTCCGCCCGAGCCGCCGCCGGCGAGCGGGTTGTGCACGACAGACCCAAACACCAGCTCGAGCAGAGACATGGATTTGTCGCCGCTACGATTCGCCGCGCTCTGGATATCGCCCATCGACACCTGCGCTTGGGCAAATGACATTGCTGAGACTGCCAAGAGCAAAAAACCTGACACCCCGCGTTGCATGAGCTTTCGCATGACGCCCCCCTTATCGCGACAGGTGTGGGCTGAACAAGCGCAGCCAAGCGCCGTTGCTTTGAAAGAAATCTCGGATATCGCCAAGCGGCGCATCTGGCCGTAAGGGCCCGGTATCCAGCTGCCACAACTGATGCTCGAACTTGATGGCAAAGAGCATCGGCAAACAGAGGGCCAGCAACCCGCTAAGAGCTGCGAGGTAGCTTCCGCCGATTGCGCCACCGACTGTGTAGGCCAAGGCGACTGTCACCATCGCCAGGCACAGCCGCTTACGGTTAAGACAGTTCTGGGCAATCACCCTAAGTGGCAAAGATTCAGGTGTGCGCAACGCAAGTGCCTCGCGGTAGGTCCGGATGACCCGCGTTTTCGGTTTCCGCATTTCCAACTCGGCCACCAGGTCACGCACCGTATCCGCACCACCCACGGCCGTTTCCTTGGCGGATTTGATTGCCTTGTAGATGGGGTACCCAGGAACAAGGTACAGGCTGGCCTTCTTGACGTGTCGGCCAATGCTGGACTTGTCCTTTTTCTCGTTGGCTTCAATGTTCATCACTTGATCTCCAGCCGTTGGGCGGCGCGTTCGAGCGCCCGATAGGCCTGCTGCAGCAGGTATGCCCATATCCAAACTAGGGCGCAGCCGACAACGACGGCGCCGAACCAGCGCATCGGGTCTTCCTGGTGGCCCTTGGCGTACCAAATTGCGGCTCCAAACACCCCGTGCGGAAACAGCAGCAGCTCCACCAGAGCAAAGCCGTCTTGCCATGCTTCATGCGTGAATCCGCCCCGTGCGCGGCGGCGGCCGACAACAGCCGGGATTGCCGCCAAAACTTTGAAGAAGTCGCGAATGCTCATGGCTTGTCAGCGCTTGTTGATCAAGAAGAAAAGCTTCCTCGTCATGGGAGTGCTTACGCAGTAACCGTCGACGACCGTGTAATAGGTGGTCATCTCGTTGTAGAAGGCTTCGATCCTCGCGTTGTATTCCGCGACAAACGACGCCTCCTTCGGATCTACAGCGATCAATTTGGCGGGGAGCGGGTCGTCCGGCGTGGCCGGCCCGCGCTGCACGCCACCCTCGGCGTTGGAAGAGATAGCCGGGACTGTCTGGGCCACTGGTAGGCCAGACGCAACCAGGAAGACCACCGCGATGACGATTTTCGCGCTCATACGACCACCTCTAGCCCTGTGCACGCATTGAGCATGAGCCGCATGTCTCGCACACCAAACAAGTAACCCTGCATCCGGGCCGTTGGGGCTTCCTGAATCAACAGATCGAGGTCTGCAAGCGGGATTAAGAACGGATCTCGCAACTCCAAAATCTGCGACAGCTCGCTGTCGCGCGGAAGAGTGGAGATGGGGTGCGACGATAGAATGGGCACAGCCATGATTCACCTCTCAGTAGGTGAGTTGTGGTCAGGCTTGTTGGTCGGTGCCAGCCGACCAACAGGCCGCTTGATAAAGCGAAAACTCGTCAACCCAAGCGCTTAGCGAGGTCCGATGCTCGAGGATGAAAGTACCGTTTGAGCATTTGCACTGTCTTGTGGCCAGTGACCGCTGACAGCTCCAGGATGTTGTCCAGCTTTTCAGCAATACGAGTGGTCGCTTCATGGCGAAGATCATGAAAATGCAGATCTTCGATTCCTGCCCGGTCGCAAGCGCGTACGAATGCCTTCTTCAGGGCCTCGGGTGAAATCGGAAAAACGCGACCGCTGCTGTGACGGTGCCAAGTTGAAAGCTCTGCCAAGATGGAGACGGCCCGGGTCGAGAGGGGGACATCCCGCGCTTCACCGTTCTTGGTGTCATGGAGCTGGACAAACCGGTCGGCGAGGTGCACGTCCTGCCACAGGAGGGAAAGAAGCTCGCCACGACGCATGGCCGTTTCGAGCGCCAGAACAACGAGCGGGCGCACGTATTCATTGCGGCAGCCCCCGGCCACGTAGAAGCCCTCGGCCGTTCGCTGGCTGAGTTCCAACTCCTGCAGCAAACGCTCCTCTTCACCACGGTACAGCCGCCTGCAGCGTGCCCGATTCTCTTTCGGTCTACGGATCAGTGAGACCGGATTGGTATCCACGTGTACGCCCCACTCCTTACGGGCAACACTGATGACGTGACCGATGAGTGTGAGTTCTCGATTGACCGTTGAACCGGAAACTGCCTTTGCCTTCGAATCGCCCGCAAGGCGTCGATCGCGATATTGGGCGATGCTCTGTCCACTCAGTGCAGCGACTTTCAGTGCAGCGATCGGGTCGGTACGCAGTTTCCGAATGCGAAGGATCTCCAGCGCACCACCCTTTTTGTGCGGCGAAACCTCGTTGCTGTATCGCAACAGGAGATCTCCCAGCGTATTCCGCTCTGCTTCCTTTCTGTCCGCGAAGACACCGCGGTCCATTTCGGACTCAACCCGCCGCGCCCAAGCTTCGGCGTCGGCTTTGGTGTCGAAGGTTCGGTTCTGAATTGGGTAGCCTGCTCGACGGATCTCCACCCGCCAATAGCTACCGCGCTTCCAAATGCCAGCCATTCCTGCTCCAGACGATTTTCGTTCTCGTTGTGTCTGGGCTGATTTTCGGTTCCGCCACTTCTCCGCCAAATGGCGAATTTCGGGGAATTTCGCGCAAAGAAAAAAGGCCCTCGGCGATTGCCTGAGGGCCTTGTTTCATGCGGTTTCCCGCGAATTGGTGGGTGGTACAGGGATTGAACCTGTGACCCCTGCCGTGTGAAGGCAGTGCTCTACCGCTGAGCTAACCACCCGATTACTGCCGGGATGCGGCGAAAACGAGATTATGGCGAAAAGCCGCATCCGTGTAAAGGCCCCTGCCGCACTTTTTTGCTTCGATCTCGCATCAAGCCGCCGGGGGCGTGGTTTCCTGCGCTTCCCGGGTCCAGACGGTCTTGCCACCGCTGGCCTTGTCGATCTCTTTGAGCACACCGGCATGAGCTTGCGCTTCAGCCTCGGTGGCCTGCAGCACTGGCAGTTCAAGCGTGCTCAGATCAACGGCAGCGGTTTCAGCGGAAGCGCTCTCCCCGCCTTCCAGCATGTCGATCACAAGGGTGTTCTGGCCGCGCGTCATGGCCAGGTAAACCTCGGCCAGCAGCTCCGCATCCAGCAATGCGCCGTGCAGCGTACGGTGCGCGTTGCTCACACCCAACCGGTCGCACAACGCATCCAGCGAGTTGCGTTTGCCCGGGAACATCTGGCGCGCCTCGCGCAATGTGTCGATATGGCCCGACAGATGCTCGCGGAACGTCGGCAGGCCCAGACGCTGGAATTCCATGTCCAAGAAGCCCAAGTCGAACGCCGCGTTGTGGATAATCGCCTCAGCACCCTGCACGTAATCGCGGATCTCGTTGACGACCTCGGCAAACTTCGGCTTGTCGGCGACGAACTCGTTGGTGATGCCGTGCACCGCCATCGCGCCCGCGTCGATCTCGCGCTCAGGGTTGATGTAGAAGTGCAGGTTGCGGCCGGTCAAGCGGCGGTTGACCATCTCCACGCAGCCGATTTCGATCACGCGGTCGCCGGTGGCGGCGTTCAGGCCCGTGGTTTCGGTATCGAGAATGATCTGTCGCGTCATGCGTCCACCTGCCCCTTATTTGAAGACGACGGTCTTGTGACCGTTGAGCAGGATGCGATGTTCGGCATGCCACTTCACGGCGCGGGCAAGCGCCACGCACTCCACGTCGCGGCCGACGGCGGTGAGCTGCTCGGGATCCATGCTGTGGTCCACGCGCTCGATTTCCTGCTCGATGATCGGGCCTTCGTCCAGGTCAGCCGTCACATAGTGCGCCGTCGCACCGATCAGCTTCACGCCGCGCTCGTGCGCCTGGTAGTACGGCTTGGCACCCTTGAAGCTCGGCAGGAACGAGTGATGGATGTTGATGGCGCGGCCCTCCAGCTTGCGGCACAGGTCATCCGAGAGAATCTGCATGTAGCGCGCAAGCACAACCAGGTCGATCTGCTGTTCCTGGGCGATTTCCCAGATGCGGGCTTCCTGCTGGGCCTTCTGCGCGTCAGTCGCCTGCAGCAGCGGCAGGTGCATGAACGGCACATCGTACGACGCGGCGAGCTGATAGAAATCGCGGTGGTTCGAAACGATGGCGGCGATCTCGATCGGCAGCTGACCGGCGCGGGCACGGAACAGCAGGTCGTTCAGGCAATGGCCGATCTTCGAGACCAGGATCATCACGCGCGGCTTGATCGCGGCATCGAACATGCCCCACTGCATCGAAAAGCGCTCCCCGATGGGCGTGAAGCGGTCGCGCAGCGTGGCGAGATCCAGCGGTTGGCCCTGGGGCACGAAATGCACGCGCATGAAGAAGCGGCCCGTGAACTCATCGCCAAACTGGTCGGAATCGAGAATATTGCAGCCCTGCTCAAACAGCAGGCCTGACACGGCATGAACGATGCCGGGCTGGTCCGGGCAGGACAGGGTGAGAATGAAACCGGAGTGACTCATGAAGCGTTTTACGTATTGTTGTCGGGCGCGAACCGTTGGGGCGCGAGGGACGGAATCAAGCGCGCCAGGGCACCGAGGGTGACCAGCGTGGCGTCCACCGTCATCGCGCAGTCCGCCATGATATCAAGCGCGGCGTCGGGGCTGGCGCGCAGATGGCCCGCCACCTCGCCATCCTGATTGACAGGGACGAAGTTGGCAGGCAGCGTCAGGTCGAAGGCGAACAGGGTCTCGTTCTGGATGCCTTCGGGCACGGTGCGCAGGACATCGATCGTGCCGCGTGGCATCAGCCCGGTTGCCAGATCGTGGCCAATACCCGCCTCTTCCCAGCACTCCTTTTCCAGCGCGCCGCGCGCGTCGAAGCCGTGGCCGATGCCGCCGGCAACCAGGTTGTCCCACATGCTGGGGTCGATCGGCTTGGTGCTGGCACGGCGGGCCAACCAGAGCATGGGCCCGGCGTCATCAGCGGCCTCGATCAAGCCGTTCATGTGTGCTGCGTAGGTGCGAATGCCGAAAAAGCGTGCGGCGGCACGTTCGATCAGTGCCAGCACGGGGGTGCCCCAGCCCGTGTTAACGGCGAACAGTTCGTTACGCCAGCCTCGTACGTGACCGTCTTCGGCCAGACGTGCGATCACCTCGGTCAATGCGGCGGTCCGTTCGCCCTCGGTGACGAGCGTATTGCGCAAATCGACCCTCCCCGCCGACACATCGAACCACTGCGGCCAACGCCCAAGCAGTGCGGCACGCTCGCCATCCAGCCAGCCAACGCGCTGGCCGGCAACAATCCAGGGCACCAGGTTTGAAGCGTCAAAGGCGTTGCGCGCCGCCAAACCGTCAATAACCTGACGAATACGCGGATCATTCATACGAGCACCGCGAAAAACAGCGCGGCACTGTGTGTTCCATGCCGCGCCCGAATGTGCTGTTCATGCGCGATAATGTGCCGTTAGTCAAAGCCATCATCAGATTGGAGAAACAAGGATGGATGAAATCGACGAGCTGTCGGATCTGCCGACCCCGCGCTTTATCTGGGGGTTCGCCATTGACGTCACACCGTCGGGCGAAGTGTCGCACGATGAGTTCGAATACCTGACGCATACGCGCGCACCGCGCTTCGCGTGCCGCGTGGTCGAACTCGAAGACATGCCCGCCGAGCCCGAAGACGACGGCGACATCGATGGCCGTATCGTCCACTTCGAAAACCCCAAGCGGATGTTCTACATCACCGACCTAGGTCTGGCGCTGATGAACTTCACGCTGTTCGACAAGGTGGACAACAAGGCCAAGTTGAAGAAAGCCTGCGACGAAGCCATCGCCGACTGGCTCACACGCCGCGATTTCCTCGATTCCGAGGAAGACGACGAGGAGTAACCCGCCTAGCTGGCCCGGCCTGCGCCATCACCTTCGAAGCGCAGGTCGGTCAAGCGCACATCGGCATAGGCGCGCCCGGCATCCAGCAGTGCCGAGACCTGCGCCTTCACCCGCTCTTTCTGCGCCCGCAATGCGCGCGGTGGCACGGTCGGGTCCTGACCGGTGTGGTGCAGATACAGCATTTTGTAGGTGAGCTGGCTCACCATCCACTGCCGCAGCACGCGGCGGCGGCCCGCGTGGTCGGCCTCCAGCGCATCCACCTGCGACAGCAACGCCGAGAAAGCCCGCGCCATGCTGGCAGCATCGGATTCACCCCCTGCAACGCAACGTTCGGCCAAAGCGCGCGCTTCAGCTGGCGACATGACATCGGTTTCGACGAAACGATCGGCGGGCGGGCTGACGGTCACGCCCTGGCGCGCGAGCCGGGCAGATACGGCACTCAAGGCTTCCTGCGCGCGGCGGATGGAGGCATCCAACGATTCGGTGCTGGCCTGCAGCAAACCGATGGTCGGCTGCTCGTTGGCTAGTGGATTGGGCGGTTCGGCAAGTTTTTTCGCGTCCATGGTCCCCTCCGGTTGCCGCCCGCAGCCCGAAAACGCACCGAGGCGAAAGACCGGATTGTAAGGCGCATAGCGCACAACGCGATGAAAGATCACATTTGTGCCGACAAACTGGCACCCGGCTGTGACAAAGCGCAATCAACCACGCCCCAGCTGTTGGCTTGGATCAACGCTGCATTGCCACACCACGGTTAAAATAAAGGATTGCGCGCAGCGTAGTCCCCCGCCCTGCGCCCTGTCATTTGCTGACCGCCATCGCGCGGCAAGGAAGTCGCCTTGATCAAGTGGATTCTCGTTGCCCTCTACCTGGGCTCTATCCTGTACGTGCACTTTCGCGGCAAGGTGCGCCTGAAATTCTGGCGCCAGATGTTCGACCACTCCGCCGTGGTCGCGCCGGTCAACTGCTTCATGTATGCCTTCTCGGGTGTGCCGCAGACGGCGTATGTGCCAGTCGAACGCTTTCCGGACCTGGAGAAGCTGCAGGCCGCCTGGCCGCAGATTCGCGACGAAGGCCTGGCGCTGGTCAACCTGCGCAAGATCAAGGCCGCCGAGAAGAACGACGATGCCGGCTTCAACTCCTTCTTCAAGAATGGCTGGAAGCGCTTCTACTTGAAGTGGTACGAAGCAAGCCACCCGTCGGCCGAACAGCTCTGCCCCAAGACCGTAGCGCTGCTGCGTGAGTTGCCCAGCGTAAAGGCCGCGATGTTTGCCGAGCTGCCGCCCGGCGGCAAGCTCAACCCGCACCGCGATCCGTTTGCCGGTTCGCTGCGCTATCACCTGGGCTTGGCCACGCCGAATGACGACCGCTGCTTCATCGAGGTTGACGGCGAGCGCCACAGCTGGCGCGATGGCGAAGGCGTGGTCTTCGACGAGACCTACCTGCACTGGGCGCAGAACGGCTCCGACAAGGACCGCCTGATCCTCTTCTGCGATATCGAACGCCCGATGAAATTCGGCTGGGCACAGCGCATCAACAAGTGGCTCGGTCGCAAGGTGATGACCGCCGCCAGCTCGCCCAACGATGAAGGCGACCAGACCGGCGGCATCAACAAGCTGTTCCGCTATGTCTGGCTGATGGGCCAGTATCGCCGTCGCTTCAAGGCGTGGAACCGCAAGGTCTACTACGTGACGAAGTTCGGCCTGATCATCGGCGTGGCTGCGCTCATCATCTGGATCTGATCGACGCGCATCGCATTGCACAAGAAACCGGCCTCGCGCCGGTTTTTTGTTGCGCTCGCAAAAAACGCAAGCGGCGCGACCTTCTTTCGCTTTTACACAAACTCATGTGAAAAAGCGCTACGTCAGCCACAAATCTCGCCTAATGTCAGGAACTGAGCGCTCAGGCGTTCATCTGATATGGCGGGCACGCCGCTTGCTGCCACCTGCTTGACACCCTTGGCCGACAGGCTCGGGGCCCACGTCAGCTCATTACGCAGGGCTCGTTTGCTCCTTTTGGCCCCCTTTCCACAACACTGAGACCGATCGCCATGAACAAGAACCTCCTCAGCCGTCGTACTGCCGCCACCCTTGCCGCTGTCGCGCTGCTTGGCACCCAGATCGCAGCCTGTACCACCACCAGCCCGAATGCCGAGGGCTCCGACGTGATGACGTCGACCAACAAGCACGCCACCACTAACTCGCAGGCCGACTCCGTGCTCTCGCGCCTGTACACCACTGCCAATGGCTCGCGCGAGCTGGTTGGACGCGCCAAGGGCGTGCTGGTGTTCCCGTCAGTGCTCAATGCCGGCTTCGTGGTCGGCGGGCAATATGGCGAAGGCGTGCTGCGCACCGGCGGCGGCCGTCCGCTGGGCTACTACAACATCGCCTCCGCTTCGGTGGGCTTCCAGGCCGGTGCCCAGTCGCGCGCACTCATCGTCCTCTTCATGACGGACGAAGCGCTGCAGAAATTCCAGAACAGCCAGGGCTGGACGGCCGGCGTGGATGCCACCGTGGCACTGGCCAAGATCGGTGCCAACGGCGCGATCGATACCAACACGGCGCAACAGCCGATCATCGGCTTCAACCTGACCAACGCGGGCCTGATGGCCGGCGCGTCGATCGAAGGCACGAAGATCACCAAGCAGACCAACTGATCTGCGCGTTGTTGCATGTTGCAAAAACCGCCGTCTCGTACGGCGGTTTTTTTTTCGCCTATACCGCAGAGGGTGCGCAAAAAACGTTGCAACGATGTCGCAGTCCCGGGGAAATCCGGGGAGGGCGCCGCCTGGCTTCTCCGCTAGGATCGTCGCGCCGATGTTGCAGCGCGCGTTGCAGCATCCCGACGAAATACGACAAAACAACCACCCAAAAAAAGGGGGAGACATGACGGGTCGCAATTCTGCTTTGCGCGGCGCCATCGCGTGCGCGTTGTTCACGGGTCTGGTGTTGGCGTCGAACCAGTCGATGGCTGAACCGGGCATCTCCGACGGCAAGATTCTCATCGGGCAGACCGCGGGCTTTACGGGCCCCGCCGGCGAGCAGGTCAAGGAGATGACGCAAGGCGCCAAGCTCTATATCGATACGGTGAACCACGCTGGTGGCGTGTATGGGCGCAAGATCGAACTGATCTCCGAAGACGATGGCTTTGACGCCAATGCATCGAAGAAGCACGCGCACACGCTGCTGGCCGACAAACAGGTCTTTGCGCTGTTCCTGCCGCGCGGCACGCCCAATACTGAGGCGATCATGACTGAGGCCCGTGCGGTAGGCGCGCCGGTGGTGGCACCCTCCACTGGCGCATCGACCTTCTTCGATCAGCCGGACCCATTGCTCTTCGTGGTGCGCGCCAAGTACCAGACCGAGATTGCCGAGCTGGTCCATTACTTCGACACGCTGGGCCTGCGCCGCCTGGTGCTCGTCAACGTGAACGACACCTTCGGCAAGGACACCGAGATCGGCTTCAACAATGCCACGCAGAAACTGCCGGTCGATGCGCATCGCATCCTCACCGTCGACCGCCTGAAGCCCGACATTGCCAAGGCCGCCGCGGAAGTCGGCCAGTATGCGCCGCAGGCGGTGATCCTGGCGTGTCCGGGCACGACCGCACGCGCAATGGTCGAAGCACTCAATAAGCAAGGCACCACGGCGCAACTGGCGGCACTGTCCAACAATGCGGGGCTGGCGTGGGCACAGTCGCTCGGCGCGCTTGGGCGCGGCGTGGTGGTGTCGCAGGTGATGCCCTCTCCGGTGCGCTCGACCGCGCAGCTGGGGCGTGACATGGCGGCCAGTGCCAAGGCTGCAGGCGTTGCGCCGTCGTACGCCATGATGGAAGGTTACGCAGCGGCACGCGTGCTGGTTGAAGGGCTCAAGCGCGCGGGCAAGTCACCCACGCGCGCCAGCTTTGTCTCGGGGCTGGAGTCCGCCGGCACGATCGACCTGGGCGGACTGGAAGTCCGCTACGGCCCCCACAGCCGCAAGGGATCGAACTACGTCGAGCTGACGGTAATCGGCCCGAACGGTACGTTCGTCAAATAGGTACATACTCCGGTGCACGTTGCCCGCGAGCTACCCAACCCCGCCGCTTCACCGCAAGGCATAGCGGTTGCCTGCGTAAAACGCATGAGTACATAAGAAAATACTATTTGGAATTCACATACTGCCTCTACCAGAATGCACAAACCACATGCATGACTGGGATCAATCAGGCAGATGGAACTCCGACAACTCGAAGCGTTTGCTGCCGTCATGTCGACGGGCAGTGTCACCGCGGCCGGCAAGCTGCTGGGCCGTTCGCAGCCAGCCATCAGCCGGCTCATCCAGGACCTTGAAGCCGAAATCGGCTATGCCCTGTTTACGCGTGCGGGGCCGCGTGTCTCGCCCACCGAGCAGGGTTTCCTGCTGTATGAGGACGTTGAACATACGCTGATCAGCCTGCGGCAGATTCGCACGCGCGCAGAAGAGATCGCGCGCGGCGAGGCACGTCCGCTGAGGCTGGCGGCCACTTCCGCGCTGGCGGCCGGGCTACTGCCCGCGGCGCTGGCCGATCACCCCGAACTGGCGCAGCACGTCCAGATCCGCAGCGCTTCGCCTGAACAGGTCGTGCATGCCGTGCTGACTGGCGCGGCTGACCTGGGCATCAGCAGCCTGCCGCTTGAGCATCGCGGCGTGACGGTGCATTGGATCGGCGAATCGGCGTGCGTGGCTGCAGTGCAGCAAAGCGACCCGCTGGCCACCGGCGACCACATCGCGTTGGCCGATTGCGCCGGCCGCCGCATCGTCACGATGCACAACCCGTATCGCCTGCGCCGCCGCCTGGATCAGGCACTTGCGCAAGCCGGCGTCACACCGACCGAGCTGATTGAAACCAACGCCTCGTTCAACGCGCTGACTGCCGTGCGTGCTGGCCTTGGCGTGGCGTTGCTGGAACCCGTGACGGCATATGGCGTGCCGATTGACGGCGTGGCTGTCCGCCCGATCGACGCCGACATCCCCTTCTTCTTTGGCGTGATCACGCCCGAAGCCAAGCGGCCATCGATGGCAGTGACCGCATTGATCGACGCCCTTTCCCGCGCCGCACAACGCCTGCTGCCCGATTGCAAGCTGCACGACCCGGCGCGCCACGCCAGCATGCTGCAGGTGCTGTACGGCGAACCCATCAACGAAACAGAAGGCGCGTCCGCATGACCGCAGCACAACAAGACAACGCGCCGCAAGCGCCCGGCGCGACTGGGCCCACCGGATTGACGGCACTGGAAGCCCGCTTGCGCCAAGACCTGGCCTGGCTGGAATTGCCCGCCAAGGCGTGGACGCTTCCGCATGAACTGAACGGCCAACCCGTGCTGGACGTGGCCGTGATCGGTGGCGGCATGGCGGGCCTGGCGGCAGCGACATCGCTCAAGCACCTCGGTGTCGGCGCGGTGGTATTCGACCGCTCCCCCATTGGCTTCGAGGGCCCGTGGGCAACCACCGCACGCATGGAGACGCTGCGCTCGCCCAAGCAGTTGACGGGCCCCGCGCTAGGCCTGCCGGCGCTGACCTTCCGCGCGTGGTTCGAGGCGCAGTTTGGTACCGATGCGTGGGAGGTGCTCGACAAGATCCCGCGTCTGCAATGGATGGACTACCTGCGCTGGTACCGCCACGTGCTGCAGATTGACGTCCGCAATGAACACCACGTGAAGGCAATACACCCGCACAAGGATGGTGCGGTCGAACTCCTGATCGACGTGCCGGGCCAGCCAACACAGCGCGTGTATGCACGCCGCGTGGTGCTGGCCACCGGGCGTGATGGCCTGGGCGGACCGACAGTGCCAGACTTCGCACGCCGCTTGCCGCGCCGCTGGTGGGCGCATTCGTCCGACGAGATGGACTACGGCACCTTGGCCGGCAAACGCGTCGGCGTGATCGGCGCAGGTGCATCTGCAATGGACTCGGCGGCAACAGCGCTGGAGGCCGGCGCAGCAAGCGTCGACCTGCTGATCCGCCGCGCCGACCTGCCCCGCGTGAACAAGGGCAAGGGCGCCGGCAGCCCGGGGCTCGTGCACGGTCACCTGCATCTGCCCGACGCATGGAAATGGCGCATCCGCCATTACATCAACGTTGAACAGGTACCGCCGCCGCGTGGCAGCACACTGCGCGTGTCGCGCCATGCCAATGCGCGCTTCAACCTCGGCTGTGCCGTGCTGGGCGTGGACGAACACGATGGCGTGCTGCATGTGGCCACACCCAAGGGCGTGTTCCACCTGGACTTCCTGATCTTCTCGACGGGCTTCCGCACCGACTGGGCCTCGCGCCCCGAGTTCAGGCTGCTCGCACCGCACATCCGCCAGTGGCGCGACCGCTACACCCCGCGCCCCGGCGAGGAAGATACCGAGCTGAGCGACTCGCCCGATCTCGGCCCTGCGTTTGAATTCCGCGAGAAGACGCCCGGCACCCTGCCCGGCCTGTCGCGCGTGCATTGCTTCTGCTATCCGGCATCGCTCACGCACGGCAGCGTGTCGGGTGACATCCCGGCCATCAGCGAAGGTGCAAGGCGGTTGGCGCAAGGCATTGCCGGCCTGCTGTATCAGGAAGACATCGAGGCGCACTACGCCAGCATCGAGGCGTATGCAGAGCCGGAAATCTTTGGCGACGAGTGGACACCGGCACCGCCGCCGGGCGTTGAAGTGGAAGCCACCTCCAACCAGGGGCAGCACGATGACGGGTTGGCTACTCCGCCGTATCGGCCAGGCGCTGCTGGTGGTGCTGGTGATGACGGTGATCGTCTTCGTTGGCCTGCATGCCATCGGCAACCCGGTCGACATCCTGATCGGCCAGGATGTGGACCAGATCGACCGCGCCCGCATCATTGCGGAACTCGGCCTGGACAAGCCGCTGTGGCAGCAGTACCTGAGCTTCCTGAACGGCGCGCTGCACGGCAACCTCGGCAAGAGCTTCGTCTACAACGAACCCGCCATCCAGCTGATCCTGCAGCGCCTGCCGGCCACGTTGGAGCTGGCTTTTGCGGCGCTCATCATCGCAGTGGTGATCGGCGTGCCGCTGGGGTTGTTCGCGGGGCTGTATCCGAACCATCCGGTGTCGCGTCTGCTGATGACGGGCAGCGTGGTGGGCTTCTCGCTGCCGACGTTCTGGGTCGGGCTGATGCTCATCATGGCCTTCAGCGTAACGCTCGGTTGGCTGCCCGCCAGCGGGCGTGGCGAGACGGCCCGCCTGTTCGGCGTCGAGTGGTCATGGCTGACGGCCGATGGCCTGCGCCACCTGCTGCTGCCGGCCATCAACCTGTCGCTGTTCAAGCTCTCGCTGGTGCTGCGGCTGACCTCGGCCGGCGTGCGCGAGGTGCTGCCAATGGACTTCGTGAAATTTGCACGTGCAAAGGGCCTGTCGCCGTTGCGCGTGGTGCTGGCGCACGTGCTGCGCAACACGCTGATCCCGCTGGTGACGGTGCTCGGCCTGGAGCTGGGTTCGACCATCGCCTTTGCCGTGGTGACGGAAAGCATCTTTGCGTGGCCCGGCGCGGGCAAGCTGATCCTGGACAGCATCAACTCGCTGGACCGCCCTGTCATCGTTTCCTACCTCATCGTTGTGGTGTGCCTGTTCGTGTCGCTCAACCTGATCGTCGACATCCTGTATCGCATGCTGGACCCGCGCGTGCGTGCGGCGGATAACGCGGAGGCTGCATGAGCATGAACACGTCTTCGCAAACCACCGTAGCGACTGCCGCGCCGACGGCTCCAGCGCCCCGCAAGCAATCCCCCTGGCGGCGCGTGGCAGCGGATTTCCTCGCATCCAAATCTGCCATCTTCGGGCTGGCCGTTGTGGTGCTGCTGATGGCCGCCGCGCTAGCCGCGCCGTGGATCACACCGCAAAACCCGTATGACCTGATGCAGCTCGACGTGCTGGACTCGCGCCTGCCGCCGGGCTCGCCCAATGGGCTGGGCACGTTTACGTACTGGCTAGGCACAGACGGCCAGGGGCGCGATCTCTACTCCGGCATCCTCTACGGCCTGCGTATCAGCCTGGGCGTGGGGATTGGCTCCGCCGCCGTGGCAGCCGTCATCGGCACGTTGCTCGGCCTGATTGCCGCCTACGCCGGTGGCAAGGTCGACAACTTCATCATGCGCACGGTCGATCTGCTGCTGTCGTTCCCGTCGGTGCTGGTGGCGATGATGATCCTGGCCTATCTCGGCAAGAGCATCACCAATGTCGTGCTGACGCTGGTGCTGCTGGAGTGGGCGTACTACGCGCGCACGGTGCGCGGGCAAGCGCTGGTCGAACGCCGCCGCGAATACGTGGAAGCCGCGCGCTCGCTCGCCCTGCCCGGCTGGCGCATCGCGCTCAAGCACATCCTGCCGAACTGCCTGCCGCCGCTGATCGTCGTGGGCACGCTGCAAGTGGCGCGTGCGATCACGCTGGAAGCCACCCTCTCCTTCCTGGGCCTGGGCGTACCGATTACCGAGCCGTCGCTGGGTCTGCTGATTGCCAACGGATACCAATACATGCTGTCTGGTCAGTACTGGATCAGTTTCTATCCGGGTATTGCGCTGCTGCTGGCGCTGGTCGCCATCAACCTGGTCGGCGACCGCCTGCGCGAAGTACTGAACCCGAGGACGCAACGATGAGTGCGTCTGCAAGTTCCAATCCGTTGACGCTGGAAGTCCGCAACCTGCGCACGCATTTCTTCACACGCGACGGCGTGCTGCCGGCGGTGGACGACGTGTCGTTCTCGCTGGCGCGCGGGCGCATCCTGGGGCTGGTCGGGGAATCGGGCTCGGGAAAATCCGTCACCGGTTTCTCGATCATGGGTCTGGTGGACCCGCCCGGCCGCGTGGTCAGCGGCGAGATCCTCTACCAGGGCCGCGACCTGACCAAGCTGCCCGCGCGTGAACTGCGCAAGCTGCAGGGCAACCGCATCGCGATGGTCTTCCAGGACCCGATGATGACGCTCAACCCCGTGCTGCGCATCGACGCCCAGATGATCGAGGCCGTGCGCGCACACAGCAACATGAGCCACGCACAGGCTCGCGAGCATGCACGCGACACGCTGGGCCTGATGGGCATTCCCAGCCCGGAAGAACGGCTGCGCGCGTATCCGCACCAGCTCTCCGGCGGCATGCGGCAGCGCGTGGCGATTGCCATTGCGATGCTGCATCGGCCCGACCTGATCATTGCGGACGAGCCGACCACCGCGCTGGACGTAACCATCCAGGCGCAGATTCTGTCAGAGGTGCAAAAGCTCGCACGCCAGCATGGCACTGCGCTGATCTGGATCACGCATGACCTGTCCGTGGTGGCTGGCCTGGCGGACGAGGTGGCGGTGATGTATGCCGGCCGCATCGTCGAACACGGCCCGGTGGATGCCGTACTCGATGCGCCGCTACACCCGTACACCATGGGCCTGATCGACAGCCTGCCGAGCGAAAACCGCCGCGGCCAGCGCCTGCGCCAGATTCCGGGCATGACGCCGAACCTGCTGTCGCTGCCTGCCGGCTGCGCGTTTGCAGCACGTTGCCCGCGTGCATCCGAGGCGTGCGGTGTCCGTCCGGAGATCACGCAGCCAAACGCCGGACGTCTTGTCCGCTGCTTCCACCCCGGCACGCTGCCGGCAGCCACGCGGGAGGTCGCATGAGCACGCCGCTGGTCGAACTCAAGCAAGTCGGCAAGCGCTTCGGCAATCGCAAGATCGGCCCTGTTGACGGCATGCTGCAGCGTCTGGGGCTCGCGAAGCCGCCCGCCGTGGTGCGCGCAGTCGATGGCATTGACCTGGCCATCCAGCCCGGTGAAGTCGTCGGGCTCGTCGGCGAATCAGGCTGCGGCAAGTCCACGCTCGGCCGCATCGCCGCGGGGCTGATGCCACCGTCCGACGGCGAGGTACGTGTGGACGGCAAGTCAGTCAACACGCTCTCCGCCGATGAAGCCCGTGATGCCCGCCTGAAGATCCAGATGATCTTTCAGGACCCGTACGCCAGCCTCAACCCGCGCCTGCGCGTGGAAGAAATCATTGGCGAGGCGGCACGCGTGCACGGCCTAACCGATCGCGCCAACTTTGCCGACTACGTGGCCGCGCAGATGCAGCGCGCCGGCCTCGACCCTGCCCTGCGTGACCGCTATCCGCACCAGTTCAGCGGCGGCCAGCGGCAGCGCATCGGCATTGCGCGGGCGCTGGCGGTGCAGCCGTCGATGCTTGTGTGCGACGAGGCAGTGGCGGCGCTGGATGTGTCCATCCAGGCGCAGATCCTGAACCTGTTCATGGACCTGCGCGAGCAGCTCAACCTGACGTACCTGTTCATCAGCCACGACCTGGGCGTGGTGGAGCACCTGTCGGATCGCGTGGTCATCATGTACTTGGGCCGCGTGGTGGAGTCGGCGCCAGCGGAGGAAGTGTTCCGCCGCCCGAACCATCCGTACACGCAGACGCTGCTGGCGGAGATTCCCCGCCTATCGGCCCGGCACAAAACGTTCACGGCCATTCAAGGCGAAATGCCCAGCCCGCTGAACCCGCCGACGGGCTGCCATTTCCACCCGCGCTGCCCACACGCCATGCCCCGCTGCAAGACCGAAGCCCCGACCTTGCGCGGCATTGCGGTCAACCACGTCAGCGCGTGTCATTTGAACGACGCGATCTGAACGATCTTCAATAAGAAGCCAACCAAACAACAACTAAGGGAACAAACGTGAAACGCCTCCTCGCTTCGTCGATTGCCGTTGCCCTGCTTGCTGCCGCCGGCGCTGCCGGTGCGCAGACGCTGAACATCGGCTTTGCCGATCCGCTGTCGTCGCTCGACCCACAACTGAACAACCACGCTGGCGACCGCTCCGTCGACGTGCATTTCTGGGATCTGCTGGTCGAGAACAAGTGGAACAAGCTGCAACCCGGCCTGGCACTGTCGTGGAAGACGCTGGACCCGAAGACGTGGGAGTTCAAGCTGCGCCCTGGCGTGAAGTGGCACGACGGCCAACCCTTTACGGCGGATGACGTCATCTTCTCGTACCAGCGCGCGCGCAGCGTGCCGGGCAGCGTGGCGACCTTCGCGGGCTACCTGCGCACGGTGGAATCCGTCACGGCCAAAGACCCGCTCACGCTCATCATCAAGACGAACATCCCGAACCCAGACCTGCCGCTGAACCTGGCATCCGTGCACATCGTCAGCAAGCACGTGGGTGAAAAGTCGGCCACCGAGGACTACAACGCCGGCCGCGCCGTGGTGGGCACCGGCCCCTACAAATTCGTTTCGTACGTGCCGGGCGACCGCGTGGTCATGGCGCGCAACGACAACTACTGGGGCGGCAAGCAGCCTTGGGAAAAGGTCAACTACCGCTACATCAACAACGCGGCCGCGCGCACGGCCAACTTGCTCTCGGGCGAGGTGGATGTGATCGACAAGGTCTCCGTGGCTGACCTCGCGCGCCTGCGCCAGTCGCCCAACGTGCACGTGTTCGCCTACCCCGGCCTGCGCGTGATGCTGCTGCAGCCGAGCTTCCGCAAGGGCCCGAACGAATACATCACCGGCAACGAGGGCAAGCCGCTCGCAAACAATCCGCTGCTGGACGTGCGCGTGCGCCAGGCGCTGTCGCTGGCGGTTGACCGCAAGGCCATCGTCGATCGCATCCTGCAAGGCGCCGCCACCGTCGCCAACCAGTGGATGCCGGCCGATACCTACGGCTACAACCCCGACGTGAAGAACATTGCCTACGACCCGGCACAAGCGAAGAAGCTGTTGGCCGACGCAGGCTTCCCGCAGGGCTTCAACCTGACCATGCACGTGCCGAACGACCGCTACCCGCAGGGCCCGGAAACGGCGCAGGCGGTGGCGCAGTTCTGGTCGCGCATCGGCGTGAAGACCAAGGTGGAGGTGGTGCCCTGGTCGGTCTACTCGGGCCGTGCCAACAAGAACGACTATGCGATGAGCATGCTGGCGTGGGGCAACGGCACGGGTGAGGCGAGCTACGCGCTGGTCAACGTGCTAGCCACGGTGGATACCAAGAAGGGCCTGGGTGCATCGAACTGGGGCCACTACAGCAACCCGGCCGTGGACAACGCGCTGAACGCCTCCACCGAGGAGTTCAATGTCGAGAAGCGCGCGGCCATCCTGCGCCACTCGGTCAAGCTGGTGTCGGACGACGTGGGCGTGCTGCCGCTCTACCACTACCAGAACGTGTGGGCTGCCAAGAAGGGCCTGAAGGTCGCACCGATGACCAGCGACCGCACGGCCGCGCAGATGGTCACCAAGGACAGCAAGTAAGCGCGCCATGGCAACGTTCGTGCTCAACGCCACACCGGTGGATGACCTGATCGACGTGCAGCGCCGCATTGTCGTGACGGGGCTGGCGCCCGGTGCGCAGGTCGGCATCGTCGCGCAAACGCGTCGCGGCAACGGTGTCCTGTGGCACAGCCGCGCTGCGTTCGTGGCTGACGCGCAAGGCACCGTCGACCTGACGCGCGATGCGCCCGTCTCCGGCGATTACACCGGCATCAACGCCATGGGCCTGGTCTGGAGCCAGCGCCCGGAAGACGGCAAGGCGCGCGATGTCTTCCCGCAACCGGTGACCGCGCCGCTGACAACCTCACTCACGGCCACCGCCCACGGCGAGTCGATCCACGCGAGTTTCGTGCAGCGGCTGGCAGCACCCGGCGTGACCCGCCACGAAGTCCGCGATGAAGGCCTGGTCGGCACGCTCTACTTGCCGGACACCTATGCCCACCCAGGCCCGCGCCCGGCGGTGCTGATCCTGAATGGCTCGGGTGGCGGCATCAATGAGCCGCGTGCGGCGCTATACGCCTCGCACGGTTATGCGGCATTTGCGCTGGCCTACTTTAAGGCGCCGGGGCTGTCGGACTACATCTCCAACACGCCGTTGGAGTACTTCGAGCGTGCGCTCGCATGGCTGCGCAAGCGCGTCGAGCCGCTGCATGATTTCGTGGCGGTGAGCGGCCAATCGCGCGGCGGTGAACTGGCATTGCTGCTGGGCGCAACGTTTCCCGAGGCCGTGTCCGCCGTGATCGGCTACGTGCCGGGTGCGGTCGTGCACAGCGCGCAGAATGCCGCCGACCCCGCCATCGGCCGCGAAGGTCCGACGTGGCTGTACCGCGGCCAACCGCTGCCGCACCTGTGGGAAGGCAACCGTACTGCCACATGGGCGCCGTTCGATGAAGGTCCGGCGCCGCATCGGCATGAGCGCGCCATCCGCACCGCACTGCAGGATGCCGATGCCGTGGCACGCGCCCGCATCCGCATCGAACGCGCGCGCGGGCCTGTGCTGCTGCTCTCTGCCACTGACGACGGCTCGTGGCCTTCGGGCGATTACTCGCGCATGGTCACCGCCAAGCTGGCCGAGGTACGTCACCCCTACCCCGTGCAGCACTTCGACTACGAAGACGCGGGCCACGCCATCGTCTTCCCATACGTGCCGACCACGCAGCTCGTGTATGCGCACCCGGTATCGGGTCGCATCAGCACCGGCGGCGGCGAACCGCGTGCCAATGCCCGCGCCGACGCGCAATCGTGGGCCACTGTACGTCGCTTTCTCGCCAGCGCGGTGGCTGCGCGCGGCGCCTCCGTACCCGATTCTCGGAGCCTTTCAACAATGGATTTCACGCCCGCTCAAGATGTTGTCGATCAGGTTGCTGGCCTGGACGATGGCAGTGCCACGCACGCGCTGCGTCACGCCCGCGAAAAGGTGGCGACCGCCACCCAAGGCAGCTACGACGGCCTGTTCGACGCTGCCCTGCCCGGCCTCACGCTTGGAGAACGCCTGCTGGTGGCGCTCTACGCCTGCCGCTTGACGCCTGCCCCTGAACTGGCCGAGCACTACCGCGCGCGGCTGGCAGAAACGCCGGTCGACGCCACGGCATTGCAAGCGGTCGACCAGGGTGAAGTGGAAGCGCTGACAGATCCGCGTTTGCACGCCATCCTCACCTTCACGCGCACGCTCATCGAGCGCCCGATTGAAGGTGATCGTGCGGCGTTGCAGAGCCTGCCTGCCGCCGGGCTGGCCACGGCGGATGTGGTCACGCTCGCGCAGCTGATCGCCTTCCTCTCGTACCAGACGCGGCTGGTGGCCGGCCTGCGTGCGCTGAACGCCGCCGCCGGCACCAACGCATCCGCAACTTCCACGGAGACCGCAGCATGACCGAGATCATCCGCGCCCACGGCTTCACCAACGAATCGCTGGAGTGGAAGGCATGGCTCGATGTGGTCGACCTCGACCGCGCCACGCCCGAACAGATCGCCGTGCTGGAAGAGAGCCACCCGAAGGCGAAGACGTCGGACTACTACCGCTTCCTCGTTCATCAGCCGGAGATCCTGCGCCAGCGCTCGGCCGCGTTCAACGCGATCATGTATGCGCCGGGCGGCCTGTCGCGCGCGGAGCGTGAACTGGCCAGCGCCGTGGTATCGCGCGTGAACGGCTGCGTGTATTGCGCGTCCGTGCACGCGCAGCGCTTCGAGCAGCTTGCCAAGCGCAATGACGTGATCAAGCAGGTCTTCGAAGACCCGCACACTGCCGGCACGAATGCGCGCGAGCGTGCCATCGCACTGTTCTCCATCGACCTGACGCTGCGCCCTGGTGACGTACGTGCCGAAGACCTGCAGCCGCTCAAGGCCGCAGGGCTGACGGATGCCGAGATTCTCGACCTCATCCATGCCGTGGCGATCTTCGCGTGGGCCAACCGGTTGATGCTGAATTTGGGCGAGCCGGTGTTTCCGAACGCTGCCTGAGTCCTTCTGCACCCCAAAGAAAAAGCCGCAGGTTTTGAGCCTGCGGCTTTTTTTCTTTTCAACGCGGTAGTACTACGCCATCGGTAGCTGCCGCACCGGCTTTCCAGTCAACTGCGCCACGGCATGCGCCACTGCGGGGGCGATCGGCGGCACGCCAACCTCGCCCACGCCACTGGGCTCCGCCGTGCTCGGCACGATGTGCGTTTCGATAATGGGCACCTCCGCCATCTTGAGCGCTGGGTAGTCGGGGAAATTCGACTGCACGACCTGCCCGTCCTTGATGTCAATCCGCCCGTACAGCGCAGCGGTCAGGCCAAAGATCACCGCGCTTTCCATCTGCTGCGTAACGATGCCTGGGTTGATGACCGTACCGCAATCCACCGCACACACAACGCGGTGCACGCGCGGCTTGCCATCCTTCAGCGATACCTCCACCACCTGCGCCACCACCGAACCGAAGCTCGGGTGCAGCGCAATGCCGCGTGCACGCGGTGCGCCGTCGGCGGCGGACGGGAGCGGCCGCCCCCAGCCTGCGGCCTGCGCAGCCGTGTCGAGCACCTTCAACTCACGCGGATGCGCTTTCAGCAGATCACGCCGCATCGCCAGCGGATCCAGCTTGGCCGCGGCCGCCACATCGTTCAGGAAGCCCTCCATGAAGAACCCGTTGTACGAATGCCCCACGCTGCGCCAGAACCCGACCGGGACGGGCAGATCCACCGCCAGATGCGCGATGTGCTCGTGCTCAATTTCGTACGGCAGGTCGAACAGTCCTTCGGCGGTGTAGCGGTCGATGCCCGCCGACGGCGCACCAAACAGGCGATCCAACTCGCCCGCCAGGATCGATTGACCTGCACTGCGCGAGGCGATGGCCGTGACCTTGCCGTTCTCCACGCGCGCCTTCAAACGTGCAATGGCGTGCGGGCGGTAGAAGTCGTGGCGCACGTCTTCTTCGCGCGACCAGATGACCTGCACCGGCTTGCCTTCGGTCTTGGTGGCGATAGTGACGGCCTGGCTGATGAAATCGGACTCCAGCCGCCGCCCGAAACCACCGCCGATCAGCGGAATGTCGATGTGCACCTTGTCGCCGCTCACCCCAGCTGCACGCGCCGCCACCAGTTGCGCCAGCGTGGCGACCTGCGTGGGCGCCCACAGGTGCACGCCGTCCTGGGTCACCTGTGCCGTACAGTTGATCGGCTCCATGGCTGTATGCGCGAGGTACGGCGCGGTGTATTCGGCTTCCACAAGCATGGCGCCGTCGGCCTTGTCGAAAGCCTTCACGCCGTCGCCGAGCGAACGGTAGGTGAACCCGCCCTTGTCGCTATCCAACGCGCTGACAAGCTGCTGCCGGATGCCCGCGGAATCGAGCGTGGCGTAAGGGCCGTTGTCCCATACCGGCTCGACTGTGGTCAGCGCCTGGCGCGCCTGCCAATAGTGGTCGGCCACGACTGCCACACCGGGCGCACCGCCTGCCGCGCCTTCGAATGGCACCACGTAGCGCACACCCGGCATGCCAAGCGCTGCCTTCGACTGGAAGGTCTTGAGCTTGCCGCCAAAGACCGGGCACATCACCACGGCGGCGTACAACATCCCTGCCGGACGCGCATCGATGGAGAAACGTGCGCTGCCATCCGTCTTGGCGGCCAGATCATTGCGCGGGGCAGGCTTGCCGATCAACTGGTATTGCGAGGCCGGTTTCAGTACGACGTTGGACGGCGGCGCGATACCGCGCGCGGCCTTCGCCATGCCGCCAAAGGTCGCCTGCTTGCCGTTCGGGCCGATCAGTTGCCCTTCGCGTACGCTCACCTGCGCGGCTGGCACGTTCCATTCACGCGCGGCGGCTTCCACCAGTGTGGCGCGCGCCGTGGCGGCGGCTTCGCGCACCGGCTGCCAACCATCTGCCACACTGCTGCTGCCGCCGGTGATGATGAGACCGATCTCGCGCGCGCTCTTGGCCATGATCCAGTGCAGCGCGCGGGCCCAGGTCTTGTCCGCGCTGTCCGGATGCAGCGGCAGCGAGCTGTCGCCCATGGCGACCACGTTGCCGTAGATGCGCTCCACCGGCGAGGTCTCGATGCTCACGCGCGCCAGCGGAATATCCAGCTCTTCCGCCGCCAGCATCGACAGCGCGGTATGGATGCCCTGCCCCATCTCCACGCGCGGCATGGCCAGGATGACGTTGCCGTCCGGGGTGATCTTGATCCACCCGTTCAGGGCGACCTCGCCGCCATGCTCGGGAAACAGGGCCGGATCGCCCAGGCGGCTGCGCGGCGGCATCACGCCCCAGCCGACCACCAGCGCGCCGCCCACAGCGAGCGCCCCCAGCAGGAAGCGACGACGCCCGCTACGGGGCTTGGTTGCCTTGGCGTTCATGCTTGCCCCTCCCGCAGCGCCTTCGCGGCACGCTTGATGGCCGCACGCACACGCGGATACGTGCCACAACGGCAGATGTTGGTGATGGCCGTGTCGATGTCCGCATCGCTCGGGTCGGGTTGCCGTGCCAGCAAATCCGCAGCGGCCATCAGCATGCCGGACTGGCAGTAGCCGCATTGCGGTACCTGCTCGTCCACCCAGGCCTGCTGCAGCGCATGGCGCTTACCTTCGCCTCCAGCCAGCCCCTCAATGGTGGTGACATGCTTGCCGGCCACCGCAGCCACCGGCAGCACGCACGACCGCACAGCCACCCCATCCAGGTGCACGGTGCATGCACCGCACGCCGCGACGCCGCAGCCGAATTTGGTACCCGTGAGGTTCAGGTGATCGCGCAGCACCCAAAGCAGCGGCGTGGTCGGGTCGCAGTCGACATTGACCGGCCGGTGGTTGACGTCCAGATCCATGAGGGTGGTCTCCTTGCTTTTGTGATCTTTTTTGTGGCGAAAGCGTACGTTCAAACACCTCCGCACCGCAATAGTGGGACACCTCGACTCGGGGGAATTCCGCAAAGGAATCAAAGGATTAGCAACACGCAAAACCGCCCCCCCAAAGCACGCGCTGCGGGCTATCCGCAAGAAGCCATGCTCCCCGCATCGCACCGGCAAACCTGGGCACAACGCCCGGAATGGGCCCAGTCCTACAAGGCAGCTCACTGCTTTAGGACTGATCCGCTTTTCGCGTTTCTCCGGACTCAATACAGTCTGTCCATCATCCTTCGCGCGTGCTTGCGTCAGAGGTCATGTGCAATGCCGGCGCTTCCGTGACGTGATCGCCACAGAAAACCGCGGCTGCCCTGCAACACGCTCCACCACCATGAATCCCGTCCTGATCCGCGTCGCCATCGCCGACGACCATCCCGCCATCCTGTTCGGCGTCAAGCATGAACTGGCTAGCAGCCAGTCGATCTCGATCGACGGCCTGGTACGCAACTCAACCGAATTGATCGCACTGCTCGACCGCACGCGCATCGACGTGCTCGTGTGCGACTACGCCATGCCGGGCGGCAACTACGGAGACGGCATGGCATTGCTGTCGCTGGTCCAGCAGCGTTATCCGCACGTGCGCGTCGTGGTGCTGACGATGATGGAGAACGTGGCGATCCTGTCAGCGCTCACGGCTGGCATTCAATGCATCGTCAGCAAATCTGACCTGACGAACCACCTGTCGCTTGCTGTGCATGCCGCGTTTACGAACAGCCGTTACGTATCGCCAACGATCGAGAAGATTCTGCGTACCCTGGAGCCCAACCACAGAGACACACCGGGGAATGCACAGCTGACGGGCCGCGAACTCGAGGTCATCCGCCTGTACGTATCGGGCATGACGATCAACGAAATCGCGGCGCGCCTGAACCGCAGCAAGAAGACCATCAGCACGCAGAAGAGCACTGCCATGCGCAAGCTCAACATCGACCGTGAGGTGGACCTCTTCCACTACGGCATCGAGACGGGTCTGGTCCCCTCCGTCATGCGCCCGGCGCCATAGCGTACCGGCGCTGGTACTCGCCCGGATCGGAATCCACTACCAGACCGGTCTGATAGACGGACTTCCTTTCAACCCATAACGTAACGAAATTCGCACCGTGACCTTGGTGCGGCATGCGCAACGCACTGAGCGTTGCCATTGGGGGACGCAGATCGTGAAGCAAGCTGAACGAGACAAAGTACGGCACATTCTGCTCGGCTTCGCCGAGCTGACCGCGTCGGCGCGCCTGGATTTTCTGGGCGCCATGAATGAATACCTCTTCTCGTCGCCTCAGCGCAGGCGGCAGATTGTCGAGACGTGGAAACAACCGGAGTCCTCCACGCCAGACAAGCCACGGCCGCACCGTGCGCCGCCCGCTGAGCAAGCAGTCTGACGCCACTGCGATCAACGCTCAGCCCGCCTCACGCGGCGGCGTTTGCGATGACGTCAGCCAACCGTTCTCGGCGGCGTACTTGAAGAGATCCGCATCGCGCGAGAGGCCGAGCTTTTCCATGGCCCGACTCTTCTGCGTGCTGATGGTCTTCTTGCTGCGGTTGAGCCGCTCGGCAATCTCGTCGACCCGCAGGCCGGACACATACAGCCGCACCACTTCCGACTCACGCGGGCTCAACTCTGCAGACGCCGGCGCGGCAGCACGCTGAGCCTCGCGCTCCTTCAGTACGGCAGCAACTGTTGGGGAGTGATACTTGCCGCCGGTGTGCGCGGCATGAATCGCAGGCACAAGATGCGATACCGCATCGGACTTACTGACAATCGCGCGCACGCCAATGTCATCGAGCGAACCGAGGATGGCCGGACTGTCGAGCATCGTCAGCACGACGAGCTTCACTTGGGGAAAGCGCCGGCCAATGAAGCCGAACAACGTGATGCCGTCGCCATACGCACCTGTCGGCATGGCGTAGTCGGACACCAGCACGTCGCACGGCGTCGACTCGAGCAGCTTGACGAGGTTGGTCGAGTTGGAGGCATGCCCTTTCAGCACGATGGTGCTCACCGACGACAACTCATGCGACACCCCGGCAATCATCCCCGGATGGTCATCTGCCAACACCACGCCAATACTGAAGCTGCTCATTCCTCCCCCTTAGCCGATTGCGAGTCCGCCGGCTTCCGCGAACAACACAATTTTACGATAGGCGTTGCTCGACCATGCCCTGGCGGAAACGCACAACACGACGGTCAGGCAGCCCGCCTTGCCAGCGTTTCCCGCGCCAATTGCGCCAGCTGCTCGAATGCGGACTGCAACCCCGGCAGATCATCACCGCGCTTGGCCTGCTGCTCCATCTCGGCGCAGGTATCTGCGATAGCTTGCTCATGCACCATCGCAAACGCGCCGCGCATTGCGTGCAGGTGGCGCAGCGCAGCCTCTCGGTCATCCGATGACAGGGCAACCCGCAGGGATTCCAGCAGGTCATGCGTTGACGCCTTGAGCGCAGCAAGTACGCGCTCAGGCAACCGCCCCTCGCCAATGCTCTCGCGGTTTTCGGCTGCTGGCGCTGTTACCGCATCCGTACGCACCATGCGGTGCAGCATCGCATCGAGCGCCTTGAGCAGAATCGGCTTGACCAGCACGGCGTCAATCCCCTCCTGCACACAGCGCTGATGCTCTTCGATAGCCGCATGTGCTGTCAGCGCAATGATCGGTTGCTTCGCGCCTTGCGCGCGCAGGCATCGTGCGAGCGCATAGCCGTCCATGCCCGGCATGCTGAGATCCGTCAGCAGAACGTCGTAGTGCTGTTCGTTGAAACGGCGCAACGCTTCTCCGCCGCTGCCAGCCAGATCCACCTGGTAGCCCAGCGACTCGAGCTGCATCCGGATCAGCTCTCGGTTCGATGGTTGGTCATCGACCGCCAGTACTTTGATGCTGCCCGCTGAAACGCGCTGTGCATTCGCCGTGGGCTGGGCGGTGCTGACATCGTCAGCAGGCAACTCGGCCGGCGCGAACGGCAGTGTGACCGTGAACTGGCTGCCGTCTCCGGGGGCGCTGCGCAGGCTGATCGTGCCGCCCATCAGATCGACCAACCGACGGCACAGCGCCAACCCCAGCCCACTGCCGCCAAACCGGCGTGAGATGGTGGAATCAGCCTGCACGAAGGGCTCGAACAGACGTGCCTGTTGCTCAGGGCTCATCCCGATTCCGCTATCGCTGACACCAACGACGATCACCGGCTTGCCCGTGCTGTCCTGCTCCGCATAGATCTCGATCAGCACGTCGCCCTTCTCCGTGAACTTGATCGCGTTGCTAAGCAGGTTTGAAGCAATCTGCCGCAGCCGGGTGGGATCCCCCGCGTACGCCGGGGCAACGCTGTCGTCGACAATGCAATCGAATTGCAGCCCCTTCTGCCGCGCGATCGGCTCGAAGATGGCTGCCACTTCGCGCACGACGGCAGCAGCGTCGAACGGTATCGACTCGATCGTCACCTGCCCGGCCTCGATCTTGGAGAAATCCAGCACGTCGTTGATGATGCCCAGCAGCGCGTTCGACGACGACGTGACCGCCTCCAGCCGCTCGCCCACCACCGGTGCAAGCGGCATCCGCCCGATGAGTTCGAGGTTGCCGAGAATCGCGTTCAGTGGCGTGCGGATTTCGTGGCTCATTGTCGACAGGAAGGTCGACTTCGCGCGGTTGGCCTCGTCAGCAGCCTGTTTTGCTTCGCGCAGTGCCAGTTCCGTGCGCTTCTTATCAGTGACGTCCGTAAACGCCGTCACCAGCACGTTTGCGTTGTGATAGCGCGCGGGGGCCAGATTGACGGCCAGGTCGATCGCATTGCCATCCACCGTGGCCAGCGCCAGATCGTCATGCATAACGCCTGTGCTGCCGTGCGTTGCATAGCGCTGCGCAATTTCGGCGGACAGTGACGGCGCACCGGCCACCACGCGGCCGGCCATCTCGTTCATGATCGGGCTGCTCAGCATCGGCTCGCCGGTGCGTGCGTCGATTACGCCCAGGCCGATGGGGGCGGTTTCAATCAGGATCCGGTTCAGGCGTTCGATCTCGACCAGGCGCTCGGAGCGCTCCAGCATCGGTACAAATACACGCCGGTTGAACCACCACAGCATGATCCACAGCACGGCGATCAATCCGGCAGTCAGCAGCGTCGTCAGGCGAATCTCGGGCCAGACACCGGCCAGGACGTCACGCCACGTGAATGCGTAGACCACGCGCCCACCTGCCATGCCCGGTGGGGTGCTCACCATGAAGACACCGTTGCTTGCACGCTGCAGGGACACCCCCGTCGAAAGCCCCGACAGCTCTCGCAGGGCGACCAGCACGTCAGGGCGCTTGTCTGCATCGGCATCAATCGCGATCGGCGCGCCGCCTGCGCCGAGAACAACGAACGTTCCGTCGAACCGATCGGTCGACAGCGGCGCAAGCACCGCCTGCAGCGGAATCTCACAGACGAATACCGCAAACGGCTTGCCACCGGCATCCAACCCATAGATCGACATCCGCAGCGCAGACTCGCCAGTCAGCGGATTGCGATAGGGCTCAAGCCAGCGCACCGCGTGCAATCCGTTGCGCGGGTCATGAATGGTCTTGGGCGCAACCGAGTCACCGGCGGCATCCTGCGTGAGCGCGGCAAAGAATGCAGGCCGGTTCGCAAGCGCCGCGTCGAGCCTCGCCTGGTCCGGCCAGGGAAACGGCGACATCGCAACGAAGTCACGCGACGGCGTATAGACGTACGTCGTGAACCGATAGCCTTGGATGCTCGCGGTGGCCGCAAGCGTGCGCGAAACGCTATCCGTCAGCGCGATGAAGCGTGCCAGTTCGGGCACCGGCGCATCCGGCGTCGCACTCGCAAACAGAACGGAATGCAGCCCGCTGTCATGCTGGCGCACCAGCCGGCCACCGTCCGCCTGGAACCGGGCGGCATCGCCCGGGGTTGCCGTCTCGCGCTGATTCCATACCAGCTCGGCCAGGTAGATCGTGCTGCGAAGCACGATTTCCGCTTTCGTCACCTCGCTCGCCATGCGCTGGCCTTCAATCGCAAGCTCGCGACGCTGCCGCTCGTTGTGTGAATGGACCATCGACGCCACGGCAATACCGAACGTAAGCAGCGCTATGAGGGTAAGAACCACGCCGCCGCCAAACAGCGCAGAACGCCGAAACCGGCGCATGGCCGAGAGCACGGTGGATGGCTGGGCATTCGACATGGTGTGGCGACCCTTCAATGGTGCGGGATGGAGTGCGATGTTACGCCGGAATCTCTTGCCGCCAAGCGGTGGGCGCGGCAGGTTCGGCCTTGTCCGACAAGATCGCGGGCCGCTTTCGGACTCGACCGATTCAACGAATGCCACCGTTTCGGGAGAATGGCTGTGCTGGGCGATTACTCCACAGCTCAGCAGCTTGTTCTAGACACTCTCCATTTCGCCGCCTGCCGGGCGGCAAATTTTTTGCCCGTTTGAAAGACCTGCAATGAAGGAACGTGCAACCGTCCTCTGCACACGCGGCGATCAGATTCTCCTTGTCGCCCGCCCCCATGCCCACTGGGTACTGCCCGGCGGCAAACCGCACCGCGGCGAAACGCTGGATGACGCCGCGCGCCGTGAGCTGGCTGAAGAAACCGGCATCGTCTGCGGTGATCTCCGCTACCTGTTCCAGCACACCGGCGGAAACAAGCTGCATCACGTGTTCATCGCCGACATCGCGGCAAGCGCGACGGCCCGCCCCGCTCAGGAGATTGCGCACTGCGGCTGGTTCACCAGCACGGTGATCGCGTCGATCGACTGCAGCCGACCGACGCCGCTCATCGTGGAACGCGCGCTCGACGCGCTGGAAAACACGAGGCTTCCAGCCGCTGCGTAAGCCGCCTTACCATGCCCACCGTACGCCGACGTTGCCCATGATGGTGCGCTGGTGCTCGCCGCCGAGGTTGGTCAGGTAGCTGAGCGTTGCATACGCACTGCTGCGCTTGCTCAGCTGCGCCACCAGCCCCGCGCCGATCTGTCCAGCCGTCTGCCCGATCTGTGTGCCGATGGTCGTGGTGCCGCCGAATGTCGTCTTGTCATCCGCGCCAAACGCGCGCAGCACATTCACGCGCAGGTACGGCTTCCAGTTCACGCCATTCGAATCGAACGACCACTGCAGCCGTGCGCCAACTCGGCCCAGAAACGTGTTGCCATTGTTCCAGGTCACGTTCGAGATGCCATCGTTGAGCGTATTCAACGACTGCCACTGCCACACCAGTTGGGCCTGGGGTTCCAATGTCAGCCCGTTGCCAAGCGCGATCGGCAACCCCGCTTCGACCGAGCCCGTCACCGCGTTGCCGTTGGCGGAGCCCTTCACGTTGTCGACGGAGCTTGTACGCACCGTCAGTGCGCTGCCCATCAGGACGGCATCCGTATACCAACCCGTGGGCGCAACATGCGTCCAATAGCCCCCCAGGTTGTAGCCGTTGACCTGCAGGGAGCCGACGCCCAGCCCCTGCTGCGCCAGCGCAAAACCCTTCACGTCGCCCACTGCACGCGAGAAGCCCAACAACACACCATAGTGATTGCGATGGCCGTTTTGCTGCGTGTCTGCGTACAGATCCTGCCCGAGCTGCATGCCCCACACTGTGCCGTCGAACGACGGGTTCACGTCGCCCTTCTGCTTCATGTTGGTGTTGCCACCCCACACGCGTGCCCATGAGGCCGGCACCGTGCCGTTCTCGGTCAACAAGCCCTGCTCGCCCAGGCGATCATGGAACGTGTCGATCTGCAGTAGTCCGAGCTGACGTGCAACGGCCGGCGCTTCCGCGTACAGCGCCACCTCCGGACGGTAGATGGGCAGCGGAGCCGCACCCGGCGTCGCGTCGGCAATCGCTTCGACAATTGAGGTCGGTGTGCCTTCAGCTGCCGAAATGGGCGGCACAGGGGCGGGAGTCGGCGTCGGTGTCGGTGTCGGTGTCGGTGTCGGTGTCGGTGTCGGTGTCGGTGTCGGTGTCGGTGTCGGTGTCGGTGTCGGAGTGGGCGCAGGCGTTGGCGTCGGAGCGGGGGTCGGCGCAGGCGGAATCGTGTTGCGCAGATACCAGTTGTTGCCCGTTCCGCTCGACACGCCACCTTTGGCAAGGAAATACGTGTAGGCCCCTGCACTGACCGTGCCGCCGGACAACGTGAAGGCATTCGCACCGGTCGTCGCCCCGTTGATCGCCTGCACGACCTCAATGCCGTCGGCGATCGTTTGCGCGCCAGCCCCACCCACGTTCGTTACCTTGAGCGCGCTCGATCCACCTGCGGCGCCACCGCTCACAACGAGCCTGTCGGATGCGGCACCGTCGCCCGCAAGCACCGTGTTCAGCGCGACCGTCGCGTTCTGGCCCGTGTAGTTGCCCGCCACCGTCAGCGTGTTGCCGACCCCGCTGCCGCCAAGCTGCACGAGCCCCGCGTTGGTCAGGTTACCGTTGATCTGGAAGTTGCCGGTTGCGCCGCCCGCCAGGCTGGTCAACGCGTTTGCGGCGGCGATCGTGCCGCTGTTCGTTACGTTGCCAGTCACGCTGCCGTAGCCGCCGAGCGTTGCACCGCCTGCGACCGACACGGCTCCACCGCCAGATAGCGCCGCCGACGCAGGGGTGCCGTCACCCACGACAAGCGTGCCAGCATTCACGTTGGTGCCGCCAGCGTAGCTGTTGACACCGTTCAACGTAAGCACGCCGCTGCCGAGCTTGGTCAGCGAACCGGCACCGGTGATGTTCTGCGCCACCGTGGAGTTGAAGCCTTGCGTATCGATCGTGCCGTTGTTGGCCGTGATCGACACCGCCCGGCTCGCCGCAAGATTGAACGTGCTGCCGAGTTGTAGCGTACCGCCGTTGAGTGTCAGCGCACCCGACGATGCTCCCAGGGCGCTATCTGCGGCCGCCGATAGCGTGCCCTGCGTGATCGTGGTGCCGCCGGAGTATGCGTTACTGCCGGACACCGTCAACGTGCCCGCGCCGGTCTTCTCGACCGCGCCAGACCCGCTGATGGTGCCCGTGTAGGTGCCGGCGCTGTCTTGCTGGAAACGTACCAACCCGTTGTCGGTCACGGACAGCGGCAGATTCGAGGCATTCGCCTGCAGCGTCGCGCCATTGTTGACGGTAGCAACGACGGAGGCCGTGCTCGTGCCAAGCGTGCCCGTCAGGTTAAGCGTACCGCTCTGCACCAGCGCGGTCGAAAACGTAGCTGTGCCAGCCCATGTCCAGTCGGTGCCGGCCATGGTCAGGCTCTGGAAATTGGTGAACGCGTTCGACGCTGTCCCCGTGCCTTGCAGCGTTACCGTGTTGGTGCCGCCACCGCCGTTGGCCGTACCGATGATCTGCGAGCCGGTCTGCAGGATCAGCGTCACATTGCCATTGCCGCCCTGGATGGCGGTGCCGCCTCCGCCCTGGATCAGCCCCGCATTGGTGATCGTCGTGGCGCCATTGGTAGAACGCACACCAATGCCGTTGTTGCTGATGATCCGACCGCCCGCCTGGTTGTTGATGCTTGCGGTAAACGAGCTGCCGAGCGTGTTCGACACCACCGCATCGACACTGCCGCTGCTCGACGCGGTGCCTGTCGTCTGAATCGTGCCGCTGTTGTTCAGGGTGTCGTTGTTGCCCTGCATGTAGACGGCCGGGGCATCCCTGCCGTTGGAAGTCAGCGTACCGCTGTTGTTGATGGTGCCGTTGCCGCCGAGCAACGACACCGCGCGCGCGTTGTTTCCGGAGGTCGTCACCGTACCGGTATTGGTGATCGTGTTGCCCGAAGCGCCGGGGTTGCTTTGGCCCCACGCGGCGGTCATGCCATACGAATTGTTGCCCGTGGTTGTAATGGAGCCATTGTTGACAAGCGTGTTGCTATTGCCGTTGGCGGCCATGCCGTCGTTGTACGTGCCAGTGGTCGTGATCACACCGGTCGCGCCATTGGTGATTGTGTTGTTGTTATTCACCCCGATCAGCATGGCACCGCGGTTTGCAACACCGGTGCCGTTGCCAGACAGCGAGAGATTGCCGTTATTGGTGATCGCGCTTTGCGTATCAACGGAGAATGGCGTCGGCGTCGTCGCCAACGCATAGCTGCCGGTGGCCGTTGAATCGATATTAATGGTGACATTGGTGCTACCGGCAACCGCATTCACCGACGGAATGCCCGGATTCGAGCAATTGACCGTCGTACCACTGGTCGGCGCCGTCGACGAACAGGCGGCGTAGGCACCAACGGGCATCGTGCCAGTAATAATCGCCATGCCACCAACACCCAGACTCCACGCATTCTTATTCATTTTTTTCTCTCGCAATATGACGGGGGCTATTGCTACGAATTGTTGCGCCAGTGTTTATAACATCGGCCCGGATTGCCTCGCAAGGACTGAAAATGAAGTGAAGAGATTGATTTGCAGTCCCGGCCAAACCGACCTAAATTCCTCTGCTGTGCCTGCACATGGCGCCCTGCCCGGAGCCCTACACGAAGCCGGCAATCACGCGTCATTTCGCGTAAACGAAAATCGCTCGGAAACGAAGCCCGAGCGATTTTTTTGTCCATCAGATGCGAAAACGCCCGGCGCGCATCAACGCTCCGGGCGTAAAACCAACACGGTAGGTTCTCCCGCGTAGTGGTTAGGAAAGTGTCACAGACAGGTTTTTAGAACTTGTAACGTGCACCCAGATAGATTTCGTGCGAGACCAGTTTTGCGCGCAGCATTTCATCTTGCATGCCGACAGCGTTGGTGAATGCGTTCCAACCGCTTTCCGTCTTGCCCATATCGACATAGCGGTAGCCCAGATCCAGGGTCAGCTTCTTGATCGGGGAGTACGAAACACCCGCACCCAGCGACCACGCCAGATTGGTCTGGCTTGCTGAGTTGAACGGACCGCCAAAACCATTGGCCGGATTGATCTGCGCGCCTTCCGATTTCAGCATGGCCAGACCCAGACCGCCCATGGCGTACACCGACACGTTCTTGGCAACCGCGAAGTCACGGTACACATTGGCCATGACGCGCTGCGATTTGATGTCGTGATAATTGTTGCTGGGCCAACGGGTCGAACCGCTCACAAAGGAATCGGTACGCGGCAGCGTGTATTCACCTTCGACACGCCAGCCGTTGGCGAAGTCGTAACCCAGAGCGAACGACCCCGTAACGAGATTAGCGCTGTCGTCAATCGAAACGAAGCTACCGATCCGCGGGCGCGCAGTGGAAGCCATGTCGTCGGCCTTGTGCTTGGCGCCAACGATGCGAGCAGCGCCGTAGTAGCCTTCTTCCTTCGAGGCATCAGCGGCTTGGGCAAATGCGGCGCCCGAGAACAGCAGCGCCAGCGCGCCAGGCAGTGCAAGAGTCTTGATCATGAAAACGGTCCTTGAAACGATGAGAGGAGAGAGACCTCCATCGTAAGAAGCGCGCCGTTCTCGTAGAACCCGGTTGGCTACGGGTGACGCCTCCGTAGCGCTACGGAGGCGGGCCGCAGACTTGGCATATGCATCAACACACGTTGCTCTGGGCGGCAGATGTCGCCACCACCGATGCAGGCCCAGCGCCTGCAAGACGCATCATCGCCAAGGTGGCAACACGCTGGAATGCCGCGAGTTGATCGCCGCGTAGCGCTTGCGTGCTTGCCTTGTGAATCAAGGCAAGCGGATCGATAGGCCGGTCGTCACGACGGACTTCGAAATGCAGGTGCGGTCCGGTTGCCGTTCCGGTACGGCCAACCGCACCAATACGTTGCGCGCGATCGATGGACATTCCCACCCGCAGCTTGGGTTCGATCCTGGAGAGATGCGCGTAGTAGGACGTGTGGCCATCTGAATGCCGGATGACCACATATTTTCCGTAGCCGCGCCGCTCATTGCCGATATGCGCAACCACGCCCGCCTCGGACGCGCGCACAGCCCTGCCGATCGGCGCCGCAAGGTCAACGCCGGAATGTCCGTGATGGACACCCGTAACAGGATGCGTGCGCTCGCCGAAGTCCGAACTGATACGTGTCGGCTGAATCGGCAAGGTAAAGCGCAGCCCCGCCATGAGCGTGCCGTCGAATCGATAGTAGTCACCCTGCGGACGCTCGTTCGTTGCAAACCAGACACCCGCGTAGCGCTTGCCCTGGAACCGCACCTCGATCGCGGTCAGGCGGATTGCCTGCTCGCAACAGGCATCAGCAACCGGTTCGTAGGCGACACGGAAGTAGTCACCCGCCATACCTCGCGCCGACATGTCGACGCTTCCGCGAAGCAGTCGCGTGATCTGCTGCAACAGGTCGCCCGGCAGATCCGCGCGCGTGAGCGCCTTGCGAAGCGTGCTCGCGATCTCGCCCGCCCGTATGCCGGATTGCAAATCTGCTGTCGGCGACTGCACCGCAGATGCGCCCCACGGCGCATGGAAGGGATTGGAGAAACGCACATCGACAAGGTTACCGGCCGTTGGCGTGAATGCCACGTTCGACACAGTTGGTGCATCCGCTACCGGCGTCACACCCAATGCGGGTGCGGGGATGACTGCCGTCATGGATCCGTACAACAAGGCAAGACACGCGCAGAGTGAGCGCCGGATTCGACGCGTCGGGATGACGTTGCCAGCAGGGTGACCTTGTTCGCGTGCGAGACGGGAAGGCAGGTCGAACTGCATGACGTCGTCACTCGCTTGAGAATCAAAAAAATTGGGGCATGCCGCACGACACAAAAATTTGCGTCGCGCTAGGCATCGGGGTCGAATGTACCGATGCGTTCCTTGCGGGTGTATAAGACCTGTCCGATTTGGCGCTATGAATTGCACCCCGGTTGGCGGCAGCGCGCTGGGAGGTGGCGAATGGCTCGCTTCCCGTGAGATTCGTGTCGACGCATCACCGAACTTGGGCCGAGACCACGTGTGGGGCTTGGCGTCCTTGCGCGGTGTGCTACAATCGCGGGCTTCCGGAGAGATGGATGAGTGGTTGAAGTCGCACGCCTGGAAAGCGTGTATAGGTTAATAGCCTATCAGGGGTTCGAATCCCCTTCTCTCCGCCAAGAATTCCCCAAGAAAAAGCCCTGGTCTTCCAGGGCTTTTTGCATTTCATCTACGGCGACCCGCAGTGCGGGCGGATCGAGCATACCGCTGCCTGGCACGCTAGAAAAAGCATCACGGCGCCGCTTGCGGAGTGACGATACTGAAATTGCCATCAAACGTATCCAGCATGCCAAACAGCACAGCCACCGCTTTGTGATCGCCATCGATGCGGATGCTGCCGTTGCGCATCGCGTCCGGCAAGCTCAGTTGCTTCAGGCTGATGCGATCGAGGGTGGCCTTGTCCAGCGTGATCGACGCGGCGGGACTGGGGGACTCGGCGTCGCTCAAGTAAGTCAGCGCGCTGTTACGCAGCGTCATGACATAGCGCTGCTGGAGGTCGGTGAAGTTCCAGTTGAGCGTCATGGTCTTGCCGGCTGCCTTGCTGCCGTTGAGCCGCACCGCCATGTAATCGAAGAAGTTCGGCACCGTCAGCGCTCGCACGAGATCCGGCGAGCTCGCGCCGCTCGGGCGCTTCCGGTCGACACCGGAGCGCAGCTCCTGCGCACCGCTCAGGTAGATGTTGCGCCACGTGGCGTTCTCGCTCTGGTAGCCAAGCTGTTCGAGTGCGTCGGCCTGCAGGGCGCGTGCGGCGGCGTTGTCCGGATCGGCAAACACCAGTTCATTGCCTATCTGGGCCACCCAGCGGTATTCGCCACGGCTGTATGCCTCGCGCAACTTGGCGAGCACGGCATCGGCGCCCCCCATCCATTCAATGGTCTTCCTGGCGGTCTGCACGGGCGGCAATGGGTTCAGGTGAGCCGGGTTGCCGTCAAAGAAGCCGAGATAGCGCTGGTAGATAGCGCGCACGTTGTGGCTGACCGATCCGTAATAGTCACGGGCGTACCACTTGCTGGCCAACGGTTCGGGCAGCTTGCGCAGCACGTCGGCGATTTCCGTGGGCGTGAGGCCCTGATTCAGCAGATGCAGCGTCTGGTCGTTGAGGTAGGCATACATGTCGCGCTGGTCGGAGAGAAACTCGACGATGCGCGCCTGCCCCCACGTCGGCCAATGGTGCTGGGCGATGAGGATATCGCTGCGGTTGCCATAGCGCTGCAGGGTCTGGCCGATGTAATACGACCAAGCCTTGGCATCGCGCACCTGCGCGCCACGCAGGGTCAGGAGGTTGTGCTGCGTGTGTGTGGCGTTTTCCGCTGCGCACAGGGTCCGCAATTGCGGGAAGTACAGGTTCATCTCGGCAGGCGCTTCGGTTCCGGGCGTGAGCTGGAACTCGATATCGATGCCGTTGATGCGGCGGGTGTCGATGTGCCTGCTGATCAGATCGGTTGGCGCGATCAACGTGATGGAGCCGCGCGACACGCTCTTGCCCAAGCCAACGTCGACCTGGCCGGTGGGGCTCTTCGGCAGGTTGGTGCCGTACATGTACTGCGCGCGCCGGAACATGGCGTTGCCCGCCAGCACGTTCTCACTCACCGCCTCTTCCATGAAGCCCGCCGGCGCGATCACCGCGACCTTGCCGCTCTTCACGTCGGCCTCGTTCACGATGCCCTTGGCGCCGCCAAAGTGGTCAACGTGGCTGTGCGTGTAGATCAGCGCCACCACAGGCTTGCGCGGACGGTGCGCGTAGTACAGCTCCATCGCCGCATGCGCTGTCTCAGCGGAGATGAGCGGGTCCATGACGATGAGGCCGGTATCTCCCTCGATGATGTTCATGTTGGAGATATCGGCGCCGCGCACTTGGTAAAGCCGGTCCGTCACCTTGAACAACCCGGCAGCATTGTTGAGCTGCGCCTGTCGCCACAGGCTGGGGTTGACCGTGGCCGGTGCAGCCTGCTCGCGCTCGAAGGCGTAGGCGCCGAAATCCCAGACCACGCGGCCATCTGCGGCACGAACGGCACGCTCGGGAAAGCGTGCGACCAGCCCGCGCTGCGCATCCTCAAAATCCTGACGATCGCTGAACGGCAGCGCCTTCAGCCACTGCGCGTTGGCTTCTGCGGTGATGGGCGTGGCGCCACCGGTTTCGGCCGACACGGCGCCGGCGTGAATGGCAAGCAGCGTGATGAGCGTGGGCAGTGTGGCGCGGCGCAGGATCATGACTGGACTCGACTCGACATGGGGAAAGAAGCGCCTATTTGAGCCAATCCCGACATATTATTCAATTGCAAATTTCTCATTAGTTCGATACGCGAGGCGCATACCTTGAACTTGAAGTGGCTTGAACACCTGATTGCCATCGAGGAGGAAGGTTCGATGGCCGCTGCGGCACGGCGCGTCCATCTGAGTCAGCCGGCGCTCACGCGCAGCATCCAGGGCCTGGAAGCAGAAGCGGGGGTTACGCTGTGCGATCGACGCGCGCGCGGCGTGACATTGACCATGGCGGGACGCATGGCCGCTGACCGGGCGCGGCGCATCCTGTTCGAAACGCGATGCCTGGAACGCGACCTGACCCTGGTTCGCGAGCACCAGATCGGCAACGTGCAGATTGGGCTGGGCCCGCTTCCCGCGGTGATCCTGCTGCCAAATATGCTGTGCACCATGCACCGGGACTGGCCCAAGCTGCGCATCTCAGCGGAGGTCAAGAGCGCTCCCGTCCTGCTCACGGCCCTGCACGCCGAGAAGCTCGACTTCATCATCGTCGAGCGCCGCGCGATTCCCATGGAAGCCGAGCTCAGGGTCTGGCGCCTGCGCCCTGACCCGAGCGGTCTGTTTGTGCGTGCGGATCATCCGTTGAGCGGCAAACGCGTGACACGAGCGGAAGTCCGCGAGGCGATGCTGGTATCGGTCCCGCTTCCCGCGCAGGGTCATGCACTGCTGCGCAAGGTACTGGGTTGCAAGCCGGGCGAAACCCTACCGTTTCAAGTGGAGAGCAATGATTTTCATGCGCTTGCGCAGCTGACTTGCCAGACGGACGTGGTCCTATTGGCACCCGCACGCGCGCTCAGGAAGGAACTGGAGACCGGCGCGCTGGTTCAACTCGACCTCCCGGAGTTCAGCGGCGCGACCATGGAGTTTGCCGTCGTGCATCTGGCACAGCGCACGCTATCGCCAGCAGCCGAGCGGGCGATTGCGGCGATCGATGCCGTGACGTAAAGCCGCAAGTGACGCTATCTCAATCACCCGGGTTGTCGAACCACGCCAGACAATCCGGATGAAAAACAAAAGGCCCGTCTCTCGACAGAGCCTTTTGCATCCCACGTGCCGACACGTCATGCGTGCCGGCATCCCCCTCGCATAACCTCAGTGCAGCGTTGCCGGCGCCTCGCTCAGCAGCAACGTCTGCGTAACCTGTTCGCGGATCGACTGGGCCTTCATCAGCAGGCGCAGCGCGATGTCGGCACCACGGCTGGCGGCCACACGCTCGATGAAGGCGGTGCGTGCGCGCTCGTTCAAGGTGGCGACATGCGCGGCTTCAGACCACACCTGCCAAGCGGAGGGTTGCCCCGCAAACTGCTGGCGACGGCGCAGCAGGTCTGAATCGATGGCAGCGGCAATCTCGACATCCTGAATGGTGCGGTTCATGGTGGCCCCTTCTGTCTGTGCGTGGCGCCCTGTGCCGGGCGAGTCTGACCGGATTACGCAACGTCTGTGCCAGTCTTGACGACAGGACGATGGCCACCGTTTTGCCCGATTCGCGCTCGGGACGTACCTGTTTGAAACGCAATGCCGGCAAGCTTTTGCTTTCCAGCCCCCTACCTTGGTGGGGTGCAAATTCCTCATCCGAAAACGGCGCGCTGGGGGCGTTTCTCTGACGTTCGTTACGCGGTGCGTTACGTAACGTGCCGGATGTTTCGCGCAGAGAACACGTGCGGGTGACGACGCCAAGCCCGCCGCACGCCTGACGTCGGTAGGCATGCTTGGTGCTTTATCGACTGCGCCCAAGCTGCTGGCGCGCGGTCGAACGTGTCACCCACCCTTCCCCGCGCCAGTCCCTTCGCTTGCCCAGCTTCCTGATCGGAGGCGACTTGCCACGTGCCGCCCCACCCGGCATGCCGGCCATTCCCTCTAAATAAGCGCAATCAAAAGGAGACACCCCATGCAGATGGACAACCCACGTGTGCGGCTGGGCCGCACGTTGACGTCGGCGCTGTTGTGCGCGGCGCTTGCGCTGTCCGGCTGCGGTGGCGATGACAGCAGCATCGCCACCGCCGGCAGTACACCTGCCGATTCAAACACCACCCTACCGTCGACCAAGCCGGCGGCCGTCAACTGGACCACGCTCGGTACGCGCGCCACCCCAGCGCAGCCGGGCACGTCCATCACGACCAACGCAAATGCCAAGTGGGTCGACTACAACCCGCCGGTGCTCTACGCCGGTATCGCACGACAAGCCACGCAGTACATCACGATGCCAGACGGCACCAAGCTGGCCGCCTATGTCACGTTGCCGGCCGACGCCTCGGGCAACACCGCCACGGGCACGTTCCCGACAGTGCTCGTGCAGACCTCGTACAACGGCGGCAACGCGCAGTACACGGCGTCCATCGGCGCTGCGCTGGGCGGTGCTGACCCCTACATCGTCCAGCATGGCTACGCGACGGTCGTGGTGGACGTGCGCGGCACGGGCCAGTCGCAAGGCACGTGGGATGCATTTGGCGCGGATGAACAGAGCGACTACGGCCACGTGGTCGACTGGGTCACGCAACAGCCCTGGAGCAACGGCGCCATCGGCCTGTATGGTGTGTCGTACCTCGGCATTACGACGGTCATCACGGCTGCGCAGAATCATCCGGCGGTCAAGGCGGCCTTCCCCATCGTGCCCATCGGCGACGGTTACCGCGACATCGTCTTCACCGGCGGGCAGACCAACCTGACGTTCATTCCGGCGTGGTTCGGGCTGGTGTCGGTGTTGAGCCTGACCGATCCGACACTGGTGACGAATCCAACCATCGGCCTGCCGGCGGTATTGCAGCACTTGGTGTCTGCGGTGACCAGCTTCCAGTTGCCGACCATGCTGCAAGCCTTGCTCGGTACGACTGCCACCGCATACGACGGGGCGTTCTGGGCCACACGCTCACCGTTGGAGAACGACGGCAAGATCAAGGTGCCCACCTTCGTGGTCGGCGGCCTGCACGATCTCTTCCAACGCAGCGAGCCGCTCACCTACGAGGCGATCAAGACGCAGACGCCGGCCAAGCTGCTGATCGGCCCGTGGACACATCTGCAGGCAGCGCTGGGCAGCGGGCTGCCCGTTGACGGTGTACCTCCGCTCAACCACATTCAATTGCAGTGGTTTGACCAGTATGTGAAGGGCATGAACGTGGGGGCCGATGCGCTACCCAATGTCACGCAGTACGTAACCGGCTACGGCCACTACGCCACCGCGACCGACTGGCCGCATCCGGAAGTGCAGGCGCAACCGCTCTATCTGCGCGGCGACAAGAGCCTGTCGGGCACCGCACCGGTTGCCAACGAGGCGGCCAACCAGGTGATTCAGCAACCCCTGAACGGCGCGTGCTCGATCAGCCTGTCGCAATGGACGGCTGGCCTGACTGGCTTTGTTCCGCTGCCGTGCCAGACCGACGACACCCTCGCCGAAGCCGCCGACGTGAAGTTCGAGACGCCGCCCATGCCCGCAGATACGTATCTCAATGGCCCGATCGAAGCCGATGTGTGGGTCTCCACCACCGCGCTTGACGCTGGCGTATCGGTACGCATTGACGACGTGGATGCCGCCGGCAACGTGACGCCTCTCACCGATGGCCTCCAGACTGCCTCGCTGCGAGCGGTGGATGCCAGCCGCTCACGCACGATGAACGGCCTGATGATCCAACCGTGGCATCCGTTCACGCCCGACACCGTGCAGCCGCTCATGCCGGGCAAGGCCGTGCTGGTGCCGGTGGAGGTGTTTCCGACCAGCGCCCTCATCGCCAAGGGCCACAAGCTGCGCGTGGCCGTCGGTGCGAGCAACCTGCCACAGGGCGTGCCGCCGCTGCCCACCCTGCTCAACTCGCTGATTGGCGTGCTAACGGTCTATAGCGACGCGGCGCACCCGTCCAAGGTTGTACTGCCCATCGTGCCGGCATCTGCCCTGCAGTAAACGAGGCTCATTCGCATCATTGGCCCGCCCTTCGAGGCGGGCTTTTTTTATCTACACATAGGGAACGTCGGAAATAGGTAGATGGATTAATACATGGACAAAGAACATTCCATATATGGATCAACGCAGAAAATCAACTTCACACCACATTTTAATTAACCAAAATCAGGTAGTTTCCCCTCCACTTGGCGGGTGATTCGCAAAACTCATCGCGCAATCCGAAATTGTGTAGAAGCCATAGGAAGAACCACCGCTACGCCTTGTAGATCAAGGCCATCACGGTCTTAGAAAGAACTAAGTGGAAACCTGCACAAAATTTATGTTCAGGATTTTCAGACCCCGCCGATAACCCCGTGAAGATCACCTGATCCAAGCCGGAATAACCGGTCTCACCTTCCCCGGGTGACGCTTTCGAAGTCCGCAGCAAACGGCAATAAAACGGTGGCAGGTTCGCCCACTTATTTCACGCCATACCGGGCAGCCAAGCCGATCATGATTGCACCAATCTTGCAAGACTGGAGGACGCTGTGAACCTTTCCCAGATGACCATCAAGGCCAAGCTCACCGCCGGCTTTGGCGTGCTGGCAGCCATCGTCGTCGTGGTATCAGGCATGTCGCTGCGCGCGCTGTCCAACTCAACCGAAGGCTTTTCGAACTTCGTGCATGGCATTAACGCCCGCGCGGAAGTTGCCAACCTGGTGCGCACGGCGGTGGATCGCCGCGCCATCGCGGCACGCAATCTGGTGCTGGTGGTGACGCAGAAAGACCTGGAGCTTGAGAAGGCCGAGGTATTCCGCGCGCATGAAGACGTGCAGAACCGGCTCAAGGAACTCAAGGAACTGATGGCCAAGGCCAAGGATTCCGACGATCGCGCCCGCTCGCTGGTCGCCGATATTGACAGCGTGGAGTTGCACTATGGCCCCGTGGCGACCGACATCGTGTCGCTGGCGCTGGCCGGCAAGCGCGAACAGGCCATCCAGAAGATGGACGACGAATGCCGCCCGCTGCTGGCCCAACTGGTTGCCGCAACACGCGCCTATGCCAACTACACGCATGAGCGCCAAGAGCAACTCGTGAAGGACTACGACGCCAACTACGCCAACCAGCGCAACATGCTGATCGCCCTGTCGATCGGTGCCGCGCTGCTGGCGGTGATTGCAGGCATGATCATCACACGCTCGATCACGCAGCCGATCCGTGTTGCCGTGGACGTGGCCAAGACCGTGGCGCGCGGCGATCTGAGCAGCCGCATCGACGTGCGCGGCAAGGATGAAACCAGCCACCTGCTCTCTGCCCTGCGCGACATGAACGGCCGCCTGACGGAGATCGTCGACAAGGTGCGTGACAGCAGCGGCAGCGTGGCCGGTGCCGCCAAGCAGATTGCCGCCGGCAATGCCGACCTGAGCCAACGCACGGAAGCGCAGGCATCGTCGCTGCAGGAGACGGCGGCCAGCATGGAAGAGCTGACCTCCACCGTGAAGCAGAACGCCGACAACGCCCAGCAAGCCACGGCGCTGGCGGCCAACGCATCGGAAGTGGCACAGAAAGGCAGCACGGTGGTCAGCCAGGTGGTGTCGACCATGCAGGACATCAGCGACCGCTCCAGCAAGATTGCCGACATCACCGGCATCATCGAGGGCATCGCCTTCCAGACCAACATCCTGGCGCTGAACGCCGCGGTGGAAGCTGCACGCGCAGGTGAACAAGGCCGCGGCTTTGCGGTGGTCGCCAGCGAGGTGCGCAGCCTGGCACAGCGCTCGTCCACGGCGGCCAAGGAGATCAAGGAACTGATCGCCTCATCGGTGGAGCGCATTCACGATGGCTCCACATTGGCTGGCGAAGCGGGTCACACGATGACCGAAGTCACACAGGCCGTGGCGCGTGTCACGCACATCATGGAAGAAATCGCCGCAGCGTCCATCGAGCAGCGGCGCGGCATTGAGCAGGTCAACCAGGCGATCTCGCAGATGGACGAAGTCACGCAGCGCAATGCGGCATTGGTGGAAGAAGCCGCCGCCGCATCGCAATCGCTGCAGGATCAGGGGCAGGAACTCAACGCGGCAGTGGCCTTCTTCCGCATCGATCCGCAGGCCTTGCATACCGCGCACGCCTGAGCCGCACACCGTATTCTCCAAGCCGTCATTGAGCCCGCTGCCGAGAGGTCGCGGGCTTTTTTTGGCCTACAGCGGATCGCGCAGATAGCCGACCAGCTTGTCGACCACCGGCCGGTTCGGCTTGGTCAGCAGGCTGACGACAATGGCTGCCACAAACCCGGCCGGCACGCCAAACGCGCCCGAGGCAATCGGGTCCACGCCAAACCAGGGCTGACCCAGGATGCCCGTCATGCGCGTGAAGAATGGATAGTTGACGAAGATGTAGTAGACGCTGACCACCAGCCCCGTGAGCATGCCGGCAATGGCACCCGCGCGGTTGGTGCGCTTCCAGAACACGCCCAGCACCAACACCGGGAAGAAGCACGAAGCCGCCAACGAGAAAGCCGCCCCCACCAGAAAAAGAATGTTGCCCGGTTTGAGCGAGGTCACATACGCCGCCAGCAGAGCCACGCCCAGCAGCACCACCTTGGCACTGGTCACGCGCCGCTGGTGGCTGGCCGTGTTGTCGATCATGTGGAAATACACATCGTGCGACAGCGCGTTGGCGATCGTCAGCAACAGGCCGTCGGCGGTCGACAGCGCGGCCGCCAGCGCACCGGCGGCAATCAGCCCAGACAGCACATACGGCAGCCCGGCGATCTCGGGCGCGGCCAGCACCACCATGTCCGGCTGGATCATCACCTCGGCCCACTGGACGATGCCGTCTCCATTGATATCGCGCAGCGTCAGCACAGCCGGATCGACCTTGCGCCACGGCACGATCCATTGCGGCAGATCAGCGAACGGCGTGCCCACCAGATGCTGCAGCAGATCCAGCTTGACGAGCGCCGCCAGCGCCGGCGCCGAGACATACAGCAGCGCCACGAAAAACAACGTCCAGCTCACCGAGTTGCGCGTTTCGCGCACCGACGGCGTGGTGTGAAAGCGTGTGAGGATGTGCGGCAGGCTGGCCGTGCCCACCATCAGGCAGAACACCAGCAGCACAAAGTTCAGCCGCTCGGTGCCGCGCTCGGCCTCAGACTTGGACGGAAACGGCTCGCTGGACGGTGGCGCTGCGCGACTGCGCTCCAGGGCCGCTTCGCGCTCTAGGTTCCACAGAATCGACGCGCTGGCCGCATCCGCAGGAAACTCCTCGCGCGCACGCTCCAGCGTCTTGATCTCGCGCAGCGGCGCATTGCGCTCACGCGCCAGCTTCAGTTGCGTGTTCAGCGCTTCGCGCGATTCATCGAACGATTGCGGCAGCCGGGCAATGCGCTCCTGCAGCGCCTGCGCTTCTGCCAGGAAATGGTCGCGCACGCGCTGCTCGGCCGGATCGTGGGCAATGCGCTGCTCTTCCTTTTCGATCTGCTGCAGCAAATGGCCGGTCGAGAGCTGCGGCACCGGATCGTGATACCGGTGCCAACCAATCAGCCCCACCACGCCCAGGAACGACACGATCATGATGATGTACTGCGCCACCTGCGTCCAAGTCACGGCACGCATGCCCCCCAGGAACGAGCACACCAGAATGCCCGCGAGCCCGAAGAACACCCCTACCGAAAACTCCACGCCGATGAAGCGCGTGACCACCAGCCCCACCCCCTGGATCTGCGCAACAAGGTAGACGAAGGAACACAGCGTCGCGCCCAACACGGCAATGCCGCGCACCACCGAGCTGCCCCCACGCTCGCCATTGCCATAACGTGTGGCAAGGAAGTCCGGCACCGTGTAGCCGCCAAATTTGCGCAGGTACGGCGCCAGCAGAAAGGCGACGAGGCAATAGCCCCCGGTCCAGCCCATCACATAGGCCAGCCCCTCATAACCCGAGGCGAACACGATGCCCGCCAGGCCGATGAACGAGGCGGCGCTCATCCAGTCGGCCGCGGTGGCCATGCCGTTGAAGAACGCGGGCACGCGGCGCCCGGCCACGTAATACTCGGTCAGATCAGCCGTGCGGCAGATCAGCCCGATGCACGCATAGATGGCGATGGTGACGAACAGGAACACATAGCCGAGCCACACGCCCGGCCCGCGCACGTGCTCGATCGCGCCCATCATGGCGATGAACAGCAGCAACCCTACGGTGTAGAGCCCGTAATACAGAAACAGCCGCTTGCGAAAGCGGCTGTCTTGTTGGGGGTCAGTAGCCAAGATTGGCGACCAGCGCTGGCGGTTAGCGTGTTTCCTTCAACTGATCGAGGATGGCCGGGTTCTCCAGCGTGGACGTGTCCTGCGTAATGTCCTCACCCTTGGCCAGGGAGCGCAACAGCCGGCGCATGATCTTGCCGGAGCGCGTCTTGGGCAGGTTGTCGCCAAAGCGGATGTCCTTGGGCTTAGCGATCGGGCCGATCTCCTTGCCCACCCAGTTGCGCAGGTCAGCGGCAATCTGCTTGGCTTCGTCGCCATCGGGACGCGAGCGCTTGAGCACCACGAACGCGCAGATGGCCTCGCCCGTCATGTCATCCGGGCGGCCCACCACTGCCGCCTCGGCCACCAGCGGGTTCGCCACCAATGCCGACTCGATCTCCATCGTGCCCATGCGGTGGCCCGAGACGTTCAGCACGTCGTCAATGCGGCCCATGATGGTGAAGTAGCCGGTGTCCTTGTCGCGGATGGAGCCATCGCCTGCCAGGTACAGCTTGCCGCCCAGCTCTTCCGGGAAGTAGCTCTTCTTGAAGCGCTCCGGGTCGCCCCAGATGTTGCGGATCATCGACGGCCACGGACGCTTGACGACCAGGATGCCGCCCTGCCCGTTCGGTAGATCCTGCCCGGTTTCATCCACGATGGCGGCCATGATGCCCGGCAGCGGCAGCGTGCACGAGCCCGGCACCAGCGGCGTGGCACCCGGCAGCGGGGTCATCATGTGGCCGCCGGTTTCGGTCTGCCAGAAGGTATCGACCACCGGGCAACGGCCGCCGCCGATGTTCGTGTGGTACCACATCCAGGCTTCCGGGTTGATCGGCTCGCCCACGGTGCCCAGCAGGCGCAGGCTCGACAGGTCGTATTGCTTCGGGTGGACCTTTTCGTCGGCCTCGGCGGCCTTGATGAGCGAGCGGATGGCCGTCGGCGCGGTGTAGAAGGTGTTGACCTTGTGGCGCTGGATCATGTCCCAGAAGCGGCCAGCGTTCGGGTAGGTCGGCACGCCTTCAAACACGACCTGCGTTGCACCGGCAGCCAGCGGCCCGTAGGCGATATACGTGTGGCCGGTCACCCAACCGATGTCGGCCGTGCACCAGAAGACGTCGTCGGGCTTGAGGTCGAAGGTCCACTGCATGGTCAGCAGCGCCCACAGCAGGTAACCACCCGTGCTGTGCTGCACGCCCTTCGGCTTACCGGTCGAACCCGAGGTGTAAAGGATAAACAGCGGGTGCTCCGCGCCCACCGGGGTGACTTCACAGGTGTCCGGCTGGCCGGCTTCGACCTCGTCCATGGCGCGGTCACGGCCATCCACCCAGTTCACGTTGCCACCGGTGCGGCGGTAGACGATCACGTGCTTGACGCCCTGCGTGCCCTCCATGGCCAGCGCTTCATCGGCGATGGCCTTGAGCGGCAGCGCCTTGCCGCCGCGCATCTGCTCATCCGCCGTGATGAGCGCCACGGCACCCACGTCGACAATGCGCTCCTGCAGCGACTTGGCCGAGAAGCCGCCGAACACCACCGAGTGCGTGGCCCCGATGCGTGCGCAGGCCTGCATGGCAACGATGCCTTCCACCGACATCGGCATGTAGATGACGACGCGATCGCCCTTCTTGACGCCCAGTGCCTTCAAGCCATTGGCAAAACGACAGACGCGTGCATGCAGTTCGCGGTAGGTGACGCGGGTGACCTTGCCATCGTCGGTTTCGAAGATGATGGCGACCTTGTCGGCATTGCCGTTCTCAAGGTTGCGCTCGAGGCAGTTGTACGAGGCGTTGATCTCGCCGTCTTCAAACCACTTGTAGAACGGCGCGTTGGATTCATCCAGCACCTTGCTGAACGGCTTGTGCCAGAGCAGGTGCTCGTGCGCGAGGCGCGCCCAGAAGCCTTCGTAGTCGTGCTCAGCCTCAGCGCACAGGGCACGGTATGCGTCCATGCCGGCGATGTTGGCCTGTTTGACGAAGGACTCGGGCGGGTCGAAAACGCGCAGTTCCTGCAGAACAGATTCAATGCCAGCCATGTTGTCTCCTGATAGCGGTGTCTGTAATCGTTTTGCGGCGAATCTAAGCGGCTGACCTGACTCCAGCCTTACGTATCTGACGCCGCAATTTGACGCGAAGGGCATTACTATAATGCGTCACTCAGCACTGCGGCACGCATCGCAATGCAACATGATCGGCCTGAAAGCCGCATCCTGCGCCGTTTTCCACCCAGTTCGTCATCGTGCCCATTCACGCCTTTTTCCTGATCGCTGCCATGGCACTGGTCGGCAGCAACGTCGGCTTCGGCAAATCAATCGTCGCCGTCATGCCAGTGATGCTATTTGCGTTGCTGCGCTTTCTGATCGCCATCGTGTGCATGGCGCCGTGGTACAAACCGTCGCGCATGCAACGCGTGACGCGCGGCGAATGGACCAACCTCTTCCTGCAGGCGTTCTTCGGCACGTTCGGTTTTACGCTGCTGATGCTGAACGGCGTGAAGCTCACCTCGGCGCTGGCCGCCGGCATCATCACCAGCACGATTCCTGCCGCGGTCGCATTGCTGTCGTGGCTGGTGCTGCGCGAGAAGCCGTCGAGGCGCACGCTCGTGTCGGTCGTGCTGGCAGTGGCGGGCGTGGCCATTCTCAATGCCTATCGCGGCGGCGAATCTTCTAGCGCGGCCCCCACCGATACCTCGCAGGCGCTGCTGGGCAATGCGCTGGTGATGGGCGCGGTGCTGTGCGAGTCGATCTACGTGATCCTGTCGCGGCGGCTGACGCAAACGTTGCCCGCCATCGAGATCTGCGCGTACACGCACCTGATCGGCGGCCTGCTGATGCTGCCGCTGGGTCTCGTGCCACTGCTGACATTCGATGCATCGAACGTGCCGGCTTCCATCTGGGGCCTGGTGGTCTGGTATGCGCTGTCGGCCAGTATCTTCTCGTTCTGGCTGTGGATGAAGGGCATCCGGCATGTGCCGGCGCATCTGGCGGGCGTGTTCACTTCGGTACTGCCGATCGCGGCAGCCACTTACGGCATCGTCGCGCTGGGTGAAACGCCTGGCTGGCCGCATGCCGTGGCGCTGGCCTGCGTGGTGGCAGGCATCCTGGTGGCGAGCTGGCCGGCACGGCCGCGCTTGCCAGCGCGACGCGGGCGGGTGGTTGATCCGCTGGACCCGCTCGATCCGTCGCTGGATCGCGAATAGCAACCACACCTCAACCGCGCAATAGATCGCCACCTCATGAACCGCTATTTCCGCCTCAGCAGCCTGCGTGTCTTTGGCGCGCCTGTCTATGTCCACTGGACCGTCCTGGCGGTCTCGGCCGTCCTCTTGGCGTACTCCATCAAGGCGCCCTTCACGGCCCTGGCAGCGCTGTGCTCCTACTTCGGCATCATCCTGTTGCATGAGACCGGACACGCCTACTTTGCGCAACGCGCCGGCGCCCGGACCGAGGCAATCTACCTCGGCCTCTTCCACGGCATGTGCGTACACGAGACGCCAGCGCGTGAACGCGACATCTACGTGATTGCCTGGGGCGGTGCGCTGGCGCAGCTTGCGGTGGCGCTGCCGTTGATCCTGCTGGCGAACGTCACACCCGCCGCACGTTTGCCGATCGTCGGCGAGGTGGTGCTGTATCTCGGCTACGTCAGCCTGCTGGTCGCGGTCATCAACCTGATCCCCGCACCGGGCCTCGATGGCGAACGTGCGTGGCGCCTGCCGCGCTGGCCGTTTGGATCGGGCAGGCAGAACGCGACGACCAAACCCAAACGGGCCAAGCACCTGCGTCGGGTCAAATAGCAGGGAGCACCGGACGGCAAGGGGGGGACAGATGTAAGCCACCTCAAGTCGCCCCGACATCACGGAACGCTACAATCACGCGGTTTTTCGTCCACCCGCCCCGTTCCGAACAATGAAGTCGCCCACTGCCCCGCTGCGCCCGATTCCCCGCCTGATCTTCTTCTCCCGCTGGCTGCAATTGCCGCTGTATCTAGGGCTGATCGTCGCCCAGGCAGCCTACGTGTACCTGTTCATCATCGAGGTCTGGCATCTGGTCTCGCATATGACGGAGCTGGACGAGACCAAGATCATGCTGGCCGTGCTGGGCCTGATCGATGTGGTGATGATCTCCAACCTGCTGATCATGGTGATCATCGGTGGGTACGACATCTTCGTGTCCAAGCTCGGTATCGAGGGCCATGAAGACGAGCCCGAATGGCTGGACCACGTGAACGCGGGCGTGCTGAAGGTGAAGCTGTCGATGGCGCTGATCAGCATCTCGTCCATCCACCTGCTCAAGACTTTCATCGATGCCGCCCAGAAAGACACGCACACGATCCTCTGGCAGGTGGTAATCCACGTGGCCTTCCTGGTCTCGGCGCTGGTGATGGCTTGGGTGGACCGCCTCGTTTCGCATGCGCACCCACAGGGTGAGGCTGCCGAGGCACATTGACGCAGCGCCTTGTCGGCACGGTCATTCCGACCAATCCGGTCGGACAATCCAGCCCTGACATTGGGTGTATGATCTGCGGCTGTTCTGAGCCAGCGGCGCCCGCCGCTGGTGCGTAGTGCACATCACTGCCCTACCGCATCCCGGTTTCTCATTCCTATACGTTGGTCCCCACCATGACCGTCATCCGTCAAGAAGACCTCATCCAGAGCGTCGCCGACGCGCTGCAGTACATCAGCTACTACCACCCGATGGACTACATCACTGCTCTGGGCCGTGCCTATGAGCAGGAACAAAGTCCGGCGGCCAAGGACGCCATCGCGCAAATCCTGACCAACAGCCGCATGTGCGCAGAAGGCAAGCGCCCGATCTGCCAGGACACCGGCATCGTCACCGTGTTCCTGAAGGTGGGCATGAACGTGCGCTGGGACGGCGCCACGATGAGCCTGGAAGACATGGTCAACGAAGGCGTGCGCCGCGCGTACAACGACGTCGACAACAAGCTGCGCGCCAGCGTGCTGGCGGATCCGGCCGGCAAGCGCACCAACACGAAGGACAACACCCCGGCCGTGATCAACATGTCGATCGTGCCGGGTGACACGGTGGACGTGATCGTCGCGGCCAAGGGCGGCGGCTCGGAAGCCAAGTCGAAGTTCGTGATGCTGAATCCGTCCGACTCGATCGTCGACTGGGTGCTCAAGACCGTGCCGACCATGGGCGCCGGCTGGTGCCCGCCGGGGATGCTGGGCATCGGCATTGGCGGCACGGCGGAAAAGGCCATGCTGCTGGCCAAGGAAGCCCTGATGGAGCCGATCGACATTCAAGACCTGATCGCACGCGGCCCGAGCAACCGTGCGGAAGAACTGCGCATCGAGCTGTACGAGAAGGTCAACGCGCTGGGCATCGGCGCGCAGGGCCTGGGCGGCCTGGCCACCGTGCTCGACGTGAAGATCCTGGACTACCCGACGCACGCGGCCAACCTGCCGGTCGCGATGATCCCGAACTGCGCCGCCACCCGCCACGCGCACTTCACGCTGGACGGCAGCGGCGTTGCCAAGCTGGAAGCACCGGACCTGTCGCAATGGCCGAAGGTCGAGTGGGCACCGAACACCGAAACTTCGAAGCGCGTGGACCTGAACACGCTCACGCCGGAAGAAGTCGCCTCGTGGAAGCCGGGCCAGACCCTGCTGCTCAACGGCAAGATGCTCACCGGCCGCGACGCCGCGCACAAGCGCATCGCCGACATGCTGGCCAAGGGCGAGAAGCTGCCGCTCGACTTCACCAACCGCGTGATCTACTACGTCGGCCCGGTCGATCCGGTGCGCGATGAGGTCGTTGGCCCGGCCGGCCCGACCACGGCCACCCGCATGGACAAGTTCACCGAAACGATGCTCGCCCAGACCGGCCTGATCGCCATGGTGGGCAAGGCCGAACGCGGCCCGGTCGCCATTGAATCGATTCAGAAGCACAAGTCGGCCTACCTGATGGCCGTGGGCGGTGCCGCTTACCTGGTGTCGAAGGCCATTCGTGGCTCGAAGGTGCTGGCGTTCGAAGACCTGGGCATGGAAGCCATCTATGAGTTCGACGTGAAGGACATGCCAGTCACCGTTGCCGTCGATAGCTCGGGTACGTCGGTCCACAAGACCGGCCCGGCGGAATGGCAAGCGAAGATCGGCAAGATTCCGGTCGCTGCTGCTTGATTCTTCTATGACGACACGCGCGCAGGCACCGGTCGGGGTCTTCGATTCCGGCCTCGGAGGCCTCTCCGTCCTGCGCGCGATTCGCGCCGAACTGCCGGCCGAATCGCTGCTCTACCTGGCGGACTCCCGCCATGCCCCATACGGGGAAAAATCTCCCGAGTACATTGCGGATCGCACGCTGCGAGCGTGTGAGTGGCTGGTCGAGCAAGGCTGCAAGGCGCTGGTGATCGCATGCAATACCGCCACGGCGCAGGCCGTGCACGTGCTGCGCGAGAAACTGGCGGTGCCGGTGATTGGTGTCGAGCCAGGCCTGAAGCCGGCGGTCGCACACTCCAAAAGTCGCGTGGTGGGTGTGCTCGCCACGGAGAGCACGCTGCGCAGCGAGAAATTCGCGCGCCTGCTGGCGGCGGTTTCCGGTGATTGCAAAGTGATGAGCCAGCCGGGCTACGGCCTCGTCCCGCTGATCGAACACGGCGACACGCGCTCCCCCGCCGTGCTGGAGCTGCTGCAAGCCTATCTGCAACCGATGCTGGATGCTGGCGCCGACACCCTGGTGCACGGCTGCACGCATTACCCGTTCCTGGAAGACGCCATCCGCGAGATTGCGGGCGATCGGTTGACACTGATCGACACCGGCCACGCCGTCGCACGCCACCTGGGCCGGACGCTGGCAGCAGCGCAGCTGCAGGCTTCAGGGCAAGCCGCATCGCCACGCTTCATGACCACCGGCGATGTGCTTCCGCTGCAAGCCATGGTGGCCGCGTTGCTGGGCGAAGCGCCAATGGCTAGCCAAGTCTTGATTGGCGACACGGCTCTGGTGACCCCGTAGTCGACTCCCTCACTCAGCAAACTTGCGGTCGAAGGCACGGTTGTTGGCTTCGATCACCTTGAGCGAGTCCTCCGCCCAGGTTTTCAGGGCAATCACTAGCGGCAACAAGGTACGCGCGAGCGGGCTCAACGCATATTCCACACGCAGCGGCCGTTCATCGTAGACGTACCGCTCGATCAGACCGTCGCGCTCCATCGCGCGCAGCGTCTGCGTCAGCATCTTCTGCGAAACCCCTTCCAGACGCCGCCGGATGTCGCCAAAACGCATCGGCGCATCTTGCAACGCCACCATCGTCAGCACCGTCCATTTCTGTCCGACACGCGCCAATACGCCACGAGATGGACACACTTTCAGGAACGCATCCGGCGGGAGTTTGATTTTTCGCGACATAGTTACTCTTAGGTACCTAATTGACGATGGAAACCATTATCGGAAAGATGAGGCCTCCCAATCAACCTTAGGGTGCAAACCATGAAGATTGCGTTTCTTGGCGGTGGAAACTTCGGCGGCAACCTGGCCAGCCTGCTCGCGGCAGCCGGTCACGACGTGGTGGTGGGATTGCGCGATGTCACGCGTGCACGCCCGGGCGCCAACTATCGCGTGACATCGCTGGAAGAGGCAGCCGCCTACGGTGATGTTGTCGTGATCGCCATGCTGTACCAGGCGTGCGCCGACACCCTACCGCCGCTGGCATCGCACTTGTACGGCAAGATCGTCGTGGATGCGACCAATGCGCTGCAAGACGACTGGTCACCGCTGCCGCTGGGGGCATTCGCCTCCGCCGCTGAAACGCTGCACCACCTGCTCCCCGCCGCCAGGCTTGTCAAGGCGTTCAACACGGTCTTTGCGGACATCATGACGCGGGACCGGCTTGACCGCAGCGGACAGCCGGTCACGGCGTTCATTGCCGGCGACGATGCGCAAGCCAACACTGTCGTTGCAGACATCGCCGCGAGCGCGGGATTCGCTCCTGTCGTCACAGGCCCCTTGAGCAACGCCCGCTATCTCGAGGCCATGGCGCATCTCAATATCCAGATCGCCGTGCGTCAGGGCGGTGGGACGGACGCTGGGTTCGTCTATCACCGGGCGGACGGGGCACGCGCTCCGCGCGCCTCACAGCAGCACGTCTGACTGGCCTGAAAAAGCAAAAGGCCCCGATCACGCCGGGGCCCTTTGCATCCAGGCCTGTTCGAAGGCCTGGCACCTCATGCCGTCAGACGACGGCTTTGCGCTGCGTTATACCGACGGCTGAGCCGGTGCAGCAGAACCCACCGACTCGCCTTCATTCACCTCTTCGTCGGCCGGCTCATACTTCGCCACCACGGCCGTGGCCAGGCTGTTGCCGATCACGTTGGTGGCCGTGCGGCCCATGTCGAAGAACTGGTCGATCCCGATGATCAGCAGCAGACCCGCCTCCGGCAGATGGAACATCGGCAGCGTAGCCGCCACCACCACCAGCGAAGCACGCGCCACGCCGGCCATGCCCTTGCTCGTCAGCATCAGCACCAGCAGCAGCGTCAGTTGCTGCGCGAAGCTCATCTCGATGTTGTACGCCTGCGCGATGAACATCACCGCAAACGCCTGGTACATCATCGAGCCATCGAGGTTGAACGAGTACCCCAACGGCAACACAAAGCTGGCAACACGCTTGGGCACGCCAAACTTCTCCAGCGCTTCCATCGTCTTCGGATACGCTGACTCGCTGCTCGCCGTGGCGAACGCGAGCATGGTCGGCTCACGAATCAGCCCCAGCAGGCGGCCCAGCGAACGGCCCAGCAGCACATAGCCGACGAAGAACAGGATCGCCCACAGCAGCGCCAGGCCCAGGTAGAACTCGCCGATCAGCTTGCCGTAGGTGACCAGCACGCCCACGCCTTCCACCGTGATGGCGGCGGCCATGGCGGCAAACACGCCCAGCGGAGCAAAGCGCATCACGTAGTCGGTAATGCGGAACATCAGCTTGGTCAGCTCTTCCAGGCCACGGCCGATCACGGACTCCATCGGGTTCTTCATGGTCGACAGCGCGGCGCCGAAGAACAGCGAGAACACCAGAATCTGCAGGATTTCGTTGTTGGCCATCGCCTCCACGATACTGCGCGGGAACACGTGCGTGATGAAGGCCTTGAGCGTGAAGTCGCCGGTCTTCAGACCCGACGTTGCCGCCATGTCGGGCAGCGGCAGATTCATGTGCACGCCCGGCTGGAAGAAGTTAACCAGCAGCATGCCCAACGCCAGCGACGTGGCCGATGCGCACACAAACCAGATCATCGCGCGCAGGCCCACGCGGCCAACCGCGCTGCCACCACTCATGCTCGCCAGCCCCGTCACCAGGGTCGAGAACACCAGCGGCGCGATGATCATCTTGATCATGCGCAGGAAGATGTCGGTGATGATGCTGAAGTACGAAGCGATGTCCTTGGCCGCCGCGGCGTCCTTGGCATATTCGTGGCAGCCCCAGCCGACAGCGATACCCAGCACCATGGCAATGCCGATGTGGGAGGTCAGACGTTTGGTGTTCAAGACTTTCTCCAGGAATTCCCCGGGGCCGGAGGGCGGTCACGGGCCAGCGGATCTTGTGTGGACCAAGGGCGGCCCAAGTTCGTCACGCTTTGTAAAAAGCGAGGATATTAGACAAGCAGATGGCAATCGTTATGTCGATGTTGCATAGCAACATGCAAATTTTGCATAGATTGCCATGCCCTGGCTGATGGCCGGTAGCGGTGGCGCACAGGCATTGGCATCGCGCAACATCGACGGAATTATTGAGCGGTACGCAATGCCGTCGGCGCATACCAACAAGCGTCCTTTGGCGCACACGTGATGCGCTGCACGCTGCACTCGCACGCTGCTACGATCGCGTACTGAACGCTCCCACCGGAACCCCAACGATGAAGATGACCCCGTTTGCCTTCGGCACGACCGACTGGTCTGCCGTCGAGCCCACCGAACATACCGGTGAGACCGGCATGGCCTATTGGCGTACACGCCACTTCGGTGACGAACCGAACCGCATTCGCGTGCGCATGGTCGAGTACACGCCCGGCTACCTGGCCGACCACTGGTGCAAGAAAGGTCACATCCTGTTCTGCCTGGACGGCGAACTGGAAACCACGCTGGAAGACGGCCGCAAGTTCACGCTCACGCCCGGTATGAGCTACCAGGTGGGGGATGATGCCGAGGCGCATCAGTCCTATACGAAGACTGGCGCCCGGCTCTTTATTGTCGATTGATTACCTCGGCGTAAAACCGATCGACCGACGCTCCCGCAACTCCGGCTTGATGGAGTGCTCCTGCCGCAGTTGTGCGAGAAACGCCTCCGGCTCCAGCGCCTCACCCAGCAGTAGCGACTGCTGCTTGACCACCGCAAAATCCCCCGGCGTGAGCATGTCGAGCGAGGCAAGAATCTCACGCCACACGGGCTTAAGCGCATCCGCATTGCCACCCAGCGCCTCGGCAATGAACATCTGCTCGCGCTGCGCCCGCATCAGCGGCCTGAAGCGGATCTTGAACGCAAAGCGCCGCAGCGCTGCCTCATCCAGCCGATCGAACAGGTTGGTCGTGCAGATGAAGATGCCGTCAAAGCGCTCCATGCCCTGCAGCATCTCGTTGACTTCCGACACCTCGTAGTTGCGCACCGCGCCCTGGCGGCTCTGCATGAAACTGTCGGCTTCGTCGAGCAGCAGGAGCGCGCGCTCTTCTTCAGCACGCGAGAACATCGCGGCAATCTGCTGCTCCGTCTCGCCCACGTACTTGCTCATCAGGTCTGACGCGCGGCGGATCATCAGCGGCACGTCGAGCTGGCTGGCAATGTGCTCGGCCAGCACCGTCTTGCCCGTGCCCGGAGGCCCGAAGAAACACAGCGTGCCGCGCTTGCGTGCACGCAGCGCTTCAATCACGCGCTCCACTGGGAAGCGCGTCTCCAGGTTCAGGTAGTCGAGCTTGTATTCGGTGACGACACGGTGCGCCGGTACTTCCGGACGCAAACCCATGGCCTGATCCGCATGATCGAGCTGGCGCACGATCAACGATTCCGCCGATTCCTCCATCGCCGGCTGCGTCAGGCGTGCGAAGCGCGCAGCCGAGTCGATCTGCGCAGGCGTAAGCGTCTTGCGCGCGGCCAGCTTGGCCATGAAGGCGTCCGACACCTCCAGCCCTTCCAGATGCTTGCGGATGATGCTCTCACGCACGGTCGGCGGCGGTACCTTCAACTCCAGATGGAACTGGAAGCGCCGCAGGTAAGCCGGGTCAATCTGCCGGATCGAGTTCGACACCCAGATCACCGGCACGGGGTTCTGCTCCAGCGTTTGATTGACCCACGCCTTGCCGTTGACGGAGCCGCGCGGCTCTTCATGCCCGAACAGGCTCATCAGCTCGCGCGTCGGCCCGGGGAACACGTCTTCCACTTCGTCAAACAGCAACACGGCGCCAGGCCGCCCCCGCAGGAACGCTTGCGAGACCTGCAGTGAGCGATAGCGGTCTTTGCCGGAGAGGCTGTTGCCATCCTTGTCGAGGCAATCCACTTCATACAGCTCACAGCCGGCATCGCGCGCCAGCACGCGCGCCAGCTCAGTCTTGCCGGTGCCGGGCGCGCCGTACAGCAGGATGTTCACGCCCACGGCACGCGTCTGCGAAGCGTTTTCCAGCAAGGCGGTCAGATAGCGCGCGTCCGTCTCGACGTGCGGATAGTCAGATTGCGACAGCGTGGTCGGCGGCGCGGGACGCGTGAAAACGGCCATCATCTCCGCCTCACTCGCGTAGTCCCCCAGCAGCACGTGCAGCAGACGATCGGAGATACGCATCAGGTCGCCCAGATCCGTGACGCTGTTCTCGGGCAGTGGCGGCTCGATCAGGCCAAGCGTTTCCAGCCGCGAACCGGGGCGCAGGGAGGCCGCCACCTCGGCGGTGCTCGCGCCTGCGAGACCCGCCAGCAACTGGAAGGCCTCCTGGCTGTGAGCGACCTTGCAATCGACCATCACCGCACGCAGGTCGCGCTTGTACTTCACCAGCGACGCGAACAGCAGCAGCGCCCGCTCATGCGGCGGCAGGCCCAGCACGCGCGCCAGCATGTCGATGTTGCCGACCAGCAGCACGCGCTCGCTGGATAGCCGCTCACCCAGTGCATCGCACGACGCACCGAACACGGTGAACATGTCCTTGGCGTGGTGCTTGACGTACTCGTCTAGGTAGTAGAACAGCGAGCTTTCATCAAACGCGCTGCTCCACTGGCCGTGGCGGTCCATGAAGGTCGGCAGATCCAGCTTGCCGACAGCGCGCCAGCCCGGCATATCGGCGCAGCGCGCAGCCAGGAAGCGCTGCAGGCGCTGGATGACCGTCACGGGCCAGATCAGCTCCGGCGCGCAGACGGTGAGAATGTCGTTGATGTTGGTGCGCAGATTGAAGCGCAGGCCCATCGCACAGACCGTGCGCAGCGCAAATTGCGCGCACATGGAGTCCAGTGACGACAACAGCGATTGAGGCTGCCTGCCGCCCGTGGGGACGAACGTACCATCGTCGGCGTCGTCCAGGCTGAGGTTGTCTTCATCCATGGTCGCCCCCTATTCACCGCTTCCCCGTTCACGGTTGGCCGGCCGGTCACCGTGTTTGAATGCTTTTCATCCTAGCGTGTTTGCACGCACTGCGTACCCGGGTCGACCCCCATGCCCGCAAATTGCGGGCCCGCGAAGCCCACACGACCAAAGCGCCTGGGCAGGCAGTTCTCCGCTATCCGTCATCTGGATGTGCAGCCCGCCCCACGAAAGACGTCGAAAGGATCATGGGATTTTTCGCAAATAGGAATCATTATCGTTTATACTTTTTCTTATCGCTGCAATAGGCTGAAACAAAGTCGCACCCCGACTTTCGCAACACTGTTGCATGTTGCGGGCCTAAAATACCTGTCATGTCGGCAGCGACCCTGCCGACACCAACGCGCGCGCGCCATGGAACTGCTCCTGAGTCTGCTGATCAGCATCGGGGTTTCGCTCATCGTGTTCGGCAAGCGCTGAAGCCGAGCCTTGTTGAACGGTTGCTCTGCCAACGCCCATTGCCGCACTCCGCCCTATTTTTTCCGCTCTCGATTCCCGGTCGTTGATGATTCACCCTCGTACTCTCAAGATTCTGGTGGTCGTGCTGTTGCTGCACGCGGGCGTGCTGATGCTGATTCAGCTTGGCCTGATCCAGTCGCCACTGAGCAAGGAAGAGCCGCCTGAGCTGCAGGTCAACCTCATCCCCGCCACGCCAGAGCCCATCAAGCAGCCGGAGCCGCCCAAGCAGCAGCCGGTCAAGCAAGAGACACCCAAGCAGGTGAACATCGTCAAGCCGGTGCCGCAACCCAAGCCGACGCCGATGCCGACGCCCAACCTGCCGCCGTCGGACAACGCACCCGTTGCGCCGGCCACGCCGCCCGCACCGCCGACCCCGCCCGCTGAACCCGCACCCGCGCCAACCGCAGCACCGAGTGGCCCGATCAGTGTCGGCATCAACGACATCCAGTGCAGCGATCCGCAGCCGGTGTATCCGTCGATGTCGCAAAAGATGGGCGAGGAAGGCCGTGCCATGGTCAAGCTCTCCATCGGCACGGCGGGTGAGGTCACCAACGTGGCGCTCACGTCGTCCTCCGGTTCACCGCGTCTGGACCGTGCCGCCACTGAGGCTGCCCGCTCCATCAAGTGCACCCCGTACAAGCAAAACGGCCATGCCGTGCCCGTTGTGGCAAGCAAGCCGTATGTCTTTAAGCTCGATAATTAATCCATTCCGACTCTCGCTTCATCAGGACAACTCAGGAAACCCATCATGCAGGAACTCGGTCTTTCCCACCTCTGGACACAAGGCGATATCGTCGCGCGCGGCACGGCCATTCTGCTGCTGATCATGTCGCTCGCCTCGTGGATCGTCATCCTCACCAAGGCGTGGGACATCGTGCGCCTGAAAGGCATGGCGCAAGGCGCTGAAAAGCGCTTCTGGCACTCCGACGACTTCGACCACGCCATGCAGACGCTTGGCAGTCCCAAGGACAACCCGTTCTACGCACTCGCGCAAACCGGCCGTGAAGCCGCGCAGCATCACCGCGCCAGCCAGCCGCAACTGCACGATGTGATGGACATCTCTGACTGGCTGACGCGTTCGCTCAAGAGCGCGATCGACGAGTCGGTCGGCCAGATGCAATCGGGCCTGGCCGTGCTGGCTTCGGTGGGTTCGACGGCACCGTTCGTCGGCCTGTTCGGTACGGTGTGGGGCATCTATCACGCCCTGCTGGGCATCGGCGCATCGGGTGTGCCGACCATCGACAAGGTGGCTGGCCCCGTGGGCGAATCGCTCATCATGACGGCCTTCGGTCTGGCCGTGGCCATTCCGGCCGTGCTGGGCTACAACGCACTCACGCGTGGCAACAAGTCCATCATCGCCAAGCTCAACCGCTTCGCGCATGACCTGCACGCCTACTTCGTGACTGGCGCACGCCTGCGTCCGGGCGCCTCGCGCGACGATGCCAGCGTCCGTCTGGCCTCGGTCAAGCAGCAGTAAGGAGAGCCCCCATGGCCTTCGGTACCTTCGACAACGATGACGAGGTGATGAACGAGATCAACATGACGCCGCTGGTCGACGTCATGCTGGTGCTGCTCATCATCTTCATCATCACCATTCCCGTGATCAACCACGCGGTGAAGATCGACCTGCCGCGCGCATCGAACAAACCCGACGACGCCAAGCCGCAAAGCGTGAATGTCGAAATCAACGCGCAAGGTCAGGCGTTCTGGAACAACCAGCCAGTGGATGAAGCCACGCTGCAGGCCAACATTGCGCAGGCCGCGCAACAGCAGCCGCAGCCGGAGATGCACCTGCGTGCGGATCGCAACGTCCGCTACGAGCGTGTCGCTCAGGTGATGGCCGCCATCCAGCGTGGAGGCTTGGCGCGCATCGGCTTCGTGACGGAGCCTGAGCGCAACTAAGGCAGCTCGCAACATCCCGCCTCATCGCCTCGAACCCCCGTCTTTGCACGGGGGTTTGTCATTTCTGGCACCTTCTATTTGCAATGGAGCGGCGCTGGCGGTACTTTTGCGACCATCCCCGCAATCAGAAGGATCCTACATGGCAAGTTCTTCCGCCCCTTCCGACATCGCGCCGCCGCGCACCACCCTGGTTCCACAGGTCGTTGTGCCATCGCTGGTCGTACTGGTCCTGCTGCTCGTGTTGTGCACCGTACAGCCCGAACTGGCCGACCGCGCCTTCGGCGTCGCACAACGCTGGGTCACAGGGCACTTCGACTGGTTCTACATGCTGGCGGTCACGGGCTTCCTCGTGTTTCTGATCGTTGTGGCGGCCAGCCGGTTCGGCGACATCCGCCTGGGCCCCGACGAGGCCGAACCCGAGTTCAGTTTCGTTTCCTGGACGGCGATGCTCTTTGCGGCCGGCATGGGCATCGGGCTGATGTACTTCGGCGTGGGCGAGCCGATGCAGCACTACCTGCAACCGCCGACCGTCGCACCGCAAACCGCCCTGGCCGCGCGCGAAGCGATGCTCTCCACCTTCTTCCACTGGGGCCTGCATGCCTGGGCCATCTACGGTGTGATGGGCCTGGCGCTGGCGTACTTCGCGTTCCGCTACAACCTGCCGCTCACCATGCGCTCGGGCCTGTATCCCATCCTGCGTGAGCGCATCAACGGCGTGCTGGGCCACGGAGTGGATGCCTTCGCCCTGATCGGCACGATCGCCGGCATAGCCACCACGCTCGGCTACGGTGTGCTGCAACTCGGCGCGGGCTTGCATCAGGTGGCGGGGTGGCAAACTGATTCCGACACCTTCCGCGTGGGCCTCATCTGCGTGGTCGTGGTGCTGGCCGGTGCGTCGGCCGCATCGGGGCTCGGCAACGGCGTGCGTCGGCTTTCGGAGCTGAATCTGACGCTGGCCTTCTTGCTGCTGGCCTTCGTCATCATTGCCGGCCCCACCGTCTTTCTGCTGCAGGCGTTCAGTGAGAACGTCGGCAACTATCTGTCGAACTTGGTCAACCTGTCGTTCCGCACCTTTGCCTACACTCCGCCCAACTCGTCCGGCTGGTTCAGCGGCTGGACGATTCTCTATTGGGCATGGTGGGTATCGTGGTCGCCGTTCGTCGGGATGTTCATTGCGCGCATCTCACGCGGGCGCACGGTGCGGCAGTTCGTGATCGGCGTGCTGATCGTGCCGACCGCGTTCAACTTGCTGTGGATGACCGCCTTCGGCAACAGCGCGATCTGGCTCGACACACATCAGGCGGCCGGCGACCTCGCGCGCACCGCAGGCAATGTCGATGCCCTGCTCTTCCACTTCTTCGATTACTTTCCCGGCACCACGGCGCTGTCGTGGCTGGCCATCGTGCTGATCGCCGTGTTCTTCGTGACCTCGGCCGATTCCGGCGCGTTCGTGATCGACACGATCGCCTCGCGTGGCGCCGTGCATTCACCGGTATGGCAACGGCTGTTCTGGGCCGTGGTGCTTGGCGCCACCGCAGCCATCCTGATGCTGGCCGGTGGCCTCAAGGCCTTGCAGGCGATGACGCTGGTGGCGGCCCTGCCGGTCGCGATCATCATGGCGCTGCTCTGCTATGGCCTATGGCGCGGCATGTCGGCTGACCGCGCGCACTACTCGCGCGAACTGGCCCCCGCTACATCCTTCTGGAGCGGCCAGCGCTGGCGCCAGCGTCTTGCACAGATGGTGAACCCGTCCACCGACGCGGATGTGCGCACGTTCCTCGCCAAGCAAGTGCTGCCGGCCATGAACGACGTGGTGAGAGAACTGAGCCGGCGCGGCATCGAGGCGCACGTACTCGAAGCCGAAGACAGCGTGCGCCTGGTCATCCCCGATCCATCAGACCGCGATTTCGTCTACGGCGTACGCAGCGCAAGCAAAGCGCTGCCCGTTGCGACACCAAGCCAGGCAGCGGCCCCCGACCACGCGCTCACCCACGAGCCCGTCACCTTCTTCGAAGACGGCCGCGAGGGCTACGACATCGAGTACTTGCGCGGTGAAGAGATCATCGCCGACATCCTGCGCCACTACGAGCGCTACCGCGTCCAACGCACAGACGAGCGTACGACCCTCCTGCGCGAAGCGCCGGGTCATACCTGACACGCAACCGGGCCACGTGCCCGGTTTCTTTTTTGGGGCCGGCGGGCAGCCATCAGCACATCGTCAGATGTCGCTTGTAATGATAACGATTCGCATTTAGACTACTTGGCATTCGCTGGAATCCCTTGCCAGTCAACGCTTTTCCGCCAGCCAGGACCTTCACCATGAATGCTGCCGAACACCAAGATGCAGGACGCACCGTGACCCGCCGTCGCCACGTCATCGTGGCCCGTCAGCGCCCGGCTGGCCTCAATGCCGCACCGGCCACTGCGCCTGCAGCAGCACCAACCGCTGAAGCCACCACCGCAACCATCGGTGATACGCGGGTCATGACCTCGGAGCAATTGTTTGCCGGCCAGAGCGCTGTCGCCATCCGCCACAACGGCGCGATCTACACGCTGCGCGTGACGCGCTTCGGCAAGCTGATCCTGACCAAGTAACACGCGGCACGCACTGACTTTTGTGGGGACGTCTCTCTCAGGAGACATTCGGCAGTAGCCAGCCATCGTCAATTCGCGTTGGCAGACACCAGACCCGTCTGCCGGACGACTGCCAGCCAAGCCGTTCTTTCCCGCCAGCTCCCATCCGGGCGAGCGCCCAAAGAAAAAGGGCGCAACCTGCGCCGCGCCCTTCCCCTTCGATTCGCGTCTTCGCGATCGGCAACTCAGCAGATCACGTGCACGGCGGCAATGCCCGCCTTGGCGATCTGCACGTCTTCCGACGACTTCACACCCGACACACCGACGGCACCGGCGCATACGCCTTCCACCAGCACGGGCACACCACCTTCGAGCATGCCTTGCAGATGCGGCGCCGACAGGAACGAGATGCGGCCGTTGTTGATGATGTCTTCGTAGACCTTCGATTCACGGCGGCCCAGCGCGGCCGTACGAGCCTTCTCCGGTGCGATGTACGACGAGATGGTCGCGCAGCCGTCCATGCGGCGCAGGCCCATCAGGTGGCCGCCATCGTCAACCACGGCAATCGTCACGGCCCACTGGTGCGCGCGTGCTTCCTTCTCGGCGGCATCCAGGATCTTGGTGACATCGTCCTGGCACAGGCAGGGCTTGGTTTTCATGACTCGTTCTCCTTGGTTGTGGTGATGCAAGTGGGCGATGGCTGCGTGTTGCTGGCAGTGGGCTCGCATAGGGCGAAAGTATGCCATTGGCCTGCGTCGCTGCTACAGCGCGATCCTGACTACCTGACGCAAATGAGCCGATACATCTGGTGTCTCCAGTATCGTCGCGCATGCGCCGCGCGCCAGTTCTTCTTGCCGACCGTAGCACGCACTGTGCGCATGGAAGATGCGCAAAGAAAAAGCCCGGGAATAGCCCGGGCTTGATGTTGCGATGCGACAGACAATCACGTGCCGCTGCCCTGAGGTTTTCCGTCGGCGCAAGCGCCGTCGGTGTACGGGTCGCGTTGGCCCATGCGGGCGCCGTCCGTATAGGGGTCTGCACGCCCCATCTTGGCCCCATCGGTGTAGGGATCCGCGCGGCTGATCTTGTGGGCAGGCTGGTAGGGATCGATCGAGCCGGCGTGCGCCACTCCCGCGCCGAGCACGAGCGCCAGGCTACCAGCAGCTACCGCGAGGGTGCGCACGGCAAAGCGTTGCGTTGTGACTTGCATGGAAACTCCTTCGGTCATTGCACTGCAAACATGACGCGCGCCAGTGCTGGCGCACGTATCCGCATGCGTTTCATGCGGATGTCATATCGACCGGGCAAACCTCGCCAGCGTTCAGTCCCGCGCCGCTTTGTCGCGGGAGTGCCTCTGCAACGCCTGCCCGTTCTGCAGCTGGACGCAAACGCTGTGCCGTCTCGCACCGAGTTGTACTTGTTTGTATGCTGTGCGCGGACAAAGAAAAAGGCTCCCGAAGGAGCCTTGTCTGTGCGATGTGCGGCTTAGCGCCAGCGACGCCAGTGGTAGCCGTCGTAGTAGCGATGGCGCGGCCCCCACCGATACCAACCCGGACCCACCACGACAGGCGGTGGACCGTAGTACACGGGCGCCGGACCATAAGCCGGACCATAGTAGACCGGGGGCGGCGGCGGATAGTATGCCGGCGGCGGAGGCGGGTAATAGACCGGAGCCGGCGCCACATACACGGGAGCAACCGGCACACCAATCCCAATGCCGACGCTTACGTGCGCCGACGCCATCTGCGGCACCGCCAGCACGGCCAGTGCGGCTGCACCTGCCATCAACAGCCCGTTGCGTCGAATCATGTTCATCACCTGCAGCTAAAAAGCGCCTGGCAAGCACCGCAGCCAGCGCCGATTACGGTATCTGTATTGTATTCAGGCCCGCCGTCACAGGTGATACGGTAGGGGCGAATTGGTAACAGAACGTAACGCCACATGGCTGCGCAAGCCTCCGCAACTCAACTCCATGCGGGGCTGCAATCGAACTGGCCGGCAGCGATCATCGCTTCGGCATAAGCCCGCGCCGCTTCAAGCGCGGTGCCAGCACTCAAGTATGTGTTGACCGACTCGCGCACGGTGGTGCGCGGTAGCAGGATCGCGCCGTCGCTTATGCGCAGGATGCTGACTTCAGCACGCCAAGCGTTGGGGGACAGTTCATAGGCAGAGACTTCGATCTTGCAATCACCTCGGAAGGTCATACATCCTCCGGTTCGCGTTGAGGGATCGGGCCGCGTGCATCATCAATGCACGAACAACCACATCAACAGCAACACGAACGCGGGAAGGCCCAGGAACCATGCAACCAGATAGGGCACGATCACCTCCTTCATGTTGATGGACATGTAAGAAGTGTAGAAATCGGCGCCTGATGCGTATATCGAAGCCTGCCCGCAACGCCCTGTAGGACTGCGCCGAAATCCATGTCGGCCCACTGCCGACGAACCTCCCTCGCATGGAGGAGCATTCAATGTGCAGTACCGGTCTTGTCGGCAACCCCACTTGCTTCGGAGGCAGCTGCCTCCGCTGCTTCAGCGGCAGCCACCTCCAGCCCGACAGATGCCTTGAGAAACTTCACGGCCACTTCGGTGCCCGGAGGCGCGGCATCGACCAGGTTTTCAGCGGCAAAGCCCCATTGACGGCGCACTTCATCGCCATGACGCTGCAGCGCACGGGCGATGCCGTTCTGCGTCTGCACACCGATCTCGATGAAATTACGCGTGTATCCCGAGACACGCTCTCCAGCGGGCTGCAGAAACCGCGCCTGCGCACCGAACCACTGCCCGGTGTCCTGCGCGCCCGCCGCCTCCTGCAGGCACTGCTCCGTCTCTCCGAAGCCGGCCTTGAGCGCTTGGAGATTGAGCCCGATCAGACGGTTGACGCCGTCGACAGCTTCCTCAGTAACGGCCAGCCACGCCTCAACTTGCGATCGGTGCAGGATGCCGAGTTGCTCCAGAGTCATCATGTCGCTTTCTCCCTCATGGGTCGTGAGAACGGTGAACAGATCCGGCGCACTGACGATGCCGGGCGTTTCAGTGTAGCCACCGGTCAAGCGTATTTCTGTGACATCACCCGTTTGTCCTACAGGTCTTTCGGACAACGTCACCTGGGCGCGAAAGCCACGCGCAATAAGCTGCAACGGTGGCACTGCGCCACGCGCCAATGCCGGTGGGCGACTCCTGCACCGGCCGATCAACAGAGGGGATCGACACCATGAACAAAGACCAAGTGAAGGGCCGTCTGCAAGAAGCGAAAGGCAAGATCAAGGAAGTGGCCGGCAAGGTGACCGGCGACGAGAAAACACAGGTCAAGGGCAACATCGAGAAGAACATCGGCAAGGCCCGCGCCAACATGGGCGATGTTCGTGAAGATGTGAAGAAGACGCTGGACCGTTAGCCATACACAAGAAAGGGCGGAACTTCCGCGCCGGAATCCGCGTTGAATGTGTGGGAATCGGCTGACACCGTTTTCAGGCATCGGTGCCTGCACATCGCGCCTTGCACATCCTTTAATACAGGCATACGAACGATAGAAGGAGTGTGTTATGCGTGCCTTCGTATCCTTGTTACTGGCGGCCATGTTGGCATCCGTCAGCGGATGCGCGGACATGACGCCAAGGCAGCGGAACACGGCGCTCGGCGCGGCCGCGGGCGGTGTCGCCGGGGCGGCCATCTGGGGCGGCCCGGGTGCGACGCTGGGTGGTGCAGCACTGGGTGGTGTGATTGGTAACACCATCGGCAGGTAAGCTCACCACATGCAGTGATGTCACTGCTGCAGGCAGGGGCCAGACAGTGTTGTCTGGCCCTTTTTGTTGTCTGAGCGCTGTCACCGGACCATTGCACATTCCCCGCATACGCATATGCCTAGGCGAGCGCATAATCAGCGTTTTGCAACGGAGGCGATGTGCGATACGAGCAATCCGGCTTCGGCGTGAGCAGCACACCAATCCTGAGCGTCGAAGGCTTGCGCAAGCGCTATGGCGATCAAACCGTCGTCGACAACCTGAGCTTCTCCGTACGGCGCGGCCAATGCTTCGGCCTGCTGGGCCCCAACGGTGCCGGCAAGACCACCACGCTGCGCATGCTGCTCGGCATGACGATGCCCGACGCGGGTGCGCTGCAACTGTGCGGTGAGGCGGTTCCCGAGTTTGCGCATCGTGCACGCATGCGTGTGGGCGTGGTGCCGCAGTTCGACAATCTCGACCCTGATTTCACCGTCTCGGAAAACCTGCGCATCTTTGGCCGTTACTTCGGCCTGTCCTCCGCAGCCATCCGTGAGCGCATCCCTGCCCTGCTGGAATTCGCACGGCTCGAACAAAAGGCTGATGCGCCGGTGCGCGCGCTCTCCGGCGGCATGAAGCGCCGGCTGACCGTGGCACGCGCACTCATCAACGACCCCGACATCCTGGTCATGGACGAGCCCACCACAGGGCTCGACCCGCAAGCACGCCACCTGATCTGGGAACGTCTACGCTCACTGCTGGCCGGCGGCAAGACCATCCTGCTGACCACGCACTTCATGGAAGAGGCCGAGCGCCTGTGCGATGAACTCTGCGTGATCGATAACGGCCGCAAGATCGCGCAAGGCAAACCGCACGAACTCATCGCACGCGAGATCGGTTGCGACGTGGTGGAGGTCTACGGCGACGATCTCGCTGCCCTGCGTACGCTGCTCACGCCCCTGGCCGAGCGCGTGGAGACCAGCGGTGAAACCCTCTTCTGCTACGCACGCGATCCGCAACCGCTGGTGGCCGCCCTGCGCGCGCAGACCGAAACGCACACCATGCCCGGCCTGCGCTACCTGCACCGCCCCGCCAATCTGGAAGACGTGTTCCTGCGTCTGACAGGCCGCGAGATGCGAGACTGAATGAGCCACCCCATGTCCAACGAAGCCACGCTTACCGCAGTCCCGCAGCAGGCCTATCCGCAATCGCTACGGCCGCTCAACTTCCGCAACTGGCAGACCATCTGGCTGCGCAATTTCATGGTCTGGCGCAAGCTCGCCATTCCGTCGTTGGCCGGCAACCTGGCCGACCCAATGATCTACCTGTTTGGCCTTGGGCTCGGCCTGGGCCTGCTGGTCGGGCACATCGACGGCGTGTCGTACATTGCGTTTTTGGCCGCCGGCACGGTAGCGTCCAGCACGATGATGTCGGCGAGCTTCGAGGCGATGTACTCGGCGTTCTCGCGCATGCACGTGCAGCGCACGTGGGAAGCCATTCTCTATGCCCCCCTCACCCTGGGCGATGTGGTGCTCGGCGAGCTGATCTGGGCAGCCAGCAAATCCGTGCTCTCGGGTCTGGCGATCATGCTGGTGGCGGGGGTTCTCGGCTATGCGTCGATGCCGCAAGCGTTGCTCGCCCTGCCCGTCATTGTGCTCACGGGGTTCACGTTCGCCTGCCTGGCAATGAACATGACGGCACTCGCGCCCAACTACGATTTCTTCATGTTCTATCAGACGCTGGTGATCACGCCGATGATGCTGCTCTCAGGCGTGTTCTTCCCGCTGTCGCAACTGCCGGCGCCCATCCGTGCGGTCACGAACGTGCTGCCGCTGCCGCACGCGGTGGAGCTGATCCGCCCACTCATGCTGGGCCGCACACCCGACAACGTGCTGCTTCACCTCGGCGTGCTGCTGCTCTACGCCGTTGTCGCACTGGTGCTGTGCCTGTGGCTGCTGCGCCGTCGCATGCTCAAGTAACTCGGCAGACCAAGCGCCCAACAAAAAGCCCGTCTTCGTAAGACGGGCTTTTTGTTTGAGGCAACCGCAGTGACTTACTCGTTCACAGCCGAACGTTGCAGGTGCAGCTGCGTACGAGGATCATCGTTTTGCGCATTCTCGCGATCCGCACTGGCGGCCGAGCTGTTACGCGCGGTCTCCAGACGATCGAGATACGCCTCGTCGATGTCGCCCGTCACGTACTTGCCGTCAAAGCACGACGCATCGAAGTCCTTGAGCGCCGGGTTGACGTCGCGCACGGCACGCTTCATGTCTTCCACGTCCTGGTACACGAGCTGGTCTGCGCCGATGATCTTGGCGATCTCTTCGTGCGTGCGGCCATAGGCCACCAGTTCGCCGCGCGTCGGCATGTCGATGCCATACACGTTCGGGAACTTCACCGGCGGCGCAGCCGACGCGAAGATCACCTTCTTCGCGCCCGCGTCGCGTGCCATCTGCACGATCTCCGATGACGTCGTGCCACGCACGATGGAGTCATCGACGATCAGCACGTTCTTGCCCTTGAACTCGATCGCCATGGCGTTGAGCTTCTGGCGCACCGACTTCTTTCGCACGGCCTGGCCCGGCATGATGAAGGTGCGGCCCACGTAGCGGTTCTTGAAGAAGCCCTCGCGGTACGGCACGCCCAGGTGGTTGGCGACCTGCATGGCAGCCGGACGCGACGAATCCGGAATCGGCATCACCACGTCGATCGGGTCGGTTACCTCGCGCTTGATCTTCTCGGCCAGGTAATCGCCCATGCGCAGGCGCGCGTCGTACACCGACACGCCATCCATGCGCGAGTCCGGACGCGCCAGGTACACGTACTCAAAAATGCACGGCGACAGCACCGGGTTCTGGGCGCATTGCTTGGTGTGCAGCTTGCCTTCCAGGTCGATGAAGATCGCTTCGCCGGGCGCCACGTCGCGTTCGAACTTGAAGCCGATACCTTCCAGCGCCACGGATTCGGAGGCGACCATGTATTCGATCTTGCCGTCCGGCGTTTCCTGGCTACCCAGCGCCAGCGGGCGGATGCCGAACGGATCACGCACGGCCAGCACGCCGTAACCGGAGATCTCCGCGGCGATGGCATACGAGCCGCGCACGCGGCGGTGCAAGCCTTCCACGGCGGTGAAGATGGAGTCCCGATTCAGCGGAATATCGTTGCTGGCGCGCTGCAGCTCATCGGCCAGCACGTTGAGCAGGACTTCAGAATCCGACTGCGTGTTGATGTGACGACGATCGCGTCGGAACATCTCTTCGCGCAGTTGATCGGAGTTGGTCAGGTTGCCGTTATGCGCCAGCACGATGCCGAATGGCGCATTGACGTAGAACGGCTGGGCCTCTTCCTCGCTGGAAGAACCGGCCGTCGGATAACGCACTTGGCCGATGCCGCTTGTGCCCGGCAAGCCGCGCATGTTGCGCGTGCGGAACACGTCACGCACCATGCCATTGGCCTTGTGCATATGGAAGGTGTTGCCTGCCGCAGTGGCAATGCCAGCCGCGTCCTGCCCCCGGTGTTGCAGAAGCAGCAGGCTGTCATAGATCAGCTGATTGACCGGCGTGGAAGAAACCACGCCAACGATACCGCACATGTCGATCTCCAGCGAGAGCGTATTGGTGGCGCCCGCACCCGTTGCCGGCGCCGAAAAAAGCTTCCCAGATCGTCTAGCTGGTGGCCAGACGCTCCGGATCAATAGTGAACATACTTCGCGACGTCAGGCGGCAATAGCGGTTTGGCCGCACGTGCCACCTCCTCCGCATAGGGCCGGCTGATCGCCTCGCGCCAGAACGGTTGCTCGGGCAGGCTGGTAAAGCCCGCCACCGTCATCAGCACGAGGATGATCACACCACCGCGTGCCAGCCCGAACACCATGCCGAGGCCACGATCGGCCGGCTTGAGCCCCGCGCTCGACAATGCCGCCGAGAGCAACGCACCCACCAGCGATGTCGCAATCACCGTCACGATAAACAGTAGGACGAAACCGAGAATGGTGCGCGCCACCGGTCCGCCCGGCAGCGACTCGGGCATCCAGCCCGCCGCCACACCCGAAAACGTGTACGCCACCCACGCGGCAAACAACCACCCGAGCAACGCCAGCACCTCGCGGATCAGCCCACGAAACAATCCAATCAGCGCAGACGTGACAACGATGAACAGCACGCCATAGTCAAAGAAAGTCGGTTGCATCGGGCAGCGGCTTGGATTGACTTGGACTGAGGGTGGCGTGACAAATCAGCGAATCTGGCGAGTGCACGTTATGCCGCATCGCTACTGCTGAACGAGCTTGGGCGTCAGACCGATCTGCTCTGCACGCTTCTGCGCGGCTTCTGCCGCTGCACGATCGCTGAACGGACCTGCACGCAACAGCGCCAGATCACCCTTGTCGGGCACCTTCTTGTGTTCGATGTAGCCGGGAATCTTCTCGGCCTTGAGCTTGCCCAGCCAGTTGCGCGCACGGTCTTCAGACGCGAAGGCGCCAATCAGCAGGACAAACTTGTTGCCGCTGGCATCCGTACTGGGCGCGGCGGCTTGTTGCGCGGGCTGGGCCGGTTTGGCAGCAGGCTTGGAATCAGCGGGTGGCGTCAGACTGGCGACCGTCTTGGGTGGGGTCGGCTTGGCTGACGGCGTGTTTTGCGCAGGTGCAAGCGCGGTCGTGCTGGGTGACGGTGCATCCGCAGAAGCAACCACCTCTTCGCCCTGGTCGAGCGCCTGCGGTTGGTCCGCCGACGAACCTGGTGCACGCGGTGCAGAGCGACGGCTCGCGACCTTGGGTTCATCGGTGGACGCCTTGGCGCCGCGGTCGATCGGTTGATCCTGAATCTGCACAGCCACCGCGTCGGTCACAGGGCGCGGTTTGGCGTCGAACACCAGCGGCAACACCACCACAGCGGCGCCCACCAGTACGACCGCGCCGATCAATCGACGGCGGGCGCGCTGCTTTTGCGGGAGTTCGGGGTCGAGACCATCGTCGTCAACGTCCGTACGACGAGCGGCGCGGCTACGGGAGTTCGACGATGCGCGGGACGAGGTGCGCGATTCATGGACCGCATCGCGGGCCACATCGGCAGCACTGCCAGCGGCGCCGCGCGAGCGTTCGCCTTCAGCGTTTTTGCGGGAGGAGAAAATGGAAAACAGACCCATGGATTGCGCTCGGTTTGGCTCTCAGACGATGCATGCGAGGGCAGCGCCGACGCCCGGTCGCCCTGTGACCCGGCGCTGCCCAATGTTGGCAAATGCGCTTGGCTAATGTGCGCGGCTCTTACGCTCCGCAAGCACACCGGCAACGGTGAAGAACGATCCGAAGACCACAATTCTATCATCCTCAGTCGCACGCTCCATGGCGTTGCGATAGGCTGTGGCGGGATCGCTGAATGTGCTGACGCTCGACTCCTTGCCCAGCTGGAAGCCGGCGTCCGTCAGTGCTTGCTCCAAGCGCGCGGCGCTGGCGGCACGCGGCGTCGGCAGATCGGTCAGGCACCAATGGTCGACCTTGTCGAGCATGTGGCCAAGCACCCCGGCGATGTCCTTGTCCTGCATGGCACCAAACACCGCGTAGGTGTAGCGGAAGAAGCCCATGTTTTCGAGGTTCTGACCGAGCGCCGCCGCTGCATGCGGGTTATGCGCCACATCCAGAATCACTGCAGGGCGACCTGCCATGACCTGGAAACGGCCCGGCAATGCCACCTGTGACAACCCCAGGCGCACGTCCTGGGCGGAAATGGGCAACCGGTCGCGCACCGACTCCAGCGCCGCCAACGCCGCCGATGCATTCAGCAGCTGATTCGCACCGCGCAGCCCCGGATAGCCGAGGCTCGGCCAGCGCCGCCCCCGTCCGCTGAAACCCCACTGCTGCTTGTCGCCCTGGAAGTTGAAATCGCGGCCGATCAACCAAAGGTCAGCACCAACGGCCTCGGCTTGCTTGACCAGCGAGATCGGCGGCACCGGATCGGAACAGATTGCCGGCTTGCCTGGGCGGAAGATCCCGGCCTTCTCAAGGCCGATCGCCTCGCGCGTATCGCCCAGATAGGCCATGTGGTCCAGATCGACGCTGGTGATGATGGCGCAATCCGTATCGATGATATTGACGGCGTCCAGACGACCACCCAGACCCACTTCGAGGATGACCGCGTCGAGCCCCGCGTCGGCAAACAGATGCATGATCGCCAGCGTGGTGAACTCGAAATACGTCAGGCTGACGGGCTCAGGAAAGCTGCAGCGTGCGCGCTCGACGGCTTCGAAATGCGGCAGCAGCATCGCGTCGGTGGCGATCTCGCCATTCACGCGGGCGCGTTCGTTGAAGTCGATCAGATGCGGCGACGTATGGCAGCCAACCTTGTAGCCCGCGGCCAGCAGGATCGCCTCCAGCATCGAGCAGGTCGAGCCCTTGCCGTTTGTGCCGCCAACCGTGAAGACGACGGATTTGAACGCCAGCCCCAGCGCGTCGCGCACGCGGTTGATACGGGCAAGACCCATGTCGATGCCGACCGGGTGTGCGGTTTCGAGGTGAGTCAGCCAGGCGGGCAGATTGTCGAAAGTAGGCATGCGTTGGAGGCGCTGCGATTGTCGCCGCGCAAAAACAAGAAGCGCGGACTCTCGCCCGCGCTTCGGTTCAACAGGTGTGGCGCATCAGGCCAGTGCGTCGGCCGGTTGCTTCTGCAAGAGCGCCAGCAGCTCGGCAATCTCGCGGCGCATGTTGCGGCGGTCGACGATCATGTCGATGGCGCCCTTCTGCAGCAGGAACTCGGCACGCTGGAAGCCTTCCGGCAGCTTCTCGCGCACGGTCTGTTCAATCACCCGCGGGCCGGCAAAGCCGATCATCGCCTTGGGCTCAGCGATCACCACGTCGCCCATGAAGGCGAAGCTGGCGGACACACCGCCGGTGGTCGGATCGGTCAGCACGCTGATGAACGGCAGCTTGGCTTCGGCCAGCTTCTGCACCATCGCCGTGGTCTTGGCCATCTGCATCAGCGACAGCAGGCTCTCCTGCATGCGCGCACCGCCCGAGGCCGTCACACAGATGAACGGCACCTTCTGCTCCAGCGCCATCTGTGCGCCGCGCGCGAAGCGCTCACCCACCACCGAGCCCATCGAGCCCGTCATGAACTCGAACTCGAAGCAGGCCACCACTACCGGCAGTGCGTGGATGGCGCCGCCCAGCACGACCATGGCATCGGTCTCGCCTGTGTTGTCCATGGCGGCTTTGATGCGGTCGGGGTATTTCTTGCTGTCCTTGAACTTGAGCGCGTCGACCGGGAGGATCTCCTGGCCCAGCTCATAGCGACCCTCCGCGTCCAGCAGCGCGTCCAGACGGGCGCGGGCGCCGATGCGCATGTGGTGGTCACACTTCGGGCAGACGTGCAGGTTGGCTTCGACGTCAGTGCGGTACAGCACCGACTCGCAAGCCGGGCATTTGATCCACAGGCCTTCCGGAATGCCTTTGCGTTGCGACGGATCGGTCTGTTGGATCTTGGGCGGAAGCAGTTTATCCAGCCAGCTCATGCGTGCTCCTTGAATGCGCTCGCGCGAAGAATGTGACTCAGGCGTCCAGCGCCTGGCGAATCTCCGCGATGAAATCAGTCAAGTATTGTACCGCTTGTTCGCGAGGTGCTTCTTCAAGCAATTGCACAATGCGGGATCCGATGACCACGGCATCGGCAACGCCACCGATGGCACGTGCAGTTGCCGCATCACGGATGCCGAAGCCGACGCCCACTGGCAGCCGCGCATGCTGGCGGATTTGCGGGATACGCGCGGCCACGCTGTCGAGGTCCAACGTTGCCGAACCGGTCACGCCCTTGAGCGACACGTAGTAGATGTAGCCACTTGCCACACGGGCGATCTGGGCGATGCGCGCTTCAGTGGAGGTGGGAGCCAGCAGGAAGATCGGATCAATGCCAGCTTCGCGCATGGTCTTGGCGAAGACCTCGCATTCCTCGGGCGGGTAGTCGACCACCAGCACGCCATCTACGCCCGCCTCCGACGCGGCCTTAGCGAAGGCATCAGTACCCATGCGTTCAATCGGGTTGGCGTAACCCATCAGCACCACGGGCGTGGTGGTGTCGGTAGTGCGGAATGCACGCACGTACTCCAGCACAGTGCGCAGGCCGACCTTCTTGGCGAGTGCGCGTTCCGACGCACGCTGAATGACCGGGCCATCGGCCATCGGGTCGGAAAACGGCACGCCCAGTTCGATGACGTTGGCGCCGCCCTTCACCAGCGCGTGCATGAGGTCAACGGTCATCTCAGGGTACGGATCGCCCGCCGTGATGAACGGGATCAGGCCCTTGCGGCCCTGTGCGGACAACTGCGAAAAGGTTTGAGCGATGCGGGACATAGGGGGATCGGTTTGTCAGGCGACCTTGATGGTGTCTGGCGCCTCAGATTCAGTCGGTTGTGCGTTGGCAGCAGCGGCATGCACAGCAGCCACGCGCTCGCGCGCCACGCGGCAATAGTCAGCATTGATCTCGAAACCGGCAAAGCGGCGGCCAAGGCGCGCACTCGCCGCTGCCGTGGTGCCGCTGCCCAAGAATGGGTCCAGCACCAGGCCGCCCGGCGGGCAGCTTGCCAGGATCATGCGCTCCACCAGTTCCAGCGGCTTCTGCGTCGGGTGCTCGGCCCGCTCCGGGTCTTGCCGGTGCAGACGCGACACGCTCCACACGTCCTTCGGGTTGTAGCCGACTTCCAGCCACTTCTTACCCTCGAAACGCTTGCGGCTGCGCGCTTTCTTCGTCTCCGCATCGTACGGAATGCGCACGGCGTCGACGTCGAAGTAGTAATCGCGCGAGGCGGCAAAGAAGCCGATGTTGTCGTGCACCGACGAGAACTTACGCGTGCTGCCGCCCATGCTGGGCACCCGGCGATCCCAGATGATCTCGTTGATCATCATGAGACGCTGCTTGAGCATCACGAACAGTTCCGGCGCGTATTGCCACGTGCAGAACAGGTAGAGCGAGCCGTTGCGCGCCAGTTTCGGCCGTATCGCATCGATCCAGCGTTCAGACCAGGCCAGGTATGCATCGCCTGACAGCTTGTCAGAGTCGTTGCCGTAATCCTTGCCCAGCCCGTACGGCGGATCGGCGATGACGAGGTCCACACTGCCGTCGGCCAGATGCCCGACCCCGGTGATGCAGTCCTCGTTGAAGATGCCGTCGATGGCGCGCTCGGTCATGCGTGTGCCAGTGCCATTAGAGTTTGATGCCGGAGAATTCGGCGACGGTGTGCATGTCCTTGTCGCCGCGGCCCGACAGGTTCACCAGCAGGATCTTGTCCTTCGGCAGGGTCGGCGCCAGCTTGCAGGCATAGGCCAGCGCGTGGCTCGATTCCAGCGCGGGGATGATGCCCTCCATGCGGCACAGATCGTGGAAAGCCTGCAGCGCCTCCTTGTCGGTAATCGGGACGTATTCCGCGCGGTGCGCATCCTTCAACCAGGCGTGCTCCGGACCAACGCCCGGATAGTCCAGCCCCGCCGAGATCGAATGCGTCTCGATGATCTGGCCGTCGTCATCCTGCAGCAGGTACGTACGGTTGCCGTGCAGCACGCCCGGCGAGCCGCCCGTGAGCGACGCCGCGTGACGGCCCGTCTCGATGCCCTCGCCCGCCGCTTCCACGCCGATCAGCTTCACGTCGGCATGGTCGATATACGGATAGAAGATGCCCATGGCATTGGAGCCACCGCCCACGCACGCGATCACCGCGTCGGGCTGGCGACCGATCATCTCGGGCATCTGCACCTTGCACTCCTCACCGATCACGGCCTGGAAGTCGCGCACCATCATCGGATACGGATGCGGACCGGCCACCGTGCCGATGATGTAGAACGTGTCGGCCACGTTGGTGACCCAGTCGCGCATGGCTTCGTTCAGCGCGTCCTTGAGCGTGCGCGAGCCGGATTCCACCGGCACCACCGTCGCGCCCAGCAGCTTCATGCGGTAGACGTTGGCGGCCTGGCGGCGCACGTCTTCGCTGCCCATGTAGACGACGCATTCCATGCCGTAGCGCGCGGCGATGGTGGCGGTCGCCACGCCGTGCTGACCGGCGCCGGTTTCAGCAATCACGCGCGGCTTGCCCATGCGGCGTGCCAGCAGCGCTTGGCCGATGACGTTGTTCACCTTGTGCGCGCCGGTGTGGTTCAGGTCTTCGCGCTTGAGGTAGATCTGCGCGCCGCCGCAGTGCTCGGTCAGGCGGCGTGCGTGATAGATGGGCGACGGACGGCCGACGAAATGCTTCAGCTCGTACTCGTATTCCTTGATGAATTCGGGATCGTGCTGGTAGCGCGCGTAGGCATCGCGCAGCTCATCCAGCGCGTGGGACAGCGTTTCTGCAACGAAGGTGCCGCCGTAGGGGCCGAAATGGCCGTGGGCGTCGGGCAGGTTGTACATGGCAATCTCTCGAGGCGTCCGCCAGAGTCAGGGTTGAGACCCGTCGGCGGAGATATTCAGGAAGGCGTGCGCCGCGAGCAACTGGCCAGAACGGCTCAGGCTTGTGCCGATGCGCCCAGGGCGGCATCGGCCTCGCGGACCGCACGCACAAATGCAGTCATGCGGGCGTGGTCTTTCACGCCCCGTGCGGCCTCGATCCCGCTGCTGACATCCACAGCGTAGGGCCGCACGCGCTCAATCGCGCCAGCGACGTTTTGCGCGCTCAACCCACCACTCAAAACGAGCCGAGGAGCGACGCTTGGCGATGCGGAATGCGAGAGCCATTGCGGGGGAATCAGGGTCCAGTCGAAGACGTGGCCGCCGCCGCCATACCCCTCAACAAATGCGTCGAGCAACAGGCCTTGGGCAGCGGCAAACCGATCGGCAAATTCTACCAAATCGGTTCCGGGCTGAACACGCAGGGCACGCAGCCAGGGCAACCCCACCTTCCCGGCAATCTCAGCGCATAGCTCCGGTGGCTCGTCGCCGTGGAACTGGAGCAGCGTGAGCGGCACTTGGTCCAGCACGCGGGCGATGTCGTCCGCACTGGCATTGACGAACAGGCCTGTCACGGTAACAAACGGGCCGGCGCGGCGGGCCAGTTCAGCAGCGCGCTCTGTGGCGACGTAGCGCGGGCTGGGCGGGTAGAACACCAGCCCGATGGCATCTGCGCCCAGCGCGACGGCGTGATCGACGTCAGCCGGCTGGGTCAGGCCGCAGAGCTTGATGCGGGTTCGGTGAAGCGACATGTCGGATGCGGAATTCACGGGCCGGCGTGCTCGTCGAACACGCCTCGAAACAGGCTGGACGATGCCGAAGACGCCGGCAGCGAGAAGGCATCAGGATAGCCGACCTCGGCCAGATAAAGGCCATCGGGCATGAAGGTGGGCGCAGCGGCCACGCGGCTGCGGGCGGCCAACACATCGGCCATCCACGCTGCCGGCTGACGCCCCCGGCCGATCGCGACCAGGCAGCCCATGATGTTGCGCACCATGTGATGCAGGAAGGCACTGCCGCGAATGCGTACGAACACCCACTCGCCCTCGCCTTGCACTTCCATCGAATACATCGTCTTGACCGGCGACTTGGCCTGGCATTCCGCCGCGCGGAAAGACGAGAAATCGTGCTCGCCGACCAGCACCTGCGCGGCTTCGTGCATGGCAGCGACATCAAGCGACTTGCCAGGCGGCAGCATGACGTAGCCGGCCTTGCCCTCCAGCAGCGGCGCACGCGTCGGCCCGAAGGTCAGCGCGTAGTAGTACGTGCGGCGATGGGCGGAGAAGCGTGCGTGGAAGTCTTCCGACGTCTCCTGCGCCCAGCGCACGGCCACGGTCGACGGCAGGAAGGCGTTGGTACCACGCACCCACGAGAACGGATCGCGCACGAGGTCAGTATCGAGGTGCACAACCTGCCCCAGCGCATGCACACCGGCATCGGTGCGGCCGGCTACAGTGGTCGGCAGCGGCACGCCTGCAAACTGGCGCAGCGCCGCCTCCAGCATGTCTTGCACAGTATTACCGTGTGGTTGCGATTGCCACCCCGAGAACGCGGCCCCGTCGTACTGGATGCCGAGCGCTATGCGCGTCATGCCTTGTGAGTCCTCATGCGGAAAGAAAAACGCCGGCAGGATACCACCCTGCCGGCGCTGTCGATGCCTTGAAGCGCTGTACGTCAGCCGATCTGACGCATCAGAGCCTGTGCCTCGGCGTGGAACGAGGGGTCGCCCAGGTCCAGCACTTCCTGCAGCAGCTCGCGTGCACCTTCCTTGTCACCGATTTCGATGTACGCCTTGGCCAAATCGAACTTGATCTGCAGATCGCGCACGCCGTCGGCGCCATGCTCACCGGACAGCGTGTGCGGCAGGTTGGTGTCCAGGCGGATGGCCGATTGTGGCTCATCGTTGACGACATGCTCTTGCTCAGCGTGATGCTGCTCGGCATCGAAGTGCATTGGCGCCTGCGATAGATCCGTCGGCTGAGCCCAGGACGGCAGGCTTTCTTCGGCCAAGACCGCCGGAGCGGCCGGTGCAGCCTCTGCAGCAGGCGGCGTCGGATTCAGGTCCAGCGACAGATCCGACAGGTCCATGTGCATCGGCGGCGCAGATACCGGCTGATAAGCCTCACCAGCGTGTGCGTTGAACTGTGGCAGATCCGCTTCCGGCTCGGCGTGCGACTTGAACATCTCTGCCGCTTCGTCCGGTGCCGTGATCGGATCACCAGCAGCCGGCGCCGGGAACGACTCCAGCGGCAGATCCAGATCGGCCAGTTGCGGGGCCTTGGTCGACGGCGCGGACGGGTCCAGATCCGGGGACAGCGTGGTCCAGTCGTCACCGCGGCGGGTGGTTTCGCCCGTCACGGTCGGCTTGAAGGCTTCGGCTGCAGCGACCGCACCCACACCTGCCAGAGCAGCCGCACCGGCAGCAACTGCACCTGCGTGGCCGTGCTCGGCGGGTACTTCGGCGCCAGGATGATGCCCGTCGCCCTGCACCGTCAGATACAGCGGGTTGGCCGGATCAAACTTGCGGCCCATCGCTGCGGCCTCGGCCCACTCAGGCGAGGCAGCGCCGACTTGCGCCAGCATTTCTTCAGCAATGGTCTGGAAGCCGTGAGCGTCCTGACGATTTGCGTAAATTTCCATCAACTTCAAACGAATAGCTTGGCGCTCCGGATGCTGTTCAAGCGCCTCGCGCAGGATTTCCTCGGCCTGTACGTCGCGGCCGTAAGCGATATAGACGTCTGCTTCGGCAATCGGATCGACTTCGTTGCTCTCGTTGCTACCGCCGATGCGGAAATCCGCACCGAACACGCTGTGCTGCGAGGTATCGACGCTTTGACCTCCAGCCGCGCCGAACAGCGAGTTGGCACCCGCCATCACCGTGCTTTCCTGAGACAGCAGGCTGTCCTGGAAGCCATGCGCCTGCTCGGGCTTCTGCTGACGGCGGCGATACACCGCCAAGCCACCCAGCAGCGCGATCACGACACCACCCAGACCCAGGGCCATCGGATTACCCAGCAGCGACGAGAAGAAGGACTCTTCTTCGATTGGCTGCGGCGGTGCCACCACGACCGGCGCCTTTTTAGGCGCAGCAGCCGGTGCCGACGCAGCCGCAACCGGTGCGCTGGCCGCCACTTGTGGCGCCGAGGCCGCAGCCACCGGTGCCGATGCTGCTTCCGGTGCAGAAGCAGCAGCCGCGGCGGTTGCCGAAGAAGCCGGTGCTGCAGCTGCAGCTTCTGCCGGAGCAGCAGCGGCCGGTTGGGCGGCTTGTTGAGCCGGTGCCGACGTAGACGATGCCGCTGCAGCGGCCGGAGCCGGAGCATTGGCTGCCGCTACGGCAGGTGCAGCCGTTGCCGGCGCAGCACCGGGGCCTGGCTTGGCAGCGCTAGCTGCCTTGGCCAATTCGGCGTTCTTCAGTTCCACCAGACGTTGCATGTCGGAGAGGTTCTTCTCCAACTGGGCAACGCGCGATTCCATGTCCTTGAGCGCACGCTCCTTGGCAACAAGCTCTTCGTCACGGGCAGCCGCGTTGGCCTTGCCGGTGCGATCGGCCTTCGACAGGCGCAGTTCGTCACGACCGCTAGCAGCCGGCGTCGCTTGATCCTGCACACGGGCCGACACACTGCCGCTTTGCTGGCGGGTCGAATCGGTATCCGTGGCGGCATTGGCTTCGGCGGCGGTTGCCAGGCGGTTGCGGTAGCCGGTAAAACCAGAAGTCTGCGCAACCACCTCGCGACGTGCTTCACGCGGCGAGACCTTCTGCGCTTCAGCCTGCGACGGCACCTTCAGCACCGAGCCAGTGCGCAGGCGATTGATGTTGCCGCCGATGAAAGCGTTGGGGTTATTGCGGTACATCGCCAGCAGCATCTGGTCGAGCGACACAGCGTCCTGCCCCTGCGAGGCGGTCGACGCGATGTCGTAGAGGCTGTCGCCGCGCTGCACGGTGTACGAACCACCCGGCGTGGCGTCCGGTGCCGAAGCTGCCTGCTGTTGGCGTGCGGTTTGGCGCACTGCCGCACGCGGCTGGCGTGCCTGCGCAGGTGCAGCGGCAGCAGCCGGAGCGGCGGCTTGCGACTGAGCAACCGGTGCCGGTGCGGCAGATTCAGTGGCGCCCGGCGTCGTGGCCTGCACCACCGGCGTCGGTGCGAAATTCTGTGCGGTATTGCTGGAGCCCACCGGGTCCAGCAGGAAGGTATAGGCGCGCGAAACGTGACCGCTCGCCCAGTTCAGATCGACCAGCACGTCGACAAACGGCTCGGCGACAGGCTGGGTGGAGCGCAGACGCACCACGTAGTTGCCATTTGACTGGCGCTCCAGCGATGCACGCAGCGAGGAGACGATCGGGTTGTAGGTCAGACCGGCGCGCGAATAGGCATCCGGAGCAGCCAGCTTGGCGACCAGGTTTTGCGCCTCTTCGGGCGTCACGCCGGTCAGATCGATTTCGGCCTGCAGCGGCTGACCAAGGCTGGAACGCACGTGCAGTGCGCCGAAACCGGCTGCCTGCGCTGCTGGCTGGATCAGCAACAGGCTTGCCGCAGCAATGGCGACGGCCGACCAGCTAGGACTGCGATGGGACGATTCTCTCCGGCGGTATTGGCTCACCCTCACCTTCGACTCCGTTATCTTTTAATGTGCAAACGAACTTAACATCAACGAGTTAGCGCAGCAAGTTCACCCAAAAGGTGAAAAGCTGAAGCATCGAACCGCCGTCGATTTTTATCAAAACGACACAATTGACGAGATTCTGAAGCATTCGACGTACCCCCCGGAATGCGAATGCTTCGACGTGGCACCAACTCTTCCCCGTGCCTGTCCACCCCACGAATGGGTGGCCGGCTGTCTTGCCGCAATTCTGGCCGCTATTGTGTACCAACGTTACAGCCCGTGGGCATTCAGATGGCACAACGCCGCGCAGGCCGCGCGGCGTTGGTGGAAAAAGCGCACTTTCTGTTGTCAGGCCGCAACGACGATCGCCGTAGTCCAACTCGACAACGAATGCAAAGCCGGGGTCACTTGCCCAGCAGGATGCGCAGCGTACGACGTAGTGGCTCTGCGGCACCCCACAGGAGCTGGTCGCCGATCACGAAGGCGCTCACGTATTCCGGCCCCATGTTCAGCTTGCGCACGCGGCCCACACCGATTTCCAGACCGCCGGTAATGGACGCCGGCGTCAGCTCCTTCTCGGTGATACTGCGGTCGTTCGGGACCCACTTCACCCACGGGTTGCCCGAGCGGATGATCTGCTCGATCTCTTCGAGCGGCAGGTCGCGCTTGAGCTTGAGCGTCAAGCCCAGGCTGTGGCAGCGCATCGCGCCAATCCGCACGCACAGGCCGTCGACCGGAATGGTCTGTGCCGTGCCCAGGATTTTGTTGACCTCGGCCTGGCCCTTCCACTCTTCCTTCGACTGGCCGTTGTCGAGCTGCTTGTCGATCCAGGGAATCAGACCGCCAGCCAACGGCGCCGGGAAAAATTCGGTCGGCACGTCTTCGCGGATGGTCTTCGCGACCTTGCGATCGATGTCCAGAATGGCCGATGCCGGGTTGGCCAGCTCATCCGCCACCGCGCCGTGGATCACGCCCATGCCCTTGAGCAGCTCGCGCATGTGGTTCGCGCCGCCGCCCGAAGCCGCCTGGTAGGTCATCGAGCTGACCCATTCGACCAAGCCTTCGCGGAACAGGCCGCCCACGCCCATCAGTAAGATGGAGTTGGTGCAGTTGCCGCCGATGAAATTCTTGGTGCCGGCCGCCACCGCGTTCTTGATCAGGCCCAGGTTGACCGGGTCCAGCACGATCACGGCGTCGTCGTCCATGCGCAGGGTCGACGCAGCGTCGATCCAGTAGCCGTTCCAGCCGGCAGCACGCAGCTTCGGGAAGACTTCGGTGGTGTAGTCACCGCCCTGGCACGTGATGATCGTGTCGCATGCCTTCAGTGCTTCGATGTCGTTGGCGTCAGCCAGCGGCGCATCCGTCTTGGCGAATGCGGGCGCCTTGCCGCCAGCGTTGCTGGTGCTGAAGAACACCGTATCGATCAGGTCGAAATCCTTTTCTTCCTGCATGCGTTGCATCAGCACGCTGCCGACCATGCCGCGCCAACCGACGAGACCTACCTTCATGATGTGGAACCCTTAGTGATTTTCCCCGCCTCGTGCGCCCGGCGGTGACCGCGCGGGGAAGGCGAACGGACACGACCGGACGATCTACGAGATCGTTTTTTTGGTAATGGTTTTGGTGGTCGTGCGAATCTCGACAGTCGCAATGCGTGCGCGTGCGGCGGTGCCCGTAGCTGCGAGAGCCAGGGTACCCAGAATGCCGAAGAGGAGCGCGGTCGAGATCATTCGTAAAAATATACACGATTTGGCGGACGCACAATGCGCTGCAACATGCGTTCGCCGAAAAAAAACGTTGCGGCGCATCATGTGACGACACCGCAACGTGCGCGATGAATTACAGCGCGGCCAACACCGCTTCGCCCATCTCCACCGTGCCGACCTGCTTGCAGCCCGGCGTCAGGATGTCGCCCGTGCGATAGCCCTGGGCCAGCACCTTCTTGACGGCGCTCTCGATGCGATCTGCCTGCTCAGCCTTGCCCAGCGAGTAGCGCAGCATCATCGCCGCCGACAGGATCGTCGCCAGCGGGTTGGCGATGCCCTTGCCTGCGATGTCCGGCGCCGAACCATGCGACGGCTCGTACAGACCCTTGTTGTTCGCATCCAGCGACGCCGATGGCAGCATGCCGATCGAGCCCGTCAGCATGGCAGCCTCGTCCGACAGAATGTCGCCGAACATGTTGCCGGTGACGATCACGTCGAAGTTCTTCGGCGCCTTGACGAGCTGCATGGCCGCGTTGTCGACGTACATGTGCGAGAGCTCGACTTCCGGGTACTCCTTGTGCACGTCGGTGACGATGTCCTTCCAGAACTGGAACGTCTCCAGCACGTTGGCCTTGTCGACGCTGCACAGCTTCTTGCCCCGCTTGGCGGCCGCCTGGAAGGCGACATGCGCGATGCGGCGGATTTCCGGCTCGCTGTAGCGCATGGTGTCGAAGCCTTCGCGCGCACCGGCAAACAGGCCGTCCGGCGCAGCACGCACGCCGCGCGGCTGGCCGAAGTAGATGTCGCCGGTCAGTTCGCGCACGATCAGGATGTCGAGACCGCCCACGATTTCCGGCTTCAGGCTCGATGCGCCGGCCAGTTCCGGATAGCAGATCGCCGGGCGGAAGTTGGCGAACAGCTGCAGATGCTTGCGCAGGCCGAGGATCGCTTGCTCGGGGCGCAGCTCGCGCGCCAGCGTGTCGTACTTCCAGTCGCCCACGGCGCCGAACAGGATGGCGTCAGCCTCCTTGGCGAGCTTGAGCGTGTCTTCCGGCAGCGGATGGCCCTTGGCTTCGTAGCCGGCGCCACCCACGGGCGCGAATTCCATCTCGAACGACTCGCCCAGCGCGTTCAGCACCTTGACGGCCTCGGCCACGATTTCCTTGCCAATGCCGTCGCCCGGCAACACTGCAATCTTGGTCATGCGTATGTCCTTGTTGTTCTGTGGTCAGCTCAGCCGACGAGCTTGTGTGCGAGCCACGGCATCTTCGCCAGGCGCTGCGCTTCGTAGGCCTTGATCTGGTCTGCATAGCGCAGGGTCAGGCCGATGTCGTCGAAACCGTTGAGCAGGCAGTACTTGCGGAATGCCGTGATGTCGAACGGATACGCCGTGCCACCCGGCGTGACGACGACCTGCTTGTCCAGGTCCACCGTCAACTGATAGCCAGGGAATGCCAGCGTCTCGTTGAACAGGTGGTCGACTTGCGACTCCGTCAGCACGATCGGCAACAGGCCGTTCTTGAAGCAGTTGTTGAAGAAGATGTCGGCAAAGCTCGGCGCGATGATGGCGCGGAAGCCGTACTGTTGCAGCGCCCACGGTGCGTGCTCACGCGAGCTGCCGCAGCCAAAGTTCTTGCGCGCCAGCAGCACCGATGCACCCTGGTAGCGCGGCTGGTTCAGCACGAAGTCCGGGTTCAGCGGACGCTTGCTGTTGTCCTGGCCGGGTTCGCCGACGTCCTTGTAGCGCCATTCGTCGAACAGGTTCGGGCCGAAGCCCGTGCGCTTGATCGACTTGAGGAATTGCTTCGGAATGATGGCGTCGGTGTCGACGTTCTCGCGGTCGAGCGGGGCCACGAGGCCGGTGTGGATGGTGAATTGTTCCATGATTGCTCTCTCTATCCTGCCGCTCAAGCGAGCTTGCGCACGTCGACGAAGTGGCCTTCCAGCGCGGCCGCGGCGGCCATCGCCGGGCTCACCAGATGGGTGCGGCCACCCGCGCCCTGACGGCCTTCGAAGTTGCGGTTGGACGTGGATGCGCAACGCTCGCCCGGGTCGAGTCGATCTGCGTTCATTGCCAGGCACATCGAGCAACCCGGCTCGCGCCACTCAAAGCCCGCTGCCTTGAAGATCTTGTCGAGCCCTTCGCGCTCGGCCTGTTCCTTCACGAGGCCCGAGCCCGGCACAACCATCGCCAGCTTCACGTTGGAGGCGATCCGCTTACCTAGCTTCTGCACAACCCACGCCGCAGCACGCATGTCTTCGATACGGCTGTTGGTGCACGAGCCGATGAAGACCTTGTCGATGTTGATGTCGCTGATGGCAACGTTCGGTTGCAGGCCCATGTACTCAAGCGCGCGCTCCATGGCGTTGCGCTTGTTCGGGTCTTTCTCTTTGTCGGGGTCCGGCACGCGGTCTTCAATGCTGACCACCATTTCCGGCGACGTGCCCCAGCTCACTTGCGGGCGAATCTCCTCAGCACGCAGCTCGACCACGTGGTCAAAGTGGGCACCTTCATCCGAATGCAGCGTGCGCCAGTAGGTCACGGCCTGCTCCCACTCCACGCCCTGCGGCGCGAACGGACGGCCCTTGATGTACTCGAGCGTGACGTCATCCACGGCGACCATGCCGGCGCGCGCGCCGCCTTCGATCGCCATGTTGCACACCGTCATGCGGCCTTCCATCGACAGCGCGCGGATGGCCGAGCCGCCGAATTCCATGGCATAGCCCGTACCGCCTGCCGTACCGATCTTGCCGATGATGGCGAGCACGATGTCCTTGGCGGTACAGCCGCGCGGCAGCGTGCCTTCCACCTTCACGAGCATGTTCTTGCTCTTCTTGGCGAGCAGCGTTTGCGTAGCCAGCACGTGCTCGACTTCCGACGTGCCGATACCGTGCGCCAGCGCGCCGAATGCGCCGTGCGTGCTGGTGTGCGAGTCACCGCAGACCACCGTCATGCCCGGCAGCGTCGCGCCCTGCTCCGGCCCGATCACGTGCACGATGCCCTGACGCTTGTCGGTCATCTTGAATTGCGTGATGCCGTAGCTGTCGCAGTTGGCATCGAGCGTGTCGACTTGCAGCTTGGAGACCGGATCAGCAATGCCGTGCGAGCGGTCGGTAGTCGGCACGTTGTGGTCCGACACGGCCAGGTTGGCGCTGATGCGCCAGACCGGACGCTCGGCCATCTTCAGGCCTTCGAACGCCTGCGGGCTCGTCACCTCATGCAGCAGTTGACGATCGATGTAGAGCACGGTCGTGCCGTCGTCTTCGGTATGAACGACGTGGTCGTCCCAGAGTTTGTCGTAGAGCGTCTTGGCCATGATGCGATCCGTGCACAACGCGCCTCAATTTTTGGATTCGAGGCGGCTGTGCGAGCAGTTTCGTGGGGAGTGATCGATTATGCCACCCGGTACATTGCGCACCGGACGTGACTGACGAAAGGGGGTTTCGTCATTTCGCGAAAGCTCGCCCGGGCAATTTCCGGGCAACAAAAAACCCCGCCGGTTTCCCGGGCGGGGCTCTTGCAAAGCAGAAAGCCTGACTTCGGCGTGGCTTAGCGCTTGTCGATCGACGGCACTTCGCGGGTGGCGGCGCCGTTGAACAGTTGGCGCGGACGGCCGATCTTGTATTCCGGATCGGTGATCATCTCTTCCCACTGCGCGATCCAACCCACCGAGCGGGCCAGCGCGAAGATGCAGGTGAACATCGACGACGGGATGCCCAGTGCGCGCTGCACGATACCCGAGTAGAAGTCGACGTTCGGGTACAGCTTGCGGCTGACGAAGTACTCGTCTTCCAGCGCGATCTTTTCCAGCTCCATGGCCAGCTTGAACAGCGGGTCGTTGTGCAGACCCAGCTCTTCCAGCACTTCGTGGCAGGTTTCGCGCATCAGCTTGGCACGCGGGTCGTAGTTCTTGTACACGCGGTGGCCGAAGCCCATCAGGCGCACGCCGCTGTTCTTGTCCTTGACCTGCTTGATGAACTCGGGAACCTTGTCCACCGAGCCGATCTCTTCCAGCATGTTCAGTGCAGCTTCGTTCGCACCACCGTGCGCCGGGCCCCACAGGCAGGCGATACCGGCGGCGATGGCGGCGATCGGGTTGGTGCCCGACGAGCCAGCCAGACGCACCGTCGAGGTCGACGCGTTCTGCTCGTGATCCGCGTGCAGGATGAAGATGCGGTCCAGAGCACGCTCCAGCACCGGGTTCACCTTGTAGTCTTCACACGGGGTGGCAAACATCATGCGCATGAAGTTGCCGGTGTACGACAGGTTGTTCTGCGGGTAGATCAGCGGCTGGCCGATGTTGTACTTGTACGCCATGGCCACCAGCGTCGGCAGCTTGGCGATCAGGCGGATCTGCGAGATCTCGCGCTCACGTGGGTCGTTGATGTTGGCGGCGTCCGGGTAGAACGCGCTCATCGCACCGACCAGGCCCGTCAGCACGGCCATCGGATGGGCGTCGCGGCGGAAACCACGCAGGAAGAACTGCATCTGCTCGTGCACCATGGTGTGATTCGTCACCACATGGTTGAACTCTTCCTTCTGCTTAACGTTCGGCAGTTCGCCCTTCAGCAGCAGGTAGCAGATCTCCATGAAATCGCACTTGCTGGCCAGATCGTCGATGGCGTAGCCGCGGTACAGCAGCTCACCCTTGTCGCCATCGATGTAGGTGATCTTGGAATTGCACGACGCGGTCGACATGAAGCCGGGGTCGTACGTGAACTTGCCCGTCTGGCCGTACAGCTTGCGGATGTCGATCACGTCCGGGCCAACCGTGCCCTTATAGATCGGCAGCTCAACGCTGGGCGAGCCATCGGAAAACGATAGTGTGGCTTTCACATCGGACGGCGTCATGTCGGTTTCCTTCTCTGCTGTTTATAAAAATGAAGTCGGGAGACTCCCGCCAGACGGATCAAGGCATGCCGTGGGGGCGGCAGGTTCGATTCGTCTTGCGGCAACCTCTCGCGCGCCGGTGTTTAGGCCGAGCGCAGCAAGGTCAGGACGTGCTGGATGCGCGGCACGTCGAGTTCACCCTCCGGCTCCTTGCGTGCAAGCAGGAGATCCATCAGGTCGTTGTCGGGCAGCTCGAACAACTGTGAGAGTGCGGCAACGTCGTCATCCGACAGTTCCGTCTCGTAACGGTCAAAGAAGCGCTCGATGATGATGTCGTTCTCAAGCAGGCCGCGCCGGGCACGCCAGCGCAAACGGGCGCGCTTGTGCGGATCGGACTGGTGGGAGAACGTTGGGGTATTCACAGCAATCATGCTCTAAAAAACGCGTCGCCGGAAAAACCGCTCCGGCGACGCTTGTGGCTTGCGGCTTACACCGCGCGGCGCACCATCAATTCTTTGATCTTGCCGATGGCCTTGGTCGGGTTCAGACCCTTCGGGCACACATCGACGCAATTCATGATGGTGTGGCAGCGGAACAGGCGATACGGATCCTCGAGGTTGTCGAGGCGCTCGTTGGTCGCTTGGTCACGGCTGTCGGCGATGAAGCGGTAAGCCTGCAGCAGGCCAGCCGGGCCGACGAACTTGTCCGGGTTCCACCAGAACGACGGGCACGACGTCGAGCAGCTCGCACACAGAATGCACTCGTACAGTCCATCCAGCTCTTCACGCTCTTCCGGCGACTGCAGACGCTCCTTCTCGGGCGGCGGCTCGTCGTTGATCAGGAACGGCTTGATCGAGTGGTACTGGTTGAAGAAGTGCGTCATGTCGACGATCAGGTCGCGCACCACGGGCAGGCCCGGCAGCGGGCGCAGCACGATCTTCTCGGGCAGCTCGCGCATGTTGGTCAGGCAGGCCAGACCGTTCTTGCCATTGATGTTCATGGCGTCCGAGCCGCACACACCTTCACGGCACGAGCGACGGAACGCGATCGACTCGTCCAGCTTCTTCAGCTTGACCAGCGCGTCGAGCAGCATGCGCTCGTGACCGTCGAGTTCCACCTCGTAGGTCTGCATGCGGGGCGCTGCGTCCTTGTCCGGATCGTAGCGATAGACTTCAAAAATACGCTTCATTTTTGTGGGTCCTTCTTGTCCGTTAGAACGTACGCGCCTTGGGCGGCACGCTTTCCACCGTCAACGGCTTCATCGTCACGGGCTTGTACTCCAGGCGATTGCCTTCGCTGTAGTACAGCGTGTGCTTCATCCAGTTTTCGTCGTCGCGGTTCGGGAAATCGCTATGGGCGTGAGCGCCACGCGATTCCTTGCGAGCAGCAGCCGACACCATCGTCGCCTTGGCAACTTCCACCAGGTTGGCCACTTCCAGCGCTTCAACGCGCGCGGTGTTGAACACCTTGGACTTGTCCTTCAGGTGGATGTTGGCACCGCGCTCAGCCACTTCCATGATGCGCTGGACGCCTTCGTCCATCAGCGTCTGCGTGCGGAACACACCAGCATGCGACTGCATGTTGCGACGGATGTCGTTGGCGACGTCCTGTGCGTACTCACCCGAGCTCGACGAATCCAGCTTGGCCAGGCGCGACAGCGCGAGGTCAGCGGCATCAGCCGGCAGCGGCTTGTGTTCGCGGTTCTTCAGGTTCTGCGCAATGATGTGGTTACCCGCCGAACGGCCGAACACCACCAGGTCGAGCAGCGAGTTCGTGCCCAGGCGGTTGGCGCCGTGGACCGACACGCACGAGCATTCGCCGATCGCGTAGAAGCCATTGATGACTTCGTTCGGGTTGCCGTTCTTCGGCACCACGACCTGACCGTGATAGTTCGTCGGAATGCCGCCCATCTGGTAGTGGATGGTCGGCACAACCGGGATCGGTTCCTTGATCGCGTCGACGTTGGCGAATTTCAGGCCGATTTCGCGGATCGACGGCAGACGCTTCATGATGGTCTCGGCACCGACGTGGGTCAGGTCGAGCAGCACGTAGTCGCCGTTCGGGCCGCAGCCACGGCCTTCTTTGATTTCCTGGTCCATCGAGCGCGACACGAAGTCACGCGGTGCCAGATCCTTCAGCGTCGGAGCGTAGCGCTCCATGAAGCGCTCGCCATCCTTGTTACGCAGGATGCCGCCTTCGCCGCGCACGCCTTCCGTGATCAGCACGCCCGCGCCGGCCACGCCGGTCGGGTGAAACTGCCAGAACTCCATGTCTTCCAGCGGCACGCCAGCGCGTGCTGCCATGCCCAGGCCGTCACCGGTGTTGATGAAGGCGTTGGTGGAAGCGGCATAGATACGGCCTGCACCGCCCGTGGCGAACAGCGTCGTCTTGCCTTCGAGGATGTAGACCTCGCCGGTTTCCATTTCCAGCGCGGTCACGCCCAGCACGTCGCCTTCCTGATCGCGGATCAGGTCCAGCGCCATCCACTCGGTGAAGAAGTGGGTCTTGGCCTTGACGTTGCGTTGGTACAGCGTATGCAGCAGCGCGTGGCCAGTACGGTCAGCGGCAGCGCAAGCGCGTTGCACCGGCTTCTCGCCGTAGTTCGACGTGTGGCCACCGAACGGACGCTGATAGATCGTGCCGTCGGCGTTGCGGTCGAACGGCATGCCGAAGTGTTCCAGTTCATAGACCACGTTCGGCGCCTGACGGCACATGAACTCGATCGCATCCTGGTCACCGAGCCAGTCGGAACCCTTGATGGTGTCGTAGAAGTGATAGTGCCAGTTGTCTTCGCTCATATTGCCCAGCGAAGCACCGATACCACCCTGCGCCGCCACGGTGTGCGAGCGGGTGGGGAAAACCTTGGACAGCACGGCCACGGAGAGGCCGGCTTCAGCGAGCTGCAGCGATGCGCGCATGCCCGAACCGCCCGCACCGACGATCACGACGTCGAATTTGCGGCGCGGCAGCCCAGTCTTGACTGCGACCATGTCTTAAACCCTCCAGAGAATCTGAGCTGCGTAGCCCGCACAACCAACGAGCCACAGAATCGTCAACACTTGCAGCGTCAAACGCACTGCCACGGGCTTCACGTAGTCCATCCAGATGTCACGCACGCCAATCCATGCGTGATACGTGAGCGACACGAACGCCAGGAACGTCAACATCTTCATCCACTGGTTGGCGAACAGGCCAGCCCAGCTTTGGTACGACGTGTCTTTCGACAGCAGGAATGCAGCCAGCAGCACGACGGTGTAGACCGCCATGATCACGGCAGTGACGCGCTGCGCGAGGAAATCCTTCAAGCCGTAGTGCGCGCCAACGACGAGGCGCTTGGGACCGATATTGTTATTTGCCATCAGACGCTCCTCAGAACAGGCCGAACAGCTTCGCGCCGAACACGACGGTCAGCAACAGGCTGACGATCAGCACGCTCACAGCCGACTTGGAGGACGTTGCCTTGTCGATACCGACATGCAGGTCGAGGAGCAGATAGCGGATGCCGGCGCAGAAGTGGTGCAGGTACGCCCAGATCAGTGCGAGAACAACAATCTTGGCGAAACCACCGGACAGAAGCGCCGTGAACTTGGCGAAACTGATTTCCGACGTGAGACTTTGCTCGAGCAAGTACAGCACGAACGGAAGAAGAAGGAACATCAGTGCACCGCTGGCACGATGCAGGATGGACACCTTGCCGGCCCAGGGCAACCGATAGCGGGCGAGATCGCCCAAACCGATGTTCCTGAATTCCGGCCTGGCTTTCTTGGCGGCTTCTGCCATGTCAGACCCCATTGGCTAATCAACTAACAAAACTGCTTTGCACAAATCCGCACGATTCTATCGCGCTTTTGTTGCGCAGCGCACCAATAATTCCACGCGGCGCGCTCCACTTTTGTGCTTCCTGCCCTCGCCTGCCAGTGGCGTGATGCGCGGGCAATTATCTGTTCTACACCGCCTTCGTGACGCGCAATACGCTGTTGCACGCTCAACAAATCAAAACGCCACCGGCCCGCATGAACCGGGCTCGGCGGCGCGTCGTCAATTCAATTCGTTCTGATAGTAGTGCCGCGTCGTGACGTACAGGCCACGGCGTATTTCCACCGGCTTGTCGCCGAACGTATGCGACACGCGCTCCACCGACAGTAGCGGCGACCCCGCCTGCACCGACAGCAGCTCAGCCGTCGCCGCGTCCGCCGCCACAGCGCGAATACGCTCCGTAGCACGCAGCATGCGCACACCGAACTCCGCCTCGAAGAACGCGTACATCGGGCCCTTCCACTCGGTCAGCTTTTCAGCCGTCAAGCCTTTGAAACTGGCACCCGGCAGCCAGATCTCTTCAAACACCGTCGGTTCGCTGGAGAAAAACAGCACGCGGCGAATTTGCACAACGCTGTCGCCGGCTTTGAGCTCGAGCAGGCGGGAGATCTCAGCCGGTGCACGCATGCGCTTGCACTCCAGCACGCGACTGCTGGGGTAATGCTGCTCGCCTTGCTCCGGCATCAGGCGCAGGAAGCGAAACTGCACACCCTCTTCGTAATGTGTGGTGACGAATGTCCCCTTACCCTGGCGGCGCGCCACCAGGTTCTCGGCAGCCAGTTCGTCGATCGCCTTGCGCACGGTGCCCTGGCTGACCTTGTAGCGGGCCGCCAATTCCATCTCGCTGGGGATCATTTCGCCCGGTTTCCATTCACCGGTCTGCAGGCTCTGCAGAATCAGCTTCTTGATCTGCTGATACAGCGGGCTGAAGGTGGGTGACCCGCCCCCGGCACCCGCAGATGCGGGCTGCGCGCCGGCCTCACCACCGTTAGACGGCGGCACGACGGCGGGCTGAGGGCTGGATGTACTCGACATAACTGCCGATTTCACCACAAAAGCGACGAACGCGTCCAGCCCGTTTATAGAATGTCTTATGTCTTATATAAGACAGAAGATTGATTGACTTTCGAGCAAGGCCCGCCCTACACTCGCGCCTGTTCCGGACGACGGGCTCCGCACTTGCGCCGGCAGGCTTCAAGGTCAATCGCAAGGGTGTTTCCACTTCGTCATGCGGACGCATTAAACTGCGAGGCTCTTGCTGATTCCGAGCCGACCGCCCACGAGGCGCCGACCGTTGCCGGCAATGCCTGCGAGGCTGCACCGACATCCCGCCTGGATGCCCCGCCGCGCGCAGTGCGATCCGCTTTTCACTACCGTTTGGAGAGTTCTCATGGCAAAAGCACCCATGCGCGTCGCAGTGACCGGCGCTGCTGGTCAGATCGGTTACGCCCTGCTGTTCCGTATCGCCTCCGGCGAAATGCTGGGCAAGGACCAGCCCGTCATCCTGCAACTGCTGGAAATCCCCGATGAGAAGGCCCAGAAGGCACTCAAGGGCGTGATGATGGAGCTCGACGACTGCGCTTTCCCGCTGCTGGCCGGCATGGAAGCCCACTCCGACCCGATGACCGCATTCAAGGACGTGGACGTGGCCCTGCTGGTGGGCGCCCGCCCCCGCGGCCCGGGCATGGAGCGTGCAGACCTGCTGTCGGCCAACGCCCAGATCTTCACGGCACAGGGCAAGGCCCTGAACGCCGTTGCCTCGCGCAACGTCAAGGTGCTGGTGGTCGGCAACCCGGCCAACACCAACGCCTACATCGCCATGAAGTCGGCACCGGACCTGCCGCGCGAGAACTTCACTGCCATGCTGCGCCTGGACCACAACCGTGCCCTGTCGCAGATCGCCGCCAAGACCGGCAAGCCGGTGTCGAGCATCGAGAAGCTGTTCGTCTGGGGCAACCACAGCCCGACGATGTACGCCGACTACCGCTACGCCACGATCGACGGCAAGAGCGTCAAGGACATGATCAACGACCCGGTGTGGAACAACGACGTGTTCCTGCCGACCGTCGGCAAGCGCGGTGCGGCCATCATTGAAGCGCGCGGCCTGTCGTCGGCTGCCTCGGCTGCTGGCGCTGCCATCGACCACGTGCGTGACTGGCTGCTGGGCTCGAATGGCAAGATCGTCACGATGGGCATTCCGTCCAATGGCGATTACGGCATTCCGAAGGACGTGATGTTCGGCTTCCCGGTCACCACGGAAAACGGCAAGTACAAGATCGTCGAAGGCCTGGAGATCGACGAGTACAGCCAAGGCAAGATCAAGATCACGCTCGACGAGCTGGAAGGCGAGCGCGCTGGCGTGCAGCACCTGCTGGGCTGAAGCGCATGATCTGAGGAAAAACCGGAGCGGATCGGCAACGAACCCTCCGGTTTTTTCACATCCGGAACACCGGCGCCCGAGCAGCAAGCGCCACTCATACCGATACGACGCAGTGCATCCCACCGAGGTTTTGTTCCAGGACGACGGCGCTCCGGCCCAACTGCCGGTTTGCGACCACTATGCGGGCGCAGAAAAGCTGATGCGCAAGTCGCTCGCCCTGCAACAAGCCCTTGGCCCCGTCTTCGACATCACGTTCGACTGCGAGGACGGCGCCGCCGTCGGCCAGGAACGTGCGCATGCCGAACTGGCCGCCGCGCTCATCAACAGCGACGACAACCACTTCAACCGCGTCGGCGTACGCATCCACGACCCGAACCACGATGCGTGGACGCAGGACGTCGACATCCTTGTCGGCCAGGCCGGCAGTCGCCTTGCCTATGTGACCGTGCCCAAGGTGCGTGACGTGGTGGAAGTAGCCCGTGTGACGGATCGCGTCAACCAGGCCGCCAGAGCCGCCGGCATCGCGCGGCACCTGCCGATCCACGTGCTGATCGAAACGCACGGCGCGCTGGCGCAAGTGTTCGATATCGCCTCGCTGGTGCAAGTCGAATGCCTGAGCTTCGGGCTGATGGATTTTGTTTCGGCGCACAACGGCGCGATTCCGGGTGCGGCGATGGGCTCGCCGGAACAGTTCGAGCATCCGTTAATCCGCCGCGCGCTGACCGACATCTCCGCCGCGTGCCATGCCCACGGCAAGGTACCGTCGCACAACGTCAGCACCGACATCAAGCACCCGGGCCGCGCCGGCGACGACGCAGCGCGCGCCCGCAATGAATTCGGCTATCTGCGCAAGTGGAGCATCCACCCCGACCAGATCGCACCAATCGTTTCCGCGTTCCGCCCGTCGCACGAAGAAGTGACACAGGCAGCCGCCATTCTTGCGGCGGCGCAGGATGCGTCGTGGGGCCCGATCCAGCATGCTGGGCGCCTGCACGACCGCGCCAGCTACCGCTACTGGTGGGCCGTGCTGCAACGTGCGCACACCACCGGCGTGCCGATGCCGACCGAAGCCGCCTCGCGCTTCTTTGCGTGACGCGTGCCATTGCATTGAGAGGAGATTCGCCATGACCGACACCCCCAAAGCCAGCGCAGGCACCCGCTTCCGCCAGGCCCTGGTCGAAGAATCGCCGCTGCAGGTTGTCGGCACGATCAACGCCAACCATGCCCTGCTGGCCAAGCGTGCCGGCTACCGTGCAATCTATCTGTCGGGGGGCGGCGTGGCAGCAGGGTCGCTGGGCCTGCCTGACCTCGGCATCTCCGGCCTGGACGACGTGCTGACTGACGTGCGCCGCATCACCGATGTGTGCGACGTACCGCTGCTGGTGGACGTCGACACAGGTTTCGGCGCCTCCGCATTCAATGTGGCGCGCACGACCAAGTCGCTGATCAAATTCGGTGCAGCGGCCATGCATATCGAAGACCAGGTCGGCGCCAAGCGCTGCGGTCATCGCCCCAACAAGGAGATCGTCTCGAAGGACGAGATGGTCGACCGCATCAAGGCTGCTGTTGACGCGCGCACCGACGCCAACTTTGTCGTGATGGCCCGCACCGATGCGCTGGCCGTCGAAGGTTTCGAGCGCGCCCTTGAACGCGCCGTGGCCTGCGTGGAAGCCGGCGCGGACGCGATCTTTCCTGAGGCGATGACCGATCTGTCGATGTATCGCAAGTTCGTCGATGCGGTAAAGGTGCCTGTACTCGCCAACATCACTGAATTCGGCCAGACGCCGCTATTTACGCGCGATGAGCTGGCCTCGGTGGGCGTGTCGATGATCCTGTACCCGCTGTCGGCGTTCCGTGCGATGAACAAGTCGGCAGAGAACGTCTACGCCGCCATCCGCCGCGACGGCACACAGAAGAACGTGGTCGACACGATGCAAACGCGCATGGAACTGTATGACAGCATTGGTTATCACGATTACGAAGCCAAGCTGGACGCGCTATTCGCGCAGAACCGCGGCTGAGCATCACGCATCCGCCCCATCCACACCAACCCATCACCAAGGAGAGCGGCCGGGACGAAAAAGCGCGAGGTGACGTGCCCAAAACCGGGCCGTGCATGGCCGACACCCCCCATTTGGGCGAAGGCTTGCGTTGCCATGTCACAGAACGTTGGGCGCCGCGAGCAAATCGGTCAAAATACCGGCCGGTGCGCGCAAAGCCGTGGCATTCTCGCCCACGGCAACCGCCTCCCCACTCCGTCTTACCGAAGGAAATTCTATGAACAAGTTCATCGTGGGCGCCTGCGCCAGCGTTCTTGCCCTGGCTGCGTCGCAATACGCAACCGCACAGACCACTCCGGCCAAGCCGGCCGCCAAGAAGGCCGTGGCCAAGAAGAAGGCCGCCAAGAAGGCTGCCCCCGTGGCCGCGGTCAAGCCGGAAGGCGTGCAATGGAAGTGCGAACTCGGCAACGAGCTGTACATCGCCGGCGACATGACGCGCGACCAGATCATCAAGCTGCACTGGAAGGGCAAGAACTACGATCTGCCCCGCCAACTGACCCACACCGGCGCCGACCGCTACTTCGACCAGAAGACTGGTTTCGACCTAGTGGTGATCCCGGCCAAGGCCATGCTGTTCGACCGCAACGAAGGCCACCGCCTGGCCGACGAGTGCCAGACCGCCGAGATGGCTGCTGGCGGCTCGGCCCCGACCCAAGGCGGCGCCCTGCGTGCCCCGGCCGGCCTGCCGCTGATGCTGCAAGACAATGCTGCCCCGACATCGGCACCCGCAGCCCAGCCTGCCAAGCAATAAGGCGCACTGACGCAAGAGGCCCACAGGAGCCGCCCATGTCCGCACCGGTTGCGTACATCCGCCCGAAACCCGACAAGGTCATCGTCGATATCGTCGACTACGTGACCGAGTCCAAGCTCACCAGCAAGACGGCCTATGAAACGGCCCGTCATTGCCTGCTGGACACCTTGGGCTGCGGGTTGGAGGCGTTGTCGTATCCGGCGTGCACCAAGCTCCTGGGGCCCATCGTGCCGGGAACCGTCGTGCCGAACGGTGCGAAGGTCCCAGGCACACAATTCCAGCTCGATCCGGTACAGGCGGCGTTCAACATCGGCGCCATGATCCGCTGGCTGGATTTCAACGACACGTGGCTGGCTGCCGAATGGGGCCACCCGTCGGACAACCTCGGCGGCATTTTGGCCGTGGCGGATTGGTTGTCCCGCACGAACATCGCCAACGGCAAGAAGCCGTTCGTGATGCGCGACGTGTTGACCGCGATGATCCGCGCCCACGAGATCCAGGGCTGCATCGCGCTCGAAAACGCATTCAACAAGGTGGGTCTGGACCACGTTGTGCTGGTCAAGGTCGCCACCACGGCGGTGGTCGGGCAACTGCTCGGGCTGTCGCACGACGAGCTCATCAACGCCGTGTCGCTGGCGTGGGTCGACGGCCAGGCGCTGCGCGCCTACCGCCATGCACCGAATACCGGCAGCCGCAAATCATGGGCCGCAGGCGATGCGACCAGCCGCGGCGTACGCCTGGCGCTGATGGCCAAGACCGGCGAGATGGGCTACCCCTCCGCCCTCACCGCCAAGGGCTGGGGCTTCTACGATGTGTCCTTCAACGGACAGCCGTTCAAGTTCCAGCGCAAATACGGCACGTACGTGATGGAAAACGTGCTGTTCAAGATCAGCTTCCCGGCCGAGTTCCATGCGCAGACCGCCGCCGAAGCGGCCATGACACTGCACAAGGCGATTGCGAAGGTCGGCAAGACCATCGACGACATCGAAAAGATTACGATCCGCACGCACGAAGCCGCGCTGCGCATCATCGACAAGCAAGGCCCGCTGAACAACCCGGCAGACCGCGACCACTGCATCCAGTACATGGTTGCCGTGCCACTCATCTTCGGCCGGCTGACGGCGGAAGATTACGAAGACACTGTCGCCCGCGACCCGCGCATCGATGCATTGCGCAAGAAGATCGTCTGCGTGGAAGACAAGCAGTTCACCAAGGATTACCACGACCCCGAGAAGCGCTCGATCGCCAATGCGATCACCGTCCAATTCAAGGATGGCCGCGCGCTTAAGGAAGTCGTGGTGGAATACCCGCTTGGCCACAAGCGGCGGCGCAAGGAAGGGATGCCGCTGCTGGTCGAGAAGTTCAGGACCAACCTGGCCCGCCGTTTTCCGGCCAGGCAGCAGGACGCGATCCTGGCGGCATCGCTAGACCAGAAAACGCTGGAAGCGATGCCGGTCAATGCGTATGTCGATTTGTACGTGATTTGAATTTGTCGATTTGAAGTATCCGCAAGGGGTACACCGGTGCCCTGCGCAATCCTCAGCTTGGAGTCATGCCATGCCCCACAACCTGAAAAAAACACTCAAGGAATTCAAGATCAACGGCGGCCAGACCGGCAAGTTCCATTCCCTGCCGCAACTGGGCAAGGAACTGGGCGTGGCGATCGAGCGCCTGCCGGTGTCGATCCGTATCGTGCTGGAATCCGTGCTGCGCAACTGCGACGGCAAGAAGGTGACCGAAGAGCACGTCGAGCAACTGGCCAACTGGAAGCCGAACGCCGACCGCGTTGACGAGATCCCGTTCGTGGTCGCCCGCGTGGTGCTGCAGGATTTTACCGGCGTGCCGCTGCTGGCCGACCTTGCCGCCATGCGCAACGTGGCCGAGCGCATGGGCAAGAACCCCAAGAAGATCGAACCGCTGGTGCCGGTTGATCTGGTGGTGGACCACTCGGTGCAGGTCGACCACTTCCGCGAGAAGAAGGCGCTGGACCTGAACATGCAACTGGAGTTCTCGCGCAACAACGAGCGCTACCAGTTCATGAAGTGGGGCATGCAGGCATTCGACACGTTTGGCGTGGTGCAGCCGGGCTTCGGCATCGTCCACCAGGTCAACCTGGAATACCTGGCACGCGGCGTCCATAAGAAGGACGGCGTGTACTACCCCGACACCCTGGTCGGCACCGACAGCCACACCACCATGATCAACGGGATCGGCGTGGTGGGCTGGGGCGTGGGCGGCATCGAGGCGGAAGCTGGCATGCTGGGCCAGCCGGTGTACTTCCTGACGCCGGACGTGGTGGGCGTGGAGCTGAAGGGCCGCCTGCGCGAAGGCTGCACGGCCACCGACCTAGTGCTCACCATCACCGAGCTGCTGCGCAAGGAAAAGGTGGTCGGCAAGTTCGTCGAGTTCTTCGGCGAAGGCACGGCCAGCCTGTCGCTGCCGGACCGCGCGACCATCGGCAACATGGCGCCGGAATACGGCGCCACGATGGGCTTCTTCCCGGTGGATGGGAAGACCATCGACTACTTCAAGGGCACGGGCCGCACGAAGGAAGAAATCAACGCGTTCGAAGCCTACTTCAAGGCACAGAAGCTGTTTGGCGTGCCGAAGGCCGGCGAGATCGACTACACCAAGACGCTGACGCTGGATCTGGGCACGGTGGCCCCGTCGCTGGCTGGCCCGAAGCGCCCGCAAGACCGTATCGAAATCGGCAACGTGAAGTCGACCTTCTCGTCGCTGTTCTCCAAGCCGGTGGCCGAAAACGGCTTCAACAAGAACGCCGACGATCTCGACAAGGGCTATACGACGGCCGACGGTATCGAAGTGAAGAGCGGCGACGTGCTGATCGCTGCCATCACCTCGTGCACGAACACCTCGAACCCGAGCGTGCTGCTGGCCGCCGGCCTGCTGGCCAAGAAAGCGGTGGAAGCCGGCCTGCAAGTCGCTCCGCACATCAAGACCTCGCTTGCCCCGGGAAGCCGCGTGGTGACCAAGTACCTGGAAGCGGCTGGCCTGCTGCCGTACCTGGAAAAGCTGGGCTTTGGCGTGACGGCGTACGGCTGCACGACGTGTATCGGCAACGCCGGCGACCTCACGCCGGAGCTGAACGAAGCCATCGTCAAGAACGACATCGTTGCTGCCGCTGTGCTGTCGGGCAACCGCAACTTTGAAGCGCGTATCCACCCGAACATCCGCGCCAACTTCCTGGCCTCGCCGCCGCTGGTCGTCGCTTACGCGATTGCCGGCAATGTGACCCGCGACCTGATGACTCAGCCGGTTGGCCAAGGCAACGACGGCCGCGACATCTACCTGGGCGACATCTGGCCGACCTCGGAAGAGATCGCCAAGCTGATGAAGTTCGCCATGAACGCCGACACGTTCCGCACGAACTACGAACAGGTCAAGAAGCCGTCCAAGCTGTGGGCCAACGTCAAGGGCACGAAGGGTCAGGTCTACGACTGGCCGAAGTCGACGTACATTGCCGAGCCTCCGTTCTTCGAAGGCTTCGGCATGACGCCGGCCGCGACTTCGGCATCGGTGTCGGGCGCCCGTGCGCTGGGCGTGTTTGGCGATTCCGTGACGACCGACCACATCTCCCCGGCTGGTTCGATCAAGGAAACGTCGCCGGCAGGTAAGTACCTGCTGGCCAACGGCGTGCTCAAGGCCGACTTCAACAGCTACGGCTCGCGCCGCGGCAACCATGAGGTGATGATGCGCGGCACGTTCGCCAACGTGCGCATCAAGAACCTGATGATCCCGCCGAAGGCCGACGGCTCGCGCGTAGAAGGCGGCGAAACGCTGTTCCAGCCGAGCGGCGAGCAGATGTCGATCTACGACGCCGCCATGAAGTACATCGCCGAAGGCACGCCGACGGTCGTGTTTGGTGGCGAAGAGTACGGCACGGGCAGCTCGCGTGACTGGGCCGCCAAGGGGACGCAGCTGCTGGGCGTGAAGGCCGTGATCGCGCGCAGCTTCGAGCGCATCCACCGCTCGAACCTGGTCGGCATGGGCGTGCTGCCGCTGCAGTTCAAGGGCAACGACTCGGTGCAGTCGCTGGGCATCGTGGGCGACGAGACCTTCGACATCGAAGGCCTGGACGGCGAAATCAAGCCGCAACAGGACGTCACCCTGGTGATCAAGCGCGCCAACGGCGAGACCACGCGTGCGCAAGTGCTGCTGCGCATCGACACGCCGATCGAAGTCGACTACTACAAGCACGGCGGTATCCTGCCGTTCGTGCTGCGTCAGTTGCTGGCCGCCTAAGCCAACGACTGCGTTGTAGCAGATCGGAAGCCGGCTCTTCGGAGCCGGCTTTTTTATTGCCTGCCAAATCAAACAAGGTGACGATGTACCAATCCGTGCGCGGGCTTTGGTAGAGTGTGCCGAATAGGCCGCGTGACGAAATCCCTTCTCTGCCCGGCTATCGCCCGATCGTTTCATCCGCAGGAGCTTCGCACTCATGGCCAAAGTGGTCCTCGCCCTACTCGTCGTGGCGGCCGCCGTGTTCTACATCCTGTTCAAGGCACCGCAGATCGATGCCCAGGCACCGATTGCCGCCGCAGCAACGTCACCTGCCGTGACAGCTGCCCCCGTGCCGCCGCCTCCGCCGATGGAGGCACCCGCCTCAGCTGTGGCGCCCGCCGCCGTGAGTGCGCCTGCAGCATCGGAACCGGTCGCCGCATCCGCCCCGGCTGCTGCCCATGATGTGGCTACCGAAGCATCGGCACCCACCGCCAAGCCTTAGGGGTTTCGCGGACAAAGCATCACGGAGCAGCGACCAAGGGTAAAATAACGCCCCTTCTTTCCAATCGACCGGTACGGCACAGCATGGCAGGATTCCGCTCCAAGGCCCCCCAACGTCTTTCCCCCGATGCCGAACGGCTCGTCGCCGATGCGCTGGCGCTCGATGCGTCAGGTAGTCGCATCGAAGACGTCTACTGGGAACAACGGCTGTCCGAACGCCTTTCCCGGCTGCTCAAGAACGGCAGCCAGACCGCACTCGACGCCGCGCTCGACCATCTGTTCAAGCACAACGAAGAAGCCTCAGACGTGCTGGCCGAGCAGGCCGAGACACTGGCCGAATCGGCGGTGCTCACGTCGGGTGGCGTTGAATACGATGCGCTGCTGATTGCGGCGCCCATCCTCGCGCACACACGCTACATGATTCCGTCGGGCACCATCAAGCCGGAACTCGCGCAGACGCTGCAGGTGCACCTGCAAGCGCACGTGCTGGCCTCCAGCGCCCGCGTAGCGCTCGCGCCGTACCTGTACAGCATCGATCAGCTCCCGCGCACACATTCCGACACCTTTGCGCTCACGCACAAGCTGGCGGCGTATGCATTGTCGGGCCAGCCCCCCAAGGTGGACCTGCGCGACATGCCCGAAACGGCGCCCATCCTGGCCGATCCACGCTACTTGGTGGCCATCGTCGTGGCCCAGCACGGCCAAGCGCTGTTCCGCTGGCAGGAAGACGCCAAGGAGCACCACGCCGAGCGCTCCACTTGCCTGGAGCAATGGCGCGGGCAGGTCACGCCGACCATCTCCACACTGATGCCGGGCTGTGAGTTCGACCTGCTGTTGCCGGATGCCTTCTTCCTGTCCTGCCGCGAGTCCGACAAGCAGATTCGCCCGCTGACCGTGCGTGCCGCTGTCAACTATCTGCAAGGCGCACTGGATCTGCCGGCCAACCGCTTCGGCGCGATCATCGGCGCATTTGGTGAAGAGCAGATCGAGGAATACCGCGTGGCCTTCACCGTGCGCGGCGAGAAAGAACTGATCTACGGCATCGTCTGGCCAGTCTATGGCCGCGACGGCGGCGCTACGGACGTCACCGCCGAAGGTGAACCCGGCAGCCCGCTGGAGCAGATCTGCGACGAGCTGCGCGCCTGCGGCATTGAAGACATCTTCCGCCACGGCCAGCTCTTTGAGCCGGAGTACTGCGAAGACTGCGGTGCCCCGCTCTACGCGGATCGCTCGGCCGAGATCGTCCACGCCGAGATGCCGGAAGACGCACCGACGCAGCAGCCGCTGTTCCACTGACGCACTGACCGGCCGCATAGATCACCAAAGCCACCTTCGGGTGGCTTTTTTTATTGCTGCACCATCGGTCATATTGATTGTCAGTTTGCGTCGCACGCGGTTCGGCAGCCTGCGGCACAATGACGATCTCTCGCCACTTGGCATCACCGCCCGAACTCCAGGAGCCCTCGATGACAACCCGTCCCCTGCTTCGCGCCTTGATCCGCAACCTCGCCGCCTGCGCGCTGGCTGCGGCTGCCGCGGTGCCGCTGGCCGCGCAAGCCGACGACCTGCGTATCGGCCTGTCTGCCGACGTCACGTCGATGGACCCGCAATGGAACAACGCCGGCCCCAACAACGCCATGGCGCTGCACGTCTTCGAGTCGCTGGTCTTCCTCGACAAGAATGGCCGCTACACGCCGGGCCTGGCCACCTCGTGGAAAGCCATCGACGCCAACACGTGGGAAATCAAGCTGCGCCCCAACGTGAAGTGGAGCGATGGCACCCCATTCACCGGCGAAGACGTGAAGGCGTCCATCGAGCGTCCTGCGCGCCTGACCAACAGCCCAGGCCCGTTCACCAGCTACACCAAGTCGATCACCGAGGTGCAGATCGTCGATCCGCTCACGGTACGGCTGAAGGTGTCGATCCCGAACTACGCCAGCATCCCGAACGACCTGAACAGCCTGCCGATCATCCCCAAGAAGGTGGCGGATGCATCGCAGGCAGATTTCGATGCCGGCCGCGCCATGGTCGGCACGGGGCCATTCCTGTTCGACCACTTCACACGCGGGCAGGAAATCGTGCTGAAGAAGAACCCGAACTACTGGGGCCGTGTGCCGCAGTGGGACAAGGTCACCTTCAAGATCATCACCGACAACGCCGCGCGTACGGCCGCCCTGCTCTCCGGCGATGTGGATATCGTGGAGGCGGTGCCCGCCGCCGATGTACCGCGCATCAAGCAGAACCCGAAATTCCACCTGGAGCAGCAGGTATCGTGGCGCACGATCTTCTGGCAGATGGACCAGAGCCGCGATGTGTCGCCGTTCATCACGGACAAGGCCGGCAAGCCGCTCGCCAAGAACCCGTTCAAGGACCACCGCGTTCGTGAAGCTGTCGCACTCGCCATCAATCGTGATGCGATCGTCTCGCGCGTGCTCGAGGGCCAGGGCGTCGTGGCATCGAGCATCGTGTCGCCACAGATCTTCGGGCATCCGGGCGGCAAGCCGATTCCGTACGACGCGGAGCGCGCGAAGAAATTGCTGGCCGAAGCAGGTTACCCGAATGGTTTCGGGCTCACGCTGCACGCCACCAACAACCGCTATCTGAACGACGCGCAGGTTGCGCAAACCACCGCACAACTGCTCACGCGCGTCGGCATCCAGACCAAGGTAGAGACGCTGCCGGTGGCGGCATACTTCACGCGCGCGCGCCAGGGCGAGTTCTCGTTCATGATGCTGGGCTGGGGCTCGGTGGCGGCAGACGTGGCGCTGCGCAGCATCCTCGGCACACCGAATGCACAAACCGGCTATGGCACCTGGAACTGGGGCCGCTACAGCAACCCCGAACTGGACCAGCTGGTGCAAGCTTCGCTCTCGACGGTATCGAGCGAACAAGCCCACGAGCAGGCCGCCAAGACCGCAGCCCGCTTTGCGCAGAACGACTACGCGATCATCCCGTCGCACCATCAGCTCGCCACATGGGCCATGCGCAAGGGCATCCGCTACGAGGCACGCACCGACGAATGGTCGCTCGCCTGGTTGTTCACCAAGCAATGATGATCACTTGGTAACCAACACCGTGCCGTAACGCGCTGTTACAGCAAAATCGCTTGATGTACCGCATTGGGGACGCATTGGGGTAACTAGCAGGAACTTTCAGCGCGAGCTTTCCTCTATCATGGCGATTTCCACGCCGACACCCTGTAACACTCGTGATGTTGCGACCCAAACTACTCTGTCTCGGCGTCGTCGCTTTGCTGGCCGCCTGCTCCAACTTGCAGACTGAACCGACCAACACGTCGGCTCTGTCGGCCCAGGCCACCAACGCCACGCCAAGCACGCAAGCCGCGCAAACCAAGCCGGCCACGCAGCCCGTACCGACCACGCCGCCCATCGTCTTCGGCTCGACCGACGCTAGCGGCACCACCACGGTCAACCTGCCATCCAAGGACAAGATGAGCTTGTCCGAATACCGCGCGCAAACCCGTGACCGCCTGATCCAATCGGAAGGTGCCCGCCCCGACGTGGCCGATTGCGCTGCGCACGCGAGCTGGATCATCCCGCGCTCGACCAACTTCGATCAGTTCCGCCTGCCAACCGGCGCGCTGTCCAATGACCAGGCCAAGGTCGAGCCGTGGGACTCGCGCTTCTCGTCCAGCAAGCAAGGCGCGGTCAAGGTTTCGAGCGTCATCAGTTTCAATGCCGCTGTGCACAAGCGCGGCACGGGCAACGACCAGTGGGAGCCGGTGCGCGTGCGCTGCGGCTATGACGAAGGGATGATGCTCGCGTACGAACTGCTCGACGCCAACGGCCAGCCGTTTGCCGCACCGGCAGCTGCACCATCGTCAACAGCAACCCGCACGCACTGCCGCCGCGGCCATCGCTGCACGACGACCAGCGCTGTGCACGGCAAGAGCACCACCAAGGGCAAGGCCGCGACGAAATCTACGGCCAAGTCTACGAAGAGCAGTGGCACGGCCAAGACCAAGTCGACCTCGACTGGCAAATCCACCGCCAAGTCGACGGCCAAGAAGACGACGAAGAAGTCGACCGGCCAGTAAAGACAAACGCGCCGCCAGATCTCTGGCGGCGCGTTGTCGTTAGGGCTTCGGTCGACGGCTTCGCCGCCGGTCTCTCAATCAGCCGAGATACTCCAGGATCGCCTGCAGCATGGCCGCACCCAATGCGGCGCTGCGGGCGCCGTCCCAGCCCACGCGTGCGTCGGGCAGGTCGGCGTTGTCCTTGAACGGCATTTCCAGCGTCAACGACAGGCATCCGTACGTGTGACCGATGTACTTCGAGGCGAGCTTGAGCGCGTCTTCATTGTACTTGCTGGCCTCGTAGCCGTATTGCGTCTGGAAATCCGGTGAGGCGCGCAGGAAGGCCGCAACAAAGCGGTCCTGATCGGCACGCTGCGCATCGGTAAAACCCGGCAGCATCTCGCTGCCTGCCACGAACACGTAGGGCAGTGCCTCGTCGCCGTGGATATCGAAAAACAGGTCGACGCCGGTCTGCTCGATGGCCTCGCGCACGCACAGCACTTCGGGGCTGCGCTGGGCGTCGGGCTCCATCCATTCACGGTTCAGGTTGGCGCCTGCGGCGTTGGTGCGCAGGTTGCCCAACGACGAGCCATCCGGGTTCATGTTCGGCACGATGTGGAAGACGGCACGCTCGGCCAGCACACGGCCGACCGGATCACCGCTCCACACGCCCTGACGTGTCAGGCGTGCGAGCAGGCCTTCCACAAACCATTCGGCCATCGTTTCGCCCGGATGCTGACGCGCGATGATCCATACGTTCTTCTTGCCGGGACCGGGCTCGCCGACGGTGATGCTCGTCATGTCGCGGCCCTGCACCGTGCTGCCGATGCGCTGCGTGCGCACGCCGGGCCGCGTCTGCACGGCGGCCACCAGCGACAGGTGGCGCTCGTCCGAGTACGGCTCGAAATACGCAAACCAGATGCTGTCGTGCTCGGGCGTGATTTCGATCGTCATCGTCTTGCCGTCATAGCGCGTCGGCACGCGAAACCAGTGCTCACGGTCGTATGAGGCGACGGCATGATAGTCCTTCCAGCCGGCGGCGTACGTGCATTCACCGGCGTTTTCCAGCGCAAGTTTGCACGCCTGGCCTTGCACGCCCTGGAGGCGGAAGTGGAACCACTGCATGAAATCGGCGTGGGAATCGCGGCGGATGCGCAGGCGAATGGCATCCGCGCGTGCAGCATCGACGATCTCGATGGCGCCGCTGTCGAATGTGCTGGAGATATGCAGTTGGGTAGCAGTCATGTCGAATCCTGTCATCAGGTGAGCTTGCGGCGGAAGACCCAGCGCTCGTCGTCGGAATCGGCTGCAGCAAACGCATAGCCATCGACATCGAACGCCTTGAGCTTGCGCGGATCGGTGATGCGGTGCTCGATCGCGTAGCGCGCCATCAGGCCGCGCGCGCGTTTGGCGTAGAACGAGATGATCTTGTACTGGCCGTTCTTCCAGTCTTCAAAGACCGGCGTGACGATGCACGCCTTGAGCACCTTGGGCCGTACCACCTTGAAATACTCTTCCGACGCGAGATTGACGAGGACGGGATCATCGTCCGCCTTCAGTAGCTTGTTAAGCGCCAACGTCACATCGTCGCCCCAGAAGCTGTAGAGGTCTTTGCCATGCGGGTTGGCCAGGCGCGTGCCCATTTCCAGGCGATACGGCTGCATCCAGTCGAGCGGGCGCAGCACGCCATACAGGCCCGACAGAATGCGCAGATGTTTTTGCGCGAATTGCAGATCATCAGCGGCGAGCGAATTGGCATCGAGCCCGCCGTAGACATCGCCGTCGAAGGCCAGTACGGCCTGCTTGCTGTTGTCGGCGGTGAATTCGGTGGACCAATCCCCATAACGCGTGGCATTGAGCACCGCCAACGGGTCGGAGATCTTCATCAGCGTGCCGATCTGGGCCGGCGACAGCTTGCGAAGCACTTCGATGAGTTCTGCGGAACGCGCGATGAAATCGGGCAGCGTATGGGTTTTGGTGCGCGGCGGCGTGTCGTAGTCGAGCGACTTGGCCGGCGAGAGGACGATGATCATGTCAGAATCGCGGTTCACAAGTCTGGAATTGTATCGAATGGCAGACGCTGCTGCCCTCGCCGACCTAACCGCCAGCCCCGCACCGCGTGTGGTGCTGGACTCCAACATCTGGGTCGACATCCTCATCTTCGACGATGCGGTTGCACGCCCGATCCGCGCCGCGCTGGAAGCCGGCCGGCTGGACGCCATCATCAGCCCCGCTTGCCGTGAAGAGCTGCGCCGCGTGCTCGACTATCCGCAGTTCACGCACTACGCCGTCGATGCGCAAGCGGCGCTGGCCTGGGTGGATCGTGTGACCCGCTCGGTGGCCGATCCAGAAGACGCGGCCCGCGTGCAGGGCGAAGCGTTCGTCCCGCGCTGCAAGGACCGCGACGACCAGAAATTCCTGGTATTGGCCGATGCCGCCAACGCCACGTACCTCGTCTCCAAAGACAAGGCCGTGCTCAAGCTGAGACGCCGCATGGCCAAGTACTGCGACGTGACGGTGCTGCCGCCCAAGCAGTTCGTCGCGCAGGTCCAGTTGGAAACCGTTCCCCTCGCAGAAGTCCCAAATTAAGCTTGAAGCTGCCTTGTTATGACCACTGTTGAATCGCTCGCGCCTATCGCTCCGCCGCCCTCGCGGCTGCCGAATGTCGGCACCACCATCTTCACCGTGATGTCGGCGCTGGCCGTGGAGAAGCAAGCCGTCAACCTGGGCCAGGGCTTTCCGGATTTCGACTGCGACCCGCGCATCGTCGATGCGGTGTCCGATGCCATGCGCGCGGGCCTGAACCAATACCCGCCGATGACTGGCGTGCCTGCGTTACGTCAGGCCATCGCAGCGAAAGTCGCCAACCTGTACGGCCACACCTACGACGCCGACCGCGAGATCACCATTACCGCCGGCGCCACACAGGCGCTGCTGACCACGGTGCTGTGCTGCGTGCATCCGGGCGACGAAGTCATCGTCTTCGAGCCGACGTACGACAGCTATATTCCGTCGATCGAACTGGCCGGTGGCAAGGTCGTGCCGATCACGCTGAACGCGCCGGACTTCCGCATCCCGTTCGACACACTGGCCGCCGCCATCACGCCGCGCACGCGCCTGATCATGCTCAACACGCCGCACAACCCGACCGGCACGGTCTGGCACGCAGACGACATGCAGAAGCTGGCCGAGATCCTGGCGCCGACCAACGTGCTGCTACTCTCCGACGAGGTGTACGAGCACATGGTGTATGACGGCGTGCCGCATGCATCAGTCGCACGCATTCCGGAACTGGCTCGCCGCGCCTTCGTGGTGTCGAGCTTCGGCAAGACGTATCACGTGACGGGCTGGAAGGTCGGCTACGTGGCCGCGCCCGCTGCGCTGACGGCGGAGTTCCGCAAGGTACACCAGTTCAATGTGTTCACGGTCAACACGCCGGTGCAGCATGGGCTGGCCAACTACATGGCCGATCCGCGCCCGTATCTGGACCTCTCGGCGTTCTACCAGCGCAAGCGCGATCTGTTCCGCGCGGGGCTGGAGAAGACGCGCTTCAAGCTGCTGCCCTGCCAGGGCACGTACTTCCAGTGCGTGGACTACAGCGCCATCTCCGACCTGCCCGAGGCCGAGTTCGCCAAGTGGCTGACGAGCGAGATCGGCGTGGCGGCGATCCCGGTGTCGGCGTTCTACTCGCAGCCGCACGAATCGGGCGTGGTGCGTTTTTGCTTCGCCAAGAAAGATGAAACGCTCCAGCTGGCGCTGGAGCGTTTGTCGAAGGTGTAAGACCGGAGGCGATCAGCGCTTGCTGGCGTAATGCGCCAGCATCGCCTCCAGGTTCGCCTTGCTGTCCGCTCTCATCTTCTGCACGTTGGGGTTCTCGGCCATCGCGGCCAGGTAAGGCTTCACGCCCTCCACCTGCGCCAGCAGGTCTTCCCCATAGATGATCTTGGTGGCCTGGCTCACCAGCGGGAAGTGCACGATGGCCGCGCAATCCGCAATCGTGAACGTGTCGCCCGCCACATACGGCGCGAACTTGAACAGTTTGGCCGCCGCCGGGATGTTCTTCTGCAACTGCTCGCGCGTCTTCGCCTTCAGGTTGTCACTGATCTTGCCGCCGAAAAACGCTTCGGGAAACAGCTGGCGCGCGACCAGCTCCAGGTGCAGCTCTAGGAAGGTCACGACCTCGCGCACCTTGGCCGCCTGGAACGGGTCGGCCGGAACCAGCGGATGTTCCGGATAGCGCGCCTCCAGATAGTCGACAATGACCTGCGATTCGCACATGCCGCGATCGCCATCCTTCAGATACGGTACCTTGTGCAGCGGCGAGATCTCGCCGTCGGTCTGGTCGGGCCAGCGCAGCGACTCCTCGAACGCAATGCCCTTCTCCATCAGCGCGAGCTTGACCTTGTTGTAGTAGTTGCTCGCGGCAAAACCGTATAGCGTCAGCATGAACCAGTCTCCTTGGGTTGGGCGGCTGCCTGTTATGGTCGGTGCGGATGCCAGAAATCGCACGCTCGTGCTATTTTAGCCAGACTTCTTTCGATCGAAGCGGATTTCATATGCAGATTATCGGGATTGTGGGCACCGGCGCCATGGGGCGCGGCATTGCGCAGATCGCGGCCCAGGCCGGCCTGCGCGTCAAGCTGTTCGATGCCAACCCGCCCGCCGTGGAAGCGGCGCGTACGGCACTGGCCGACACGTTGGCCAAGCTGGCCGCCAAGGGCAAGCTCACGGCGGAGGAAGCCGACGCCACTGTGGCGCGCCTGATCCCTGCCGGCGCCCTCACCGATTTGGCCGACTGCGATCTCGTGGTCGAGGCCATCGTCGAGAAGCTTGAGGTCAAGCGCGACCTCTTCCGCCAGCTCGAAGACATCGTCCGCGCCGATGCGATTCTGGCGTCGAATACGTCGTCGCTGTCGATTACGGCGATTGCCACGGCATGCAAGCACCCCGAGCGCGTGGCCGGCTTCCACTTCTTCAACCCCGTGCCGCTGATGAAGGTGGTCGAGGTGATCGACGGCCTGCGCAGCGCACCGGCCACCGGCGACGCGCTGGCCGCACTCGCCAAGCGCATGGGCCACACGGCCGTGCGCTGCATCGACATGCCGGGCTTCATCGTCAACCACGCCGGACGCGGCATGAACACCGAAGGCTTGCGCGTCGCCCAGGAAAGCGTGGCCGCCTTTGCCGACATCGACGCCATCATGCGCGAGCAGGCGGGCTTCCGCATGGGCCCGTTTGAGTTAATGGATCTGACGGGGCTGGATGTCTCGCACCCGGTGATGGAGTCGGTCTACCGCCAGTTCTATGAGGAGCCGCGCTATCGCCCCTCGCAGATCACCGCCGTGCGCTTTGCCGGCGGCATCCTGGGGCGCAAGACGGGCGAAGGCTTCTATCGCTATCCGGAAGGACAGAAGCAGGTGCCGGCCGAAGCGCCTGTGCCGACTGCGCGCCCATCATCTGTTTGGATCAGCCGCGCACAAGAAGCCGGTCATGCCGCCGCGCAACGCCTGATGCTCGACCTTGGCATCACGCCGGAAGCGGGCTCCAGGCCGTCTGCCGATGCGCTGATCGTCGTCACGCCGCGCGGGCTGGATGCCACCGCTTGCGTGGCCGCCGAAGGGCTCGATGCACGCCGCACCGTGGCACTCGACACGCTCTATCCGTTTGACGCCACCAAGCGCCGCACGCTGATGACCACGCCCGCCACCGACCCCGCCTATCGCGATGCCGCGCATGGCCTGCTCGCTTCCGATGGCGTACCGGTGACGGTGATCCGCGATTCGGGCGGCTTTGTCGCGCAGCGCATCGTCGCGTGCATCGTCAACATCGCATGCGATATCGCACAGCAGCGCATCGCCTCGCCGACGGACATCGACCTGGCCGTCACGCTGGGGCTCGGCTATCCGCAAGGGCCGCTGGCACTGGGTGACACGCTGGGCACCAACGCCGTGCTTGAAGTGCTGCAAAACCTCTACACGCTCTACGGGGACCCGCGTTATCGCCCGAGCCCGTGGCTGCTGCGTCGTGCCCGCCTGGGCATGTCGTTGCTGACACTCGATGCCTGACCCTGATGTCTGACCGCCGCCACTCACTCTGACGAGGCCGCCATGACCGCGCAACTGCTCTCCCAACGCATCGGCTCGACGCTGGTGCTCACGCTGTCCAACCCCGATGCCCGCAACGCGCTGGACCCGGTGATGTACACCGCGTCGATGGAAGCGATGGACCGCGCCGCCAACGACAATGAGATCCGCACCATCATCTTCACCGGCGCTGGCAAGGCGTTCTGTGCCGGTGGCAATCTGAACCGGCTGCTGGAGAACCGCAGCAAACCCAAGAGCGTGCAGGAAGAAGGCATCGACGCGCTCAATCATTGGATCGAGACGATCCGCACCTTCCCCAAACCGGTGATCGCGGCGGTGGAAGGCCCGGCGGCGGGCGCAGGTTTCTCGCTGGTGCTGGCGTGCGACTTTGCGATTGCCGCATCGGATGCGAAGTTCGTGATGGCGTATGTGAACGTTGCGCTCACACCCGACGGCGGCGGCTCGTGGCATATCGCGCGCTTCCTGCCGCGTCCGCTGGCCAGCGAGATCATCATGCTCGGCAAGCCCGTCGGCGCGGAACGGCTTGCGCATTTCGGCCTCATCAACGAAGTCGTCAAACCCGGTGAGGCGCTGGACCACGCGCTGGCACTGGCGGAAAAGCTGGCAGCGCAATCGCCGCATGCGGTGAGCCGCATCAAGGGTCTGATCACCAACGCGGAAGATGCCTCGCTGCACGATCACCTAAGGGCCGAGCAGCACAGCTTTGTCGAAGCGCTGCACCACGCCGATGGCAACGAAGGCATCTCTGCCTTCCTGCAGAAACGCAAACCCCAGTACCGCTGATCCCGCGCTCGCATGATCCCTTTCACACCCCCCAACCGCCGGCGCGTCTACCTGATGCGTCATGGCGCCGTGACGTACTTCGACGAAACCGGCCGCCCCGTCGCCATGCCCGAGGCCGTGCCGCTCAATGAGCTGGGCCGTAGTCAAGCCACCGCTGCCGGCAAGACCTTCGCCGCCGAAAACATTGCCTTCGACCGCGTCATCGTCAGCGGCCTGCCGCGCACGGTGGAAACTGCGCAGCGTGTCCTGGCCGAAATGCCGGCAATGCAGAAACGCGGCATCACGCTTGAACAATGGCCAGAGCTGCAGGAGATTCGCGGCGGCCAGCTGACGGAGATTCCCGAGCAGGACGTCGCGCAAGCCTTCATCGGTGCATTTGAAGGCACGGTGCGGGAAGACCAGCGCTTTCTCAACGGCGAGAGCGTCGGCGAGTTTCTCGACCGTGTCGTTCCGGCCATTGCACGCCTGCGCGCCCTGCCCGACTGGGATACCGTGCTGCTGGTGCTGCACGGCGGCACCAACCGCGCGATCCTCTCGCACGCCATCACCGGTGGCGAGCGCGTGTTCTACGGCAGCCTCGCGCAGACCGCTGGTTGCATCAACGTGCTCGATGTGGGGGATGCGCCGACCGACTGGGTGCTGCGCATGAGCAATTTCTCACCGCCCTCGCCCACGCATCTTGGCTTGCGGCTAACGACGATGGAGGTGCTGCTGCAACAGTACCTCCGGTATCGGCAACCAGCGCACCAGCCTGCCGTCTGACCTTTTCCCACTCAGAACAAGACTCGGAGACACACCCATGGCACAGATGGAGCAGCAGGATTTCTCGGCCTTCGAGGGCACACGCCCGGTAGCAGACCAGCAGAAGTTCGACGTCGGCGCGCTGGAAGCGTGGATGCGCGAACATGTGGCAGGCTTTGCCGGCCCGCTCACCATTGAGCAGTTCAAGGGCGGCCAATCGAACCCGACCTTCAAGCTGATCACGCCGTCGCGCACCTACGTGATGCGTGCCAAGCCGGGCCCGAAGGCGAAACTGCTGCCGTCCGCACACGCCATCGAGCGCGAGTACCGCGTGATGGACGCGCTGGCCAACACCGACGTGCCAGCGCCGAAGATGTTCGCGCTGTGCGAAGACGAAGCCGTGATCGGCCGCGCCTTCTACATCATGGAGTTCGTGCAGGGCCGCGTGCTGTGGGACCAGGCGCTGCCCGGCATGGCACCTGCCGAGCGCACCGCCATCTACGACGAAATGAACCGCGTCATCTCCGCGCTGCATCGCGTGGATTACGCCGCCATCGGCCTCGCGGATTACGGCAAACCCGGCAACTACTTCGCGCGCCAGATCGAGCGCTGGAGCAAGCAATACAAGCTGTCGGAAACCGAGTCGATTCCGGCGATGGACAACCTGATCGAATGGCTGCCCAAACACGTGCCGCAAGAGGCCGAAGAAATCACCAGCATCGTCCACGGCGATTACCGGCTCGACAACCTGATCTTCCACCCGACCGAGCCGCGCGTGCTGGCCATCCTCGATTGGGAGCTGTCGACGCTGGGCCATCCGCTGGCCGACTTCAGCTACCACTGCATGAGCTGGCACATCGAGCCGGGGCAGTTCCGCGGTGTGGCCGGGCTGGACTTTGCGGCGCTGGGCATTCCGTCCGAAGCCGAGTACATCCGCCAATATGAAGAACGTACTGGCCGCCGCATCACCGGCGACTGGAACTTCTACCTCGCCTACAACATGTTCCGCATTGCCGGCATCCTGCAGGGGATCATGAAGCGCGTGGTGGACGGCACGGCATCGTCTGCGCAGGCGCTGGAAGCCGGCAAGCGTGCACGGCCGATGGCCGAACTGGGCTGGAAGTACGCCCAGCAGGCCGGCGCATAAGACCGCGCATCACACGTAGTCGCGCGCCGCTTCCAACGGACCGGACAGCGGCGCCTCCAGCTCCAGCACCACCCCGGGCAACTGCACGAAGATCTGCGCAGCCGGCCGATCGGGGTGCTTGCGCACCTGGTGCGGCATTCCGCTTTCGCGCACCGAGGTCAGTACGTCAGCCGCATCCCGCTGGGTGCGAAAGGCGACGTGCGAGAACACCAACTCCGGAGTTTCCCCCTCCTTTGTTACCAGGTGCACCAGCGCATCGTTGTTCTGATACAGCCATGTGCCGGGAAACGGAAACGCCGGGCGCAGCCCCGGTTTCCAGCCGAGCACATCCGCAAAAAACTCGAGGATGGGCGCGTCACCTGCCACGTGAAAGTTCACGTGGTCGAATGTCCAGTCACTGTCAGGTGTCATAGCAAACCGCCGCCTTCGATGTCGATGATGGTGCCGGTCATGAAGCCGTTGGTCATGGCCAGCAGGTAGCCTTGGGCGAGGTCGTCCGGTGTGCCGACGCGGCCGACCGGCAAGCTGCTGCCAATGCGCGCGAGCATGGCCTCGCGATCCGCCGGCGCGCCCCACACTTCCGTATCCACCACGCCGGGGCTGACCACGTTGACGCGGCGTGGAGCAAGTTCCTTCGCAAGGTTCTTGGCCGCCGCTTCCACCGCTGCGTTGATGGACCCGCGCAGCAGCCCGGTCGCCGTGGCTTTGCGTGAGAGCAGGCCGGAGGTGAGCGTAATCGACGCCCGCTCGGCCAAATGCGGCAGCGCGGCCTGCACCGCCATCAGCGCGGCAAACAGCTTGGTGCCGAAGCCCTGTTCCAGATCGGCGCGTTGCAGCGAGGCAAACGGTGGCGGGCTCGTGCGCGAGCCGATGGTAATGACAAGGTGGTCGATCGTGCCACCAACCGCAGCCCGCGCCAACGCACTGCCCAGCGAAGCCGTGTCATTCGCGTCGACAGCAACCCCATGGATGCCGCCGTCTGTCTTGGCCGAGCGGCCCAGCACCGTCACGCGAGCGCCAGCGGCCGCCGCGGCACGTGCTACCGCCTGCCCGATGCCAGCCGTACCGCCCAACACCACCACCGCCTGGTCCTGCAAGGTCTTCGAAGTCATGCCAACGCTCCTTTGAGAAGAAAGAAAAAACCGTCAATCGACTGAGGCCATTCTTCCATCAAACAAAAGCAAGATAATCCGTCTATGCTTTGATGTTTCTCCAAACACGCTTTGACAATGATCGCCCTCGACGACCTCCGCCTGCTGGTGCGCATTGCTGATGCCGGCAACCTCTCTGCCGCTGCCCGGCAGCTCGGCTGGCTGCCCGCCACCGCCAGCGCAGCACTCAAGCGCGTGGAAACCGAACTGGGCGCCCGCCTGTTCGAGCGCACGACACGCAGCATGCGGCCCACCGAAGCCGGCCAGCGTTATCTAGGGTATGCCAGACAAGCCCTGGAAGCATTGGATGAAGGCGCGGAAAGCCTCGGCCAGGACCGCACCGAACTGGCGGGCACCATCCGCATGGCCGCCACCTCAGACCTGGGGCGGCACATCCTGCGCCCATGGCTCGATGCCTTCTGCGATGAGCACCCCGGTGTGCGCATCACGCTGGTACTGGGCGACCGGCTGGCCGACCTGATGCGCGAGGACCTCGACTTCGCGCTGCGCTATGGGCACCTGCAGGATTCGGCCTTGGTGCGACGGCCGCTGGCATCACATCCGCGCGTGATCGTGGGCGCGCCGTCGTACTTCAAGCAGCACGGTCGCCCCGCCCACCCAAGCGATCTGACCGAGCACCGCTGCCTGATCCTGCTGCGCAACGGCGAGCCCGTCACGCGCTGGCAGCTCACGCATTCCAGCGGCCCCGCCCCGCTGGACGTCCGCGGCGATTTCCAGTGCGATGACGGTGCCGTCGTGCGCGACTGGGCCATCGCCGGGCGTGGACTGGCATTCAAGTCGTGGCTGGATGTCGCGCAGGATGTGTACGCCGGGCGGTTGGAAGTTGCACTGCCGGCGTGGAGCCATGCCCCGACACCGCTGCAGCTCGTGAGCCTCGCGCGCCGTCATCGCCCGGCACGGCTGACGGCCTGCGCAGATTTTCTTGCTGCGCGCTTTGCGGAATTCAGTGCGCGCTATCCGTTCCCCTCCGCAAAGGCTGCCGCAACGTCGTCCAAGGTCGTCGCCGCGAAGCGGTGATCACTCGGCCTGCGGTCACTGGTTGTTGCGGCGACGAATCACCCACCAGGCGATCAGCGCAGTAAATCCCGCGACCAGCCCCACCATCATCCAGAAACCGTGGTGGTTCTCGGCCAGTGGCACACCACCGACGTTCATGCCGAACAGGCCTGCCACGATGTTGATCGGCAGCGCGAGCACGGTCACGAGCGTCAGCGTAAACAGCGTGCGGTTGTTCTGTTCGTCCAGGCGCGCGATCACCTCTTCCTGCAGCAGTTTGATGCGCTCGATCAACCCGCTCATGTCGCGCAGCACGACGGAGAACTCCTCGGTCGATTCACGCAACTGCTGCACATCTTCCGGATGAAGCCACACCGGCGGACGGGAGAGCAGGCGGAACACCGAACCCGGCTCGGGCGCCAGCATGCGCTGCAGGCGCACCAGCACCCGGCGCGTGCCGGCAAGCTCCTGCCGCCCTGACGTGATTTTCGAAGCGAGAAAACGGTCTTCGATGCGGTCGATGTCGATACCGGTGGTGCGTACGATCTGCGTCATCAGGTCCGCTTGATCGCACATCAGGTGGCCCAGCAGGTTGGCCGGCGAGCGAAACGTCTCGCCATTGCGCACGCATTCACGCAGCCTGTCGACCGAATGCAGCGGCTTGCGGCGCAAGGTCACCAGCAGGCGCCGATGCGCATACACCCACTGCGTTGCAACCTGCGTGGGCGTGCGCTCGAAATCGAAGATCACGTCGTTGAAGACTGCAACGAGTGCCCCATCCTGCTGCTCGATGCGCGTGGAATGCGCCTCCTCGCCCAGCATCTCCAGAAACGGTTGCGGCAAGTCGAGATGGCTTTGCAGCCACCGCATGCACCCCGCGCGCGACAGGTTGAAGTGCAGCCAGATGAATGCGTCATCGGCGCTATCCGCGTTGTCGTGCCCGGCACGCTCCAGCACGTCGCCGATCTCCGAAGCGTCCAGTGCAATGCCGGGCTGGCCGGGCTCGAAACGGAAGCCACAAATGAGACCAGTGTTGTCGGATTGAAAACTGATCGCGGACGCTGTCGCAGTCATACACCAGGAAGGAAGACGGTTTGCCGGAAGGCGCGGGCGCTCGACGGTTGAATGCCATCAATCTGTCATAAACCGGCGTGGCTAGGCCATCCGCGCTGCGCAGCCCCGATGATTGCGTCCGGCTTCGGGTTCGTCAACGTCCGTCGGCAAAGGCGGCAGCGGCTTCATCCAGGGCCACCTCGGCCATCGCCGCGAAGATGTGATCGCGCAGCCAGCGGCCGGCGGCATCCTGGTCGCTGTTGGCGTGCCAGTACAGGTACAGCTCCAGCGCCGGCACGTTGAACGGCAATGTCAGCATGACGTTGCCGTACGGCTCGTTGGCGATGCGCGCGTAGCGTATCGGCAGCGTGGCGAGCAAATCCGTGCAGCTCACCACGCGGCAGGCTGCCGGGTAATGCTGGCAGCGCAGCCGCACACGCCGCTCGTGCCCGAGCCGGCGCAACTCCACATCTTCCAGCCCCGCCCCGCGACGCCGTGATGACACATGCACGTGCTCACACGCCAGATAGCGCTCGAGCGTCAGCGGCTCGTGTGCGATGGGGTGGCCGGGGCGCGCCAGCACCACCATCGGGTCGGACAGGATCGGCGCATGGCGGATGGCGGCGGACGCCGGCAGCAGGATGTCCGCCACCGCGTCGATGGTGCCGGCCAGCAGTTCGGCTTCGAGCTGGCGGCGGTCGCCCCGCACCGTGGTCACGTCGATGCGCGGCGCTTCCTTGGCAATCGCCGCCATCAGGGGCGGCAGCAACGTTGCCTCCAATGCATCGCGCATCGAGATCGTGAAGCGGCGTTCGCTCGTGGCCGGATCAAAGCGCGTGCCTTCGCGCAACGTGCGCTCAAAGCCCTGCAACGACGTGCGCACCTCGGCGATCAGCGTGCGCGCCAGCGGCGTCGGCACCATACCCTGCCCGCGCCGTTCGAACAGCGGGTCGTCAAACAGCTCGCGCAGCCGCCCCAGCGCATGGCTGACGGCCGGTTGCGTCAGGTTGAGCGTGCGCGCCGCCGCCGTGATCCCTCCCTCTGTATAGATGGCGTCGAAGACGACGAACAGGTTCAGGTCGACTCGCGATATATGCATAATTTTGATGGACGGCAATCTACGAAATTCATTTCTCTTATTGTAGGCGAAGGCTTAAGCTGCGGGCATTGATGTGCGTGAGGCCATGCGCCATGACCACAGCCACCGACCCGACCGTACTGAGTGTGCCTGCGGGCTTTGACCTGCTGAACAAGCCAAGCCCCTTCCTGACGATGCTGGGGCCGGTGTACGCCCGCGGCATGGGGCCGTCGATGGTGATGGGCTTTCACGTGGGGCATCACCACCTGAACCGGCGCGGCATCCTGCACGGCGGCGTGGTGGCCTCGCTGGCCGATGCGGCGCTCGGCTACTGCCTGGCTGACCCCGCCAGCGGTGACAGCAAGGAAGGCGTACTCGCCATGTCCACCGCCAGCCTGACGGTCGACTTCATCGCTTCCGCCGGTGAAGGCGACTGGATCGAGATCAGCCCAGAAGGTTTGCGCACCGGCAGCAAGCTGGCCTTTGCGCAGGCCTTGTTCCATCGCGGCGACCGGCTCGTCGCGCGCGCCAGTGCCGTGTTTGCGGTGCTGGGCGGGCGAATCAACGCGCCTGTCTAGTTGCTGATTGCCTGTTCGATATGCCTGTTCGATGTATTTGAGGAGACACCATGAATTTCGATTACACGCCCAAGGTCAAGGAGATGCAGGAACGCCTGCTCGCCTTCTTCGACCAGCACATCTACCCGAACGAGCAGCGCTTCTATGAAGAGATTGAAGCCAACCGCCGCGCGGGCAATGCCTGGATTCCGACCAAGGTGATCGAAGAGCTCAAGCCGCTGGCACGCAAGGCCGGGCTGTGGAACCTGTTCCTGCCGCGTTCGCCGCGCGCACCGGAAGGCCTGTCGAACCTGGAATACGCACCGCTGTGCGAAATCATGGGCCGCGTACCCTGGGCGCCGGAAGTATTCAACTGCTCCGCGCCGGACACCGGCAACATGGAGACGCTGGAGCGCTACGCATCTGAAGAGTTGAAGGACCGCTGGCTCGAACCGCTGCTGCGCGGCGAGATCCGCTCCGCCTTCCTGATGACCGAGCCCGCCGTGGCCTCGTCGGATGCCACCAACATCGAATGCCGCATCGAGCGCCAAGGCGACGAGTACGTCATCAACGGCCGCAAGTGGTGGTCGTCGGGTGCCGGCGACCCGCGCTGCGCCGTGTACATCGTCATGGGCAAGACCAATCCGGATGCCGGCCGCCACGAGCAGCAATCGATGATCGTGGTGCCCGCCAACGCACCGGGCATCACCGTCATGCGCCCGCTGACGGTGTTCGGCTACGACGACGCGCCGCACGGCCACATGGAAGTCGACCTCAAGAACGTGCGCGTGCCGGTGGGCAACATCCTGCTGGGCGAAGGCCGTGGCTTCGAGATCGCGCAAGGCCGCCTGGGCCCGGGCCGCATCCACCACTGCATGCGCAGCATCGGCGTGGCCGAGCGCGCGCTGGAACTGATGTGCAAGCGCCTGTCGTCGCGCATCGCGTTCGGCAAGGCCATCGCCCAGCACAGCGTGTGGCACGAGCGCATTGCGGAGGCACGCTGCATGATCGAACAGGCCCGCCTGCTCACGCTCAAGGCCGCGTACATGATGGACACCGTCGGCAACAAGGTCGCCAAGGCCGAGATTGCGATGATCAAGGTCGTGGCCCCGAACATCGCCTGCCAGATCGTCGACTGGGCGATCCAGGCGCATGGCGGCGGCGGCGTGTCGGGCGACTTCCCGCTCGCCTCGGCCTACGCGCACCAGCGCACGCTGCGCCTGGCCGATGGTCCGGACGAAGTGCACCGCGCGGCCATCGCCAAGCTGGAACTGGCCAAGCATCTGCACCTGAAAGACGTTGTCGACATGCCGATCACGCGCGGCGCCTGACCTGCCGCACGGCTGTACCGTTCACTCCTTAACCCCGCCTTGAGCGGGGATTTTTTTTGCCCGTACCCGCCGTCTGCGCGTTTTTCCGTTCTGTGCTGGAATGGAACACTTTGCGGGCTGCTGAAGGCTCGTACGTCTCTTCCCTCCCAGGAGCCAACTCGATGATCGACGTCTATAGCTGGGCCACGCCCAACGGGCACAAAGTGCACATCATGCTGGAGGAATGCGGGCTGCCTTACCGCGTTCACGGCATCAACATCGGCGCCGGCGACCAGTTCAAGCCCGACTTCCTGAAGATCAGCCCGAACAACAAGATCCCGGCCATCGTTGACCAGGAGGGCCCGGACGGCCAGCCCATCTCGCTGTTCGAGTCGGGCGCGATCCTGCTGTACCTCGCCGGCAAGACCGGCAAGTTCATCCCCGAAGACGTGCGTGGCAAGTACGAAGTGCTGCAGTGGCTGATGTTCCAGATGGGCGGCGTTGGCCCGATGCTCGGCCAGGCGCACCACTTCCGCATCTATGCGCCGGAGAAGATCGAGTACGCGGTCAACCGCTACAGCAACGAAGCCAAGCGCCTGTACGGCGTGATCGACAAGCGCTTGTCGGAATCCAAATACCTGGGCGGCGCGGACTACTCCATCGCCGACATCGCCACGTGGCCATGGCTGCGCAGTTGGAAGAACCAGGGGATCGAGCTGTCGGATTACCCCAAGCTGCAGCGCTGGTTTGAAGCCATTGAAGAACGCCCCGCCGTGCAACGCGCGGTGAAGGTGCTGGCCAAGGATCGCCCGGCGCTGCAAGACGACAAGGCGAAGGAGATTCTCTTCGGCGCAACGCAATATCAGCGCCGTTGATTGCCCGTCTTTGCTTCAGGAAACTGGCCGCGCGATGTGTTCTGGCGCGGCCTTTTCTTTTGGGCGCTATCAATGCAACCCACGGGCGCGAGGCCTACACTGGGCGCATTCGGATTCTCTTGAGGCAGTCATGGCGGCATCGGCCAGGCTTGGCTTTGGAGCGGTGATCTCGGTACTCGGCTATCTCGCACTGGCGGCGTGGGGCTGGGGCGGTGTCGGTGCGCTGCTTGCGCACCCGGCACGCGTGGCGCTGGTGGTGGTGGTGGTGACCATCGCGTTGACCATTGCCGCGCTGTTCGCTGGCGGCAACCTCAGTTCCGGCGAACGCGAAGATCGATCCAACCGCTGGGTGCTGCCAGTGTTCGGCCTGATCGGCATCGTCAGTGCCTGGCTGCCGGCCTACACCGATCGACACGACCTGTGGTGCATCGACGGTGATGCCATCCGGTGGCTAGGCGTCGTGCTCTACGCCGCAGGCGGTGCGTTGCGCCTGTGGCCGGTGCACGTACTGGGCAACCGGTTCAGCGGGCTGGTGGCAATCCAGCCGGGCCATACGCTGGTCACCGGCGGGATCTACCACTACGTGCGCAACCCGAGCTACCTCGGGTTGCTGGTGAGCACGCTGGGCTGGGGGCTGGGGTTCCGGGCATTGGCCGGCGTCATACTGACGCTGCTGTTGCTTCCCCCGCTGGTGGCACGCATGCGCGCGGAAGAAGCGCTGCTGCAATCGCAGTTCGGCGCGCAGTACGACGCGTACCGTGCCCGAACCTGGCGCCTGATTCCCGGGTTGTATTGACGATGCGCCAGCATCAGCTCGGCAACGCAAAACACTGCACGTCGGGCGCCGTGTACACCGTCGGATACGGCGACCGCGGCCCTGTCTGCATCCTCAGTGGTTGCGTTGCCAGCACTTCGGCTTCGTTGCGCTCACGGGTGCTCAACGGCGCGGGCTTCGGATCAGGCAGGTGTACCGGCTGATTCACAGCACAGCGCACCGGCTTCCCGTCGGCCAGCCGCACATCCATCGTGTAGTACGGCCCGACGATGGCTGGCGCGCATGCGGCAACGCCCAGCACTGCCAGCATCACCATCACCCCATGCAGCGTCTTCATCACTCACCTCCACGGCGCACATCTCTGCCGGTTTGACCTGCGACGCTGCAAGCGAGTGCCCGCCACATCAGGCCGAGGTTGTTGCAGTCAGCATGCCCTGCCTTTCGATGAATCGGATGACCTCGTCCAGCCCGCCCTGCGCCTTCAGATTGCACATCACAAACGGGCGATCGCCGCGCATCTTGCGCGTGTCGCTTTCCATCACCTCCAAATTGGCCCCGACGTACGGCGCCAGGTCCGTCTTGTTAATGATGAGCAGATCCGACTTGGTGATGCCTGGCCCGCCCTTGCGTGGAATCTTCTCCCCGCCCGCCACGTCGATCACGTAGATCGTCAGGTCCGACAGCTCCGGGCTGAACGTCGCCGCAAGGTTGTCGCCGCCTGACTCGATGAAGACGACATCCGCATCCGGAAACTTGTTCAGCATGCGATCCACCGCTTCCAGGTTGATCGACGCATCTTCGCGGATGGCGGTGTGCGGGCAGCCACCCGTCTCCACGCCCATGATGCGCTCGGCCGGCAACGCACCGGAGATCGTCAGCAAGCGCTGGTCTTCCTTGGTGTAGATATCGTTGGTGATCGCCACGAGGTCGTAGCGCTCGCGCATAGCCTTGCAGAGCATTTCGAGCAGCGTGGTCTTGCCGGAGCCCACCGGGCCGCCCACGCCAACGCGCAGGGCTGGAAGTTTCTTGGTACGCATGATGATCAGGAACGAAAGAGTCTTGAATACTGGGTTTCATGCCGGGCAGACAGCACGCCCAGCCCAGGCGAAAACGTCGACAGTTCTGGTGGATGACAGGTCGCGCGGCGTGTGGCTTCTTCCACCGCGCGAGCCACTGCCGGATGCAGGCCAAAGAGAATGCGTTGCCCCGCTGCTTGCCCCAGCGGTACCGCCTTCACCGCGGCGGCCATCTGGTTCTCCACCCACGCAAAGCAGTACGCCGTCACGCCGTCGTGCGGGTCAACATTCAGTGCAGCAGCTGCTGCCGCAAATGCCGTCGGAAACGTCACCGACGCACGCGCCGACAGCGCTGCGCGCAATGCATCATCGCCCCACCCCATCTGCTGAATCAGGCGGTTGAGCGACCAGCCCATCTGCGAGGTTTCCAGCCGCAGCTCACGCGTTTCGCGCGTGGCAAGGAACCACGCATCGCGCTCGGCCACGGCATCGAAGCGGCCGGCCTGCCAGTCGGCGAATTGCAGCAGCCACAGCGGCGCCTCGCACGCGGCAAGCACGTCGAGCCCTTCTGCAATCCACCTCGCGGCGGAAGCCTCATCGCTCACGTGCCGCACGTCCACCGCCGCCTCCAGCCCCTGCGAATAGCTGAACGCACCCACCGGCAATGCAGGGGACGCGAGATGCAGCAAAGCGGTCAGTTGAGCAACGCTAGTCATGGTGATGGTGGTGATGGCCGCAACCGGGGCCATGCACATGACCATGGTCGTGATTGTGACTGTGGTCATGACCATGCGCATGATCGTGACCATGGTCGTGCGAGTGACTGTGGTCGTGCCCGTGATGCTCGTTGTACAGCGCCTGCGCTGCGGCGTAGTCCTCTTCGAACGTCGCATCGTGACCATGACGATGGCCGCCGCCGTAAGCACCGGCTTCGGGCTCGAACGGCGCTTCCACGTGCGCGACGGTCACGCCCAGGCGCACGAGCATGTCTTCGAGCACGGGATCGGCTTCGAGCTGCAATGCATCCGCACTTACCTGCACCGGCGTGTGGCGATTGCCGAGGTGATACGCGGCGCGCATCAGCGCGAGACGGTTGTCGCTGGTCACGCGCAGCACCTGCTCCGGCGCGGCCTGCACCTCCACCAGCGTGCCGTCTTCAGCGACGAGCACATCGCCGCCTCGCATGACGGTACCGCGCGTCAGCACGACGGCCACCTCACGGCCGTCGTCGAGCGTGGCGCGCAGGCGGCTGCGGCTGCGTTCCAGAAACGGCAGCACCAGCTTGGGTGCGCGCTTGACCAGCACTGAGGCCAGGCCATGCGGCACGGGAAGATGTTTATTGATGGAAAGCATTGTCAGTATCCAGTTGCAACCCGGCTATCGAGCCTGAAAGACCGGGCGTTGAGCCTCGGACGGTCATCATTGGTGCTCAAACACTCACCGTTGGGCCTCAAACTGTCATCGTTGGACCTCAGACACTCAACGTTGAGCCTCAGACTGCCATCGTTGGACCTCAGACACTCAACGTTGGGCCTCAGACCGTCATCGTTGGACCTCAGACACTCAACGTTGGGCCTCAGACCGTCATCGTTGGACCTCAGACACTCAACGTTGGGCCTCAGACTGCCATCGTTGGACCTCAAACACTCAACGTTGAGCCTCAAACTGTCATCGTTGGACCTCAAACACTCAACGTTGAGCCTCAAACTGTCATCGTTGGACCTCAGACACTCAACGTTGAGCCTCAAACTGTCATCGTTGGACCTCAGACACTCGGCGTTGGGCCTCTGTGGCTCGGCGCTCGGCGTGGTGGTCCAACCCTCGTTTCATCCCCTGCCGGGGCTGACTCACTTTCTTTGTCTTGCCAAAGAAAGTAAGCAAAGAAAGGCGCGCCCGAGATGGCGAAACACTCCTTGAATTTATGTCGCAGGGAGGGGAAGGGAAAAACTCGCTGCGCTCAAACAGTTTCCCTTCCTTTTTCCTCCCTGCAACAGAAATTCAAGGCGCCGTCTAGGGCAAGGGTAAAGCACACCATCTCTTGCCCCTGCACCACTCCGTCCGACATCCTGCGTCTTCGCCGCACACCACACACCACACACCACACACAGCGCATCACGCATCACGCATCACGCATCACGCATCACGCATCACGCATCACGCATCACGCATCACGCATCACGCATCACGCATCACGCATCACGCATCACGCATCACGCATCACGCATCACGCATCACGCATCACGCATCACGCAATCAACCGAGCCTTGGCGCTCACTCTTGTTCCCCGTCGGTGTGGCCTTTGACGTTCCTGCCCTTGATGGCGCCTTGAATTTTTGTAAGCGGGCGGAAAAAAGATGGGGAACTGTTTGAGCGCAGCGAGTTTTCCCCATCTCCGCCCGGTTATGAAAATTCAAGGAGGGTGTCGCCATCTCGGGCGCGCCTTTCTTTGCTTACTTTCTTTGGCAAGACAAAGAAAGTGAGTCGGCCCCGGCAGGGGGCGAAAGGGAGGCAAACCACCAACACCCAAACCCAACCAAAAAACCAAAACCTAAAACAAGAAATACCGCTGCGCCATCGGCAACACCTCAGCCGGCTCGCAAGTCAGCACCATCCCATCCGCCACCACCTGATAAGTCTCCGGATCCACGCTGATATCAGGCTGCCAGTCGTTATGAATCATGTCCGCCTTGGTAACGCTGCGCGTGCCCTTGACCACCGCCGTGGTCTTGGCAAGGCCATAGCTTTCCGCCACACCGGCAGCAGCCGCCGATTGCGACAGGAAGCTCAGTGACGTACGCCCCAGCGCCCCACCCGCCGCCCCAAACATCGGCCGATAGTGGACAGGCTGTGGCGTGGGGATCGACGCATTGGCATCGCCCATCGCCGCCGAGGCAATCATGCCGCCCTTCAAGATCAAGCTGGGCTTCACGCCAAAGAACGCGGGCTTCCACAGCACCAAGTCCGCCCACTTGCCAACTTCAACGGAGCCGACTTCATGCGCAATGCCATGCGTAAGCGCCGGGTTGATCGTGTACTTGGCCACGTAGCGCTTCACGCGGAAGTTATCGTGCCCACCACGCGCATCGTTCGGATCCCCTGCCAGCTTGCCGCGCTGCACTTTCATCTTGTGCGCGGTCTGCCAGGTACGCAGCACGACTTCGCCGACGCGGCCCATGGCCTGCGAGTCGCTGGAGATCATCGAGAACGCGCCCAGGTCGTGCAGGATGTCTTCTGCAGCAATGGTCTCGCGGCGGATGCGGCTCTCGGCAAAGGCGATGTCCTCGGCGATGGACGCATCGAGGTGATGGCACACCATCAGCATGTCGAGGTGCTCGTCCAGCGTGTTGACGGTGAACGGCCGCGTCGGATTGGTCGACGACGGCAGCACGTTCGACTCCCCGCACACGCGGATGATGTCGGGCGCATGCCCACCGCCCGCCCCTTCGGTGTGATACGTGTGGATCGTGCGGCCCTTGAACGCTGCGACGGTCGCTTCGACAAAGCCCGATTCGTTCAACGTATCGGTGTGGATGGCGACCTGCGTGTCGGTGTCGTCGGCCACGCCCAGGCAGCAGTCGATGGCGGCGGGCGTGGAGCCCCAGTCCTCGTGCAGCTTCAAGCCGATGGCGCCCGCGTCGATCTGCTCACGTAGGGCGCCCGGCAGGCTGCCGTTGCCCTTGCCCAGGAAGCCGATGTTCATGGGGTAGGCATCGGCCGCCTGCAGCATGCGCTGCATGTACCACGGGCCGGACGTGCAGGTCGTGGCATACGTGCCGGTGGCTGGCCCCGTGCCGCCGCCGATCATCGTCGTCACGCCGCTGTTGAGCGCTTCGTCTATCTGCTGCGGGCAGATGAAGTGGATGTGCGTGTCGACGCCGCCAGCCGTGACGATCATGCCCTCGCCGGCAATGATCTCGGTTCCCGGGCCGATGACAATGGTCACGCCGGGCTGGATGTCCGGGTTCCCCGCCTTACCGATCGCCGCAATGCGGCCGTTCTTCAAGCCGATGTCGGCCTTGACGATGCCCCAGTGGTCGATGATCAGCGCATTGGTGATGACGGTGTCGGCGCAGTCCTTCGACTCGCGCTGGCTCTGGCCCATGCCGTCGCGAATGACCTTGCCGCCGCCGAATTTCACTTCCTCGCCGTAGATGGTGAAGTCGCGCTCGACTTCGATGATGAGGTCGGTGTCGGCCAGTCGCAGGCGGTCACCCGTGGTGGGGCCAAACATTTCCGCATAGGCGCGGCGGGAAATTTTCAGTGTCATGTCCGTGCCTCGCTCAGAGCTTGCCCATCACACGGCCTGCAAAGCCGTAGACCACGCGGTCGCCGGCCAGCGCCACGAGTTCGACCGTGCGTTCCTGCCCCGGCTCAAAGCGCACGGCAGTGCCTGCAGCGATGTTGAGCCGGTAGCCACGCGTGGCGTCGCGGTCAAAGCGCAGCGCGTCGTTGACTTCATAGAAGTGGTAGTGCGAGCCGATCTGCACGGGGCGGTCACCGGTGTTGGCCACCGTGACCGTCAGCGTGGGGCGGCCCACATTCAATTCGAGTTCGCCGTCTTGCGGCAGGAGTTCACCGGGGATCATGGTGTGCCCCTTAGATGGCGGCAGCCAGCAGGCTCGCGCCGTACAGCGCCACACCCACGCCCGACAGACGCGCCAGCCAAGCCAGACGCGGCTTGAGCGCGAAACCGGCACCGATGCCAGCGGTATGCAGCAGCGCCGTCGCCACGGCAAAGCCGCCGACGAAATACGGGAACATGGCCTGTGCGCCAGCCGGGAATTCCGTGCCGTGCGCATAGCCATGGAACAGCGCAAACGCGCCGCACAGCAGCGCACCGCCCCACGTCGGCAGTTGTGCGCGTGCGGCGATCAGCAAACCGAACACCAGCAGGGATGCGGCGATCATCGGCTCGGCCATCGGCAACGCCACGCCGCCTGCGCCCAGCATTGCACCCATGACCATCAGCGCGACGAAGGCGACCGGCGCCCACAGCGCATCGCGCACGGAGCGCGACGCGAGCGCACTCCACACGCCTACGGCCACCATTGCCAGCAGATGGTCCGCACCCGTGAGCGGGTGGAGGAAACCGGCGATCAGGCTGCCCTCCGCGGTATGGCCCGGATGCCCTGGGTGAGCGAAAGCGACGGAGGCGCCCAACGTGAGCGCAATGGCCGCAGCGGGCCGGACGAAGCGAGACAAGAGTTGGGTCATGGCAGGACTCTTCGTAGAGGGCGTTCAAACAATCGGGTGGTGGACGGTGACCAGCTTGGTGCCGTCCGGAAAGGTCGCTTCGACCTGGATGTCGGGAATCATCTCGGCCACGCCGTCCATCACGTCATTGCGGGTGAGAAGCGTGGTGCCGTAATGCATCAACTCGGCCACCGTTCGACCATCGCGCGCGCCTTCCATGATGGCAGCACTGATGAAGGCGACGGCTTCCGGGTAGTTGAGCTTGAGGCCGCGGCCCTTGCGGCGTTCGGCCAGCAAGGCGGCGGTGAAGATCAGCAGCTTGTCTTTTTCGCGCGGGGTCAGTTCCACGAGGGGCTCTCTTCGGTGAGGTTCTTTGGAGATTCAATCAGGCGGCGCATGTCACGTCGCCGTTATGTGGACCACAAGCGCAGCGGACGGCCCGCCACGCCATGCATCGGTTCGCGCAGCGTCAGCCACGTCTGCGACAGCAAGGCACGCGCATCTTCGGGCCGGTGTGCAAGCACGCGCAGCAGCAAAACGTTTGGCAAGCCGGGCATGTCTTGTGTGAGGCAGGTCACGCCAGCACGGAGATTGTCGTTGTACGGCAGGTGCTCGGCCATCGCCTCGGCCAGGGTTTCGGTGGCACCCTCGCCCACCGCCCACAGCGTGCCGACGACGTGGAAACCAGCCATGCCCGTCGTCGCAGTCAACATGGGCGATTGCGCATCGAATGCCGCCGATTCGATCCACAGGGGCTGGTCATTGCATCGCAGCTCCGTATGCATGGCGATGCGGCCCTCGGCCCACGATTCACCGGCGGCATGTCGGCCAAGCATGGTGGTGTCCCAGCCGATGGCGGTGGCGCCGGGCGCCAGATCCAGCGTCAGATCGATGATCGGGCAGGCCTGGTTGAAGACGATATTCTCCTGCGGCAGCCAGTCGAGCCGTGCGCCCTCTTCCACCCGGATGGCAACACGCTGCGTGGCCGTGCGGCCGAGCGACTTGTACCACTTGGTCGCGCCGGGCGTGGTCAGCACGGCATGCGCATCGGCGCCGAGTGCGATGTCGATATCGAGCACATCGCCGCCGGCAATACCTGCGGGCGGATGCAGCATGACCACATGGCACACGCCCTCGCCTTCCGGATACAGCGCTTTCTGCACGCGCAGCGGCCCTTGATGTCGGCACGTTGCCAATACCGTCCGCCCACCACGGCGCGCAAATGCAAGGCGCAGTGAGGCTTCCCAGGACGCGAACGAGGCGGTCTGCGGCGGAACAGGAAAATCGGGATGGCGCATCAGGAGTGCAGCACGGCGGCTAGGAATTTTCTCATCATAGCCAGATGCCACAGATTTGGCATTCGACTTTTTTCCCGGGACGCCGGTGCATCAAACGGCCACCAGATCGCGCACGCCGTCGGCTTCCATGTTGGCGCCGTCGCCCTGGGCGACGACCTCGCCGCGGCTCATGACGACGTAGCGATCGGCGATGCTGCGGGCGAAGTCGTAGTACTGCTCGACCAGCAGCACCGACATGCCGAACTCATCCACCAGCCGACGCAGCGTGCGGCCGATCTCCTGGATGATCGACGGCTGGATGCCCTCGGTCGGCTCGTCCAGGATCAGCAGGCGCGGCTCGCTCATCAACGCGCGGCCGATGGCGAGTTGCTGCTGCTGACCGCCGGACAGATCGCCGCCGCGCCGACCCTTCATCTCCTTGAGCACCGGAAACAGCTCGTAGATCGAATCCGGCACCTTGGACGGCGCACGCTTGGCGGCCGCACCGATCAGCAGGTTCTCTTCCACCGTCAGGCGCGGGAAGATCTCGCGGCCCTGCGGCACATAGGCGAGGCCCTGGGAGACGCGCTCGTAGGCCGGCATTTTCTGGATGCCGCGCCCTTCCCAATCGATCGCGCCGCTGGCGGTCGGCACCACACCCATCAGGCACTTGAGCAGCGTCGTCTTACCGACACCATTGCGGCCGAGCAGCGTGGTCAGCTTGCCTGTGGGCACTTCGAAACTGACATTGCGCAGGATGTGGCTGCCGCCGTAGAACTGGTTCAGTTGCTGGATCTGCAGCATGTCAGCGCCCCAAATACGATTCGATTACACGGTCATCGCGCTTGACGGCATCGAGCGTGCCTTCGGCCAGGACGCTGCCCTCGGCCAGCACGGTCACGCGCCCCGTATCGCCCGCCAGGGCGGCGACAAACTCCATGTCGTGTTCGACCACCATGATCGAGCACGAGCCACGCAGGCCGTTGAGCAGCGTGGCAAGCTGCATCGTCTCTTCATCCGTCATGCCGGCGACAGGCTCATCAAGCAGAAGCAGTTGCGGTTGCTGCATCAGCAGCATGCCGATCTCCAGCCGCTGCTTTTGCCCGTGCGACAGCAAACCGGCGGGCCGATACGCCTCCGCTTCCAAATGGATGCGGCCGAGCGTCTCTTCGATGCGCTGGCGGCCGTCGTTCAGCAACCGCGCACGCAGCGACACCCACCAACGCTTGTCGGCCTTCATCGCGAGTTCGAGGTTTTCCCACACGGTGTGCTGCTCAAACACCGTGGGCTTCTGGAACTTGCGGCCGATGCCGATCTGCGCGATGCGCGGTTCGGTCAAGCGCAGCAGATCGATGCTCTGGCCAAGGAACACGCGGCCCGTGACATCCGCATTGCGCGGGCCGGTCTTCCCTGTGATCACGTCCATCATCGTGGTCTTGCCCGCACCGTTGGGCCCGATGATGCAGCGCAGCTCGCCGTGGTCGATCGACAGCGTGAGCGCGTTCAGCGCACGGAAGCCGCCAAAGCGCACGGTCACATCTTCGAGATACAGGATGGCGCCGTGCGAGACGTCAATCGTGTCCGGTTCGACCAGATGGCCCATGCCGGTGGCGGTGCCGGTCTCCGCACGGTCGGGGAGTTCGGTGAAGGTGCTCATGCGTGGTCTCCGGCGGGCGGTGCGGCGGGCGTGGCTTCAGATGCCGTGATTGGTTTGGGTACGCGCTTGCGCATGCGCAGCTTGCCCATCACGCCCAACACACCATTCGGCAGATACAGCGTCACCAGCACGAAGATCGCGCCCAGCACGAACAGCCAGTACTCGGGCACCCAGGCCGTCAGCAACGTCTTGGCCCCGTTGACGAGGAACGCGCCGATGATCGGGCCGATCAACGTGCCACGCCCGCCCACGGCCACCCACACCGCCATCTCGATCGAGTTGCCCGGCGACATCTCGCCCGGGTTGATGATGCCGACCTGCGGTACGTACAGCGCGCCCGCAATGCCGCACAGCACGGCCGAGAAGGTCCACACGAACAGCTTGTAGCCGAGCGGGTTGTAGCCGGAGAACATCACGCGCGCCTCGGCATCGCGGATGGCCGTGACCACGCGCCCGAACTTGGACGTGACGATCGCGCGGCAAGCGATGAAGGCCAGCACCAGCGCCACGAACGTCGCGACAAACAGCACGGTACGCGTCGACAGTGCAGCAATCGGGAAACCGAGAATGCGCTTGAAATCCGTAAAGCCGTTGTTGCCGCCAAAGCCCGTCTCGTTGCGGAAGAACAGCAGCATGGCCGCGTACGTCATCGCCTGCGTGATGATCGACAGGTACACGCCCTTCACACGCGAGCGGAAGGCAAAGAAGCCGAACAGCCATGCCAGCACACCCGGCACCAGAATCACCAGCAGCATGGCCCAGGCGAAGTGCTCGGTGCCGTGCCAGAACCAGGGCAATTCCTTCCAGTCGAGGAAGACCATGAAATCCGGCAGGTCGCTCTTGTAGACGCCTTCGCGGCCGATGGAGCGCATCAGGTACATGCCCATCGCATAGCCGCCCAGCGCGAAGAATACGCCGTGCCCAAGGCTCAGGATGCCGCAGTAGCCCCACACCAGATCGAGCGCCAATGCCGCCAGCGCGTAGCACATGATCTTGCCGATCAACGTGAGCGCGTACGCCGACAGATGCAGCGGGCTGCCCTCCGGCACCAGCAGCGCACACACCGGCGCGCCGATACAGACGATGAGCGACACCAGCACCAGCGCAGACCACCCGCGTCGCGACAGCAGCGGCATGCGCGCGGGAATATCGAGTTTGAATTGGGTTGTCATGTCAGGCCTCCGCGCTGCGGCCCTTGAGGGCGAACAGGCCCTGCGGACGCTTCTGGATGAACAGCACGATCAGCACCAGCACGATGATCTTCGCCAGCACCGCGCCGTAGAACGGCTCGATGAACTTGTTGATGAGCCCCAGCCCGAACGCACCGATGATGGTGCCGGCCAGTTGCCCCACCCCGCCCAGTACCACGGCCATGAATGAGTCGATGATGTAGCTCTGGCCGAGGTCCGGCCCGACGTTGCCGATCTGTGAAAGTGCGCAGCCACCCAATCCAGCAATCCCCGCACCGAACGCGAAGGCGTAGCTGTCGACCTTCCACGTGCGCACGCCCACGCAGGCGGCCATCGTGCGGTTCTGCGTGGTGGCGCGCACGAACAAGCCCAGGCGCGTGCGGTTGAGTACCGCCCACGCAATCGCCACGACTGCCAGTGCGAACAGCAGAATCACGAGGCGGTTGTACGGCAGGATCAGCCCGGGATACAGCGCAATGCCGCCGCTCATCCAGCTGGGGTTAGCCACCTCCACGTTCTGCGCGCCGAAGATCGAGCGCACGGCCTGCATCAGCAGCAGGCTGATCCCGAAGGTGGCGAGCAGCGTTTCCAGCGGGCGGCCATACAGGTGACGCAGCACCAGCCGCTCCAATGCAAAGCCGACCACTGCCGCCGCTAGGAATGCCGCGGGCAGCGCTGCCGGCAGATACCAGTCGAACGCATTCGGAAAGTAGTTGCGAAAGAGCGTCTGCACCACGTAAGTGGCATACGCGCCGATCATCAGGAACTCGCCGTGCGCCATGTTGATGACGCCGATCAGGCCGTACGTAATTGCCAGCCCCAATGCGGCGAGCAGCAGCACGGAGCCCAGGCTCAGGCCGGCGAACAGGTTGCCGATCAGCTCCGACTTGCGCTCCTGCGCCGACAGGCTATCAAGTGCCTGCTGTGCAGCCGCGCGCAACTCGTCATCCGCTCCACTGTCCTTGGCGAGCAACGGCGCGATGTGCTGGCGTGTCTGCGGATTCGTATCCGAGCCCAGCAGCTTGAGCGCTTCGAGTTTCTCAGCATGCGTGCCGTCGTCGAGTGCGAGACTGGCCCACAGCAGATGCAGCTTGGTGCGCAGTTCGGGATCGGTCTCGTGCTTGCGTGCGGCATCGACGATCGGGCGTGAGGCCGTCTCCGGATGAGCAAGGAGCGTCTCGACGGCCTGCGCACGCACGGCGCGGTCGGGTGACTGCAACACGAAGCCGCTCGCCGCGCTGTCCACTTGCGAGCGCAGCGCGTTGTTCAGCGTGAGGGATTGCAGGTCATCCGCCTTGACCATCACCGATTGGCCAGAGATCGCATCGAGATAGCGATCGCCATCCTGGCGCACCATGCCGGCGGCGGGCGCGAAGAACAGCGCATCGTTCTGCAAGGCCTGCAGGATCGGGCCGGCCTGTTCAGCAGGCGCAGCAGTCAACGCATTGAGCGTCTTCACCTTGGCATCGAAGTCGTCTTCGGCCAGGGGCTTGAGATCAGCCTGGGTCAAAGGTTGTCCGGCAGCCCATGCAGAGACAGCGGGCGTTGCAGCCAGACAAAACGCGCACAACAGCGCGGCAAAGGAATGAGACAACCAGCGGGACAAGCGCATCATGGCAACCCGATGCGTGGCACCCGGCAGATACCGAGCGGGTGCCACGTCGTACAGCGTCATTCGAAAGACCGGCTACAACATCACGTGCAGCCGATCTGCCTGATCACATCACTTGCTTGCAACCATGTCAGGCTTGCCTTCGTTGCCCGGAATGTACGGGCTCCACGGCTTGGCGCGGATCACCGTTGGCGTCTTCCACACGACGTTGAACTGACCATCGCCGCGCACCTCGCCGATCATCACGGGCTTGCTCAGGTGATGGTTGTTGTTCATCACCAGCGTGAAGCCCGACGGCGCCTTGAACTGCTGGCCGTACATCGCTTGGCGCACCTTGTCCACGTCGGTGGTACCGGCCTTCTCGACAGCCTGCTTCCACATCATGATGCCGACATAGGTGGCTTCCATCGGGTCGTTGGTGACGCGCTTGTCGCCGCCCGGCAGGTTGTTGGCCTTCACCCATGCGGCCCACTTCTTCTTGAAGTCGTCGTTGACCGGGTTCTTGACCGACATGAAGTAGTTCCATGCGGCAAGCTGGCCGGCCAGCGGCTTGGTGTCGATGCCGCGCAGTTCTTCCTCACCCACCGAGAACGCCACCACCGGCACGTCCTTGGCCTTCAGGCCGGCGTTGCCGAGTTCCTTGTAGAACGGGACATTCGAATCGCCGTTGATCGTGGAGATCACCGCCGTCTTGCCGCCCTGCGAGAACTTCTTGATGTTGGCAACGATGGTCTGGTAATCCGAGTGGCCGAACGGCGTGTAGACCTCTTCGATGTCGCTGTCCTTCACACCCTTGCTGTGCAGGAACGCGCGCAGGATCTTGTTGGTCGTGCGCGGGTACACGTAGTCGGTACCGAGCAGGAAGAAGCGCTTGGCACCGCCGCCTTCCTTGCTCATCAGGTATTCCACTGCCGGAATGGCTTGCTGGTTAGGGGCGGCGCCCGTGTAGAAGACGTTCTTCGACATCTCTTCGCCTTCGTACTGCACCGGGTAGAACAGCAGGCCATTCAGCTCTTCATACACCGGCAGCACCGACTTGCGCGACACCGACGTCCAGCAGCCGAACGTGACGGCCACCTTGTCCTGCGTCAGCAGCCCGCGCGCTTTCTCGGCAAACAGCGGCCAGTTGGATGCCGGGTCCACCACCACCGGCTGGAGCTGGCGGCCGAGCACGCCGCCGCTCTTGTTGATCTCGTCGATCGTCATCAGCGCCACGTCTTTCAGCGACGTTTCGGAGATGGCCATGGTGCCCGACAGCGAATGCAGGATGCCAACCTTGATCGGCTCTTTTGCCTGAGCAAACGCGAAGTTCGACACGGACAACAGTGCTGCAGCACCAACGGCTGACAGCTTCAACAGCGCACGACGTTTCATTGCGGCTCCTTCGGTTTTGTTGGTGGCGAGAACGACTCCCGGGAGCCAAAAGTGCAACTACCGTGCCACCGTGTTTGGCTCATTTGATGGGAAATTCGCGCCAAAACGGTGCCAAAATGGGCCTAGGCGCGCGCCAAATCCGCGCATTCAGCAGTGGTCATGCGCACGCGTGGGGCACGCGCAGACAAGCACAGAACTGGTGGAGTGCAAGGAAAAAACCACGCGCAAAAAGAAAGGCCGGCATTGCGCCGGCCTCAGAGCTTGCGAAGAAACGCCGTTCAGGAATACCGGCGCGAGATCGATTCCGCCACGCAGACCGGGCGCTCCTGCCCTTCGCGCTCGATGGTCACCGCCCAGGTCATCTGCGCACCCGTGAGCGTCGGCGCATTGGGCAGCGGCGGCAGCGCTTCCATCTCCACTAGGCTCACGCGCGCGCGCACGCGGGTGCCCACCGGCACCGGCGCCGTAAAGCGCACCTTGTTCAGGCCGTAGTTCACGCCCATCTTCACGTCCCGCATGTCGATCGCGTTCGCCATCAGCATTGGCAGCAGCGAGAGCGTCAGGAAGCCGTGCGCCACCGGTGCCCCAAACGGCGACTCACGCCTGGCGCGTTCCACATCCACGTGAATCCACTGATGATCGCCCGTGGCCTCGGCAAACAGGTTGACCTGCTGCTGCGTGATCTCAGTCCAATCGCTCACCGCGACTTCCTGGCCGATCAATCCTTTCAGCTCGTCGAGCGACTCGATGATGCGCATCTCGGTTGTCTCCTTGTTGTTCGATCGCAAACGATTCAGTTCTTCGGACGCCGGCCAAACAGACCCATGCCCGTGACGGTGCAAACCAGTTCACCACGCTGATTGCGCGCCTCCCAGCGATTGACCGCCACGCCACGGTCCGGCTTCGATTGTGACGGCCGCACCTCCATGCACGTGCTCGACACCGACAGCGTGTCGCCCGGATACACCGGCTTCATCCAGCGGATCTCGTCCACGCCCGGCGAGCCCATGCTGGCGGCCTTGCCGACAAAGCCCTGCACGATCAGCCGCATCATCACGGCACAGGTCATCCAACCGCTGGAGATGATGCCGCCGTAGATGCTGTGCTTGGCCGCTTCCGCATCAACGTGGAACGGCTGCGGATCGTACTGTCGCGCGAAGGTCAGGATCTCTTCTTCTGTGACGGTATACGTGCCCATTTCCAGCGTACGGCCGACCACGAAGTCATCGAAGTAGAACTCGTACGGTAGCGTTGCCTCTGCCATGTCGTGTCTCCAAAATGACAACGCCCCGCAGACCGCGGGGCGCTGAAGGTTGCCGTTACGCTGCTTGCTGGAAGCCCGGCAGCGAAGCAAAGCGTGCCAGATGATGGTCCACGTCGCCGAGCGTTGTATTGATCATCGTGAGCCGCTTGAACATGTGCGCGGCCGGCAGTTCGTTGGTCACGCCCATACCGCCGTGCAACTGCACGGCTTCCTGACCGACATCACGCGCAGCCTGCCCGACACGTGCCTTGGCAGCCGACACATAGCGGCGGCGTGCCTCGACATCGCCATCTTCAAAATGCGCAGCGGCCAGGTACGTGATCGAACGCGCCTGCTCAGCATGGATGAACATGTCGACCATGCGATGTTGCAGCGCCTGGAAACGCGCAATGGGCACGCCAAACTGCTGACGCGTCTTCGTGTATTCCAGCGTGGCGGCGTTCAGCGCGTCGATCAGGCCGACGGCCTCGGCGCACAGCAGTACACAACCCAGATCGGCCACTGCGTCGATGGTTTCCCACGCGTCGCCAGCCTTGCCCAGCAGCGTGGCGGGTGCGTTGTCGAAGCGGATGTCCGCAGCGTGCAGGTTGTCGATCGTGCGGTAGTCCTTGACCGTCACGCCTGCGGCATCGCGATCGACCACGAACAGCGACAGGCCGGCGGTATCGCGAGCCTCACCGGCCGTACGTGCGGAGACGATCAGCTTGTCGGCCTGTGCGCCGTGCACGACCACGGCCTTCTCGCCGGTGATCGTCCAGCCGCTGCCCTGCTGCGCTGCGCGCGTGGTGACGTTGAAAAGTTCGTAGCGCGATTGGCGCTCGCCAAAGGCAATGGCCAGCTTGACGGCACCACCAGCCACTTGCTCCAGCAGCGCATCCTGCCCCCCCGCCAGCTTGAGCGCCTGTGCACCCAGCACGGTGGCCTGATACGGCTCCACTACCAAGCCACGGCCCAGCTGCTGCATCACCACCAGCAGGTCCATCGCACGACCATCAAAACCGCCTTGTGCTTCCGGCACCGGCAGTGCGGTCAGGCCCAGTTCAGCGATGCTGTCCCATGCGCTCTGCGACACGCCCTCGGGCGAGTACACGATCTTGTTGCGCGCCTCGAAGCCGTAGTCCTTGTCGACAAAGCGGCGCACCGCATCGGCCAGTTGCTTCTGTTCGTCGGTGAACGAGAAATCCATGGTTGTCTCCGTTATCCGTTCTGATCAGACGCCGAGGATCATCTGCGAGATGATGTTGCGCTGGATCTCGTTCGACCCGCCGTAGATGGAGGTCTTGCGATAGTTGAAGTAGTACGGCGCGAGCGGTGCGGCATCGTTGTCGCCGGTCACAGCCTGCTGGTGTTCGCCTTCCAGATAGCTCGGGTCGAACGGTTGGGCGTATGGGCCCACAGCCTCGACCATCAGCTCGGTCAGCATCTGCTGGATCTGCGTGCCCTTGATCTTCAGCAGCGATGCCTCAGGGCCAGGGCCCTTGCCGGCGTTCTCGCTCGACACCACGCGCAGCACGGTGATCTCCAGCGCCAGCAGTTCGATCTCCAGCGCCGCCACCTTGGCGCCGAACACCGGGTCCTGCAGCAGCGGTTTGCCGTTCTTCTGGTGCTGCAACGCGACGCGCTTGAGGAATGCCAACTCACGCTTGGAATTGCCCACGCGTGCAATGCCCGTACGCTCATGGCCGAGCAGATACTTGGCGTACGTCCAGCCGCGGTTTTCTTCGCCGATGAGGTTGTCGACCGGTACCTTCACGTTGTCGAAAAACACCTCGTTCACTTCATGCTCTTCGTCCAACATGATGATCGGGCGCACAGTGATGCCCGGCGTCTTCATGTCGATCAGCAGGAACGAGATGCCTTCCTGCTTCTTGGCATCCGGGTCAGTACGGACCAGGCAGAAGATCATGTCGGCGTGCTGACCGAGCGTTGTCCAGGTCTTCTGACCGTTGACGATGTAGTGGTCACCCTCACGCACGGCGCGGGTCTTGACCGAGGCCAGATCGGAGCCGGAGCCCGGCTCGGAATAGCCCTGGCACCACCAGTCGGTGCAATCGACGATGCGCGGCAGGAAATAGCGCTTCTGCGCTTCGTTGCCGTACTTCATGATCACGGGCGCGACCATGCTGACGCCGAACGGCAGCACGCCGGGTGCGCCAACCTCTGCGCACTCTTCGTCCCAGATATGTTTTTGGATGGGGGACCAGCCGGTACCGCCCCACTCGACCGGCCAGTGCGGTACCGACCAGCCCTTGCCAGCGAGCGCCTTGTGCCAGCGGACGAAGTCTTCGCGCTGCAAGCGGCGGTGGTTCAGCACCTTGTCTTGGATGTCCTTGGGCAGATTGGCTTGCAGCCAGCTGCGGACTTCCTGGCGGAACGCGTCATCGGCCGCCGAGTAGTTCAGATCCATGCCTGTCTCCTGTGGTTGGCGCTCCACCGTGGCAAATCGGTGAAGCACGTTCTGTCGGACCGGCGCGGACCTGAATCGGGGCGACTAGTGCACGGGCTGCTTAAGCGCGTCGGGCACCAGCAGCGGCATCACTTCGATGCCCTCCTCTGCCAGCTCCTGCGCTTCCTCCCGAGACGTCGTCCCGCGAATGCCCCGCTCCGGCGCTTCGTCGTAATGCATGCGGCGCGCCTCTTCTGCAAACCGGTCACCGACGTCCTCGGTATTGGCCAGGACATGGCGCACGGCCTTCAGGTAGAGCTGTTGCAGGGTTGCAGGCACGCCGCCCTCGCCTTCGACCGCCTTGGTGGCGGCATCCTTCCGGACAGCATCCACACGTGACGACGATAGATTCAGGCGCGGCGCACTCGGCAAGCGCTCAACTTCGTTGTGACCGCAAACCGGACACGTCAACAGCCCGCGTTCCTGCTGCGACTGCAGGTCGGCATCGGAGCCGAACCAGCCTTCGAAGCGGTGGTCATTGGCACAGCGGAGGTCCAGCACTTTCATGATCGGTCCAGCGCATGGGGATGAGTGTATCCCCGATTCGAAAATTTGTGAACGGTCGTGCTAATTTTTTCGCACGATCGTTCGCTATGGTAACGACAGCAGAAAAAGAAGGGAGTCAGACGGATACGCAAGCGGCTCAGGCAGCACCTGGCGTCCACGCACCCGACAGAATCTTCTCGAGCCAGAACGTACCGATGATGGTCTTCACGTCAGAAATCTTGCCCGCGCGTACCCAGTCGATCAACTGGCCGGCCGGCGCAATGAACGTCTCGAGGAACTCGCCTTCATCGAGCTTCGCCTCACCCTGCTTGAGATCGCGCGCGAGGTAGATGTCGATGAACTCGGTGGAGTACGAGATGACGGGATGGATGCGGGTCAGGTAGTCCCAGCGTTCAGCCGTGTAGCCAGTTTCTTCAATCAACTCACGCTTACCACATGCCAGCGCTCCCTCTTGCGGGTCGAGCTTGCCGGCGGGGAATTCAATCATCACCTTGCCAACCGGATAACGGAACTGGCGCTCCATCAGCACCGTGCCGTCATCGAACAGCGGAATCATCATGACCGCGCCCGGGTGAATCAGGTACTCACGGCTGGCGTTACGGCCGTCCGGCAGGCGGACGATGTCTTGCTTGAGCGTGAGGAACTTGCCCTGGTGCATCAACGCTGAGGCGACCTGGGTCTCGCGCAGGCCAGCGTCCAGATCGTCCTGATTGGACGTCGTGTCAGCCGATGCAGGGATCGTAGATGCGGGATTGGTGTCGGACATGGCGCTCTCTCATGCCGAGACAGCGGGTGCCTGCCCGGCGGGTGATCAACGGGAGTGGCGAACCAGGTATTGCCACGTAAAGCCGGGAAACGCGAACACCAACATCAGACAAGCGGTGATTGCGTAGAACTGCCAGCCTTGCGGGAAGGCATTGCCCTGGCTCGATTCAATGCCGAAGCCAATCAGCCCCACCACAACATACATGGCGATCAGCTCGGTACCGCGCAGCCAGAACGGCTTGCGCGGCCAGCGTGCCGGCACCAGGGCCAGCACGCGTTGATTGACGAACGGCAGGTTGGCACAGAGGAGTGCCAACACGATGACAAACAGGCCGCCCGTCGATGCGTTCATTACTTGCGCCTGGTGATTAGGAAGCCAGCGTCAGGCGGATTGCCTGGTAGCACAGTGCCATCAGGCTGGCCGGGAAGATACCCAGCAGCAACACCAGCACACCGTTGACCGACAGCACCGAGCGCAGGCCGAAAGTGGCTTCCACCGGACCTTCGTCAGCCGGAGCGTCGAAGTACATGACCTTGATGACGCGCAGGTAGTAGAACGCCCCCACCAGCGAGAACAGCACGGCCACGATAGCCAACCAAGGCATACCGGCGTCGACCACCGCACCCAGCACCGACAGCTTGGCGTAAAAGCCGACCGTCGGCGGCAGGCCTGCCAGCGACATCATCATGAACAGCGTCAGCAGTGCGAACCACGGGCTCTTCTTCGACAAGCCCTTCAGGTCAGCAATCTCTTCCGCCTCATAGCCTTTGCGCGACAGCAGCAAGATGATGCCGAAGGCACCCAGCGTGGTCAGCACGTAGGTCACTGCATAGAACATCGAGGCGCTATAGGCCTGAGCGGTCAGGTCCGGCTTGCCGGCGCTCACGCCCGACAGCAGGCCCAACAGCAGGAAGCCCATGTGCGAAACCGTCGAGTAGGCCAGCAGACGCTTGAAATTCGTCTGCACCACACCGGTGATGTTACCGATGGCCAGCGAAAGGACAGCCAACACGATCAGCATGTTCTGCCAGTCGAATGCCAGCGGCAGCAGGCCTTCAACCAGGATACGCAACGTCATCGCAAATGCGGCCAGCTTCGGCGCACCGGCAATCAGTAGCGTCACGGCAGTCGGCGAGCCTTGATACACGTCCGGCACCCACATGTGGAACGGCGCAACACCCAGCTTGAATGCCAAACCTGCTACTAGGAACACCACGCCGAACACCAGAATCGTCTTGTTGATATTGCCGGTGTTGATCTGGCGGAACACTTCACCCAGATCGAGTGAACCCGTCGCGCCGTAGATCATCGACATGCCGTACAGCAGCAGGCCCGACGCCAACGCACCGAGGATGAAGTACTTCATCGCCGATTCCGACGAGACATTCGCGCCGCGGCGCAACGCCACCAGTGTGTACGAAGCCAGCGACAGCAGTTCCAGACCCAGATACAGCGTCAGGAAGTTGTTGCCGGTGATCATCACCACCTGACCGCCGAGCGTGAACAGCGCAAACATGTAGAACTCGCCGTTGTACATGCCTCGATCGTCAAGGTACTTGCGCGTGTAGACCAGCGTCACGAACACGGCCAGCGCTGCCACGGACGACAGCACATTGGCCATCGGGTCAATCACAGCCAGGTTGCTGAACACGTAGTGTGTTTCGCCGGTGGCTGCGTTGAGCGCAAACCAGACGGTCAGTACCAGCGTAATGACCAGCGCCACCGGATAGGCGACGCTGCTGCGGTTCTGACCGCGCGCCAGGTCGATCCAGTTGACGGCACCAATGCCGAGCGCGAGGAAGATGATCGGGGCGATAGCCGCCATGGATGAGGACAATTGCATGGTTTCTTCTCCCCGCTTACAGCTTGCTCTGAGCCACGTGGGTGAGGAGATTCACCACGGACGCATGCATGACATCGGTGAAGGGCTTCGGATACAGGCCCATATAAAGCGTCGCGATCGCCAGCACGCCGAGCATGAAGAATTCACGGCAGCTCAGGTCTTTCAGCTCAGCCACGTGCTTGTGCGTCACGTCGCCAAAGATCACGCGTTTGACCATCCACAGCGAATAGGCAGCGCCGAAGATCAGTGCGGTAGCCGCGAGCAGGCCGATCCAGAAGTTGTACTTGACCGAGCCCAGGATGACCATGAATTCGCCGACGAAACCGGAGGTCGCAGGCAGGCCGCAGTTGGCCATCGCGAAGAATACCGACAGCGCGGCAAACTTCGGCATCGTGTTCACCACACCGCCGTAATCAGCGATCTGGCGCGAGTGCACGCGGTCATACAGCACACCGATACACAGGAACATCGCGCCCGAGATGAAGCCGTGCGAGATCATCTGGACGATACCGCCCTCGATACCGATCTCGTTAAAGATGAAGAAGCCCAGCGTGACGAAGCCCATGTGCGCGATCGACGAATACGCGACCAGCTTCTTCATATCGGCCTGCACCAGCGCCACCAGACCGATGTAGATCACCGCGATCAGCGAGATCGTGATGATGAACGCCGACAGACTATGGCTGGCATCCGGCGCGATCGGCAGCGAGAACCGCAGGAAACCATAGGCGCCCAGCTTCAACATGATGGCGGCCAGCACCACGGAACCGCCGGTCGGCGCTTCCACGTGGGCATCCGGCAGCCAGGTGTGCACCGGCCACATCGGCACCTTCACGGCAAAGGCCATGAAGAACGCGATGAAGATCAGGATCTGCTCGTTCATCGACAGCTTGACCTGATGCCACTGCAGGATCTCGAACGTACCGCTGTGGAAGTACAGGTACAGCAGCGCAACCAGCGTCAGCAGCGAGCCCAGCAGCGTGTACAGGAAGAATTTGAACGCTGCGTACACGCGATTCGGGCCGCCCCACACGCCGATGATGATGTACATCGGGATCAGCGTGGCCTCGAAGAACACGTAGAACAGCATGCCGTCGAGCGAGGCGAACACGCCGATCATCAGACCAGACAGGATCAGGAACGCGGCCATGTACTGCGCGACGCGTTCGGTAATCACTTCCCATGCTGCAATCACCACGATCACCGTGATGAACGCGGTCAACACCACAAACCACATCGAGATGCCGTCGACACCCAGGTAGTAGTTGATGTGGAAGCGCTCGATCCAGCTCGACTTCTCGACGAACTGCATCGCAGCCGTCGTCTTATCGAAACGTGTGATCAGCGGCAGCGTGATCACGAAGCTGATCAGCGAGCCAATCAGCGACATCCAGCGGACATAACCGGGATTGCGGTCTGAGCCCGAGGCCAGCACCAGCACGCCGAAGAAGATCGGCAGCCAGATCGCAAAAGACAGAACCATTTTTGTTATCCCTTATTTGCCCGCCAGGAACACGAAGTACGTCAGCAGGCCAACCGTGCCGACAATCATCGCGAACGCATAGTCATAGATGTAGCCGGACTGGAGCAGGCGCACGACGCTCGCGAACCAACCCACCAGACGCGCGCTGCCGTTCACGACCACGCCGTCGATCACGCCCTGATCGCCGCCCTTCCACAGGCCACGGCCAAACTTGACCGCACCGTTGGCGAAGACGATCTCGTTGATCTTGTCCATGTAGTACTTGTTGTCCAGCAGCTTGTAGATGCCAGAGAAACGCTTGGCGATTGCAGCCGGAATATCCGGGCGCTTCAGGTAGAAGAACCACGACAGCACCACACCGGACACCAGCAGGATGAACGGAACAGACGTGAAGCCGTGCACCGCCATCTCAACCCAGCCGTGGAAATCTTCGCCCAGCACCTTCATGGCTTCGTGGTTCTCGCCGTTGAAGATCACCTGTGCAAACGCCACGCCGTGCTTGAAGAACTCGCCGAACAGCATCGGCTGGATCGCCCATGCGCCGATCACCACGGACGGGATCGCCAGCAACACCAGCGGCAGCGTCACCACCCACGGCGACTCGTGCGGCTTCTCGCCGGGTGCCAGACCATGATGCTCGTGGCCACCGTCTTCCTCTTCGTGGTGCTCGTCATGGTGTGTGTCGGCCTTGCCGAAACGCTCTTCACCGTGGAACACCAGGAAGTACATGCGAAACGAATAGAACGCCGTCACGAACACGCCGCCCAGCACAGCCCAGTACGCAAACTGAGCACCTGGCAGGTGCGATTCCGCCACCGCTTCGATGATCGAATCCTTCGAGTAGAAGCCCGAGAAGAACGGCGTACCGATCAGCGCTAGCGAGCCCACCAGCGACGTCAGCCACGTGATCGGCATGTACTTGCGCAGGCCGCCCATGTTGCGCATGTCCTGATCGTGGTGCATGCCGATGATGACCGAGCCGGCGCCGAGGAACAGCAGCGCCTTGAAGAACGCGTGCGTCATCAGGTGAAACACGGCCACTTGATAAGCCGAGGCACCTAGCGCAACGGTCATGTAACCGAGCTGCGACAGCGTCGAATACGCCACCACACGCTTGATGTCGGTCTGGATGATGCCCAGAAAACCCATGAACAGCGCGGTGATAGCACCGATGACCAGCACGAACGACAGCGCGGCGTCCGACAGCTCGAACAGCGGCGACATGCGCGCAACCATGAAGATACCGGCGGTCACCATGGTGGCCGCGTGGATCAGTGCGGAAATCGGGGTCGGACCTTCCATCGAGTCCGGCAGCCACACGTGCAGCGGGAACTGTGCCGACTTACCCATCGCGCCGATGAACAGGCAGATACAGGCGACCGTCAGCATGTGCCAGTCGGTGCCCGGGAAGCCGATGGTCGCCAGGTTATCGCGGGCGGCAAACACGTCGGCGTAGCTCAGGCTGCCGCTGTACGCCAGCAGCAGACCGATGCCGAGCACGAAGCCGAAGTCACCCACGCGGTTGACCAGGAACGCCTTCATGTTGGCGTAGATGGCCGTCGGGCGCTTGAACCAGAAGCCGATCAGCAGGTACGACACCAGGCCTACTGCCTCCCAGCCGAAGAACAGCTGCAGGAAGTTGTTGCTCATCACGAGCATCAACATCGAGAAGGTGAACAGCGAGATGTAGGCGAAGAAACGGTTGTAGCCGTCGTCTTCCGCCATGTAGCCGATGGTGTAGATGTGCACCATCAGCGAGACGAAGGTCACCACGCACATCATCATCGCCGTGAGCGAATCGATGAGGAAGCCGACTTCCATCTTCAGCGAGCCGACCGTCATCCATTCGTAGACGGTGGCGTTGTAGCCGGCGCCGTTGATGACATCGAGCAGCACTGACACCGACAGGATGAAGGCGATCGCCACACAGAGAATAGTGACGCTGTGGGACGTCTTGCGGCCGATCTTCTCGCCGAAGAACTTGGTACCGAACAGCCCGGCGATCACTGAGCCGGCCAGCGGCGCAAGCGGGATCGCCAGCAGCAGGTTGGGATTGAGCGTAGTAGCCATTAGGAGCTTCTTATCAGTGGATACGCCGATCAGCCCTTGAGGCTGTCCAGATCGTCAACGTTGATGGTGTCCAGGTTACGGAACAGCACCACCAGGATGGCGAGACCGATCGCGGATTCCGCCGCGGCCACCGTCAGGATGAAAAACACGAACACCTGCCCCGCCAGGTCACCCAGGTAATGGGAGAACGCGACGAAGTTCATATTGACCGCAAGCAGCATCAATTCGATCGCCATCAGCAGCACGATGACGTTCTTGCGGTTCAGGAAAATGCCGACGATGCTGATGGCAAACAGCACCGCGCCGAGCACGAGGTAATGGGCGAGGGATAGCGAAGACATATGGATACTCCCGGGGCTCAGCTCTTGGAATCAGCCGAAGCTGCGCCTGCTGCCTTTTCGGCCGGCATCGAAACCAGGCGCACGCGGTCCTTGCGCTGTACGCGCAGCTGATCGGCCACCTTCTGGGTCTTGGTGTCCTTACGGCGACGGGCCGTCAGCGCCACGGCAGCGACGATCGCCAGCAGCAGCACAATGCCCGCAACTTCGAAGGCGTAGATGTAATCGGTATAGATCAGCTTGCCGAGCGCCTGCGTATTCGGGCCGTTGAAGCCCTTGGGCAATTCCTGCACAGGCTGCACGCGCCCCATGAAGGTCTTGGTCAGCACCACAGCCATTTCCAGGATGATGACCACACCCACGAACGCCGCCAGGGGCACGTACGTCCAGAAGTCTCGTCGCAAGTGCTCGATGTCGATGTCGATCATCATCACCACGAACAGGAACAGCACCATCACTGCCCCCACGTAGACCAGCACCAGCGTGATGGCGAGGAATTCCGCCTTGAGCAGCATCCAGATCGCCGCTGCGGTGAAGAACGACAGCACGAGGAACAGCGCCGCGTGCACCGGGTTCTTCGCGGTGATGACCTTCAGCGCTGAGAGCACCAGCACCAGCGCGAAAGAGTAGAAGATGATCGTCGTGATTTCCATGATCCTGGCGCGGGCCGTTTTGCGGCACGCGCTTGTCCAAAGCCGCGGCGGCATGATGCCGCCGTAGCTGGTTGGCTCACGAGGAGCCGTTGTCCTTCCGGAATTTCAACTGCACCACTCGCCGCTTGCACAGCGAGTGTCTTGAATCAGCGGTACTTCGCGTCGGCAGCCTTGTTCGCCGCGATTTCCGGCTCGAAGCGGTCGCCCACGGCCAGCAGCATATCCTTGGTGAAGTACAGGTCGCCGCGCTTCTCACCGTGGTATTCCAGGATGTGCGTCTCGACGATGGCATCCACCGGGCAAGCTTCTTCGCAGAAGCCGCAGAAAATGCACTTGGTCAGGTCGATGTCGTAGCGCGTGGTGCGGCGGGTGCCGTCGTCACGCTGGTCCGACTCGATCGTGATGGCTAGGGCCGGGCACACGGCTTCGCACAGCTTGCATGCGATGCAGCGCTCTTCCCCGTTCGGATAGCGACGCAGCGCGTGCAGACCGCGGAAACGCGGCGACAGCGGCGTCTTCTCTTCCGGGAAGAGCACAGTGATCTTGCGCGCAAACAGATAGCGCCCGGTCAACGCCAGGCCCTTGAAGAGTTCCTTCAGGAGCAGGCTGTTAAAGAATTCCTTGATGGCAAGCAACATGGTGCCTTCCTATTGTCCCGTTACTTCCAGATGTTCCACGGCGACACCAGCCAGATGGCAACGATGATCAGCCAACCCACGGTGAGCGGAATAAAGATCTTCCAGCCCAAACGCATGATCTGGTCATAGCGATAACGCGGGAACGATGCGCGCAGCCAGATGAAGACCGACAGCAGCAGGAAAACCTTGATCAGCAGCCAGAAGAAGCCCGGAATCCAGTTGAACACCGGTGCATCGATCGGCGGCGCCCAGCCACCCAGGAACATGGTTGCCGTCATCGCCGAAATGACAATCATGTTGATGTACTCGGCCAGGAAGAACAGCGCGAACGCCATGCCCGAGTACTCGATCATGTGGCCGGCCACGATTTCCGACTCGCCTTCCACCACGTCAAACGGGTGACGGTTGGTTTCAGCCACGCCCGAGATGAAGTACACGCCGAACATCGGCAGCAGCGACAGCCAGTTCCACGACAGAATGTTCACGCCGTGGTCCGCAAAGAAACCGCGGTTCTGCGAGTTGACGATGTCCGACAGGTTCAGGCTGCCCGTCACCATCAGCACCGTCACCAGCGCGAAGCCCATGGCGATTTCGTACGAAATCATCTGTGCCGAAGCGCGCATCGCACCGAGGAACGCGTACTTGGAGTTCGAGGCCCAGCCGGCCAGGATCACGCCATACACACCCACCGAGCTGATCGCCATCACATACAGCAGACCGGCGTTGATGTTCGATACCACAGCTTCAGCCTGGAACGGCACCACCGCCCAGATCGCCACAGCCGGCATCAGCACCATCAGCGGCGCAATGATGTACAGGCCACGGCTGACCTGGCTCGGCACCATGACTTCCTTGAGCAGCAGCTTGAGCACGTCGGCGATCGGCTGCAGCAGGCCCATCGGACCAACGCGGTTCGGGCCCAGACGCACGTGCATCCAGCCAATCAGCTTGCGCTCCCACAAGATCAGGTAAGCCACGCACAGCAGCAGCGGCAGGATGATGCAGACCGCACGCACCAGCGTCCAGATCAGCGGCCACCAGCCGCCGAAGGTCGCCGTGCCGAAAGAAGTAATCGACTCGATCATGTTGACCCTTACACCGTAGCCGCCAGCGCGGACGATTCAACCTTTTCAACGCTCACCGCGCCGAACATCGCACCCAACTTGGACGATGCCTCGGTAGCAGCCGGCACGCGGATTACACCGGAAGCCAGCGACTTGTCCAGCACCGCCGGCAACACCACGCTGCCCTGCCCTTGCGTTACGCGAACGGCATCGCCGTTGGCCAGACCCAGTTGCGCGAACAGATCGGCCGGCAGACCAGCGCGAACCGCAGCGCGGGCAGCGGCCGTCAGCTGCAGCGAACCGGCACGACGCACGATCGGATCGGCATGATAGATGGGCACGTCCGCCAGACGCTCGATACCAGCAGCAACTGCAGCCGAAGCGGTAATTTGTGCCGTTGTCACGTTCGACAGACGATCGGTCACCGGCTTGGCCAACACGTCGTTACGCACGGCTTCCGAGGTGTCGTAGTCGAAGCCCGACAGGTTCAGCAGGTTACCCAGCACGCGCAGCACCTTCCAGGCCGGACGCGAATCGCCCAGGCTGCGCACAACGCCGCTGAAGCTCTGCGGCAGGCCTTCGCAGTTGACGAAGGTGCCCGAGGTTTCGGTGAACGGCGCGGTCGGCAGCAGCACATCGGCGTATTCCAGCGCGGCCCGCGAGGCGAACGGTGCCAGCACGATCACGGTGTCAGCCTGGTCCAGTGCGGCACGTGCCTGTGTCGGATCGGCCGTATCGAATTCCGGCTCGGCGCCCAGCAGCACGTAGGCGCGGCGCGGCTGTGCCAGCATGGCGGCAGCATCCAGGCCGTTGCCTTGCGGCAGTGCGCCGGCGACGTAACCGCCGACCGTGTTGGCCGCTTCCGTCAGGAAGCCCAGCGTGGCGCCGGTCTGCTGCGCGACCCATTGGGCCAGTGCGTGCAGTTGCGAGAATTGCGGGTGTGCCACCGCTGCGTTACCGAGGAACACCGCCTTGCGCTCACCCGAAGCCAGGCTTTCGGCGATGCGCTTGGCAACGTCACTTGCTTCGATACCGTCCGTACCGGCCGGACGCGCAACGCTCTTAGCGGCAGCAACCGTCACCGCCACTTGCGACAGCAGCGACAGCCATTGCGACGGCGCGCCCAGCAGTTGCGTGGCGGGCATCAGCAGGTCTTCACCACCGGCGCCGATCACATTCAGCTGCGAACCCTTCTTGCCGGCCTGACGCAGACGCGCAGCCAGCAGCGGATGATCCTTGCGCAGGAACGCACCCACCACCAGCGTGCGCTGGAGCAGCGACACATCGGCGATCGGCATACCGAGCCACGGCGCACCCGTCGGCCTGGCCGAGAAATCGGACTGACGCAGACGGAAGTCGACGTTGTCGCTGCCAATGCCGCGCACCAGCTTCTGCAGCAGGAACAGTTCTTCCAGCGTGCTGTGCGGGCTGGCCAGCGCGCCGATCTGCTCGGCGCCGTGGTCACGCTTGATTTCGTTCAGGCCGTTGGCGACGTATTCCAGCGCCGTTGTCCAGTCGACCGCCTTCCACTGGCCGCCTTGCTTGAGCATCGGCTGGGTCAGGCGGTCGTCGCTGTTGACGCCTTCATAGGCGAAGCGGTCCTTGTCGGACAGCCAGCATTCGTTGATCGCTTCGTTGTCCAGCGGCAGCACGCGCATCACGCGCTGGTTCTTCGTCTGGACGATCACGTTAGCGCCCAGGCCGTCGTGCGGCGACACCGACTTGCGGCGGGCCAGTTCCCACGTACGGGCCGAGTAACGGAACGGCTTGCTGGTCAGCGCGCCGACCGGGCACAGGTCGATCATGTTGCCCGACAGTTCCGAGTCAACGGTCTGACCAACGAACGTAGTGATCTCGGAATGCTCACCGCGGTTGAGCATGCCCAGTTCCATCACGCCAGCCACTTCCTGGCCAAAGCGGACGCAGCGCGTGCAATGGATGCAACGCGTCATCTCTTCCATGGAGATCAGCGGGCCCACGTTCTTGTGGAACACCACACGCTTCTCTTCCTTGTAGCGCGATTCGGACTTGCCATAGCCGACGGCCAGATCCTGCAGTTGGCACTCGCCGCCCTGATCGCAGATCGGGCAATCCAGCGGGTGGTTGATCAGCAGGAATTCCATCACGGACTTCTGCGCCTTCACCGCCTTCTCGGAGTTGGTGAAGACCTTCATGCCTGCAGTGACGGGCGTGGCGCAGGCCGGCAGCGCCTTGGGCGCCTTCTCGACCTCGACCAAGCACATCCGGCAGTTGGCCGCGACCGACAGTTTGCGGTGATAGCAGAAGTGAGGAATGTAGGTGCCCGCCTGGCGAGCCGCCTCCATCACCAGGCTGCCTTCGGCAACCTCGACCTTCTTGCCATCGATTTCGATTTCAACCATGTTCTGCCACGCTTAAATGTAGGTGGGCACCATGCACTGCTTGTGTTCGACGTGATACGCGAACTCATCCCAGTAGTGCTTGAGCATGCCGCGGACCGGCATCGCGGCGGCATCGCCGAGCGCGCAGATGGTCCGGCCCATGATGTTTTCGGCCACGTTGTTGAGCAGGTCCAGGTCTTCCTGGCGGCCCTTGCCGTGCTCGATGCGATCGACCACGCGGTACAGCCAGCCGGTGCCCTCACGGCACGGCGTGCACTGGCCGCACGACTCTTCGAAGTAGAAGTACGACAGGCGCAGCAGCGACTTCACCATGCAGCGCGTTTCGTCCATCACGATCACGGCACCCGAGCCCAGCATCGAGCCGGCCTTGGCGATCGAGTCGTAGTCCATGTCGGAGGCCATCATCAGGTCGGCCGGCACAACGGGCGCCGACGAACCACCAGGGATGACCGCCTTGAGCTTCTTGCCACCGCGCATGCCACCGGCCAGCTCCAGCAGCTTGGAGAACGGCGTGCCCAGCGGAATCTCGTAGTTGCCCGGACGCTCCACGTCACCAGACACCGAGAAGATCTTCGAGCCGCCGTTGTTCGGCTTGCCCATCTTCAGGTAGTTGTCCGGACCGATGGACAGCAGGAACGGCACCGCGGCAAACGTCTCGGTGTTGTTGATCGTGGTCGGCTTGCCGTACAGGCCGAAGCTCGCCGGGAACGGCGGCTTGAAGCGCGGCTGGCCCTTCTTGCCTTCCAGCGATTCGAGCAGCGCGGTTTCTTCGCCGCAGATGTATGCGCCGTAACCATGGTGCGCGTGCAGCTGGAAGTTGAAACCAGAGCCGAGGATGTTGTCGCCCAGGAAGCCCGCAGCACGCGCCTCTTCAAGCGCCTGCTCGAAAATCTTGTACTCGTTCCAGATCTCGCCGTGGATGTAGTTGTAGCCCACGGTGATACCCATCGCGTAGCCGCCGATGGCCATGCCCTCGATCAGTGCGTGCGGGTTGTAGCGAATGATGTCGCGATCTTTAAACGTGCCCGGCTCGCCCTCGTCCGTGTTGCAGACCAGGTACTTCTGGCCCGGGAACTGGCGCGGCATGAAGCTCCACTTCAAGCCGGTCGGGAAGCCCGCACCGCCACGACCGCGCAGGCCCGAGGCCTTCACGTCGGCGATGACTTGTTCGGGAGTAATCTTTTCCGTCAGGATGCGCTTGAGCTGCTGATAGCCACCGCGCTTGACGTAGTCTTCAAGGTGCCAGTTGTCGCCGTTCAGGCCAGCGAGAATCAACGGCTGGATGTGTCGATCGTGCAGGGAGGTCATTTACTTGCCTGCTCCATTGGCCGCCTTCGCTTGCAGATCAGCGATCAGCGCGTCGAGCTTCTCGTTGCTCATGAAGCTGCACATATTGGTGTTGTTGACGATCATGACCGGTGCGTCACCGCACGCGCCCATGCACTCGCCTTCCTTCAGCGTGAAGTTGCCGTCGGCAGTGGTCTCGTTGAAACCGATGCCCAGCTTCTTCTTCAGGTAGTCAGCAGCGCGCTCGCCGCCCGACAGTGCGCACGGCAGGTTCGTGCACACCGACAGCTTGAAGCGGCCTACCGGCTTGGTGTCGTACATGTTGTAGAACGTCGCCACTTCCTCGACCCACACCGGCGGCATGTCGAGGTACTCGGCCACGAACTGCATGACTTCGGGCGAGACCCAGCCTTTCTCGCTCTGCGCAACCGCCAGCGCCGCCATCACGGCGGACTGCTTCTGGTCGGCGGGATATTTCGCGACCGCCCGGTCGATTTCCTTGAGAGCTTCTGCTGATAGCATGTTCGTTGCGATTGGTGCGGGACGCGGGGCTTTCACCCCGGCGTGCGTCCTCGTTTCACAGCCGCGCTTGCCTGCGCGTCAAACCGTTGTTTCTTGCCGGCCTAGCGATCGATCTCGCCAAACACGATGTCTTGCGTACCGATGATCGTCACAGCGTCGGCGATCATGTGACCTCGGGCCATCTCGTCGAGCGCCGCGAGGTGCACGAAGCCCGGCGCGCGGATCTTCAGGCGGTACGGCTTGTTTGCGCCATCCGAGATCGCGTAGATACCGAACTCGCCCTTCGGATGCTCGACGGCGGCATACGCTTCGCCTTCGGGCACGTGCATGCCTTCGGTGAAGAGCTTGAAGTGGTGAATCAGCTCTTCCATGTTCGTCTTCATCTCGACGCGCGACGGCGGAGCCACCTTGTGGTTATCGGTGATCACCGGACCCTGGTTCTTGCGCAGCCATTCGATGCATTGGCGGATGATGCGATTGCTCTGGCGCATTTCTTCAACGCGTACCAGATAGCGGTCGTAGCAATCGCCGTTCACGCCAACCGGAATATCGAAGTCGATGCGGTCGTAGACCTCATACGGTTGCTTCTTGCGCACGTCCCAGGCGATACCCGAGCCGCGCAGCATGGCGCCAGAAAAGCCCTTGTTGAGCGCACGCTCCGGGCTCACCACACCAATGCCAACCAGACGCTGCTTCCAGATCCGGTTGTCGGTCAGCAGCGTTTCGTATTCGTCGACGTACTTCGGGAAACGATTGGTGAAATCTTCGATGAAGTCCAGCAGAGAACCCGAACGCGTTTCGTTCAGGGCGGCCAGGGCCTTCTCGTTGCGCACCTTGGATGCCTTGTATTGCGGCATCGTGTCAGGCAGATCGCGGTAGACGCCGCCCGGACGGTAGTACGCCGCGTGCATACGCGCACCCGACACCGCCTCATACATGTCGAACAGGTCTTCGCGCTCACGGAAGGCGTACAGGAACACCGCCATGGCGCCCACGTCCAGCGCATGCGAGCCGATCCACATCAGGTGGTTCATGATCCGCGTGATCTCGTCAAACATAACGCGGATGTACTGCGCGCGCAGCGGCACTTCGAGGCCCAGCAGACGCTCGATGGCCATCACGTAGGCGTGTTCGTTGACCATCATCGACACGTAGTCGAGGCGGTCCATGTACGGCACGCTCTGGATCCAGGTCTTCTGCTCAGCGAGCTTTTCAGTCGCGCGGTGCAGCAGACCGATGTGCGGATCAGCGCGCTGGATGACTTCGCCGTCCAGCTCGAGCACAAGGCGCAGCACGCCGTGTGCGGCCGGGTGCTGCGGGCCGAAGTTCAGGGTGTAGTTCTTGATATCTGCCATGATCGGGCGCCCTTCAGTGCTTCAGACCACCGTATTGATCCTCGCGGATCACACGCGGCGTAATCTCGCGCGGCTCGATGGTTACCGGCTGGTAGACCACGCGACGCTGCACCGGGTCATAACGCATTTCAACGTAGCCCGAGACGGGGAAATCTTTGCGGAATGGGTGGCCAATGAAGCCGTAGTCGGTCAGGATGCGGCGCAGGTCCGGGTGACCTTCGAAAACCAAGCCGTACAGGTCAAACGCTTCGCGCTCGAACCAGTCGGCCGAACTCCAGATGGTGGTGACGGACGGCACGACAGGGAAGTCATCTTCCGGTGCGAACACACGCACGCGCACGCGCCAGTTGTTCGTGATCGACAGCAGATGCGACACGGCAGCAAAACGCGGGCCATTCCAGGCACCGTTGCCGTAGTCTGCATAGTCGACACCACAGAGGTCCATCAATTGCTCAAACTTGAGCGCCGTGTCATCGCGCAGCGTATGCATGACCTCAAGATAGTCGGCAGCCTTCACCACGAGAGTGAGTTCACCAACTGATTCAGTCAGGCTTTGAACGCGACTGCCGAGCGACTTTTCGAGCGCGGCCTTCAGGGTGGCAAGCTTTTCGGTCATGTCAGCTCTTGCGCGCAATGGTGTTGGTGCGACGGATCTTGGCCTGCAGCTGGATGATGCCGTAGATCAGCGCTTCAGCAGTCGGCGGGCAACCCGGCACGTACACGTCGACCGGCACGATGCGGTCGCAACCACGCACGACGGAATACGAATAGTGGTAGTAGCCGCCGCCGTTGGCGCACGAGCCCATCGAGATGACCCAGCGCGGCTCGGCCATCTGGTCGTACACCTTGCGCAGAGCGGGTGCCATCTTGTTGCACAGCGTGCCGGCCACGATCATCACGTCGGACTGGCGCGGCGACGGGCGGAACACCACACCGAAGCGGTCCAAGTCATAACGCGATGCACCCGCGTGCATCATTTCCACAGCACAGCAGGCCAGGCCGAACGTCATCGGCCAGAGCGACCCGGTGCGGGTCCAGTTGATCAGCTTGTCAGCGGTGGTCGTGACAAAGCCTTCGTTGAGTACGCCTTCGATCGCCATTTCACATCACTCCCAATCGAGCGCGCCTTTTTTCCAGATGTAGACGAAGCCCACGAGAAACTCGAGAAGAAACACGCCCATCGCGAAAAACCCCGGCCAGCCGATCTCACGCAGCGCCACGCCCCACGGGAAGAGGAACGCAGTCTCCAGATCGAACAGGATGAACAGGATGGCGATGAGGTAATAGCGCACGTCGAACTTCATGCGCGCGTCTTCGAAGGCTTCGAAGCCGCACTCGTACGGCGAGAGCTTTTGAGGATCGGGATTGTTCGGACCGAGAATTCGACCGATGGTCATAAGTGCAAGGCCAAGGCCAACACCGACGACGATGAACAACAGTACGGGGAAATAGGCTTCGAGGTTCAAGGGACGCCCGCCTTTTTGAATGGTTGCAACAGCACTGCCCGCAGGCGGCGCCTTGTCGCCCCATCGAAGGCGCCGGGTCCGCAGCCTCACGACGCCTCAACTGAACGTCGTTTTGCGGATGGGGCCCGAACGGAACATCCCGTTGACCAGACCCCGAATTTGATTGGTGCCGACGGCGAGACTCGAACTCGCACAGCTTTCGCCACTACCCCCTCAAGATAGCGTGTCTACCAATTTCACCACGTCGGCTGGGGGAAGAAACTCTACCAGGAACCCAGATCAGGCTTAGCGCCTTCGCTGTTCCCCGTGTTGTTTCAAGCCTCACATTCTACCGCAAAGCGAAGCTTTTGTTCAATGCACAAACAAAAATCTTATGCATCGCGGCGCACCGAAAAACCCGACAGCGCGCTCGCGATCGTTACAACGAATTACTTCGGTACGGCCGGCGCGGAGGCTGCCGCCGGAGCCGATGCCGCGGGCGCCGAAGCTGCCGGCCCAACCGGTGCCACCGAACCCATCACGCCCGCCGATACGCTGCCCTTGTTGGTGCCGATCAACGTCAGCGCCAGCGTGGCCACAAAGAACACGGTGGCCAGCACGGCCGTCGTGCGCGACAGGAAGTTGGCCGAACCGGTCGCACCAAACAGGCTGCCCGATGCACCCGAGCCAAAGGCAGCACCCACATCAGCGCCCTTGCCGTGCTGCAGCAGCACTAGGCCGATCACACCAAGCGCGCTCAGGATTTGCGCCACCAGCAGCAGAGTCTTCAGAATTGCCATTTCATTTCTCTCAATAATATGTTGCAGTCGCACATGCCCAACATGTGCGCCCCGAACGGTCGCCTATGCGCGACCGATCGCCAGGAAATCTTCTGCCTTCAGCGATGCGCCGCCAATCAAGCCACCATCGATGTCCGCCATCGCAAACAACTCACCTGCGTTGTCCGGCTTGACGCTGCCGCCGTACAGAATCGCCAGGCGCTGCGCCACACCCGCATCGCGGGCAGCAACGCGTGCGCGCAGGAACGCGTGCACAGCCTGCGCCTGCTCGCTGGTCGCGGTCTTGCCGGTGCCAATCGCCCAGACCGGCTCGTAGGCGACGACGATGCGACCGAGCTGCTCGACCGACAGCGCTTCCAGTACCGCATCCAGTTGACGGCCGACCACCTGCTCCGTCTCACCGGCTTCGCGCTGAGCCAGCGTTTCGCCCACGCAGACGATCGGGATGATGCCGTGCTCCAGCGCACGCAGCGCCTTGGTCGCCACTTGCGCATCGGTTTCACCGTGGTACGTGCGGCGCTCGGAGTGGCCGACAATCGCGTAGCCGCAACCGAATTCCGACAGCATCGATGCCGCCACTTCGCCGGTGAAGGCACCACGCGTTTCGGCGGACACGTCCTGTGCACCCCAACCCACTGACGAACCAGCCAGCAGCGACTGACACTGGGCCAAATAGGGGAACGGCGCGCACACCGCCAGCGTGGCGTTGGTCTTGCCCGCGGCCTTGATCTGCTCAAGCAGCGCGGCGTTGGTGTTCAGGCTGCCATGCAGCTTCCAGTTGCCTACCACCAGCTTCGGTCTTGCGTTCACGTTCTTGTTCCGCCCGGTCGACTGTCAAATAAACCCGGCATTCTACCGTGACGGCAAAAACAGGGTCAATTTTGACGTCTTGAACTCAATCCCAAACCAACATGATCTTGCCGATATGCGCGCTCGATTCCATCAGGGCATGCGCCTGTGCGGCCTGCGCAGCGGGCATAACTTCATGAATGACCGGCTTGATGCGGCCTGACGCCAGCAACGGCCAGACCTTTTCATGCAGCTTGGCCGCAATGGCCGCCTTGAACGCGATCGGGCGCGGGCGCAGCGTTGAACCCGTCAGCGTAATGCGCCTGCGCAGGATGTCGCCCAGCGGCACTTCGGCTTTGGCGCCACCCAGCAATGCGATCAGCACGATGCGGCCATCGTCGGCCGTACAGGCGATCTCGCGCGCGACGTAACTGCCACCGACCATGTCGAGCACCACATCAGCGCCTCGGCCCGTCTCGGCCTTGACGATTTCGACGAAATCTTCGGTCTTGTAGTTGATGCCGCGCGTCGCGCCCAACTCGACGCAGGCATCGCACTTGTCGGCGCTGCCTGCGGTGGCGAACACGCGATGCCCCAACGCGGAAGCGATCTGGATGGCCGTCGTGCCGATGCCGCTGGAGCCGCCCTGCACAAGCAGCGTTTCATCCGCACCATGCGCGCCCTGCCCCAGCAAGCCGCGGTCAAACACGTTCGACCAGACAGTGAAGTAGTTTTCCGGCAGCGCCGCGGCGTCGATATCGGACAGGCCCGCCGGCGCCGGCAGCACCTGCCCCAGCGGGGCGGTACAGAATTCGGCATAACCGCCGCCCTGCACGAGCGCGCAAACGCGATCGCCCACTTTCAGGCCGAAGCGATTGTCGGCATGCGCCAGATCGCCACTGACGATCTCGCCCGCCACCTCCAACCCCGGAATGTCCGACGCACCCGGCGGCACGGGATAGTTGCCCGTGCGCTGGAACACATCCGGCCGGTTCACGCCGGCTGCACGCACGCGGATCAGCACTTCGCCAGCCTTCGCCTCGGGCATCGGGCGCTCGCCAAGCTTCAGGACTTCCGGGCCACCGTACTGGGTGATTTCAATCGCTTTCATGGGAATCGGATCGATGAGGGTTACAGCGCGCTGCGCTTCGGTTCGACAAAGTGCTGCGGGATGCCACGCGTGGTTTCGCGCATGATTTCCTGCTTGCCGTGGACGATGCCGTCGGCGATCTTGCCGATATGCAATTTGAGCCACATCTCGGTGGGCGAGCCTGCGCGGTAGTCCGCCGGGCCGAGCATGTCGACGCGGTCATCGGCACGCAAATTGTCGGCCTGCTCGAACGAGCGCGGGCTCTCGGGGTTGTAGACCGCATACGTGCGCCCGCCGCCCTTGCGCGCCACCGAAAACGCGGGAATATCGCTCGGACCATCGGCCACGTAGATCATGTTGGCGAACGGCACGCGGCGCTCGTCTTCGGCAATCGACGAGTTCACATTGACCGCTTCGGGGTGCTTGTTGACGCCCTTGTTGATCTCGAACAGCGCACGCGTCTTGGTGGTGTTGTCGATGGCGTAGATGACTTCTGAGATGACCTGGCGGCCATTCGCATCAGGCGCTTCCAGGAATTCACAGCCCCACACGCCGTCGATATATGGGGCGATGGGCGAGCCCTTGATCATCTCCGTCAGACCGGTGCTGACGATGTAGTGCTCGAGCTTGATGTCGAAGGCTTGGTAGGCCGCGTTGTCACGCACCCACGCCTTGCTGCGCTCAAAAAAGTCCGTCACGCCCGGGAAAAATTCGAGTTCAGCACCGAGTTCGCGCAACGCCGCGTTATTGAGGCCGGCCATTCGACCATCGCGCACATAGCGGAGCAGCACGTTCAAGTAGAACGTTTCGCGGTTGACCTTCTGGCCACGCGATTCGATTTCTTTTGAACCCGCCTCGACTTCATCCCAGAAGCCCTGTTCGGCGATGTTGAAGCGCTCGAACAGCGGCACTTGCATGTAACGCGGGATCAGCGTCTTGTCGAAATCCCAGACGACGGCGATGCGGTTTTGCTCGAACAGGCGGCTCATGATGGGGCGCAAAGGGCAACGGGAGGAACTCGCGACGCAGTGTAAACAAAAAAACGGCTGGACATCGTCCAGCCGTTTTCGTAGCGAGAGACCCCGCGCTTACTGCTGTTGTTGCTGCTGCTGTTGCGACACAGCTTCGCCTGCGCCCGGCGCTTGCGGCGCAGCGGCCGGCACGTCGCCTTCCTCAGCCTTGGCGGCCTTGATCGACAGACGCATACGGCCCTTCTCGTCGGTGCTCAGCAGCTTCACGCGCACAGCCTGGCCTTCCTTCACGTAGTCGGAGACCTGGTTCACGCGCTCGTTGGCGATTTCCGAGATGTGCAGCAGACCGTCCTTGCCCGGCAGGATGTTCACGATCGCGCCGAAGTCCAGCAGCTTGAGCACGGTGCCGTTGTAGATCTTGCCCACTTCGGCTTCGGCCGTAATGCCTTCGATGCGGCGCTTGGCTTCTGCCATGCCTTCCGACGAGGTCGACGCGATGGTGATCGTGCCGTCTTCGCCGATATCGATCGTGCAGCCGGTTTCCTTGGTCAGCGCCTGGATGGTCGAGCCGCCCTTGCCGATCACGTCGCGGATCTTCTCCGGATTGATCTTGACCGTGATCATGCGCGGTGCGTGTTCCGACAACTCGGCGCGGGCGCCGCCCATGGCAGCCTGCATCTTGCCCAGGATATGCAGACGGCCTTCCTTGGCTTGCGCCAGTGCGACCTGCATGATTTCCTTGGTGATGCCCTGCACCTTGATGTCCATCTGCAGCGCAGTGATACCAGCGTCGGTACCCGCCACCTTGAAGTCCATGTCACCCAGGTGATCTTCGTCACCCAGGATGTCGGTCAGCACGGCGAACTTGTTGTCTTCCAGGATCAGACCCATGGCCACGCCAGCCACGTGCGCCTTGAGGGGCACGCCAGCGTCCATCAGTGCCAGCGAGCCGCCGCACACCGAAGCCATCGACGACGAACCGTTCGACTCGGTGATTTCCGACACCAGGCGGATCGTGTAACCGAATTCGTCAGCGGCCGGCAGCACCGGAATCAGTGCACGCTTGGCCAGACGGCCGTGGCCGATTTCGCGACGCTTCGGGCTGCCCACGCGGCCGGTTTCGCCCGTGGCGAACGGCGGCATGTTGTAGTGGAGCATGAAGCGGTCACGGTACTCGCCTTGCAGCGCGTCAATGATCTGCTCGTCGCTCTTGGTGCCCAGGGCGGCCACCACCAGCGCTTGCGTTTCACCACGCGTGAACAGGGCCGAGCCGTGCGCACGCGGCAGCACCGACGAGCGGATTTCGATCGGGCGCACCGTGCGGGTGTCGCGGCCGTCGATACGCGGTTCGCCGTTCAGGATCTGGCCGCGCACGATCTTCGATTCGAGCTCGAACAGGATGTTGTCGACTTCCACGCCGTCGGCTTCCACACCGGCTTCGGCCAGCTTGGCCGCGACCGACTTGCAGACTTCCCTCAGCTTCTGGCTGCGCGCCGACTTCTGGCGCAGCTGGTAAGCGGCTTGCAGATCGGCCAGGCCCAGCTCGGACACCTTAGCGGTCAGCACTTCGTTCTTCGGAGCTGCTTGCCAGTCCCACTCCGGCTTGCCACCTTCGCGCACCAGATCGTGGATCGCGTTGATGGCGATCTGCGACTGCTCATGGCCGTACACCACGGCACCCAGCATGATCTCTTCCGACAGCTGGTTGGCTTCGGACTCGACCATCAGCACGGCACGCTCGGTACCGGCCATGACCAGGTCCAGCTCCGAATGCGCCAGTTGCGCGCGATTCGGGTTCAGCAGATATTGGCCATCCTTGTAACCCACGCGGGCAGCGCCCACCGGGCCGTTGAACGGCAGACCCGACACAGCCAGTGCAGCCGAAGCAGCCACCAGCGCCGGGATGTCGGCCGGCACTTCCGGGTTGATCGACAGCACGTGGATGACGACCTGGACTTCGTTGTAGAAGCCTTCCGGGAACAGCGGACGCAGCGGACGATCGATCAGGCGCGAGGTCAGCGTTTCGTTTTCCGACGGACGGCCTTCACGCTTGAAGAAGCCACCCGGGATCTTGCCGGCAGCGTAGGTCTTCTCGAGATAGTCGACGGTCAGCGGGAAGAAGTCTTGACCCGGCTTCGGGTTCTTGGCGCCCACCACGGTGGCGAGCACGACGGTGTCGTCCATGTCGAGCAGCACAGCGCCGCTCGCCTGACGGGCGATCTCACCCGTTTCCATGCGGACTTTATGGCCGCCCCATTGGAATTCTTTGACGACCTTATTGAACATGGTCATAGCATCTCCTGTTCGGTATTCGCGGCGCCGAGGATTCAAGCTCGTTTTCATTGCGCCACGACAAACACGTTCCGGAAGACGGTGCGGTTGCAGAGGTGTGTTTTATGCCATTCCAGCGCGGCGCTGACATGCAACGCCGCACTGGAATGACACAAGACTCTGCTTCCTGCCGCCCCCGGTCCCTGGCAGCCGATTCATCCATTGAACTGGTCGACTGCCATCACTTGCCGGTTGCCCGGCGCGACCACAAACGCGGCCGCCAAAAACAAAATGCCTGCATCAGCACGCTGACGCAGGCACTTTTCATCACGCGCAGTGCGTGAGACCCACCATTACTTACGCAGACCCAGCTTCGCAACCAGCGCGGTGTAGCGGTCAGCGTCCTTGCCCTTGAGGTAGTCCAGCAGACGGCGGCGACGGCTCACCATCTTGAGCAGACCGCGACGGCTGTGGTGGTCCTTCATGTGCGCCTTGAAGTGCGGCTGCAGTTCATTGATGCGAGCGGTCAGCAGTGCAACTTGCACTTCCGGGCTACCCGTATCGTTGGCGCTGCGGCCGTTATCCTTGACGATTTCTTGCTTGTTGATGTTAGCAACGGACATTTCGATTCCTTTGACTTGCGGACACTGCAGCGCTTGAAAATCACCGCCGCCGGTGCCGTGTTGAACGTTATCTTGCCAGCCCCATTCCGAACCCGGCCTGGATAGCAAGACCGCGATTATAGCTCAAAAGCCCCCACAGACGACAGTTCCGTGTCAGGTCAGTCAGTAGCGCGCCATCTTGCAGGCAGTGGGCAGAGCTGTTTGCGGCGCAGGAATCACTTTCAACGTACGGAAGCCGTAACCTGAGCCCTCGATATCGAACGGCGTGCCAGGCGTACCCACACGCTCCATTTGCGTGACGACCAGCGGCTGAATGGCTTGGTGATCCTCGGCGCGCAGCGTCATGCGGTGGAAACCGTTGTCCAGCGAAGCGCCTTCCAGCGCACGTGCCACCGCGCTCGCCTCCGTCGTGCCGGCGCGCTCGATGGCGGCGGCCAGCATGTCAATCATCATCTGATCGCGCAGCAGCGGGTAGTCGTCACCCGACGCCGGATAGCGCGCGCGAAAGGTCTTATAGATGGCATCGGACTTGGCACCGCCGAGGTTCGGGTGCCACTCCGCCACCGCCACCACGCGGCCGACACCCGCCTCGCCCATCGCCCCTGGCGCGCCCAGCGAGTTGCCGTAGAACGTGAAGAAGCGCGCCGTGAGCCCCGCGTCGCGCGCCGCCTTGACCAGCAGCGTCAGGTCATTCCCCCAATTGCCGGTGATGACGGTGTCCGCGCCCGAGGCCGCAATGCGTGCCACGTATGGCGCAAAGTCCTTCACCTTGCCGATCGGGTGCAGCACCTCACCAACGATGGCCACATCCGGCCGTTTCTCACCCAATTGCTGACGCGCCGATTGCGCCACCTGACGACCGAACGTGTAGTCCTGCCCAATCAGGTAGACCTTCTTGATGGCCTTGTCGGCGCGGATCACCTCGGTCAGCGCATGCATGCGCATGTCGGCCGATGCATCAAAGCGGAAATGCCAGAAGCTGCAGGCCTCGTTGGTCAGGGCCGGATCAACGGCGGCGTAGTTCAGGTACAGCACACGCGCGTCCGGATGGCGTTCGTTGTAGCGCGAGATCGACGTCAACAGCGCGGCTGCAGCCGCCGAGCTATTGCCCTGCAGAATGAAGCGGATTCCCGCGTCGGTGGCGGCTTGCAACTGCAGCAAGGATTCGTCGACCGTGTTCTTGCTATCCATGCGCACGAGCACAAGCGGATGGCGCCCATCGGGCAGCTTCACGCCGCCACGCGCATTCACGCCTTCGATGGCGAAGCGCAGATTACGATCCACCGCCTCCCCCGCGTTGGCGAACGGGCCGGACAAGCCCTCGATCAACGCCAGCCGGATCGGCGCGGCTTCGGGTTGCGCGACGGCAGCGCTGCACAATCCAACGGCCGCCAATGCGGCCACGAACAAGCGAAACATCATGACAACTCCCCGTGAAGCGCGGATGGTAAAGCGCGCAGCCTTGCCGGCACAAGCAGCCAGCCGACATGAGGCCCTACACTGAAGGCATTCAGGAGAACCATCGTGGGCATGGGCACCCCAACTTGGCAGCGCGTCGCACTGCTCGCCATCGCGCCGGCATTGATGAGCGCATGCACCGTGCTGGCGCCCGCGCAGACGGGCGAAGCACTGATCGGCCAGCCAGCTTCCGCCGTGGAAGCGCGTTTTGGCAAACCACCCGAGCAATACCCCCGAGCAGGCGGTGGCACGCGTTGGCTATATCCCACCCAGCCCTACGGGCAATTCACCTATGCGGCTGACTTTGACGCGAGTGGAAAGCTCGCCTCGTTTCGGCAGATTCTGACGACGATGGAGTTTGCGCAGATCCGCGTCGGCACCGCGACGCAGAACGATGTGCTGCAGACATTCGGCAAACCCGAGGAAACCGCCTATTTCCGGCTGATGGATCGGCAGGTGTGGTCCTACCGCTTCAGGCACGAAGGCGTGTGGCCGTCGCTGATGAATTTCTATTTCGACCGCGACGGCATCGTGCGGCTCACGCAGGTCAGCCCTGACCCGATGTATGACCACGATCACGATTCCAGCCGCTAAGCGTCGAAACGGCAACATCCACGCGAGGCGCATCACCTGGCGTGGATGTTCGGGTCGGCCATGTCGTGGATCGCACAGACATCGCTCTCAAAGACGGTCGGCACGGAAATCACGCTTCTGACGTGTCCGGTGCCGCCGCACCCGCTTCGCGTTCCGGTGGGTAACCGGGTGCGCGCTCTGTAGTGATCGTGTTGGGGTCTGGGCTGACTCCTGCGTGTGTTTGTTGAAACCCGCGATCAGATCTGCGGATTGAGTTTCTCGCTGCTCTTGTCCTGCAGCTTGTTCAGTGCGGCGAGGTAGGCCTTGGCCGATGCGGCAACGATGTCCGGATCCGTCCCCACGCCATTGACGATGCGGCCCGACTTGGACAGACGCACCGTCACCTCACCCTGCGCCTGCGTGCCGGTTGTGATGGCATTGACCGAGTACAGCAGTTGCTCGGCGCCACTGGCGACCTTGCTTTCGATAGCGTTGAGCGTGGCATCGACCGGGCCGTTGCCTTCAGCCTCGCCGGTCACTTCCTTGCCATCGGCAACGAAGACGATGCGTGCGTGCGGGCGCTCACCCGTTTCCGAGCGCTGCGCCAGCGAGACGAAGCGGAAGTGTTCACCCTCGCTGTGCTGCGCTTCGTTGGAAACGATGGCAACGATGTCCTCATCGAAGATCTCGGCTTTCTGGTCGGCCAGTTCCTTGAAGCGCGTGAAGGCAGCGTTCAATTCGGCTTCCGAGTCCAGCTCAATGCCCAATTCCTGCAGGCGCTGCTTGAATGCGTTGCGGCCCGAAAGCTTGCCGAGAACGATCTTGTTGGCCGTCCAGCCCACGTCTTCGGCACGCATGATTTCGTAGGTGTCACGCGCCTTGAGCACGCCATCCTGGTGGATGCCCGACGCGTGTGCGAAGGCGTTGGCGCCCACCACAGCCTTGTTCGGCTGCACGACGAAACCGGTGATCTGCGAGACCAGCTTGGAGGCCGGCACGATCTGCGAGGTATCAACACCGACGTCGAGGTTGAAGTAGTCGCGGCGCGTCTTGACGGCCATCACCACCTCTTCAAGGCTGGTGTTGCCGGCGCGCTCGCCCAGGCCGTTGATCGTGCATTCGATCTGGCGCGCGCCACCCAACTGGACAGCGGTCAGCGAGTTGGCAACGGCCATGCCCAGATCGTCATGGCAATGCACGGACCAGATCGCCTTGTCGGAATTCGGAATGCGCTCGCGCACCGAGCGAATCAGCGCGGCATAGCCTTCCGGCACCGCGTAGCCCACCGTATCGGGCAGGTTGATGGTGGTCGCGCCTTCGGCGATCACGCCTTCCAGCACGCGGCACAGGAAGTCCATGTCCGAGCGGCTGCCGTCTTCCGGCGAGAACTCGATGTCGTCCGTGAACTGGCGGGCGAAGCGCACAGCCAGGCGGGCTTGTTCGTACACCTGATCCGGCGACATGCGCAGCTTCTTCTCCATGTGCAGCGCCGACGTGGCGATGAACGTGTGGATACGGAACTGGCCGGCCGGCTTGAGCGCCTCGGCAGCGCGGGAGATGTCGCGGTCGTTCGCTCGCGCCAGCGAGCAAATGCGCGAATCCTTGACCGACTGGGCAATCGCACGGATTGCCTCGAAGTCACCATTGGAGCTGGCCGCAAAGCCGGCTTCGATCACGTCCACCTTGAGCCGCTCGAGCTGCTTGGCGATGCGGATCTTCTCTTCCTTGGTCATCGACGCCCCGGGGGACTGCTCGCCGTCGCGCAAAGTGGTATCGAAAATAATGAGTTTGTCGCTCATGGCGGCTCCTTGGTGGGGGTGACGTTTTTGACGTCGGTCTTAGGTGGTGTCTCGAATAATTTCTTGCGGAGCAGAACGCAAAACGCCCCGGCGTGCATGGTTGCAGGCCGGGGCGCTGTGAATTCTGGTTCGCGAAAAACTTGGCGGTTTCTGCTTGCCTTGTCTTGCGATTTCCTATGCGCGTGTCCCGACCTGACGACCTAGTAGGCCATCAATCGAGACTAGCGTAATCAGAATGGAAATCGGGTGCGAAAGCATGCGAACGACTATAGACGAATTCAAAAATTGACGCAAGCGCACAATGGTGCCGCGCATTGATCACTCATGCGCTTCGTCGGATGTCGGTTTCGGCACCCGCGGACTGCCCTGCTGGCCATGCAGCGTACGCCAGCCCCAGAGCAGATAGCCCGACACCGCATAGCCGACAAACAGGCCAAACAGCGCCACCGGCGGATCGCTCGACACAACCACAAACAGCACGAGCACCAGCACCATCACACCGAACGGCACGCGGTGACGCACATCGAGTGCCTTGCCGCTGTAGAACGGCGCGTTCGACACCATCGACAGGCCCGCATACAGCGTCAACCCGAAAGCGACCCACGGCATCCACAGCTCTTTCACCGGCAGCTTGTTGTCGATTGCCAGCCAGACGAAACCGGCAATCAACGCTGCAGCAGCCGGGCTCGGCATGCCCTGGAAGAAACGCTTATCGACCGAGCCGATGTTGGTGTTGAAGCGTGCCAGACGCAGCGCTGCACCCGCGCAGTAGACGAACGCCGCGAGCCAGCCCCACTTGCCCAGGTCACGCAGAATCCACTCGTACATGACCAGCGCAGGCGCGACACCGAACGACACCATGTCCGACAGCGAGTCGAATTGCTCGCCAAACGCACTTTGCGTATTGGTGATGCGAGCTACGCGGCCGTCCATGCCATCAAGCACCATCGCCGCAAAGATGGCGATCGCCGCCGTCTCGAAGTTCAGGTTCATCGCCTGCACGATGGCGAAAAACCCCGCGAACAGCGCCGCCGTCGTGAAAGCGTTGGGCAGCAAGTAAATGCCACGGCGGCGCGGGCGGATGACTTCGAGATCATCGTCCTCCGAGCGCGGCTGGTTGTGACGCAGCGGACGCAAATGCGTGACGTTGCTGGCGGTAAAACGTTTCTTGCGTCGGTTGAACGCGGGCATGGCGGCCTCCGGATCAGTCCAGCTCGGCGAGCACCGTCAGCGTGGCGGACACCTTCTCGCCGATCGTCACGCGTGGGCGTGCCGTCAGCGGCAGGTACACGTCGACGCGCGAGCCGAAGCGGATGAAACCGTAACGCTGGCCGCGGGTAAGCGCCTCGCCTGCCTTGGTGTAGCAAAGGATACGTCGCGCGATCAACCCGGCCACCTGCACCGAGGTGACGATCTGGCCATCAGCGCGACGCAGCACGATGGCATTGCGCTCGTTCTCGAGCGACGCCTTGTCCAGGTCGGCATTGACGAACTTGCCCGGGAAGTACTGCACTTGCTGCACTGTGCCATCGACCGGCGCGCGATTCGAGTGCACGTTGAACACGTTCATGAACACGCTGATCTTCAGCGAGTCGCGATCGGCAAACGGGTCGCGCACTTGCTCGACGGCAACGATGCGGCCATCGGCCGGCGAGAGGATCGCATTCGCCTGCGTCGGCACGGCGCGCGCCGGATCGCGGAAAAACTGCAGCACGAACAGCGTCAGCACCCAGAACGGCCAAGCCCAGCCAAAGCCGGCGGCAGCCTGCACGATAAGCGAGACGATGAAAATCCCGCCCAGGTACGGCCAGCCCTCGCGGGCGATGATGGGATGCGGATACGTGTTGTTCAAAATCAGACCTCGACAGCGTCTTGAAGGAAATGCGGCATTCTAGCCGACACAGGGCTGCGCCAGCACTTGAAACGGCACATCCTCCCTTGGATTCAGCATAAAAAAAAACCAGCCCGAAGGCTGGCTTTCCTGTTTCACGCTCAAGGCGTGATCGATCAGTTCTTCGACTGGTCGACCAGCTTGTTCTTGGCGATCCACGGCATCATCGCGCGCAGCTTGGCGCCGACTTGCTCGATCTGGTGCTCTTCGGTCAGGCGGCGGCGCGAGATCAGCGTCGGTTGGCCTGCCTTGTACTCCAGCAGGAAGCTCTTGGCGTATTCGCCGGTCTGGATGTCCTTCAGGCATTGCTTCATGGCCTTCTTGGTCTCTTCCGTCACGACACGCGGGCCGGTGACGTATTCGCCGTATTCGGCGTTGTTCGAGATCGAGTAGTTCATGTTGGCGATGCCGCCTTCGTAGATCAGGTCGACGATCAGCTTCAGCTCGTGCAGGCACTCGAAGTAGGCCATTTCCGGCGCGTAGCCGGCTTCCACCAGCGTCTCGAAACCGGCCTTGATCAGCTCGACGGTACCGCCGCACAGCACGGCTTGTTCGCCGAACAGGTCGGTTTCGGTTTCTTCGCGGAAGTTGGTTTCGATGATGCCGGCACGGCCGCCGCCGTTGGCGGTGGCGTACGACAGGGCGATGTCACGTGCGGCGCCCGACTTGTCCTGGTGCACAGCGATCAAGTGCGGCACGCCGCCACCTTGGCTGTACGTGCCACGCACGGTATGGCCCGGAGCCTTCGGGGCGATCATGATGACGTCCAGGTCAGCGCGCGGGATCACGGCACCGTAGTGCACGTTGAAGCCGTGAGCGAACGCCAGTGCGGCACCTTGCTTGATGTTGCCGTGCACTTCGTTCTTGTACACGTCGGCGATCTGCTCGTCCGGCAGCAGGATCATGACGACATCGGCTTCCTTCACCGCCTCGGCCACTTCCTTGACCTGCAGGCCGGCGTTGACGGCCTTGTTCCACGACGCGCCGCCCTTGCGCAGACCGACCGTGACCTTCACGCCCGAGTCGTTCAGATTCAGGGCGTGGGCGTGGCCTTGCGAGCCGTAGCCGATGATGGTGACGTTCTTGCCCTTGATCAGGGAGAGGTCGGCGTCTTTGTCGTAAAACACTTTCATGGTGATGTCCTAATTTTCAAATACTTCAATATCGATGGGGTCCGGCTGCAGTTACACGCTGGTGCACGCGCCGGTTCAAACCTTCAGAATGCGCTCGCCGCGGCCGATGCCCGAGCCGCCCGTGCGGACGGTCTCCAGAATGGCAGTGCGATCGATGGCATCGAGAAACGCGTCAAGCTTGCTGCCGTTGCCGGTCAGCTCGATCGTGTAGGTCTTCTCAGTCACGTCGATGACGCGGCCGCGGAAGATGTCGGCCGTACGCTTCATCTCCTCGCGCTCCTTGCCGACCGCGCGCACCTTCACGAGCATCAGCTCGCGCTCGATGTGCGCACCTTCGGTCAGGTCGACGACCTTGACGACTTCCACCAGGCGGTTCAGGTGCTTGGTGATCTGCTCGATGATGTCGTCCGAACCGGTCGTGACGATCGTCATGCGCGACAGCGAAGCGTCTTCGGTCGGAGCGACCGTCAGCGTCTCGATGTTGTAGCCACGCGCCGAGAACAGGCCCACCACGCGCGACAGCGCGCCGGCTTCGTTTTCCAGCAGGACGGAAATGATGTGACGCATTACAGGTCCTCCGCGCCGAGCAGCATTTCAGAGATGCCCTTGCCTGCCTGGACCATCGGCCAGACGTTTTCGGTCGGGTCGGTCTGGAAGTCGAGGAACACGGTGCGATCCTTGAGTCGGAAGGCTTCGCGCAGCGCGGGTTCGACGTCGGACGTCTTCTCGATGCGCATGCCCACGTGGCCATACGCTTCGGCCAGCTTCACGAAGTCGGGCAGCGCCTGCATGTAGGAGTGCGAGTAGCGGTTGTCATACTCGATTTCCTGCCACTGACGCACCATGCCCAGGTAGCCGTTGTTGAGCGAGCAGATCTTCACCGGCGTGTCGTACTGCAGGCAGGTCGACAGTTCCTGGATACACATCTGGATCGAGCCTTCACCGGTGATGGTGACGACCTCCTTGTCCGGGAACGCCTTCTTGATACCCATCGCGTACGGCAGGCCCACGCCCATCGTGCCCAGGCCACCGGAGTTGATCCAGCGGCGCGGCTCGTTGAACTTGTAGAACTGCGCAGCCCACATCTGGTGCTGGCCGACGTCGGAGCAGACGAAGGCGTCGCCGTTGGTCAGTTCCCAGATCTTCTCGACCACATACTGCGGCTTGATGATTTCGGAGGTGCGGTCGTACTTCAGGCAATCGACGCTGCGCCACTGCTCGATCTGTTCCCACCACTTGGCCAGCGCCGTCTTGTTCGGCTTGGCTTCGCCCGACTGGATCTGGGCGATCATCTCCTGCAGCACGTCCTTGACGTTGCCGACAATGGGGATGTCGACCTTCACCCGCTTGGAGATGGAGGACGGGTCGATGTCGATGTGGATGATCTTGCGCGGCTGCGACGTGAAGTGCGCCGGGCTGCCAATCACGCGATCGTCAAAGCGCGCGCCGATGGCAATCAGCACGTCGCAGTTCTGCATCGCCATGTTGGCTTCGTACGTGCCGTGCATGCCCAGCATGCCCACGAACTGCTTGCTGGTGCCGGGGAATGCACCCAGGCCCATCAGCGTGTTCGTGACCGGGTAACCCGTCAGTGCAGCCAGTTGGCGCAGCTCTTCGCTGGCCTCGGCAAGCACCACGCCGCCGCCCGAATAGATGTAAGGACGTTCAGCCTGCAGCAGCAAGCTCACAGCCTTGCGAATCTGACCGGAGTGCCCCTTGTTGACGGGGTTGTACGAGCGCATCTCGATGGTCTTCGGATACTCGTACTTGCACATCTCGCGCGAGACATCCTTCGGGATGTCCACCACCACCGGGCCCGGACGGCCGGTCGAGGCGATGTAGAACGCCTTCTTGATGGTCGAAGCGAGATTGCGCACATCCTTGACCAGGAAGTTGTGCTTGACGATCGGGCGGGTGATACCGACGGTGTCGCATTCCTGGAAGGCGTCTTGGCCGATGGCGTGCGTCGGCACGTTGCCGGTGATGATCACCATCGGAATCGAATCCAGGTAGGCGGTGGCGATGCCGGTCACGGCATTGGTCACGCCCGGGCCGGAGGTCACCAGGGCGACACCGACCTTGCCCGTGGCACGCGCATAGCCGTCAGCCGCATGGACTGCCGCCTGTTCGTGGCGCACCAGGATGTGTTCGATCTTGTTTTGCTTGTAGAACGCGTCGTAGATATAGAGCACCGCGCCGCCGGGGTAACCCCAGACGAACTCGACGCCCTCTGCCGCGAGCGCATTGACGAGGATGTCAGACCCCATCATGTCGGCAGATGAACCGCTATTGGCGTGGGAAAATTCCGCGCTTGGCATATTCATGTCAGTCCTTTGCAATTTTCGGCAAAAAATTGTTTGGATGCTCTCTACCGGGCTTGTGGCGCGGATTTGAGCGGTGCGCGTCTGCATGGATGGTCCGCCTGTTGAGCGGCCAGATGAGACAACCACAGATGTTGTGAACCAACGATGATACTGCAATGCCGCATGGCGGTCCAGCGGCGGTGCGAATCACTACACTGCGGCCACACCGGGTGGTCCGCCAGACGGCCAGACTGTCCGCCGACCCGCATTTTTGCTAGCATCGCAGCATTTTTGACGGTCCAGACCGTCGCTGCTGCGCGGCGTCATGTTCACATCGCATCACTTCATGACAATGTGAAATTTCGCCAACCCGCCCCACAGGATTCGCACCCGCTGTTGTATGGCCTCTGAACAGGAACTGTCGGCCTTCCTCATAAGCGTCGAAAAACGCGCCTTCAAACAGGCAGTATTCGCGGTCCGCGACGACGACGCTGCGCTCGACATCGTGCAAGACGCGATGATCAAGCTGGCCGAAAAATACGGCGACAAACCCGAGGCTGAACTGCCTCTGTTGTTCCAGCGCATTCTGCAGAACACGATCCACGACTGGTTCCGCCGCTCCAAGGTGCGTAACACGTGGGTCAGCCTGTTCTCCAGCTTCCGCACGGATGCAGAAGGCGACGATACCGACCCGCTGGAGCTGATCGAAAGTGAAGCCGGCTCCACAGCGGCAGAAAGCAGCGCCGACAAGGTCGAGCGCTCGCAGATGTTAGAAATTCTGGAACGCGAAATCGAGAAGCTCCCCACACGTCAACGGGAAGCCTTTCTGATGCGTTACTGGGAAGACATGGATGTTGCCGAAACCGCCCAGGCGATGGGCTGTTCCGAGGGGAGCGTGAAAACGCACTGCTCGCGGGCAACGCACGCCCTGGCCCAAGCGCTACGGGCGCGAGGGATCCGACTATGAACAAGGTAGAACTTCGAGAACGCCGCTTTGTGCACGCTGTCCGTACCGCTCTGAACGAGTCGGCCGGACAGTTGCCGCCCGACGTACGTGACCGCCTTTCCGCGGCACGCCGGACGGCGCTCGCGCATAAAAAAGCGGAAGCGCCGAGCACGGTGCGCTCGCCTACCCTGGTCATGCCGGGTGTAGGTCAGGTGTCCTTCGACCTGGAAAACGACGCTGCGTCGCCAATGCACCGTATCGGCGCGTTCCTGCGTCGATTCGGTCTGCTCTGGCCGACCATTGCACTGATTGCGGGGCTTGCCGGTATCTATCACTGGCAGCAACAGCAACGCGTGGACGAACTCGCCGAGGTTGATGCCGCCATGCTGCTCGACGACCTGCCACTGGCCGCCTACGCCGATCAAGGCTTCCATCAGTATCTCGATAAACGCGATCAGTGAAAGGCTGATCGATGAGCAACTTCCACCGCACCCACGGCCAACCACCGCGAGGCGAACGGACCTTGCGCTTGCGCGCCGCCCTGATCTCGTTGATCGGCGCTGCGGGGCTGTCCGCTGGATTGGCAATCGCACAGGCACCGGCAGCATCAGCACCGTCCGCCGCGCCGGATGCCTCCGCCAGCACACCGCTGGCGTTGCCGACGCCACCTGCCACCAATCCGCAACCATCCATTCATCCGAACTGGTCTGAACTGACCGTCGTGCAGCAGCGCATCCTGGCGCCGTTCGCGCCGGAATGGAACGGCATGCCCGAGCTGGCCCGCAAGAAGTGGCTGCAGATTGCCCAGGCATATCCGAAGTACACGCCGGCACAGCAGCAGCGCTTGCAGACACGCATGGCTGACTGGGTCAAGCTGACGCCGGAACAGCGGCACCGTGCCCGCGAGAATTTCCAGACCACCAAGTCGGTTCCCGTCCAGAAGAAGAGCGAAGCCTGGCAGCGCTATCAGCAGTTGCCTGACGAGCAGAAGAAAGAGCTTGCTGCGGCTGCCAAGGCGCAGAAGCGTCCGTCAGCAGTCACAGCATTGCCGGGCAGCACGAGCCTGGCCAAGGATGCAGCCAAGGCACTGCATCATGGTGCGCGCACCAAGCCGGGCACGACCAAGTCGGCACCGAATCCGTTGGCGCCGGCCAAGCCGACCGCAACGGCCGCGGCATCTGCGCCGGCGGCAACCACGCCTGCTCCCGCCGCAACGGCCCCAACACCGGCAAGTGCACCGGTCACACCTGTGCATCCGGTGGCTCCTGCCACCAGCCCGGATGGAGATTCGGGCAATCCGCCGCCGTCGACCGTACTGGGCGGCTAAGCCCAGCATTCCCTTTGGCATAATCCGATCACGCGCCGCACACACGTTGTATCGGCGCATGATCGATTACGCCCAGCCTGCGCTTACCCGGTTCGATGGCCACTACTGCTTCCCCTTCCTCGCCCGTCATGGCGTCTGATCCACTCGCCGCGCCTACGCTGCGCCGCCGACTGGCTGCCATGCTCTACGAGGGCTTGCTGCTGTTTGGCGTGATGTTTGGCGCGACGGCGATCTTTCTGCTGCTGCGGGCGATCATTCCGCCACTGGCACGCACCGGTGATATCGGCCTGCAGGTGTGGGGCTTCTTCGCGCTCGGCCTGTATTTCGTGGGCTTCTGGCGCAAGCGCGGCCAGACGCTCGCCATGCAGACGTGGCGCATGCGCGTCGTGAACGCAGACGGCTCCCCCATTTCACTCGGCCGTGCCATTGCGCGTTATGCGCTGGCCTGGATCTGGGTAGTCGTTGCCGTCGGCATCATCCATGTGAGCGGGGTTGGGGTTTCCCGCTGGACCGGTGCGGGCGTCGCACTGGCCTGCGTGCTGGCGTGGGGCGCGCTTGCGTGGCTGGATCCACAGCGCCAGTTCCTGCACGACCGCCTGGCCGGCACGCGGCTGATACGCGGCTGATCGATCGCGTCTTCGGCGACAGCACATTCCATGACACGCGCCGATCTGCCCACCTCCCCCACGCCCCTAGCTTCGCTGACAGCAGCCAACGCGCGTCGCATTGCAGTGGCCCTGCAATGCGCGGCGACGCTGGCGGTCGCGTGGACAGCGCATCGCTGGGGTGATCTGACCTGGTGGGGCGCAGCTGCCGTTGCCGCAGCAGCACTGGTGCTCGGCTATCTCATCTCGGTTGGCTGGGCATTCCTCATTGCATCCACAAGCCTGGGCACGGCCATTCCGGATGACCCGGTGTGGGACCGCATGCCTGTGCCGCGCGAGCAGCGCATCGGCGTGGCCGGTTTCATCGCGTGCTGGCTGCGCGAATGCGTGTCGGTGGCATGGATGTTCAACGTACTGCAGCCGTTTCGCGCGCGGGCTGCGCTCGATAAGGCAACGGGTGATGGCACGCGCGTGCCTGTGCTGATGATCCACGGGTACGGTTGCAACCGCGCGGTATGGTTGCCGATGCAACAACATCTGGCCGCCGCCGGTCACCCGATCGAAGCCATCGATCTGATGCCGTTGCTGGGCGACATCGACGACTACGCCCACGACATCGCAACCGTTGCCTCTCGGATGACACATGCGTACGGCCGTGCGCCCGTACTGCTTTGCCACAGCATGGGCGGGCTGGCTGCGCGTGCATTGCTGCGGCAAGCATCGGACGCTTGCCCGGTCGCCCATGTCATCACGCTTGGCACGCCACATCGGGGCACGGCGATAGCGCGCAGCGCACGCGGGCGCAATGTGCGGCAGATGGCCTGGGCCAGCGCCTGGCTACGCCACCTTGCTGCATCCGAAACGCCAGCCGTGCGGGCGCGCATTACGTCGATCTTCTCGTGGCACGACTCCATCGTCGGGCCTGCTGGTGCGTCATGGCTGGACGGCGCGCGACACGTGCCGTTCTCCGGCATCGGCCATGTGTCGCTGCTATGCGACGCACGCGTGCGCGATGCCGTGCTGGCTGAGCTGACGCGCATCGAAGGCACTCCGCCCGCCCCATCTGCCTGAAACGCACGCTGGGCAAAGGTCTCCGGCGCCCACCCTGGTGTTCACGGCAACCCCGTCATGTGACGGTCATGTTTCTGACACGGCTTATTCACGCAGCGATGGCGAAATCCGTCCAACGCAGCCTCTGTTGCCGACATGGTCCTGCCAAATCTGCCCAGCCCTGGTTTCCTCCGCCGCCTCGCGCAACGCTTTCGCGCCGCTCCCCTCACCGGTTCCGACTGGAACGCTCCACCGCCTCTGATGCAAATGGCAGCCGGACTTGCCGCCGCCGGCGCGCTGGGTTCAGCCGTGCCGGCTGGCCGCGGCGATGTCCGCGATCACGAGGCGCCCGCCTCCGCACCAGTCCCGACCCTGGCACCCGACCAACTTGCCGACAAGGACACCGACCCGCCTGCCGAGAAAGTCCACCGCTACCGCACGATCTGGCTGTCGGACATCCACCTCGGCACGCCGGGCTGCCAGGCAGACTACCTGCTCGACTTCCTCAAGCACAACGACTCCGACACGCTGTACCTCGTCGGCGACATCGTCGACGGCTGGCAACTGCGCAAGGGCTGGTACTGGCCGCAGGCGCACAACGACGTGGTGCAGAAGGTGCTGCGCCGCGCGCGCAAGGGCACCCGCGTGGTGTTCATCCCCGGCAACCACGACGAGATGGTGCGCCAATTCCACGGTCTGAATTTTGGCGATATCGAAGTCGCTGAAGACGCTGTGCACGTCACGGCCACCGGCAAGCGCCTGTGGGTCGTGCACGGCGATCTATTCGACGGTGTGATGCAGCACGCGCGCTGGCTCGCCTACGTGGGCGACTCGCTCTACACCTTCATCCTGGCGATGAACCGGCACTTCAACAGCATTCGCGTGCGGTTGGGGTTCCCGTACTGGTCGCTGTCGCAATACCTCAAGCATCAGGTCAAGAACGCGGTCAACTTCATCAACTCGTTCGAGCGCGTGATGACCGACGAAGCACGCCGCCGCGGCTGCGACGGCGTGGTCTGCGGGCACATCCACAAGGCCGAGATCCGCGAGATCGACGGCCAGCTTTACTGCAACGACGGCGACTGGGTGGAGAGCCTCTCCGCCCTGGTCGAAACCATGGAAGGCGAACTGCAGATCGTCTACTGGACGCATCTGCTCGATGCGCCGCGCACCTCCCGCCGCGCACGCCGTGCCGCAGCGGCCGCCGCCTGATGGAAGCCCTAGCCCACATGACGAATACCAACATCGACCTCGTACAGCCCGCCGCCGCGCAATCGACACCCGCCACCCTCCAAGGAGAGCCCGTGAAAGTCATGATCGTCACCGATGCCTGGGAACCGCAGGTCAACGGCGTCGTCCGTACCCTCACCCAGACGCGCCGTGAGCTTGAGGCCATGGGCCATATCGTCGACATGATCACGCCGCTCGAATTCAAGACGGTGCCGTGCCCGACATATCCGGAAATCCGCCTGTCGATCCTGCCGGCCAAGCGCGTACGCGAGCGCATCGAGAAGTTCGCCCCGCAGGCCCTGCATATCGCCACCGAAGGCCCGCTGGGCCTGGCCGCACGCGCCTACGCGCTGCGCCACAAGCTGCCCTACACGACGGCGTATCACACACGCTTTCCGGAGTACGTGCAGGCACGCTTCGGCATCCCGCTGGCGTGGACGTATCGCTTCCTGCGCTGGTTCCACAGCCCGGCCCAGGCCGTGATGGCACCGACGCCCGTGGTGTTGAAAGACCTCGCCGACTACGGCATCACCAACGGCGTGCTGTGGACGCGCGGCGTGGATCTGGACGTCTTCACCTCGCAGCGCGGCAACGTGCTCAACACAGCGCACCCGATCTTCCTGTACGTCGGCCGCGTGGCTGTTGAGAAGAACGTAGAAGCCTTCCTGGAACTGGACCTGCCCGGCTCCAAGTGGGTGGTGGGCGAAGGCCCTGCGCTGGCGGGCCTGAAGGCGAAGTATCCGAACGCCAACTACCTCGGCGTGCTCAAGCAGCCGGAACTGGCCAAGGTGTACGCTTCGGCTGATGTGTTCGTCTTCCCGAGCCGCACGGATACGTTTGGCCTGGTGTTGCTCGAAGCGCTGGCCAGCGGGTTGCCGGTGGCGGCCTACCCGGTAACGGGCCCGATCGACGTGCTGGGCGACTCGCCGGCCGGCGCGCTGCGCGAAGACCTGCGCGAGGCCTGCCTCGAAGCGCTGCGCATCGACCGCCCGACGGCCCGCGCACATGCAGAGAAATTCTCATGGCGTGCGGCTTCCGAGCAATTCCTGGCGCACTTGCGCCCAATGCCCGCCGTACAATCCGGCGATGCCAAAACCGCACAACCCTCGACCGCCACGGGCGCTTAAGCCTTGCGTTCCATGAAGCCGACCACGCCGCCCGATCGGCCACTAGCGGACCCTGCCCCGCCGCCCACGGCGGGCGCCTATTCGCCAGCCGACAACCCGCACAAGGGCAATCGCGGCATCACACGAGCGTGGTTCGCGCTCAAGAACTCCATCAGCGGCATCCGCTTCGCCATCGATGAGGAAAGCGCGTTCCGCCAGGAGTTGACGCTGTGCGCGATCCTGTTGCCGTGCGCGTTCGTCATTCCCGCCACGGTAGTGGAGCGCATCCTGATGATCGGCACGCTGGTGCTGGTGCTGATTGTCGAGCTGCTCAATTCGAGCGTGGAAGCGGCGGTCGATCGCATCTCGCTGGAGCAGCACGGGCTGTCCAAGCGCGCCAAGGATTTCGGCAGTGCGGCGGTCATGCTGGCCCTGCTGCTGTGCGCGGGGACGTGGGTGGCGATCGCCTGGCCGTGGGTGGCGTCACTGCTGCATTAGGATGGTAGGGGCTTACCCGCGCACACGCGGCGATAACGTTTGGCAATGTCTGCCCCACTGCATGTGGGGAGTCTTTGCACAAGCACGATCTTTTATAATCCGGGCACACACACGCCACGGAGACAGGGCCACCGGCCTTGGCAGTTCAATGGAAACCAAGCAGCATTCCACCGGCCCACGCCGCACGCGCGACCGCATCCTCGAAGTATCGCTGCGCCTGTTCAACGAACTGGGCGAGCCCAATGTCACCACCACGACGATTGCCGAAGAGTTGGAGATCAGCCCGGGCAACCTGTACTACCACTTCCGCAACAAAGACGACATCATCAACTCGATCTTCGTGCAGTTCGAGCAGGAGATCGCGCGTCGCCTGAAGCTGCCGGACGACCACAAGGCCACGCTGGACGAGACCTGGGGTTACCTGCAGTACATGTCGGAGTTCCTGTGGAACTACCGTTTCCTGTACCGCGACATCAACGATCTGCTGGCACGCAACCGCATGCTGGAGCTGAACTTCAAGCGCATCGTCGAGCAGAAGCGCCACTTCGCCATGGACATCTGCCACCAGTTCATTGAAGACGGCGAGATGGAAGCCACGCCTGTCCAAGTCGATGCGATCTGCACCAACATCGTGGTGATCGCAACCTATTGGCTGTCGTTCCAGTTCGTGCAGCACCCGCGTCAGTACAACGATCAGAACGCGATCCGTGACCACCTGCACGGCGCGAGTTACCACATCCTGTCGATCCTCGCGCCCTACCTGCGCGGCAAGCCGCGGCGGGCCTTCGACTTGCTCGCGGTCAGCCGCAGCAACGATCCGCCGATTGGCGCACCAGGCGCCTCCAGCCCCACCACCCCTGCCAAATGAAATCGATCTGCGTCTATTGCGGTTCCAGCCCGGGCGAACGCCCGGACTACAAGGCCGGCGCCATTGCGCTGGGCAACGAGATGGTCAAGCGCGGCCTCACGCTCGTCTACGGCGGCGGCAACGTCGGCCTGATGGGTATCGTGGCGGACGCGGTACTGCATGGCGGCAGCCCGGTCATCGGCATCATCCCCAAGTCGCTGGTGCGCAAGGAAGTCGGCCATAAGGAGCTGACCGAGCTGCACGTCGTCGACAGCATGCACCAGCGCAAGCAGATGATGGCCGACCGTGCGGATGCCTTCATCGCCATGCCTGGCGGCGTGGGCACCTACGAAGAACTGTTCGAGACCTTCACGTGGCTGCAGCTCGGCTATCACAACAAGCCGATCGGCCTGCTGAACGTGGCAGGCTTCTATGACAAGCTGCTGGCCTTCATCGACCACGCCGTGCAAGAAGGTTTCCTCAAGCGCCACCACGCCGACCTGCTGCACGTGAGCGACAACCCCGCCGAGCTGATCGACATGCTTTCGCGTGCACCGCGCGAGACCGTCGACAAGTGGTCGGAGCGCCGCGAGCGCACCTGAGCCACTTCCAGCCCAGCGTCTAGAACGACGACCCAGGCTGGGCCAGAAACTGCACCTCCTCGGGCGTGGACACGCGCCCGAGCACCGCATTGCGATGCGGAAAACGCCCGAAGCGAGCAATGATCTCCCGATGTTTCTCCGCCCAGATGAGCGAGTCCGCATCGTTCTCCTGGTCACGCAAGCGCGTGTAGAGGCGAATCGACTCGTCCTGTGCAGCCAGCGCCTCGCTGTGCTCGAACGGCAAGTAGCAGAATGCGCGGTGAAAGCGCGTTGGCAGTTGGACATCCCAACCGGCAGCCACGACGATCCGCGCGGTATGCAGCGCTGCAGCGTCGCTGGCGAAGGCACGCGGGTTGTTGCGGAACATGTTGCGGGAGAACTGATCCAGCACCACGATGCGCGCAATCGCCTCCAGCGGGGTGTCCATCCACGTGTCGGCCTCGCCGGTCGACAGCGCTTCCCACAATGGCAGGAAACGCGCGCGGATTTCCGCATCGAACGCATCTGACTTGGTGAACCACTCGGGCCGATCAACGGTAAGCGGTGCGGGACCGAACCAGAACGCGAGCACGTCGTCGGCAGTGGGCAAACCGATCATGCGGGTGTCTCCTCAGGGTGTTCTTGTCTTGTGACGTGCGCTTAGTACAGCACCTCAGCGCGGCACATTACGCATCCAGTCGGCGGTCTGCCAGAAGGCTTGCATGAGGCGCATCTGTAGCGCTTCATCCAGACCGACGTCTTGCATCGCGAGTGCCATGCAGCGCATCCATTGGTCACGCTCCTGCGAGCCGATCTCGAATGGCAGATGGCGTGCGCGCAGACGCGGGTGGCCAAAGCGCTCGATGTAGTGGTTCGGGCCGCCGAGCCAGCCGCACAGGAACCAGAACAGCTTGTCCCGCGCGCTATCCAGGCTGGGCGGATGCACCCCACGCAGCACGGCAAACTCGGGATCGAGGTCCATCAGGTCGTAGAAGCGATCGACCAGCTCGCGCACGCGCGCCTCGCCGCCAATCAAGTCGAAGGCCAGGGTTTCCTGGCCGGAAGTTGCGTCAGTCATACAGCGTCAATCACATCAAAAAAACGATCAGGCATCCCGCAGCGTTGCCATGGCTGGGCGGCGCAACACATCGCGCAAACCCAGCCAGCCACCGGCAAAGGCGCACAGCATGCCGCCCACGATGCCGACCGGCAAGATCGCCGGGTTGAATCGATACGGAAAGTCGAACACATGTGCCGACAGCACCCAGCCGATGGCGATGGCACCCACACCCGCCATCAACCCGGCCAGGCCACCCACGATCAGCACCTCGGCGTATTGCGTCTGACGCACAATGCCGGAGCCCGCGCCCAGCGCGCGCAGCACGCCGGCATCGCGCAAGCGCTCGTCGCGAGAGCCAGACAGCGCGGCATACAGCACCAGCACACCCGCCGCCAGCGTGAAGACAAACAGGAACTCCACCGCTACCGTCACCTGGTCGAGCACGCCTTGCACCTGCTGAAGGATCAGCTCGGTATCCACCACGGTCAGGTTCGGAAACTCACGCACCAGCCTGGACGGCAGATCGGCCTGCCCTACCGGAATACGGAATGCCGTCACGTACGTCTGCGGCATATCACGCAACGCCACGGGCGGCAGGATCACGAAGAAGTTCACGCGCATCGAGCTCCAGTCGAGCTTGCGCAATGACGTGATGGGCGCATCCACCGTCTGCCCGGCGACATCGAAACGCAGCACGTCGCCCAGATGCAGATTGAGCGTCTTGGCAATGCCCTCCTCCACCGACGCCTCGGGCTTCTGCCCACCAAACCACTGGCCGGCGATGATGCGGTTTTCGGGCGGCTGCACCGTCGCGTAGGACAGGTTGAACTCGCGCTCGATCAGGTTGCGAGCACGGGACTCGGCATACGTCTCGCGGCCGATGATCTGACCGTTCACCTGCGTCAGGCGCCCGCGCACCATCGGGTAGAGCTTCGGATCGACCACACCCGCACGCGACAGCGCCTGCGAAACCGCCTCCATCTGATCCGGCTGAATGTTGATGATGAAGCGGTTGGGCGCATCGGCCGGCGTGGCGTTGTGCCACGAGCGGATCAGGTCATTGCGCGTCATGGCGAGCAACAGCAGCGCCATCAACCCGACAGCCAGGGCAACGGTTTGCAGCACGCTCACGCCGCGACGGCGCTCCAGCACGGCCAGCGCAAAACGCCAGCCCACACTCAGCGCGCGCCCGCGCCCGAGCGACACGGCCAGCGCGCGCAGCCCACCGGCTGCCAGCAACGCGAAAACCAGAATGGCGCCGGCAAACCCGCCTGCCGTCAACGCTCCCAGCTTCACATCGCGCGCAGACACCACCAGCAGCGCAAAGAACGCCGCCGCCCCTAGGGCATAGCCAACCCACGCGGCAATCGCACGTTCGTCCACATCCCGCCGCAGCACGCGTAGCGGTGGCACGCGCACAAGGCTCAGCAGCGGCGGCACAGCAAAGCCGACCAGCAGCACCAGCCCTGCCGTCACGCCCACCACAGCCGGCCACACAGACGGCGCCGGCAACGAGACCGTCACCAGATCACCCAACGACGCCAGTAGCAACCAGTGCGCGCCATAGCCCAGCGCCACGCCCACCAGCGAACCCAGCACGCCAATGAGCAAAAACTCCAGCGCAAACGTCCCGAGAATCTGCCCCTGCCGCAGCCCGAGGCACTTGATGATGGCTACCGCATCGGTGTGGCGTGCGGTGTAGCGACGCGCCGCCATCGTGATGGCCACCGCCGCGATCATTGCCGCGAGCAAGGCGACGAGCGAGAGGAAGCGCTCGGCACGATCCAGTGTTTCGCGCATCTGCGGCTGGCCGTTCTGCAAGGACTCGATGCGCACGCCGCGCACCTGACGCGTCTTCAGTTCGCTTTCAGCCCAATCGCGGAAGGTGGTGGTGGCCACATCGGGCCCAGCCACCAGCAGGCGGTACGTGACGCGGCTGCCGTACGTGACGAGGCCAGTAGAGGCCAGATCGGCCATCGGCAGCATCACGCGCGGGGCAAAGTTCATGAAGCCGGCGCCGCGGTCCAACTCTTGCGTGATGACGTGGGCGATCTTGAAGGTGCGTGTGCCCAGGCGAACGGCGTCCCCCACACGCAGGCCCAGTGCGTCGAGCAACGGTGCATCAACCCACACCGTGCCCGCAGAAGGAATCGCGCGGATAGGCGCACCAACGGTATCGCGCCCATCACCGCTCACCTTGAGCGTGCCGCGCAGCGGGTATCCCGCATCCACGGCCTTGATGGCCGTCAACTGCGATGCCGGCTCACCAGATGAACCGTTGGTGAGCGTGCTGGCCATGCTGGGGAAGGTCGCGGTATGCGTCACCTCCAGGCCGCTGGCGCGCGCATGTGCCTCAATGTCGGCCGGCAACGGCTGATCAGACACCACGAGCACATCTGCGCCGATCAACTGGCGGGCATCACGCTCCAGACCAGCGTGCATGCGGTCAGCCAGAAAGCTGACAGACGCCAGCGCAGCCACGGCCAGCACCAGCGCAACGAGCAGCAGATTCAGCTCGCCAGCGCGCCAGTCGCGGCGCAGCATGCGCAAGGCTTGGGTCCAGACGGAAAAACGTGACATGGGCGGAACAAGGGCGGGAGCAAACCCCGTCATGTTCGCACGACTTCAGTGGGCCAGCGCGCGGGCGTCCTCAGCGTGCCAGGGCAATGCCTGATCGGCGGTGAGCAGCGCGACCTGCTCGGTGGCGCGATAGCCCGCCAGATGGCTCAGCCCTTCGCGAAACGCCGGCTGACCAATGCGCTCGATCAGCTCGCGCACCCACGAGGCAAGCGCGTCATTGCGGCGCACCGCCAGGTAGTACGTTTCACGCGTAAGCGGCACGAAATGCAGGCCATGGGCCTCAGCCCCGGGGCGCAGGCCGAAACCGACATCCGCCCGCCCTTCCTGCACGGCCACGGCGATCTTGTCGCTGGAGAACTCCTGCTCGTCATAACCGTTGATCTGATCCGGGTACAGCCCTGCAGCCACCAGCAACTGATCGAACAGCAGGCGCGTACCCGAACTGCGCTGGCGGTTGACGAACCGTGCCTGCGTGCGCGCCAGGTCCTGCAGCGACTGCACGCGCCCCGCCCATTCCGGCGACATCATCAACCCCTGCTCCCGATCGGCCAGGGCGATCAGGCGCACGGCGGTCGGACGCAGCCACTTGCGCAATGTTTGGTGAGCGATCGAACCGGCGCCCTGTTGCGGCGCCACATAGAAGCCGGCCACCTCGCACTGTTTCTCCTGCAGGCAGATCAGCCCCTCAACGGCGCTGCAGAACACGGTATCGAGGTGCGAGCCATGACTTGCATGCGCAAATGTCTCGGCCAGCACTTCCACCGCAGGATCATGGCTGCCCGAAAAGCGAATGCGCGTTTGAGACTGCGAGGCGTCTTCCAGCTCCGCCATGAACTGGCCCATGGCCTGGCGCACGGCCGGATCAAGCTGCTCGCGCAGGCGCATTTCGGCACGTAGCATGCGCTCGCCGAACAGCGTGAGCGATGCACCGCGGCCACGCTCCATATCCAGCAGCGCCCGCCCGAGCATCTCTTCCCACGAGCGCATCACGCCCCATGCGTGCCGGTACGACAACCCCACCTGCTTGGCTGCCCGGTGCAGCGACCCCGTTTCGCGCACCGCCCGCAGCAATTGAAAGACCTTGCCGTTGGCGCGCGGATTGTCATCCGGCCCCACCACCGGGAAAACCTCGAACTGGAACGTCATTATGTTTGTGATTTCCTATTTACTTGGCTCGTGCTCCCGGAGAACAATTCCCGTCATCTCCCAGGGGCGGGCGCATCGTGGCTGCCGACCGCCTCAATGTTGCCGACATCATGCAACATCCAACATAAAGCGTCCACGTCTCTTATATCCTGCTCACGACATGCCCGGATTGCTCCAAACCCTTCGGTTGTCTGCCATCGCCTGCCTAGTTCTGACTTTTGCCAGTGCTACATATGCAGGCGATCTCCGCATGGCCACCACGACCAGTACAGAAAATTCCGGTTTGCTCAAGGTGCTGCTGCCCAAGTTCGAAGCCGCCACCGGCATCCATGTGCAAGTGATTGCCGTTGGCACTGGCAAGGCCGTCAAGCTAGGGGAGTCGGGTGATGTGGACGTGGTGCTCGTGCACGCCCGGCAACTCGAAGATGCGTTCGTCGCCTCGGGTGGCGGCATCGACCGCCGTGACGTGATGTACAACGACTTCATCCTCGTCGGCCCGACGGCGGACCCGGCAGGCATCCGTGGTCAGAAGAACGTCATCCAAAGCATGGAGACCATCGCCACTGCCGGTGAGAAATCGGGTGCCAAGTTCATTTCGCGCGGCGATAACTCCGGCACCGACGTGATGGAAAAAGCTTACTGGAAGACCGCCAACGTCGACCCGAAGGGCAAGCCCTGGTACGTGAGCGCGGGCCTGGGGATGGGCGAAGTGCTGAACATGGCCGCCCAGATGAACGCGTACACGTTATCCGACCGCGCCACCTACGGCGCCTATCGCGCCAAGACGGGCCTGGACATCGTACTGGCAGGCGACCCGCGCATGTTCAACCCGTACGGCATCATCGCCGTGAACCCGAAGAAGTATCCAAGCACGAACTACACGGACGCGACCAAGCTGATCGAGTGGATCACCTCCCCCGCCGGCCAGCAGGCGATTGCCGATTTCAAGGTGAACGGGGAGCAGGTGTTCTTCCCGAACTACGGGAAAACGGTCGCAAGCGGGAAGTAATCCCGCTGCTTGCTGAGAAGATGTCGGATCGGCAGCTCAGGCTGCCGTTTCCAATTGCGGATGCTGCGGCAACTCTGCGGCCACTTCGCCGATCATCCGGCGCAGCCACATCACATCGGGCGCAGCGTGGCTGCGCTCGTGCCAGAGCTGGTAGAAGCGCATCTTCGGGAACGCCATGGGCGTCGGCAGGATGCGGATCGGCAGATACTGCGCACAATGCGCCGCAAACTGGCGGCCAGTCGTGAAGACCAGATCCGTACGCATCAGCACATACGGCACCAGCCCGAAATATGGCAGCGACACCTGGATCTGGCGCTTGAGCCCTTGCTCCGCAAGTGCCTGATCAATCATGCTGCGCTGCATGACGGCGTACGGTGCGGGTGCCAGGTGCGGCATCTCCACGTAATGCTTGAGCGAGATCCCCTTGCGCGCCAGCGGGTGCTGGGCGCCCAGCATGCAGACGACTTCATCGTCGAACAGCGGCGAAATGTGCAGATGCTCGGGCGGCGACAGCCAGTTGCCGATCACCAGGTCCATGCCGCCCTGCTCCAGCGCGGCCAGATAATCGACGCCGGCATTGAGCGGATGCACCACCAGCTTGGCCTGCGGCGCTTGCTTGCGCAGGCGCTCAACAATGTTGGGCAGGAAAAATGCATCCAGATAATCCGGCGCGCCCAGGTGGAAGGTGCGCGTGGTGCTACCGGGGTCGAACTCCTGTGACGGGCGGGCGATGCGCTCCATCGCCTCCAGACTCTGCTGGGCCAGGGTCAGCAACTCATGGCCGCGCTCGGTCGGCACCATGCCGTTCTTGCCGCGCACGAGGATGGCGTCGCCGGTGATCTCGCGCAGGCGCTTGAGCGTGTTGCTGATGGCCGGCTGCGACTGGCCGAGCTTGACCGCCGTACGCGTCACGCTCTGCTCGGTGAGCAGCGTGTAGAGAACGCGCAGGAGGTAGGTGTCGAGGTGATCTTTGCCGTGCATCTGGATGCCGAGCACGGGCGACGCCGTGCGGTCTAAAAACGTGCTGAGGGGACGCTGTCAGTGTATGTCACTTGCACGTCGCGCCGCCAGACCGCTACCGGCGGGTATACCCCGGATTTTGGCTTTCCGATGCGGGTTATCACATGGGCCAAATATTGCATTCCTGGCCCGGTGCTATGGTTCCACTACACACACAAACAGGCGTAAAACCCCATGGAGACTCAGCCCATCCGTTTCTTCCACCGCGGCCAGGTGCGCACCGTTACGGACGCGCCGATCACCCGGACGGTGCTTCAATACCTGCGTGAAGACGCGCACTGTACAGGCACCAAGGAAGGGTGCGCCGAAGGCGATTGCGGTGCATGTACCGTCGTGCTCGGCGAACTGCAGGCGGACGGCAGCGTTGGCCTGAAGGCGGTCAACGCGTGTATCCAGTTTCTGCCCACGCTGGACGGCAAGGCGCTGTTCACCGTGGAAGACGTGCGCGGCAAGGATGGCACGCTGCACCCGGCGCAGGAAGCCATGGTGGAGTGCCACGGCTCGCAGTGCGGCTTCTGCACGCCGGGCTTCGTGATGTCGCTCTACGCGCTGTATGAGAACACCGGCAGCGAGGCGCCGATCCCCTCGCGCCAGGCCATCTGCGATTCGCTCACCGGCAACCTGTGCCGCTGCACCGGCTACCGTCCCATCATCGATGCAGGCGAACGCATGTTCGAGTTGCCCTCGCCGGCTGGCATTGATCGCACGCAACTGGCAGAAACGCTGCGCAAGCTGCAGCGCCCGGACACCTTCAGCTACGCACCGGTCGGTACCGAAAAGGCGCCGCGCTTCTACGCACCGCGCACGGCATCCGCATTTGCCGCCATCAAGGCTGCGCACCCGAACATCCGCATCCTGGCCGGCAGCACCGACGTCGGGCTGTGGGTCACCAAGCAGTTCCGCGACCTGGGCGACATCCTGTACATCGGCCAAGTGGCGGACCTGTATGCCCTGGAAAAGCGCGACGGCTGGATCGAAATCGGCGCCGCCGTCTCGTTGGAGCAAGCCTACGAATTCCTCGCCGAGGACTACCCCGAGCTGACCGAGCTGTGGAAGCGCTTCGCCTCGCTGCCGATCCGCAATGCCGGCACGCTGGGCGGCAACATCGCCAACGGTTCGCCGATTGGTGACTCGGCCCCGGCACTCATCGCCATCGGCACGCGCGTCGTGTTGCAACGTGGCGAAGTGCGCCGCGAACTGCCGCTCGAAGACCTCTATCTCGCTTACCAGAAGAACGCGATGGAAGAAGGCGAATTCGTGGCCGGCCTGCGTATTCCGGTGCGTGAGGGCCGCGACGCCATGCGCTTCCGCACGTACAAGCTGTCCAAGCGCTTTGACGAAGACATTTCGGCCGTGTGCGCCGCACTTGCCATCGAACTGGACGGTGACATTGTGCGCAGTGCGCGCATCGCTTACGGCGGCATGGCCGCCACGTCCAAGCGGGCCACCGAAACCGAAGCCGCCATCACCGGCCAGCCGTGGAACGAAGCGACCGTGCGTGCTGCCATGGCAGCCATGTCGCGCGACTACACCCCGCTGTCCGACATGCGCGCCACCGACAACTACCGCCGCATCTCGGCCGCCAACACGGTGTACCGCTTCTGGCTGGAAACCCGCACCGACGCGCCGCTCACGCCCGAACAGATCAATGTGCGCGCGGTCGAATTGAATACCCTCACGGCAGCCTGAGAACATGAACAAGCAAACCGAAGCCTTCCTGCTGGCGGAAGCCGATATTGCAGCGGCCATGCCTGACCAGCGCGGTGCCGTGGTTGGCATCTCACGCCCGCACGAGTCTGCACATCTGCATGTGGCGGGCACTGCCACGTACACCGACGACATCCCCGAGCTGGCCGGCACGCTGCATGCCGCGCTGGGCATGAGCACACAAGCGCATGCGCGCATCGTCAATCTGGGCCTGGACCGCGTGAAGGCAGCACCGGGCGTGGTGGCCGTGTTCACGTCTGCGGATATTCCGGGCACCAATGATTGCGGCCCGATCATCCACGACGATCCGATCCTGGCGACCGACACGGTGCACTTCATCGGCCAGCCGATGTTCATCGTGGTGGCCACGTCGCACGACGCGGCACGCCGCGCCGCACGTTTGGGTGACGTCGAATACGAAGTGCTGCCCCCGCTACTGACGCCTGAAGACGCACGCGCCGCCGGCAAGTCCGTGCTGCCGCCGATGCATCTGAAGCGTGGCGAACCGGCCGAGCGCATTGCCGCTGCACCGCATTCGGAAGCCGGTCAGATGTCGCTGGGCGGCCAGGAGCAGTTCTATCTGGAAAGCCAGATCTCGTACGCGGTGCCGAAGGAAGACAACGGCATGCACGTGTGGTGCTCGACACAGCACCCGACCGAGATGCAGCACATGGTGTCGCACATGCTGGGCTGGCACGCCAACCAAGTGCTGGTGGAATGCCGCCGCATGGGCGGTGGCTTCGGCGGCAAGGAATCGCAATCGGGCCTGTTTGCTTGCTGCGCTTCGCTGGCGGCATGGAAGCTCGCCTGCCCGGTCAAGCTGCGTCCGGACCGCGACGACGACATGATGATCACCGGCAAGCGTCACGACTTCCGCTTCGGTTACGAAGCTGGTTACGACGATAACGGCCGCATCCTGGGCGTGAAGTGCGACATGACCTCGCGCGCCGGTTTCTCGGCCGACCTGTCCGGCCCGGTGATGACGCGCGCCATCTGCCACTTCGACAACGCCTATTGGCTGCCCGAAGTGGAGATCGACGGCTTCTGCGCCCGCACCAACACGCAGTCGAACACCGCATTCCGCGGCTTCGGCGGCCCGCAGGGCGCGTTTGCCATCGAGTACATCATGGACAACATCGCGCGCTCAGTCGGCAAGGACGCGCTCGATGTGCGCCGCGCCAACCTGTACGGCAAGGACAAGAACAACATCACGCCGTACGGCCAGACCGTGGAAGACAACGTCATCCACGAACTGCTCAACGAACTGGAAGCAACGTCCGACTACCGCGCCCGCCGCGAGGCCATCCGCGCGTTCAACGCGACGAGCCCGGTGCTCAAGCGTGGCCTGGCGCTGACGCCCGTGAAGTTCGGCATCTCGTTCAACGTGAAGCACTTCAACCAGGCCGGCGCACTTGTGCACGTGTACAACGATGGCTCGATCCTCGTGAACCACGGCGGCACCGAAATGGGCCAGGGCCTGAACACGAAGGTCGCGCAGGTTGTCGCGCACGAACTGGGCGTGTCGTTCACGCGCATTCGTGTGACCGCGACCGATACCAGCAAGGTGGCCAACACGTCCGCCACCGCAGCCTCGACCGGCAGCGACCTGAACGGCAAGGCCGCGCAGGACGCCGCACGCCAGATCCGCGCCCGCCTGATCGCGTTTGCCGCAGAACACTACGAAGTGCCCGCCGAAACCGTGACCATCGTGGGCGATCATCTGGAAATCGGCGCGCGCCAAGTGCCGTTCGACGAGCTGATCAGCAAGGCCTACGTGGCGCGCGTGCAGCTGTGGTCCGACGGCTTCTACGCCACGCCCAAGCTCCACTGGGATCAGTCCAAGCTCAAGGGCCGTCCGTTTTACTACTACGCGTACGGTGCCGCGGTGTCGGAAGTGGTGGTCGACACGCTCACCGGCGAATGGCGCCTGCTGCGCGCCGACGTGCTGCACGACGCCGGCCGCTCGATCAACCCGGCCATCGACATCGGCCAGGTGGAAGGCGCGTTCATCCAGGGCATGGGTTGGCTGACCACGGAAGAACTCTGGTGGAACAAGAACGGCAAGCTGATGACGCACGCGCCGTCCACCTACAAGATCCCGACGGTCAACGACTGCCCGACGGACTTCCGCGTGCACCTGTTCAACAACGCCAACGTGGAAGACAGCATCCACCGCTCCAAGGCGCTGGGTGAGCCGCCGCTGCTGTTGCCGTTCTCGGTGTTCTTTGCCATCCGCGATGCGGTGGCCGCCGTGGGCGATGGCCGCACCAGCCCGCCGCTGAACGCACCGGCCACCAGCGAGGAAATCCTCAAGGCCGTGGACGCCATCCGCAGCGCCCCGCTATCCGCCTGACCTGAAGTACGGAGACCGTCATGGACCACACGCAATTGCGCCCGTTCCGCTTCGCCGACGTGCTTGCCACTGTGCAAGCGGGGCAGCCGTGCGTGCTGGTCACGGTGACGGACGTACAGGGCTCCGCCCCGCGCGAGCCTGGCACGCTGATGCTCGTGTGCGGCGATGGCTTCTTCGGCACCATCGGTGGTGGTCATCTGGAATGGCGCGCGATGGAAATCGCCCAGGCGATGATGGACGCGCCCGAAGCCAGCGGCGACGCACGCCGCCAGTTCGTGCGCATTCCGCTCGGGCCTGCGCTGGGCCAGTGCTGCGGCGGCGTGGTGCGCCTGTCGCTGGAACGACTCGACGCTCGCGATGCAGAATGGATCGCCCTGGCCGACGACGCCATGCGCCAACGCCGCAGCCTGCGCCGCGTTGTCTCCGCAGATGCGGCCGTGAACGTTGAAGCAACCATCGGCGATGCGGCTGCAGCCGGCGTGCAGTTCGACGCCAGTGGCTTCACCCAAACCGTACTGCCGCCCGACATGTCGATCGTGCTGTGCGGCGCCGGCCATGTCGGCCACGCCATCGTGCGCGCACTCGCTCACCTGCCCTGCCGCGTGACATGGGTGGACGAGCGCGATGCGATGTTCCCGTTCCCCACCGAGGTGCCGCCGAACGTCACCATCGAATCCACCGATACGCCGGAAGCCGTGATCGACCACGCGCCCGCCGGCAGCTACTTCCTGGTCATGACGCACAACCATGCGTTAGACCTTGCACTGTGCGAACGCATCATGCGGCGCACGGACTTTGCGTACTTCGGCCTGATCGGTTCCAAAACCAAGCGCGCGCGCTTCGAGCACCGCATGGTGGAGCACGGTGTGGACCCGGCACGTCTGCCGGAAATGGTGTGCCCGATTGGTGTGGCGGGCATCGTGGACAAGGCGCCGGATATCATTGCGGTATCCGTCGTCGCCCAACTCCTGCAAGTGCGTGAGCTCCAGCAGCACGCGCTCACCACGGCCAGTGGCGGGGCGACGGTTCCTTACCGCGTCCCCACACCTGTCTGATCATGCCGATCTCCGCCGCTCTTGCAGAACGCATCGCCACCAGCCCGAAAGCCGAACTGCACATCCACATCGAAGGCTCGCTCGAACCCGAACTGATGTTCGCGCTGGCCGAGCGCAACGGCGTCAAGCTGCCGTATGCCTCCGTTGAGGAAGTGCGCGCGGCTTACGCCTTCGACGATCTGCAATCGTTTCTCGACCTGTACTACGCCGGCGCCAGCGTGCTGCTCACCGAGCAGGATTTCTACGACATGACTGCCGCGTATGTAGCGCGCGCGCTGGCGGATAACGTCCACCACGCCGAGATCTTCTTCGACCCGCAGACGCACACCGCGCGCAACGTGCCAATGCACGTGGTCATCAACGGCATCGTCCGCGCGCTCGATGATGCCGAACGCGAGCATGGGTTCTCCAGCCTGCTGATCCTCTGCTTCCTGCGCCATCTGAGCGAGGAAGACGCCTTCGCCACGCTCGAAGCCGCCCTGCCCTACATCCAGGACCCGGCCAACCGCATCATCGGCGTGGGGTTGGATTCGTCCGAGCGCGGCAACCCGCCGGAGAAATTCGCGCGCGTGTTCGCCCGCTGCAAGGAACTGGGCTTGCGCCTGGTCGCCCACGCCGGTGAAGAGGGCCCTGCGCAATACGTGATCGACGCGCTCGACATCCTCAAGGTGGAGCGCGTTGACCACGGCGTGCGCGCCATCGACGATGCCGCGCTCGTCAAGCGCCTGGCTGCCGAGCGCATCGCGCTGACGGTGTGCCCGCTGTCGAACGAAAAGCTGAAGGTCTACCCCGACTTGCGCGATCACTCGCTCAAGCAACTGCTGGATGCCGGCTGCGCAGTGACCCTGCATTCCGATGATCCGGCCTACTTTGGCGGCTACATGAACACCAACTGGCTCGCCACCTTCCACGCCCTCGACCTGTCTGCCGCCGATGCCCACACGCTCGCGCGCAACAGCTTCGAGGCGTCCTTCCTGCCCGAGCAGGACAAAACGATGTGGCTTGCCAAGGTCGACGACCACTGGAAGCACACACACTGAAAGTCGCTAACACAGCCTGCCTGGCTAGGCGCGTCGACGCAGACAGTACTGAAGTACCGAGTGCTGGCAACTTCGGGCGGCGCAACGACGCCAGGCAGGTTGTGTTAGCGACGTAAAAACCCACGAGACGACGATGACCACCATGCCTCCGACTTCCAACAACGTTCACGCCTACCGCGGCCGCGTGCTGCATTTCCTGCACGATCCGCAGTATCGCGAGCGCGATGCCTATGAGTATTGGGAGGACGGCCTGCTCGTGGTCATGGGCGGCAAGGTCGTGCAGGCTGGTGACTACGTCGCGCTGCGCGAAAACCTGCCCGCCGGCACGCAACTGCACGACTACAGCGGCAAGCTGATCGTCCCTGGCTTCATCGACACGCACATCCACTTCCCGCAGACGGACATGATCGCCTCGCCGTCGCCGGGCCTGCTGCACTGGCTGGAGACGTACACCTTCCCGGAAGAGCGCCGTTTCGAAAGCGAGCAATACGCCGCCGGCGTCGCCTCGTTCTTCCTTGACGAACTGCTGCGCAACGGCACGACCAGCGCGATGGTGTGGAGCACCGTACATCGCGGCTCGGCCGAGACGCTGTTCACGCAAGCGCAGCAACGCGGCATGCGCCTCATTACCGGCAAGGTGATGATGGATCGCAACTGCCCCGAGTACCTGCGCGACACGGCGGAATCCGGCGCACGCGACACGGCCGACCTGATCTCGCGCTGGCACGGCAAGGACCGCCTGGGCTACGCCATCACCCCACGCTTTGCACCCACCTCGAGCGAAGCGCAACTGCAAGCCTGCGCAGAACTCGCCAAGCAATACAAGGACGTCTTCATCCAGACGCACGTCGCCGAAAACCCCGACGAAGTGAAATGGGTGGCCGACCTGTTCCCCAACGCGCGCAGCTACCTGGACGTGTATGACAAGTACGGCCTGCTGCGCAAGGGCGCCTTCTACGGCCACGCCATCTGGCTGGACGACGGCGACCGTCAGCGCATGGCCGAATCCGGCGCGGCTGTGGCGCACTGCCCCACGTCCAACCTGTTCCTGGGCAGCGGCCTGTACAACTTCCACAAGAACGACGCGCACCGGCTGGCGCTCACGCTAGCCACCGACGTGGGCGGCGGCAGCTCGTTCTCGATGCTGCGCACGATGGGCACGGCGCACAAGGTCGCCCGCATGGGCGGCTATCACCTGACCGCACTGCGCATGTTCTATCTGGCCACGCGCGGTGCTGCTGAGGCACTCGGCTGGGAAGACCGCATCGGCAGCTTCGTGCCGGGCGCGGAAGCCGACTTCATCGTGCTGGACCCGGCCGCCACGCCGCTGCTGGCGCGCCGCAACGCGCGCTCGGAAACGCTGGAAGAGCTGCTGTTCTCGCTGGCGCTACTGGGCGAAGACCGCGCGGTATCCGCCACCTATATCCAGGGCGAACCCGCCAAGTTTGCGGTTGGCGCCAACGCCTGATCCTCTTATAATCCCCGCTTCCATTGGGGAGTAGTCGCCCGAGGTTGAGACCTCGGGGGCCACGTCAACAGACTTGACCACCGCTGCAACGGCAGGTGGTTATGGCGTGGTCAGCAGCCACTCAGGGTGCCCAGTATCGAAAGATGCGTGACACCTTGGTGACGCGCCTGGCGAGACCGATGACACACCTCTGCGGATAGGGCCGGCAGCGGTGCGTCATTGGTTCGCACACGGCCCGGACACCACAAGAACATGGAAGCCTTTCTCGTCTCCACCGGTATCGTCGCCCTCGCGGAAATCGGCGACAAGACCCAACTGCTGTCGATCCTGCTGGCCGCGCGTTTTCGCAAGCCAGTGCCGATCATCATCGGCATCTTCGTCTCCACCTTGGTCAACCACGCACTCGCCGGTGCCGTTGGCGGTTGGATCACACATGTGCTCGGTGAGAACGTGTTGCGCTGGATTCTCGGCGCCGCCTTTATCGCCATGGCCGGTTGGATGCTGATTCCCGACAAACTCGATGACGAAGAAGCCCCCAAGGACACGCGCGGCCTGGGCATCATCGGCACCACCATCGTCGCGTTCTTCTTTGCCGAGATGGGAGACAAGACGCAGATCGCCACCGTGGCGCTGGCGGCGCGCTTCCATGACATCGCGTGGGTAGTCGCCGGTACGACCTTCGGCATGATGCTGGCCAACGTGCCCGCGGTGCTGATGGGCAACAAGTTCGCGTCGCGCATGCCCATCAAGCTGGTGCATCGGATTGCTGCGCTGATTTTCCTAGTGTTGGGTGTGCTGGCGCTGCTGGGCGTGGGCAAGTAAATCGGTAGCGACTGCGGTGCGGGCCGTCGATCTTTCAACGATCGATCGGCGGCATCGCGCCATGCCCGCGAATCCACGCCCAATTGGCGAGCTCGGCCATTTCTTGATCGCCACGACTGTCGCCATAGGCAAACAATTTCAGTGGTGGACGATCCGCCCACCACTGCCGCAACCGCACAACCTTCTGCGGCCCCCAACAGTTCTCACCATCGAGCTGACCGGTAAAACGATGCTGCTCGAATGCCAACTCAGTCGCCAGCACGGCGTCGAAGCCGGCGGTGACCGCCCATTTCTTCAGATAGAGCGACGGCGATGCACTGACCAACACCAGTGCATGACCCCGCATCCGGTGTTCTTGGATACGTAGCAACATCTCCGGCCGCACGAGGTGTGCAAGATGCCTGTCGACAAAGCGCTGCGCCCATTGATCGAGCACGGATTCCTCGATGGGCCCCAGCGCAAACCATGCAAACTTGGCCTTGGCCGCACCGCGTGAGATCAGCCCGATCTTCATCGCGCCGATCCAGGGCAATGCGCGCAGCCCAGCCCACAAAAAGCGCCGAGCACCAACCGCCCGCCAGACGAAATGGCGAAAACTGTCGGCGGTCGTGATGGTGCCGTCGAAATCAAAGGCGGCGATGATGCGGTCGGTCATAGGCGAGAGCCGAACGAAAATGAATGGCCCGGAAGATAGCAGACGTGCGGGCAGCGTGACGACCACCCGCAATCGGTGTGCGACCGGCAAAAAAAACGGGGCCGTAGCCCCGTTCAACCCTCACCGGTCATGTCACCCGCTAGGGAACGAATGACATGCTCCGATAAACCTCTCTGTTGTCGATCCGGCGTGCGCCTCAGTTGGTCTTGGCGCCGCCTTCAAACCACTTGGCGATGATCGCGCGCTCGTCGTCGGTGATGTTCGTGACGTTACCCAGCGGCATCAGCTTCTGCTGCACGGCCTGCTGATACACAAGCTGCGCATGCTTGACCAGTTCGTCCGGCGTATCGAGCAACACGCCCTTGGCCGGCGAAGGCATCAGGGTAGGATGAGCCGAGTGACATTGGTAGCACCGCGCGGTAAGGACTGCCTGTACTTTGGCGAAGTCGGAGCCGCCAGCGGCTGCCGGAGTGGCCGCCGCCGCGGTACCTGCGGCTGCCGCAGCCGGAGCGCTTTCTGCCACAGGAGCCGCCGGACGCGATACCGGAGCCAGCCACACCGCCACACCCAGCAGCACAGCCACGCCTGCTGCCGGATACGCCCAGTTCACCACGCCCTTGTGCTTCAGGATGAAGAACTGACGGATCAGCACGCCAGCCACCATGATCAGGATCAGCACAGCCCAGTTGTACTTGAAGGCGTACGTCATGCTGTAGTGGTTCGACAGCATCGCGAACAGCACCGGCAGCGTGAAGTAGGTGTTGTGCACGCTGCGCTGCTTGCCGCGCTTGCCGTGGATCGGGTCCGGCTTTTCGCCAGCCTTGAGCGAGGCCACCACCTTGCGTTGCCCCGGGATGATCCAGAAGAACACGTTGGCGCTCATGATGGTCGCGATCATCGCGCCGATCAGCAGGAATGCCGCACGGCCCGAGAACAGGTGGCATGCCGCAAACGCAGCCAGCGCCACATAGATCGCCACCAGAATGCCCACCACGCGGTCGTTCTTGCCGAACACGCGGCAGATGGTGTCATACACCAGCCAGCCGACCACCAGGAAGCCGAGCGCCAGCAGCACCGCCGTCGTCGCCGTCATGTCGAACACGCTGCGATCGATCATGTAGACGTTGGCATTGAACAGGTACACCACCGTCAGCAGCGCGAAGCCCGACATCCAGGTGGAGTACGACTCCCAGTAGAACCAGTGCAGATGATCCGGCAGTTGCTTCGGCGCCAGCAGGTACTTTTGCGGGTTGTAGAACCCGCCGCCGTGCACGGCCCACAGTTCACCGTCGACGCCCTTGTCTTTCAGGTCCGACGCTTCCGGTTTGGTCAGGCTGTTATCGAGCCAGACGAAGTAGAACGACGAACCGATCCACGCGATCGCGACGATCACGTGCAGCCAACGCAAGAGCAAGTTGGCCCAGTCGAGGATATAGCCTTCCATGATTCGCTCCCCTCCGCCCTTAGCTGCCGCGATAGGTCGAATACGACCACGGCGAGACGAGCAGCGGCACGTGGTAGTGCGCGCTGGTATCGGCCACGCCAAAGCGCAGCGTTACCACGTCGAGGAACGCGGGCTCGGGGAGTTTGACGCCGGCTGCGCGGTAGTACTCGCCCACGCCGAAGTCCAGTTCATAGACGCCAGCTTGGAGCGCGTCGCCTTCCAGCAGCGGCGCATCGCAACGGCCATCGTGATTGGTGCGAACCGATTTCACCGGTTGGCGTTGATTGTCGACAATCTTGAACAGAGCGATCGCCAGGTTTTGACCCGGCGTGCCTGCAGCGGTGTCGAGCACATGGGTAGTCAAGCGTCCCATTTGTCTTCCTCTGTAGTTCGAATTTTCAGAAGCGCCGCTGCCTCCACTTGCACCTCGCGCCGAACCCTTTTTTCCCATGTGGGATAAGGGCTGGCACCGGGGCCCGCTCGGTACGTGCTGTGCACGCATCCCGGCGCGCGTCCAGCCGGTTTACGCCTGCCCTCCATCTGGGGAGGAGCATGCCAAACCGGCAAAGCCGTCGCTCGTCCTGGGTTCCGACTCCTTGTCTCCGCCGTGTCCCTAGACCGGTCTTGAAACAGGGATTTCCCTAGTTTGTCGGATTCCCGAACGCATTTTGTTGACAATATTGAAGGTGCCCACGAATAATTGTCAACAGATTTTCGCAGTTGCTTATGCTGCGTTGCGTTACTTAAAGGCGGGTCTGCCATGTCCAAAAGTCTCAAGCTGGTCTCCTCCGAAACGGTGTCGAAGTCGGGCGCCAAAGCATCGGGAGCAACGCGTATGTCGGTCGAAGAACGGATGTACCACGAGATCTACGACGCGATCATGGAGCACCGCCTGCCCCCGCGCACCAAGCTGACGGAGCATGCGCTTTGCGAAATCTATGCCACCGCACGTCATACGGTGCGCAAGGTCTTCTCTCAACTGGCCGCGGATGGCCTGGTTGATCTGGAACCGAATCGCGGTGCCTTCATCGCCGCGCCTTCCATTGATGAAGCGCACGCCATGTTCGAGCTGCGCCAGATCCTGGAGCGCGCCGTGCTCGACAAGGTCGGCCACAGCCGCAATCCCAAGGCGGCCATCGCGCCCCTGGTGGAACTCGTCAAGCAGGAACGGCAGGCCTTCGTCACGCAGGATCGTCCGCGCTGGATTCGCCTGTCGGCGGAGTTTCACGTGGCGCTGGCCGAACAGTCGGGCAACCCGCTGGTGGTGGAAATGATGCGCCGCCTGGTGTCGCGTACCACGCTGATGATTGCCAGCGTAGAAGCCCCGGGCAACAACGCCTGCTCGTTCGACGAACACCTCGACATCCTCAATGCGCTGGAGCGCGGCGACGCCGCTGCTGCCCAGGCCCACATGGCCCAGCACTTGCAATGCTGCGCAGACCGCGTGCGCCCAGAGGCGCCCGCTGATTTCGATCTGCGCACGGTATTGGGCCCGCGCGGCACGGAGAAAGGCTAAGTCTAGAACCGGTTTTGCTGTATTGGGCGAGCTGGCACGACAGAGGCCGGCCGCCACAAGCCGGACGCCCGTCCGGCTCACCACCCGAAGGAGACCTTCATGACAAGCAGCACCATCGCCGCCCCCACGGCGGATCTCACCAATGAGCGCGTGGCGTACGGACGCCTGCTCGCCTTGGGCCTGCAACATGTATTGGTGATGTATGCAGGCACCGTGGCGGTGCCGCTCATCGTGGGCGGCGCACTACATCTGCCCAAGGAGCAGATGGCTTTCCTGATCAATGCCGACCTGTTTGCAGCCGGTCTTGCCACGCTCATCCAGGCGTTCGGCATTTGGAAGTTCGGTATCCGCATGCCCGTCATGATGGGCGTGACCTTCGCCTCCGTCGGCCCGATGATCGCCATCGGCACCGATCCCACCATTGGCTTGCTGGGCATCTATGGCGCGGTGATCGCGGCGGGGATATTCGGGATCATCGTCGCCCCGCTCATGGGGCGCGTGCTTGGGCTCTTCCCGCCGGTGGTAACGGGCACGGTCATCACGCTGATCGGCATGTCGCTGATGGGCGTGGGCATCAACTGGGCCGCAGGCGGCCAGCCGACGAAGAAGGCTGTGGTGGACGGCGTGCTGCAGACGGTGCCGAACCTGGAGTACGGCAACCTCGGCAACCTGGCCATCGCGGCAGCTGTGCTGGTCATCATCCTGTTGCTGACGAAGTACGGCAAAGGCCTGATCGGCAACATCGCCGTGCTGCTGGGCATCGTGATCGGCACGTTCATCGCCATGGCCTTCGGCAAGGTGAACTTCGCCGGCATGGCCGATGCCGACTGGGTGGCCGTCATCACGCCGCTGCACTTCGGCATGCCGACCTTCCACTTCGGCGCCATCGCCTCGATGTGCATCGTGATGATGATCACGCTGGTGGAATCGACCGGCATGTTCCTGGCGCTGGCCGAGATCACCGGCAAGAAGCTCTCCACCGATGACCTGACCCGTGGCCTGCGCGCTGACGGCCTGGGCACCGTGATCGGCGGCGTGTTCAACACGTTCCCGTACACCTCGTTCTCGCAGAACGTGGGCCTGGTGACCGTGACGGGCGTGCGCTCGCGCTACGTGGCAGCCATGGGCGGCATCATCCTGATCGTGCTGGGCCTGTTCCCGAAGATGGCGCACATCGTGGCTTCGGTGCCGTCCTTCGTGCTGGGCGGTGCGGGCATCGTGATGTTCGGCATGGTGGCTGCAACTGGCGTGCGCATCCTGGGCTCGATCGATTTCAACAAGTACCGCCACAACCTGTTCATCGTGGCCATTTCGATCGGTTTCGGCATGATCCCGACGCTGGCCCCGACGTTCTTCCAATACCTGCCGCATTGGCTGGAGCCGGTCACGCACAGCGGCATCGTGCTGGGCACGCTGGTCGCCGTCACGCTGAACCTCTACTACAACGGCATGCAGTCCGCCGAGCACGCCATGCGCGACGCTGCTGCCAACACCCACGGCACGGAGTGATCGGATGACCGAGCGCATGAACCCCACTGTCACGCAGAACGACCCGCTCCTGATCGCCCGTCATGCCGACGTGCTGGTCACCATGGATGCGCAACGCCGCGAGATCCCCGACGGCGCCCTGGTGGCGCGCGGTGGCGTGATCGAATGGGTGGGCGCCACGGCCGATCTGCCGCCGCAGTATCGCGATGCGATCGGTCAACCCAACGTGCGTGTGATGGAGCTGCGTGACCACGTGGTCACGCCCGGCTTCGTCAACACGCACCACCACATGTATCAGAGCCTGACGCGCGCCCTGCCCGCCGCGCAGGACGCTGAGCTGTTCGGCTGGCTCACGAACCTGTATCCGGTGTGGGCGGGCCTCACGCCCGAGATGGTGCGTGTGTCGACCCTCACCGCGATGGCGGAACTGCTGCTCTCGGGCTGCACGACTTCCAGCGACCACCTGTACCTCTACCCCAACGGCAGCCGGCTGGATGACTCCATCGAAGCCGCGCAGCAGATCGGCATGCGCTTTCACGCCGCGCGCGGCAGCATGAGCGTCGGCCGCAGCCAGGGCGGGCTGCCGCCGGACCGCGTGGTCGAAGGCGAAGAGGCCATCCTCAAGGAAACGCAGCGCCTGATCGAAACCTGGCACGACGCCGATCGCCATTCCATGCTGCGCCTGGTGGTGGCACCGTGCTCACCCTTCTCGGTCTCGCGCGATCTGATGCGCGAGTCGGCCAAGCTCGCGCGCAGCTACGGCGTGTCGATGCACACCCACCTGGCCGAGAACGACAACGACATCGCCTACTCGCGCGAGAAATTCGGCATGACGCCGGCCGAGTATGCGGAAGACCTCGGCTGGGTCGGCCACGACGTCTGGCATGCGCACTGCGTGAAGCTCGACGCGCACGGCATCGACGTGTTTGCACGCACTGGTACCGGCGTGGCGCACTGCCCGTGCTCGAACATGCGCCTCGCCTCGGGCATTGCGCCCATCCGCACCATGCGCGATGCCGGCGTGCCGGTCGGCCTGGGCGTAGACGGCAGCGCCTCGAACGACGGCGCACACATGCTCGGCGAAACACGCCAGGCGATGCTGCTCGCGCGCGTCGGCTTTGGCCCCGCGGCGATGAGCGCGCGTGAAGCGCTGGAAATCGCCACACTTGGTGGCGCCCGCGTACTCAACCGCGACGACATCGGCGCGCTCGCCCCCGGCATGTCCGCTGACTTTGTCAGCTTCGACCGCCATCAAGTCAGCTTTGCCGGCGCAGACCACGACCCGGTCGCCGCGCTGGTGTTCTGCGCCCCGTCCAACGTGGCGCACAGCGTGATCAACGGGCGCGTGGTCGTCGAAGACGGCCGCCTGACCACGCTGGAACTCGACGCCCATCTCACGGTTCACCGGAGGCTCGCGCTGGAACTGGCGCAGGCTGCCCGGGCAGTCCCGGTCTGACGTGATGGCGCTTCTTCTCGTTCATGACACCTCGGTGATGTCGTGAATTCGAAAAACCGCATTCCGCAGTCTGGCCGGTGTTGTATGAAGTCTCCTCGACATGAAAAAACCATGACAAACAATAACTACCCGCGCGATCTCATCGGATACGGCAAGAACCCGCCCAATGCCAATTGGCCGGGCGGCGCGCGCGTGGCCCTGCAGTTCGTCCTCAATTACGAAGAAGGCGGCGAGAACTGCGTGCTGCACGGCGATGCCGGCTCCGAGCAATTCCTCTCCGAGATCATCGGTGCGGCCGCCTACCCTGCTCGCCACATGAGCATGGAGGGCATCTACGAATACGGCTCGCGTGCGGGCGTGTGGCGCATCCTGCGCGAGTTCGAGAAGCGCGGTCTGCCGATGACGATCTTCGGCGTGTCGATGGCCCTACAGCGCCATCCGGACGTGACGCAAGCCTTCGTTGATCTGGGGCACGAGATCGCCTGCCATGGCTGGCGCTGGATCCACTATCAGAACATCGACGAAGCCACCGAGCGCGAGCACATGCGCATCGGCGTCGAGATCATCCGCCAGATGACCGGCAATGCACCACTGGGCTGGTACACCGGCCGCGATAGCCCCAACACGCGCCGTCTGGTGGTCGAGCACGGCGGCTTCGCCTACGACGCTGATTACTACGGCGACGACCTCCCCTTCTGGACCGAAGTGGAAACCTCGGCCGGCCAGACCAAGCCGCATCTGGTGGTGCCGTACACGCTCGACACCAACGACATGCGCTTTGCGAGCCCGCAAGGCTTCAACACGGCCGACCACTTCTATCAGTACCTGAAGGACGCCTTCGACGTGCTGTACGAGGAAGGCGACCCCAACGGCCTCGCCCAGCCGAAGATGCTGTCGATCGGCATGCACTGCCGCCTGCTGGGCCGCCCGGGGCGCTTCCGCGCACTGCAGCGCTTCCTGGATTACGTGCAATCGCATGACAAGGTCTGGATCTGCCGACGCATCGACATTGCGCAGCATTGGATCCAGAACCACCCCTACGGCCAACAACCGGCCAAGCAACCCGTTTTGAGCACCGCAGCATGAGCCAGACCACGTATTCCCTCTCCCAGCTCAACAGCATGGACGCAGCACAATTCGTGCAAGTCCTGGGCGGCATCTACGAGCACTCGCCGTGGGTGGCCGAGCAAACCGCCACGCAGCGCCCGTTCGCCTCGGCCGATGCGCTGAAGGCTGCCATGCGCAACGCCGTGGATACCGCTGGCATTGACCCGCAACTTAAGCTCGTGCGCGCTCACCCGGAGCTGGCAGGCAAGGCCGCCGTGCGCGGTGAACTGACCGCCGAGTCGACGCGTGAGCAAAGCGGCGCAGGCCTGAACCAGTGCACGCCAGAAGAGTTCGCACGCCTGCAGGCGCTCAACGCCCAGTACAACGAGAAGTTCGGCTTCCCGTTCATCCTGGCCGTGCGCGGTTACGACCGTCACGGAATCATCGACAACTTCAGCAAGCGCGTTGAAAACGACCGCGACACTGAACTGCGTACGTCGCTGGAACAGATTCATCGCATCGCCGGTTTCCGTCTGAACGATTTGATTTCAGGCTGACAGCACGACGCTGCAAATGTAGCGAGCACGGGGCGCTGCCCGGCCGGAATGCCTGACCGGCCGGTCCGCGATTGCACCAGAGAGTGCAGCGTGGTGTGCGGCACAAGACCTCACACAGGAGACAGAAACATGCAGTGGATCATCAAGCGCAGTGTCGCGACGCTTGCAGTAGCGTCCGCGTTCGCGGTGTTGAGCGCAGGCGCCATTGGCCAGTCGCCCGCACCGCAGCCCGTTGAGCAGCCCAGTCAGCAGGCGAGCGCCAAGAAAGCGCACGCCACCTACTCCGTTGCGCAACTCAATGCGATGGACAACACGCAGTTTGTGCAGGTGCTCGGCGGTGTCTACGAACATTCGCCGTGGGTTGCCGAGCGTGTCGCTGCGCAACGCCCGTTTGCCTCGGCCGACGCGCTACGCGCAGCCATGCGCAGCGTGGTCGCCAACGCTGGCGAAGCCCAACAGCTCAAGCTCGTACGCGCCCACCCAGAGCTAGCTGGTCGTGCCGCCGTGCGCGGCGAAATGACGGCCGCCTCCACTCGCGAGCAAGGGGGCGCAGGTTTGAACCAGTTGACACCCGAGGAGCTTGCACGCCTGCAAGACCTCAACAAGCGCTACCAAGAGAAATTCGGCTTTCCGTTCATCATGGCCGTGCGCGGCTATGACCGGAACGCCATCTTCGCGGCCTTGGACTCGCGGCTAAACAACGACCGGGAAACCGAGTTGAAAAACTCGCTGGAGCAGGTGGACCGTGTGGTCGGTTTCCGCCTCAACGATTTGATTTCAGGTTAATCAGTACAAAACGCTGTGGGCGCGGTGTCATGGGGCATGGGACACCGCACGGCATGGAACCTGACCAGCCGGCCTGTGACCGCATCAAAGAATGCAGCACAGCCCACAGTGATCTTCAACAACAAAGGAGGTAGCAAATGCAGTCGAAATTCAAGCGTGGCGCGGCCGCGCTCGCAGTGGCATCCGCGCTGGGAGCCTTGAGCGCCGGTGCACAAGCGCAGTCGTCCGTCACACTGTACGGCCAGGTGGATGCCTGGGCCGGCATGACCAAGAACCTGGGCGCGTCTGACCGCGCAGCGGTTGTCAACTCGGGCGGCATGTCGACGTCGTACTGGGGCATGAAGGGCAGCGAAGACCTGGGCAACGGTCTGAAAGCCATCTTCACGTTGGAAGCGTTCTTCCGCCCCGACACCGGCAAGGCCGGTCGCTTTGACGGCGACACGTTCTTCGCCCGCAATTCGTTCGTGGGCCTGCAATCGAACTCGTGGGGCTCGATTAAGCTTGGCCGCCTGACGCCGCCGTACTTCGTCTCGACGATCCTCTTCAACCCGTTCGGCGATTCGTACACCTTCTCGCCCATGGTGTTCCACACCTACCTGGGCAACGGCCGAACGGGTGCAGCCGGCATCTCGGGCCTGGTGGGCGATTCAGGCTGGAACAACGCGATCATGTACTCCACGCCGGACTTCAACGGCCTGACCGGCAACGTCATCTACGGCGCGGGCGAGCAAGCCGGCCACAACGGCCAGAACAAGTGGGGCGGCAACTTCCTCTACTTCCACGGCAACTTCGCAGCCACGGCGGCGTTCCAGCAAGTGCGCTTCGATTCGAACCCGGGTGACCTGAACGCATTGGTGGCCGGCTTCCAACGTCAGTCGGCGGCGCAACTTGGCGCTACGTATGACTTCGGCGTGGTCAAGCTGTACGGTCAGTACCAGTACATCAAGAACACGATCGCCACGGGCGATGCGAAGAGCAATGGCGGCCAACTGGGTGCGTCGATTCCGCTGGGCGCAGGCAGCATCCTGGCGTCGTACGCCTACACGAAGACCTCGGGTGCAGCGGACGTGAAGCGCAACACCTGGGCAATCGGCTACGACTACTCGCTGTCCAAGCGCACCGACGTGTACGCCGCGTACTTCCGCGACAAGGTGTCCGACCTGAGTTCGGCTGACACCTTCGGCGTGGGCATCCGCGCGAAGTTCTAAGCGGTTGCTTTCCTTGTCACCGCCCGCGTATCGACAGCGCGGGCGGATCATTCAAACGGCGTTCCGGGCTCGGGCGCCGTTTTTTTTTGCCCATCGCCCCCCTTATCCCGAACCCGCCATAGAAAAACGGCGCCTGAATTGCTTCAGGCGCCGCTGTTCATTCGGGCCACCGCACGCGGCGGCAGCCCAGGTTTGGCAGTCAACCGATCAACGGTCCGCCGACACGTCTGCCACCGCCAGTGCCGTCATGTTGACGATACGGCGCGATGTGGCCGACGGGTTCAGGATGTGCACCGGCTTGGCCGCTCCCAGCAGGATCGGGCCCACCGTCACGCCCTGCCCGCCCGTCATCTTGAGTACGTTGAACGTGATGTTGGCCGCATCCAGCGTCGGCATCACCAGCAGGTTGGCGCTACCGGCAAATGCGCTCTTGGGCAGGAAGTGGTGACGGATATCTTCCGACAGCGCCGCATCGCCCTGGATCTCGCCTTCCACCTGCAGCTCGGGCACCTCAGCCTTCAGCAGGTCATACGCCGCACGCACCTTGCGCGCCGACGCGCTCTTCGACGAACCGAACATCGAGTGCGACAGCATTGCCACCTTCGGCTCCTGACCAAAGCGGCGCACTTCTTCCGCGGCCAGCTTGGTGATGTCGGCCAGCTCTTCAGCGGACGGGTTCTCGTTGACGAACGTGTCGGTGATGAACAGCGTGTGCTTCTCGAGCATCAGGCCGTTCATGGCGGCGAACACCTTGGCGTTCGGGGCCAGGCCGATCACGTCACGCACGTGCTCCAGGTGCGCGTCGAAGCGGCCAACCGTGCCGCACAGCATCGCATCGGCATCGCCCAGGCGCACCAGCATCGCGCCGATCAGCGTGTTCGAGCGGCGCAGTTGCGACTTGGCCATGTCCGGCGTCACACCGTTGCGGCCCATCAGCTCGTGGTAAGCGGTGTGGTACTGATGGAAACGCGGGTCATCTTCCGGGTTGATCAACTCGAAATGCACGCCCGGCTTCAGGCGCAGGCCTGCCTTCTGGATGCGCATCTCGATCACGTGCGGGCGGCCGATCAGGATCGGGTGGGCCAAGCCTTCGTCCACCACCGTCTGCACGGCACGCAGCACGCGCTCTTCTTCACCTTCGGCATAAACAACACGCTTCGGGTTGGCCTTGGCCGCCGAGAACACCGGGCGCATAGTCAGGCCCGTGTGATACACGAAGTCGCTCAGTTGGGCGCGATAGGCGTCCAGATCCTTGATCGGGCGCGTGGCCACGCCGGACTCTTCCGCTGCCTTGGCAACCGCCGGGGCGATCTTCTCGATCAGGCGCGAATCGAACGGCTTCGGAATGATGTAGTCCGGGCCGAAGTTCAGGTCCTGGCCGGCATAGGCCTGGGCCACGGCGTCGTTCGTTTCGGCTTCGGCCAGTTCAGCGATGGCCTTCACGCACGCCAGCTTCATGGCTTCCGTGATCTTGGTGGCGCCGCAATCGAGCGCGCCACGGAAGATGTACGGGAAGCACAGCACATTGTTGACCTGGTTCGGGTAGTCCGAACGGCCCGTGGCGATAATGCAGTCCGGGCGCGCGGCCTTGGCCACTTCCGGGCGGATTTCCGGCTCAGGGTTGGCCAGCGCCAGGATGATGGGCTTCGGTGCCATGGTCTTGACCATGTCGGCTGTCAACACGCCGGCAGCCGAGCACCCCAGGAAGACGTCGGCATCGCGCACGATGTCAGCCAGCGTACGAGCCGAGGTGTCCTGCGCATAGCGCGCCTTGTTCGCCTCCATCTTGGCGTCGCGGCCAACGTAGATCACGCCCTTGGAGTCGACCACGTAGACGTTCTCGCGCTTGACGCCCAGGCCGACCATCACGTCCAGGCAGGCGATTGCCGCAGCGCCGGCGCCCGACACCGCCACCTTCACCTTGGCGATGTCCTTGCCAACCACCTTCAAGCCGTTGAGCAGCGCCGCCGACGAGATGATCGCCGTGCCGTGCTGGTCGTCGTGGAAGACGGGGATGTTCAGGCGGTCACGCAGCTTCTGCTCGATGTAGAAGCACTCCGGCGCCTTGATGTCTTCGAGGTTGATACCGCCCAGCGTCGGCTCCAGCGAGGCAATGATGTCGACCAGCTTGTCCGGATCGCGCTCGGCCAGTTCGATATCGAACACGTCGATGCCGGCAAACTTCTTGAACAGGCAGCCCTTGCCTTCCATCACCGGCTTGCTGGCCAGCGGGCCGATATCGCCCAGGCCCAGCACGGCTGTACCGTTGGTGATCACGCCGACAAGGTTGCCGCGCGAGGTGTACTCGGCCGCCAGCGCCGGATCCTGCTCAATCGCCAGACACGGATACGCCACGCCCGGCGAGTACGCCAGCGACAGATCACGCTGGTTGATCAACGCCTTGGTCGGGCGCACCTCGATCTTGCCGCGCGTCGGGGCGCGGTGGTATTCAAACGCGGCGCGGCGCAGTTCGGCCTCGGCGCCTTGGTCTTGGGAATCGGGCGAGGCGTCGTGAAGCTTGTCGTTCATGTCGATGAATCCTGATGGAGCCTGAGGAGGAGTTCCGCAGATGAGACGCACATGCGCTCAGGCAGAAACTCCCTGAGACGAAGTGGCAAAAAACAGTGGAAACAGAGAGAAACCGGGAGCGAGGCCGCACGCGTTGCGGGGCACCGTCAGGAGGGTAGCGACGGGGCGCGGGCAGCGCCGGCCAGGGGTGGCGGTCGGCGCGAGATGGGATGGAGTGACAACGCTCAAGCGGGGTACGGCTGGCGGCCTACAAATTAGGTCGTACATTCTAACGTAGACCGCCTGCCAAACCCACTCGGGCACACTACTTAGCCGCTGGTTTCACCGATGGATCAACGGGCAGTTCCACGAGGATGGGCTGCGCATTTGGTGCCGGGAAATTAGCGAACGCGCTGCGGACGAGGTACGGCATCACCGCGGTCAGCGAACCGTCCCCGCCTTGGGTCTGCGCGGTCACCTGATAGACACGCTTGCCCGATGCCGCTTCTTCAATTTCGACGTGATAGGCATAGAACGGCACTTGCACATTGGTGTCGACATACTGCGGACCCCATGGGCCCCAGGGCCCCCACGGACCACGCCACGGCCCCCACGGGCCGGGGCCCCAGTACGGATCGGGGTACACGGGCTGGCGCACCTGCACCAGGCGCATGGCGGTCGAATAATCCAGGCGGACCAAGTAGCGTGCGCCCGCACGTGGCGCACTGGTAAAGCCATGCGCGGCCAGTTGGTCGGACGTCCAAGCCTCGTAGGTCTGGCGCTCCAGGTCGTTTTGCTGCGCTGCAGTGTGCTCAAACGCGTAGGTGCGCGGCGGCGCGTCTTGCCAGCCGGGCTGCTTGAACGCCGTGACCTGGCTGGTGACGGTGCTGGCGCAACCCGCCAGCAGGCTGGTGGCCATCAGCGCACCGGCTATCGGCCAGATGCCGGATGCTTTGATCCTCTTGGCCCAATTCCACATAGAACCCCCCCCCCAAATCTCCAATCAGACAGATTTCGGCGCACACGCAAAGCGTTGCAGCCAACCTTTTACTCAGAGTCCCCCTGCGCGCCGAAGATTCCCGCCAAGCGCCTGAGTACAATGGTCTTTTGCGTTCCGCTACGAGGATGTTACCGATGTTGCGCACCGATACCGCCGTGACGATTTACCGCAAGGATTACGCCGCCCCCGCATTCCGCATCGATGAAGTGGCCCTGGAGATCGACCTCGTGCCCGAGCGCACCCGCGTCGTCAACCGCATGCGCATGACCCGCACGGACGCCGGCAAGCCGCTCGTGCTGGTGGGCGAAGGGCTGGAACTGGCGGGCGCAACCGTCGACGGCCAAGCCCTGTCTGGCTTGCAGGCCAATGGCGACACGCTCACCATCGATACCGTGCCGGCCGACGTCGGCACCAGCTTCACGCTGGAACTCACGACGTACTGCAACCCCGCGGCCAATTCGTCGCTGATGGGGCTGTACGTTTCCAACGGCAACTTCTTCACGCAGTGCGAGGCCGAGGGTTTCCGCAAGATCACCTACTTCCTCGACCGCCCGGACGTGATGACGGTCTACACCGTCACGCTGCGCGCCTCGAAGGCGGACTACCCGGTGCTGCTGTCCAACGGCAATCTCGTGTCGGAGCGCGACCTGCCGGATGGCCGCCACGAAGCCGTGTGGCACGACCCGTTCAAGAAGCCGTCGTACCTGTTTGCGCTGGTGGCGGGCAAGCTCGAATGCATCGAAGAGCGCATCCAGTCCGCGTCGGGCAAGGAAAAGCTGCTGCAGGTGTGGGTCGAATCGCAAGACCTGGGCAAGACGCGCCATGCGATGGATTCGCTGATCCACTCGATCCACTGGGACGAGCGCCGCTTCGGGCTGGAGCTGGATCTGGACCGCTTCATGATCGTCGCCGTGGGCGACTTCAACATGGGCGCGATGGAGAACAAGGGCCTGAACATCTTCAACACGAAGTACGTGCTGGCCAATGCGGAGACCGCCACCGACGTAGACTTCGCCAACATCGAATCGGTGGTCGGCCACGAATACTTCCACAACTGGACGGGCAACCGCGTCACCTGCCGCGACTGGTTCCAACTGAGCCTGAAGGAAGGCCTGACGGTGTTCCGCGACCAGGAGTTCTCCGCCGACATGGCCGCACTTGCAGGCAATGAAGCTGCTGCCGCAAGCGCCCGCGCCGTCAAGCGCATCGAAGACGTCCGCCTGCTGCGTCAAGCGCAATTCCCGGAAGATGCCGGCCCGATGGCCCACCCGGTGCGCCCCGACAGCTACGAAGAGATCAACAACTTCTACACCGTCACGGTGTACGAAAAAGGCGCCGAAGTGGTGCGCATGTACCAGACCCTGCTCGGCCGCGACGGCTTCCGCAAGGGCATGGACCTGTACTTCCAGCGCCACGACGGCCATGCCGTCACCTGCGACGATTTCCGCGCCGCCATGGCCGATGCCAACGGCCGCGACCTCACGCAATTCGGCCGCTGGTACAGCCAGGCCGGCACGCCGGTCGTTGCCGTAGAAGGCCACCACGATGCGGCCACGCACACCTACACACTCACGCTGCGCCAGCGTTGCGAGCCGGTCGGCATCGAAGTGAACAGCGGCATCCAGAAGCAGCCGTTCCACATTCCGTTCGCCGTGGGCTTGATCGACAGCCAGGGCCGCGACCTGCCGTTGCGCTTGCGCGGCGAAACCGCATCGCCCTCGCCCGCGACCACGCGCGTGCTCGACTTCACCGAGACCAAGCAGACCTTCGTGTTCGAAGACGTGGCCGAGGCACCGCTGCCCTCGCTGCTGCGTAATTTCTCGGCGCCGGTCGTCGTCGAATACGGCTACACGACCGAGCAGCTCACGTTCCAGCTCGCGCACGATTCCGATCCGTTCAACCGCTGGGAAGCCGGCCAGCGCCTCGCCACCGACACGCTGCTGCGCATGGTGGCTGACATTCAGCACGGCCGCGCGCCGGTGGTCGACCCGGCGCTGGTGGAAGCGCTGCGCGCGGTGGTAGCAGACAGGTCCCTCGACCCCGCCTTCCGCGAGCAGATGCTGATCCTGCCGGCCGAGAGCTACCTGGCCGAGCGCATGGACGTGGCCGATCCGGCAGCCATTCACACCGCACGCCGCACGCTGCGCCGCACGCTGGCGGAAAAGCTCAACACCGAGCTGACGCACGCCTATCAGGACAACCAGACCGAAGGCGCCTACACGCCCGATGCCGTATCCGCCGGCAAGCGCGCGCTCAAGAACATCGCGCTCGGCTATCTGGTGGAAACCGAAGCCCCTGAAGCGCTGGCCCTGGCCGAACAGCAATACGCCCGCGCCACCAACATGACCGACCGCATGGGCGCCCTTTCGGCGATGGTCGCCAGCTACGCCCCCGGCCGTGAGGCCGCGCTGGCCGACTTCTACACGCGCTTTGCCGACGACGCGCTCGTCATCGACAAGTGGTTCTCGCTGCAAGCCGTGCAGCCCGGCGGCGCCGGCAAGCCGACGCTGGAAACCGTGCGTGCACTGATGGCGCATCCGGCCTTCACGCTGCGCAACCCGAACCGCGCACGTTCGCTGATCTTCAGCTTCTGCTCGGGCAACCCCGCGCAGTTCCACGCGGCTGATGGTTCTGGCTACGCGTATTGGGCAGAGCAGGTGCTAGCGCTCGACGCGATCAACCCGCAGGTGTCCGCACGCCTGGCGCGCGCGCTGGACCGCTGGCGCAAGTACGTGCCGGCGCTGCGCGACGCCATGCAGGACGCGCTCAAGCGCGTGGCGGCCCACCCGAGCCTCTCGCGCGATGTGCGCGAGATCGTCGGCAAAGCGCTGGCGTGATGCAGTCTGTTACCCAGTGTGTCGTAAAATCGCGCCCGTCTCAGGAGAACCCATGAAGCGCATCAACCTCACCCGCTACCTGATCGAAGAGCAGCGCGAACACAACACCATCCCGGCCGAGCTGCGCTTGCTGCTCGAAGTCGTGGCGCGCGCCTGCAAGGCGATCTCGCACAGCGTCAACAAGGGCGCCCTTGCCGGCGTGCTCGGCTCGGCCGGCACCGGCAACGTGCAAGGCGAAACCCAGCAGAAGCTGGACGTGATCGCCAACGAAGTCCTGCTCGAAGCCAACGAATACGGCGGCAACCTGGCCGCCATGGCCTCGGAAGAAATGGAATCGTTCTACGAGATTCCGCACCGCTATCCGAAGGGCGAATACCTGCTGCTGTTCGATCCGCTCGACGGCTCGTCCAACATCGACGTGAACGTGTCGATCGGCACGATCTTCTCGGTGCTGCACATGCCCAAGGCCGGCGAAACCGTCACCGAGGCTGATTTCATGCAGCCCGGCGCCAAGCAGGTCGCCGCTGGTTACGCCGTGTACGGCCCGCAGACCACGCTGGTGCTGACCGTCGGCAACGGCGTGCACATGTTCACGCTCGATCGCGAAGTCGGCAGCTTCATCCTGACCAGCCGCGACGTGAAGATCCCCGCCGACACGAAGGAATTCGCCATCAACATGTCGAACATGCGCCACTGGGCCCCGCCCGTGCGCCGCTACATCGACGAATGCCTGGCCGGCACTGAAGGCCCGCGCGGCAAGGATTTCAACATGCGCTGGATCGCCTCGATGGTGGCCGACGTGCATCGCATCCTCACGCGCGGCGGCATCTTCATGTACCCGTGGGACAAGCGCGAGCCGGGCAAGGCAGGCAAGCTGCGCCTGATGTACGAAGCCAATCCGATGGCGTTCCTGGTGGAACAGGCCGGCGGCGCGGCCACCAACGGCGAGCAGCGCATCCTCGATATCCAGCCGGAGAAGCTGCACCAGCGCGTGGCAGTCGTCCTGGGTTCGAAGAACGAGGTGGATCGCGTCACGCAGTACCACCTTGAGGCCAAGTAACGACGTTTGACGGTGTTTTTCAGCGATTGTTGCAGGGCGCCAAAAAGTTCTGTTAGAATCGCTGTTTCCGACGCCGCTGTAGCTCAGTCGGTAGAGCAGCGCATTCGTAATGCGAAGGTCACCAGTTCGATTCCGGTCAGCGGCACCAGAATTCAAAAAGCCCAGTCTTCATCGACTGGGCTTTTTGCTTTGGTTCTAAAGAACCGATCAGGCGGCCGGGATGCGCAGCTTCTGCCCCGGATAGATCTTGTTCGGGTCCGACAGCATCGGCTTGTTCGCCTCGAAAATCACCGGGTACTTGTTGGCATCGTCGTAGAACTTCTTGGCGATGGCCGACAGCGTATCGCCGCGCTCCACCGTGTGCCATTGCGATTCTTCCGACTCGGTGTTGACCGACATCTGGTCATCCACCGACTTGATACCGTCGACGTTGCCGCAGCACAGGATGATCTTCTCGCGCGTGGGCTGATCAGGCGCCACACCAAACACCTTGGCGGCATCGCCTTCCACTTGCACCGACAGTGCGGTGGCGCTCAGACCCTGCTGAGCAATGTAATCCTGAATCGCCTGGCCCTTGGCATCGTCGGCTGCCTTGGCGGCATCTGCGTCTGCGGATGCATCAGCGGGCGCAGCTGCGGCGCTACCGTGGAACAGCTTTTCGCCAGCTTCTTTGATGAAGTCAAAAAAACCCATAACGACCTCCATAAGTACACAACGGGGAACGGAAAAGCATCAGGCGCGTGACAGTTGGGGCGCGCCCGTCGCCGCAGTGTAGCCGCTCACATGCGGTGTCTCCATGACAGGCCGGGCGCAAATGCAAACTTTGCTGCACGCAGAACATGCAGTTACACCGATTACTTCGCGTTGCTGCGGCGCAGCAAATTCACTGGCACAATGGTCCGTAATCCGAACCTACAATGCGCCGGAGGGAGCGCATACTGCCGCCCCGCCCGAGCCCCCGCCACCATGCACCGTACGTGGATGAAGTCCATCTCCCGGCTGGTTGACGCGTTGACCACACCGGATTTCGGTCGCCAGTCGTGGCCGCCCAAGCCGGTCAAGCCACCCAAAGCCGGCACCCGCCGCGACGGCTCTCGTCGCGTGCGCGTGCCCGCCGTACCGACGCCTACCGCCGGCACCTTTGCACGCGAGCAATTCATCTACGAGCCCGAATCACCCGCCGTGGTGGCACGTCGCCCGGAATACTGGCTCTACACACCGCCCACGCGCGGGAGCAAGCCACCCGCGCTGATGGTGATGCTGCACGGCTGCAAACAATCGGCCGAAGTGCTGGCACACGGCACGCGCATGAATGCGCTGGCGGACCGCGAGGGTTTCATCGTGCTGTATCCGGAGCAGCCGCGCCGCGCGCATCCGCAATGTTGCTGGCACTGGTACGACCCCGAGCACGTGGGTGCGCGCGAGGCGGACGGCATCTGTCGGCTGATCGAACAAACGCTGAAACAGACCGGCGCCGACCCTTCACGCGTGTATCTGGCAGGGCTGTCGGCTGGCGCAGGATTGGCTGGCCTGATGGCGCTGCGCCATCCGAAATTGTTTGCCGCGCTGGCGCTGCACTCCGGCCCGGCACTGGGCATCGCGCGCACCCCCGCCTCGGCGTTGAACCTGATGCGCCGCGGCGCCCGCGTGGATCCGCTCGATGCGCTATCGGCGGTGGTGGACGTGGCCACCTACCCCGGCATGCCGACGATGATCCTGCATGGCCTGCGCGATGACGCCGTCAACCCGGCCAACCAGGCGCAATTGGCCTCGCAGTTCCGTGCGCTGAACCACCTGGGCGATGCTGCCGGCATGTCTCGCGAAACCTCGCGCGGCGACGGGTTCGTCCTGCGCAACGACATGCGTAACGGTGAATGCGTCGTCAGCCTATGCCAACTCACAGCAACCGGCCACGCATGGAGCGGCGGCGACCCACGCTATGCCTTCCACGCACCCGGGCCGGATGCGACCTGGCTGTGGTGGCAATTCGCGCGACGCCACGCACGCGAAGCCGCGCTGGCTGCGTAGGATGGTTCATCAGAGATCAATCGACTGCTGAACGCCACCACGCCCCAGCAGCTCGTCGATCAGGCCGTAGCCGCGCGCGAGGCCGGCATCCTCTGCCACTTCGCGCGTCGGCAATGGGCGCTCGTCATGCGAATGCGCAACCAGCGTTTCGACGGCCGTCGGGTCTGCGCCTGATTCGCAGATGCGCACGACGAAATCCCACAGCGCTGGCGCCTCAGCACCACCCTTGCCCGCCGGGCGCGCTGCACGCGGGATGGCCAGTACGTACACGTCGAAATCCTTGTACACCTCGGTGCGCCAGTTCGATTCCACGGTCATGTTGCCTCCTCGGAGCGCCGGCATGTCGTGGCACAGTGTGTCGACATTGAAAGCGCGCCCGAAAAAAAATACAGGCCGGTACATGACCGGCCTGTCTTCACAGCATCAGCATTCGCCCTTCTTGGCGTGACCCGGAGGGCAATGGTAACGATCATCGCGGTCGCGACGACCGTGGTCCCAGTCGCGATCCCGATCACGGCCACGCCAACGGCCATCATCGCCGCGATCCCAACCGCCCTCATGCATCTGCCAACCGCGCGGACCTTGCTCCCAACGCGGCTCGCGCCAGTGATAGCCGTCACGGCCGTGCTCACGATAGCCGCGACGCCAGACATAGCGACCATCGCGCCATTGCCAGTAACCCGGCACCCATACGTAGCCCGGCTCCATGACCGGCACGGGTTCATATTGCGGCGGCGGCGGCGCATACGTCGGACCAATCTGCACACCAATGGACACCTGCGCCTGCGCGGGCAATGCGATCGACGCCACCACACCGGCCGCAGTCAGGCATGTGGCGAGAATCCATGCGTTCTTCTTCATCTGAGACCTCCTTCCTCTGCAATCGAGCTTGATTCGATCCTAGCATCGGCCTGCGCCGCGATCTCTAGGGTGTTACGCGGCGTTACCTTCGTTACCGGATGCCGAAATTGTGTTCACGTTTGCGTGACGCGGCCCGCGCGCCTCTTCAAGCCATGCACAGAACGCCTGCACCACCTCGTCGCCGAGATTGCGTGCCGGGCAATACCAGTAGTAGCTGCGCGCGGCCAATGCCAAATCTGGGAACGGTGCAATGAGACGCCCTTCCTCCAGGTCTTCTGCGATGAGCGCCGACGGCCCCATCGCCACCCCAAGCCCATCAATGGCGGCCTGGATCGATAGGTAGAAATGCTCGAACGTGAGCGCATGCGCGGGCCGCAGGTTGGGCACACCTGCCAGCACGAGCCAGCTCGGCCAGATCGAAGGCAGCGTGTCGGAATGCAGCAGCGTGTGTCGCCGCAAATCCGACGGCGCCACCAGCGGCGCGCGCTTGAGCAGTGCCGGACTGCATACGGGAAAGCGGCTTTCACCCAGGAAGCGCCCTGAACGAAAGCCCGCATGGATTTCCGGCCCGCCGCGGATGATCACGTCGAAGTTGTCGGGCAGATCTTCAATCTCCTCAATGGACGTGGTTAGTCGCACCTCCACGCGCGGAAACCGCATCTGAAAGGTCGATAGACGCGGAATCAACCAGCGCATCGTGAAGGTCGGAATGCTGTTCACGCGCAGGATGCGCGCCGCATCGCGATCGCGCACCGACTGGCTGGCCGCGCTGATGCGATCCAGCGCCACACCAATCTCCGAGAGGTAACGCTGCCCCGCGTCAGTCAACTCCACACGCCGGTTCAGGCGCCGGAACAGCGGCACATCCAGCCACGCTTCCAGCACCTGAATCTGCCGGCTGATCGCGCCATGCGTGACGCTCAACTCTTCGCCGGCACGCGTAAAGCTCAGGTGGCGCGCCGCAGATTCAAACGCGCGCACGGCATTCAACGGGGGCAGCTTGCGCATATCGCGTGAGTTTTTTGCACAGATCAGGTCAGTATATATCGATTGTTGATCACAATCCGTGCCGATACGCTGTCGCCTTCTTGCTCATCCCGATACATCATCGGGTGAGAAAAATCGACTCGACTTCGTCTGCCCTCCCATCGTGACCCCCGTCGTCATCGCCCTGGTTCTGTGCGCCGCCCTGCTCCATGCTTCATGGAATGCGTTGCTGAAAAGCGGCTCCGACCGCCTGCGCGCAATCACGCTGATGACGCTGGCTTCCGGGGTGGCCGCCATCCCGATGGCAGTCGCACTTCCGCTACCGGCCCCGGCTGCCTGGCCATACGTTGCGTTGTCTGCCGTGCTCCACGTCGGCTACAACGTGTTCCTGGCACGGGCCTATCGGTTTGGGGAGTTCGGACAGGTGTACCCAATCGCACGCGGCTCGTCGCCACTGCTGGTGACGATGGGCGCCGCACTGTTTGCGGGTGAGATGCCCGGCGCGATTGCGCTCGCCGGCGTCGTCCTGGTAAGCGCCGGCATCCTGAGCCTGGCACGTGGCCGCAAGGCAGACCTCGGCTCCACGCTCGCCGCCCTCACGACCGGCGTGTTCATTGCGTGCTACACGGTGTGCGACGGCATTGGCGCACGGTTGGCGGGTAATGCGAACGCGTATTCGGCATGGCTATTCATGCTCGACGGCCTGCCGATGGTGCTGCTGTATCGCGTGTGGAAGGGCCCGTTGAACGTCGACGTGCGCGATGCCGATACGCTCAAGGCCTTCGGCGGCGGCGTGGTCTCGCTCGTCGCCTACGGCATCGTCATCTGGGCCGTGACGCTCGCGCCAATGGGGCCGGTATCCGCCCTGCGCGAAACGTCGGTGGTGTTTGCCGCGTTGCTCGGCCGCCTCTTCCTGAAGGAATCGCTGACTGCGCGGCGCCTGTCGGCGTGCTCGGTCATTGCCTTCGGCGCCTACTGCCTCGGACACCCGGCATAAGCACGGCGCGCATGCGGCGCGTTCAAGCAGCGCGCGGCGGGTATTTGACTTCGAGGATGTCGATCTGCTCAACACCCGCAGGCGTGCGCAACGGTACCGTATCCCCCTCGCGCGCCTTGATCAGCGCACGTGCAATCGGAGAGATCCAACTCACGCAGCCCTTATCAAGATCGACCTCGTCCATACCGACGATGGTGATGGTTGTTTCGTCACCGGCCTGGTTGATGTAGGTGACCGTGGCGCCAAAGAAGATCTGATCGTTATCGCCCTGCAGACTGGCGTCGACCACTTCGGCTTTCTCAATGCGGCGTGTGAGGAAGCGGATGCGGCGATCGATCTCGCGCAGGCGCTTCTTGCCGTAGAGGTAGTCCCCGTTCTCGGAGCGATCGCCGTTCGATGCGGCCCACGATACGATGCCGACCACTTCAGGTCGCTCCGTGTCGATCAGGTGCATCAACTCCGTGCACAAGCGCTCGTAGCCGGCGGGCGTGATGTAGTTCTTGGAGCCCGGTGGCAGAGGCGCGGTGCCCTCCGGCAGATCATCTTCATCGTCGCCGGAGTCTTCCCGGACGAAAGCCTTGTTCATGGTGCGAGCAACGGTTGTTCAGGACTCCATTATAGAAAGTTGGCCCTATCGACGCCCCCGCCAAGAAAAAGTGAAGAAGGGGGTTCACAAGATCGAAAATCTCTGTATAATTTCATTTCTCGGTTGCGGCTGTAGCTCAGTTGGATAGAGTACTTGGCTACGAACCAAGGGGTCGTGGGTTCGAATCCTGCCAGCCGCGCCAACCCGATAAGAACAAAAAGGGCTTCCAGAAATGGAAGCCCTTTTTGCTTATCCGCTTGCTTGTCACCTCTTAGCAGCAAACTGCGCACGAGCCACAAGCGCGAGGCGTCGATAAGAAGAACGAGCGCAACAAGTCTCCCCTCCTCATTGCATCATGCATGTCGCAATGCATGATTCGCCACTAGACTCTCCGCGGATCACATGTATAATCGCGCCCTTCGGTTGCGGCTGTAGCTCAGTTGGATAGAGTACTTGGCTACGAACCAAGGGGTCGTGGGTTCGAATCCTGCCAGCCGCGCCACCTGATAAGAACGAGAAGGGCCTCCAGAAATGGAAGCCCTTTTTGTTTGCCTGTGCGCCACGCAACACAGAAGCGATGTGCTGCGCGCGCGGGTCACAAACAAAAAAGGCGAAGCCAGCCGGCATCGCCTTTTTTGCGTCTGCGTCCTACGCTAGCTAGTCGCCACGGTCTCGCGCAATCCGGATCACATCGGGGTTGCGCCGCAACGCCCGCATCACGTCGGCTAGATGCACACGGTCGTGCACCTGGATCAGGAAGGTCATGTACGTCGCCTCCTGATCGCCCTCCTGTTCCATCGACACGTGCGCCACGTTGGCATCAGCCGAAGTCAGGTCCGCCGCCACGCGCGCGAGAATGCCCTTCGTATTGCGCACCAACACCTTGATTGATACGTCGAACGCGCGCGTGGTGTGCTCTGCCCACATGACGTCGATCCAGTGCTCTGGATCCTTGCTGTGCAGACGCTTGGCCACGCGGCATTCCTGCGCATGGATCTGCAGCCCTTCACCCTTGCCGATATAGCCCACGATGGAATCGCCGGGGATCGGCCGGCAGCACGACGAAAACACCATGGCCATGCCTTCATCACCGCTGACGGTGACGGCGGGCGCCTCTTCATTGGCAAAGGTGTGCACGGCAGCCATCAGAGCCTCGTCACCCTCGTGCCCGCCCTCTTGCAGCACGATCTCGATGCGGCGCGCGATCACAGCCGGCACACGGCGGCCAAGCGCGAGGTCCGCAAAGACATCTTCACGCGTCTTGTTGCCGGTCCACTGCACGATGCGCTCCCACACCGGCGCAGGTACCGCCTTCATGTCGATGCCGAGCTGGCGCAGCGCCTGCTCCAGCAAGCGCTCGCCAAGCTGAATCGCTTCGTCAAGCTTGGCGGTCTTGAGGAAATGGCGGATCGCCGCGCGCGCCTTGCCGGTGCGCACGAACGTGAGCCACGCCGGGTTCGGCTTCGAGTACGGCGCCGTCACCACTTCGACGATGTCACCGTTCTTCAGCTCCGTGCGCAGCGGCAGCAGCTCATTGTTGATCTTGACCGCCACACACTGGTTGCCCAGATCGCTGTGCACCGCGTAGGCGAAGTCCAGCGCCGTAGCGCCGCGCGGCAGTGCGCGGATCTCGCCCTTGGGCGTGAACACGTAGACGGCATCCGGGAACAGGTCGATCTTGACGTGCTCCAGGAACTCCTGCGAATCCCCCGTCTGGCTCTGAATATCGAGCAGCGACTGCAGCCACTGGTGCGCCTGCTGCTGTGCGCGATCGGGCTCGTCGTGGTGTTGCTTGTACATCCAGTGCGCGGCCACGCCGGCTTCCGCAATCTGGTTCATCTCGCGCGTGCGGATCTGGAACTCGACCGGCGTGCCAAACGGCCCCACCAGCGTCGTGTGCAGCGACTGGTAACCGTTGATCTTCGGGATCGCGATGTAGTCCTTGAACTTGCCGGGCATCGGCTTGTACAGACTGTGCAGCGCACCCACGGTCATGTAGCACTGCATCTGCGTATCGACCACCACGCGGAAGCCATACACATCCAGCACCTGCGAGAACGACAATTGCTTGTCGTGCATCTTGCGGTAGATGCTGTAGAGCGTCTTCTCGCGCCCGGTGAGTTCCGCCGGGATGCCAGCATCAGCCAGTGCGCGTTGCGCCGTCTCAAGAATGCGCGTCACCACCTCACGGCGGTTGCCTCGCGCGGCCTTCACGGCTTTCTCGAGTGTCGCGTAACGGAATGGCGAACCGATACGGAAGCTCAGTTCCTGCAGCTCCCGATACGTCGTATTGAGGCCGAGTCGGTGTGCGATCGGCGCGTAAATCTCCATCGTCTCGCCCGCGATGCGGCGGCGCTTTTCGGGCGGCACGTGGTCGAGCGTACGCATGTTGTGCGTGCGGTCGGCCAGCTTGACGAGAATCACGCGCACATCGCGCGCCATCGCCAGCAGCATCTTGCGGAAGCTCTCCGCCTGCGCCTGCTCGCGACTCTGGAATTCGAGCTTGTCCAGCTTGGTCAGGCCGTCGACCAGTTCCGCGACTTTGGGGCCGAACTTCTCGGCCAGCTCGCTCTTCGTGACACCCTGATCTTCGATCACGTCGTGCAGCAGCGCTGCCATGATCGATTGCACATCCAGCTTCCAGCCCGCGCAGATCTCTGCCACGGCCACCGGGTGCGTGATGTACGGCTCGCCGCTCTGGCGATACTGGCCGAGGTGCGCCTCGTCGGAGAAATGAAACGCTTCCTTCACCAGCTTGATATCAGCCGGCTTCAGATACGACGACAGCTTCTCGGTCAGCCCTGAGATGGAGACGACCTGCTGACGCGGTGGCGTAGCCGGCTGCGAGGTTGGGCCGAACAGATGCCGATAGGTCTGCTCCAGCACCGCATCGATGAAGAGCTTGTCGCCGGTCGCGTCAGGATTGGCCTCTTGCGCGGCACCTTCAGCTGCTTGCGCCTTGGGCGTTTTGGGCGCTTTCGGCACTAGCGCAGACCGCTCGCCTACCAGGTCCGCACCACGCGGGTCAGGCAGGTTCGGCGCCCCCGTGCGAGGCGACGCGGGGCCGGAAGCGGAAGTCGGCATGGAAACGAAGGAAGCGGTGGAAGACCCAGGCAGCGGTGTGGAAGCACTCGCCGCGTCCGACGCGTTGCCGGACGACTCCACCGGCGGCACGTTGTGCTCGTGCGTGGCGGAGCGTTGATCCCTGGGCGAAGAAGAAGCGGGCGAGGTAGGCATGCCGGGGTCTTGTGCGTTCGCGGCTTTCACATCCATGAAAGATCGCAAGAACGATCAGTGACCAAGGCAGCGTACCACGCCAGGTAATGCGTCAGCTCAGGACGGAACCTTCTTGAGCATCTCGATACCGACTTGACCGGATGCGATTTCGCGCAGCGCGGTCACGGTCGGTTTGTCCTTGGCATCGACCTTGGGCGTGTGGCCCTGCACCAACTGACGCGCGCGGTACGTTGCGGCCAGCGCCAGTTCGAAGCGATTCGGAATCTGTTTCAAGCAATCTTCGACGGTAATACGCGCCATGAAAACTCCACCTGGTGGCAAATCTTGTTGATCTCGGTATTTTAGCAGCAGCGCGGCACTCGGCCCGGATTGCACCTTGGCGCGGGCGCTACCACACTTTTACAAAAGCGCCGGAAAACACCGACGCTTCAGGTCGTTCAGTGAATGCCCAGCTCGACGAAAAGCTCGCCGTGGCGCGCCTTCTGCGCACCAAAGCGCAGGCGTGTGGCCTGCACCACTGTGCGCAATTCAGTGAGCGCGATTTCGAACACTTCGTTGATGATGATGAAGTCGGCCTCGGGCGCATGTGCCATCTCGGAACCCGCAGCAAGCAGGCGGCGCACGATCACGTTCGGTTCGTCCTGACCGCGCTTCTTCAGGCGATCTTCGAGCGCCGTGAGCGACGGCGGCAGGATGAATATCTCGACTGCATTGGCAAAACGTTTGTGCACCTGCTGCGCGCCTTGCCAGTCGATCTCAAGCAGCACGTCGGTACCGGCGCGCATCTGTTCTTCGATCCACACGCGCGAGGTGGCGTAGTAGTTGCCATGCACCTCGGCCCATTCGAGAAACTCGCCGCGGTCACGGCAGGCCTTGAACTCATCGACGGTCATGAAGTTGTATTCGCGGCCGTGCTGCTCGCCGGGGCGCGGCTGGCGCGTGGTGGCCGAGACCGACAGGCGAATCGACGGGTCCTGCGCCAGCAGCGCATTCACCAGCGTCGACTTGCCGGCGCCGGACGGTGCCACGACCATGAACAGGCTGCCCGGGAAATGGTTCTCGATGGGCGTATCGACGGCAGAGTGCGCTTGAGGGGATGGCATGTTCTGGTTCTGTTGTTCTAGGGGTGTTATTCGAGGTTCTGGACTTGCTCGCGCATCTGCTCGATCAGCAGCTTGAGCTCCATCGACGCATCGGCCAGTTCCTTGGCGGCAGCCTTGGAGCCCAGCGTGTTCGCCTCGCGGTTGAGCTCCTGCATCATGAAATCCAGGCGCTTGCCGAGCTGGCCGCCCTTCTCCAGGAGATGGCGTGTTTCGCGCAGGTGCGCCTGCAGGCGCGAGAGTTCTTCAGCGATGTCGATACGGATGCCGTAGACGGTGGCTTCCTGGCGGATACGCTCGGACAGCTCGTCGCGCGTGAGGGCGGGCGTGCCTTCAGGCGCTGCCAGCCCAAAGGCCTCGCGCAGGCGCTCGGTCAGCTTGTCCTGATGTTGCTGGATCAGGTTCGGCACCATGGGCGACAGCTCTTCAACGATCTTGAGCATGGCGTCAACGCGGTCCAGCAGCATGGCCTTGAGCGCTTCGCCTTCGCGGCGACGAGATTCCAGAAGTTGCTTGAGCGCCTCTTTGGCGGCGTCGACAACGGCTTCGCGCAGCGCATCCTGGGTCAGCTCGGGTTCAGCCAGCACGCCGGGCCAGCGCAGGATTTCGCCCATGCGCAGCGAGCCCGACGCAGGCAGATAGCGCGTGACTTCCTGTTCCAGCTTGGCCAACTGTTGCAGCACGCCGACATTGAGCGCCGCGACGTCGCTGGCCGCTTCCTGGCGTTGCAGGTTGATCCGGCATTCCAGCTTGCCGCGCGACAGTGCGCTCATGAGCATCTCGCGCAGGGCCGGCTCGAAGGCGCGGCACTCTTCCGGCGCGCGGAAGAACAGGTCGAGAAAGCGCGAGTTGACGGTGCGGAACTCGACCGACACGGTGGCGACGTTTCCGCTCGGTGCACCATGGGCGTCGGTAAAGGCTGCCTGGCGTGTAGCAACGCCGTAGCCGGTCATGCTGTGGATCATGAGATCGAGGTGTCTTCCTAGGAGTGCTGGATGCCCGGCGTGCCGAAACGCATGCTGCGGCACGCTGAGAATTGGCGGGGAATCCCCCACCTTTTGTCGCTTTACAACGTGTGGACGGGTCAGGGAAAATCCGACAGCCATTTCGCCACACAAACCCATGACAGAGTCAAAAGGCTCAGGACAGCCACGCAGTGCACCGTTGCCGGTCGGCACCCTGCTGTCCAATTACCGTATTGTAAAGAAGTTGGCCAGCGGGGGGTTCAGCTTCGTCTATCTCGCCACCGACGAGCATGGGACGCCGGTGGCCGTGAAGGAATATCTGCCGTCTTCGCTGGCCCGTCGCTCGCCCGGCGAGTTGATTCCCGTCGTGCCGGAAGAAAGCGCGAGCGCGTTCCGTCTCGGGCTCAAGTACTTCTTTGAAGAAGGCCGCTCGCTCGCCCGCATTTCTCACCCCGCCATCGTGCGCGTGCTCAATTTCTTCCGGGAAAACGGCACCGTCTACATGGTGATGACGTACGAGCAGGGCAAAACGCTGCAGGAGCACATCCTCAACGCGCGCCAGCAAGGCAAGCTCAAGATGCTGCGCGAGCGCTTCATCCGTCAGGTCTTCCATGACCTGATGAGCGGCCTGCGCGAAGTCCATATCCACAAGCTGCTGCACCTCGACATCAAGCCGGGCAACATCTACCTGCGCGAAGACCATTCGCCGATCCTGCTCGACTTTGGCGCCGCGCGGCAGACGCTCACCGCAGAGGCCTCACGCTTCCAGCCGATGTACACGCCGGGTTTTGCTGCACCGGAGCTGTACCGCAAGCACAACGAGCTGGGCCCGTGGACGGACATCTACAGCATCGGCGCGACCATCTATGCCTGCATGGCCGGCACGCCGCCGCAGGAAGCCACGCAGCGCGAGAAGGACGACAAACTGGAGGAAGGCCTGGAGCGCCTGCGCAAGGTCTACACGGCCAGCCTGATCGATCTGGTTGGCTGGTGCCTGAAGATGAAGCCGGAAGAGCGCCCGCAGAGCGTGTTCCGCCTGCAGAAGGTACTGCGTGAAGAAAGCAACGCGCTGACCGAGCTGCAAGCCCTGACCGCCGTCACCCAGGGCGGCCCAGTGCCGGAAGAAAAAGAGGCGTTGACGACGCGTTTCATGAGCCGCCTGTTGCGCCGCCGGGACAGTTGAGCACGCAGTTGCCCGCTGTAGGCGGAGTATGATTCCAAAACGGTGCAGCGCTGATCGTCGGGACCAGCCGTCACACCAAATACCCTCACCGAATACTCAATAGCCGCAATGCGATTCTCGGTCTATCAAGAAAGCAAAAAAGGCGCTCGACGCGTCAACCAGGACCGCATGGGGTACTGCTTCACGCGCGATGCCATGCTGATGGTGCTGTGCGATGGCCTGGGTGGACACTCGCTGGGCGAAGTCGCAGCCCAACAGGCGCTGCAGACCATGGCACGCCAGTTCCAGCGTCACGCACGCCCGTCGATCCGCAATCCGCACGACTTCCTGCACGAGAGCATCATGCTCGCGCACCGCGACATCCACCGCTATGCCGAAACCAACGGCCTGCCGGATGCGCCGCGAACCACTATCGTCTGCGCGCTGGCGCAGCGCGGCTCGCTGCATTGGGCGCACGCGGGTGATTCGCGCATGTACCTGATGCGCAAGGGCGAACTGGTGACGCGCACACGCGATCACTCCAAGATCGAGAACCTGCTGCAGCAGGACCGCGTGCTGCCAATGCAGGTAGCCAACCACCCTGAGCGCAACAAGATCTACAACTGCCTGGGCTCGCCCAACCTGCCGCTGATCGACATTGGCGGCCCGACCAACCTGGAGCCGGGCGACGTCGCCATGCTCTGCTCCGACGGCCTGTGGGGCAGCGTGCAGGAAGACGAACTGGTCGACACCTGCACGAGCTTCTCGGTCACGCAGGCAATTCCGGAACTGATCGCCCGCGCGCTGCGCAATGCCGGCGACACCGCTGACAACACCACCGCCATCGCCATGATGTGGGAGCTGGACGCGGTGACCACCACGCAGGATTCGGTGCAGACCGACACCCTGCCGCTGAACGCCTTCACCACGTCTATCCTGGATGCACCCAGCGGTGAATCGGGCCTGATGTCGGAAGAGGAGATCGAGCGCTCCATCGCCGAGATCCGTGCCGCCATCGACAAGACCAGCAATCTGACGCGCTGAGCGTCTCCGAGCCGTCCTCAACCGGCCCGCCCTGCCGAGCGCAGCGCGGGCCGGTATCATGTCGGGCTATCCGTTTTCTCAAGCGAGACCCCCACATGCGTCCCAGCGGCCGTCAGCCCGACCAACTCCGCCCCGTCACCCTCACCCGCCACTTCACGCGCCACGCCGAAGGCTCGGTGCTGGTGTGCTTTGGCGACACCCAGGTGCTCTGCACGGCCAGCGTGCTGCCCAAGGTGCCGCCGCACAAAAAAGGCAGCGGCGAAGGCTGGGTGACCGCCGAATACGGCATGCTGCCGCGCTCGACGCACACGCGCTCCGACCGCGAAGCCGCACGCGGCAAGCAAACCGGCCGCACGCAGGAAATCCAGCGCCTGATCGGCCGCGCGATGCGCTCGGTGTTCGATCTGGCCGCGCTGGGCGAATACACGATCCACCTCGACTGCGACGTGCTGCAAGCGGACGGCGGCACGCGAACAGCCAGCATCACCGGTGCATTCGTGGCGGCGCATGACGCCATCTCTGCCATGCGCGCAAAGGGCCAGTTGCCCGAGGGCGCACAGCCGATACGCGACTTCGTCGCTGCGGTGTCGGTGGGCGTGGTCGACGGCGTGCCGGTGCTCGATCTGGACTACCCGGAAGACTCCGCCTGCGACACCGACATGAACGTCGTCATGACCGGCAGCGGCGGCTTTGTGGAAGTGCAAGGCACGGCTGAAGGCACGCCCTTCACGCGCGCCGAGATGGACGCGCTGCTGGGCCTGGCCGACCAGGGCATCCGCACGCTGATCGGCCTGCAGAAACAGGCGCTGGGCCTGTGAGCAAGGTCGCCATGCGCAAGATCGTTCTCGCTTCCAATAACGCCGGCAAGCTGACGGAGTTCAATGCACTGCTCGCGCCCCTCGGGTTCGACGTGACGCCGCAGGGCGCGCTCGGCATTCCCGAGGCGGAGGAGCCCTACGCGACCTTCGTCGAAAACGCGCTCACCAAGGCGCGCCACGCGAGCCGTGCTTCGGGCCTGCCCGCACTGGCAGACGATTCCGGCATCTGCGTGCACGCGCTGGATGGCGCGCCGGGCGTGTACTCCGCGCGCTATGCGCAACTGGCCGGCGAAGAGAAATCGGACGCCGCCAACAACGCTCGCCTCGTGCGCGAACTGGCTGGCAAGGTCAACCGCGGCGCACACTATGTTTGCGTACTGGTCTACGTCCGCCACGCCGATGATCCGCAGCCCATCATCGCCGAGGGCAACTGGTTCGGCGAGGTGATCGACGCACCGCGCGGCGACGGCGGCTTCGGCTACGACCCATATTTCCTGCTGCCCGATCTCGGCAAGACTGCCGCTGAGTTGTCCAAAGCGGAAAAGAACAGTGTGAGCCATCGCGCACAAGCGCTCGCGCAACTGGTCGAGCGGCTGCGCCTGTTTGAGAACGCCTGAGTTTCGATGATCCCGATTCACCCTGCCGGCGCAGCCAAGATGCCTTCCGCAACCGCTGCTGAGACCGGTGACAAAGTCACCTCCGTCTTCCTACAGCCGGGCAAGATCAGCTTGCCAGGCTCGCCGCCGCTGTCTCTGTACGTGCACGTGCCATGGTGCGTGCGCAAGTGCCCGTACTGCGATTTCAACTCGCATGCGGAACCCGATCAGGGCATTCCGGAAGAACGTTTTCTCGCGGCCGTGCGGCAGGACCTAGAGGCAGCCCTGCCGATGGTCTGGGGCCGTCATGTGCATACGATCTTCATCGGCGGCGGCACACCCAGTTTGTTATCGGCGCAGGGGCTAGACCGGCTGCTGTCGGACATCCGCATGCTGCTGCCCGTCGATGCCGACGCCGAGATCACGATGGAAGCGAACCCTGGCACGTTCGAAGCCGAGCGCTTCCGCAGCTACCGCGCCAGCGGCGTGAACCGCCTGTCGATTGGCATCCAGAGCTTCAACGACGCGCACTTGCAGGCGCTCGGCCGTATCCACAGCGCCGCCGAAGCGCGTGCGGCCATCGACATCGCCCGCGCGCACTTCGACAACATCAACCTCGATCTGATGTTTGCCCTGCCCGGCCAGACACTCGCCGAGTGCGAGGCCGATGTGGAAGCCGCGCTGTCGTTCGATACCAACCACGTGTCGCTGTACCACCTGACGCTGGAGCCGAACACGTACTTCGCCAAGTACCCGCCCGCGCTGCCGGATGACGACACGGCGTTTGCGATGCAGGACTGGATTCACGCACGCCTCGCAGCAGCGGGATACGAGCACTACGAGGTGTCTGCGTACGCCAAGGCGGGCAAGCGCTGCAAGCACAACCTGAACTACTGGCAGTTCGGCGACTACCTCGGCATCGGGCCGGGCGCGCACGGCAAGCTGAGCTTTCCGCACCGGGTCATCCGCGAGATGCGGCACAAGCATCCGGACACGTATCTGCGCCAGGCCGAAAGCGCAGGTGGCGCAGCGGTCGTCCAGGAGCAGCGCGAAGTCGACGCGGCTGATCTGCCGTTCGAGTTCATGCTCAACGCGCTGCGGCTGACGGAAGGTTTCCCGGTCACGCTGTTCCAGGAACGCACCGGCCTGCCGCTTCGCACGATCGAGCGCGAACTCGATGCCGCTGAACAACGCGGCCTGCTCTCGCGCGACCATGTGGCGATCCGCCCAACCGAGTTGGGACAGCGATTCCTGAACGATCTGCAGGAATTGTTCTTGGCCGACGACGAAAACTAACGGTTACCCGGTGCCAAGTTGCGCCGGGTACCGTTACAATGGCGGCCTTGCGCGCAACGTGCATGGAAGTCCCAAGGAAGCGTGGCCGAGTGGTTTAAGGCAGCAGTCTTGAAAACTGCCGATGGGGTGACCCATCCGTGAGTTCGAATCTCACCGCTTCCGCCAGTCTCTTTTCCACCTCCCTTTCAAGCCACCGCCCCGAGCAGCACATCTGTGCCTTTTCGCGATGCCTCAATCGCGCGGGCAGTCGTCTCTCGCAGCACGGCCTCGTAACCGGCGATTGCCGCATCGAGCCCCACGCGTCTCTGCCGCACCTCACCCAGCCACGCCGCCAGATTGGCCGCGTCCGCCAGGGCCGTGTTGGCGCCCAGGCCCCCTGCAGGGCTCATCGCGTGAATTGCATCGCCAAGCAGGGTGACGCGGCTGCTGGCCCATGGTGCCAAAGGCTGCGTGGCGCGCACCGGCAGCATGACGGTCGCAGTCGCATCCCCGTAGGCAAACAGCGCACGCAGCCCCCGCGCCCAGCCTAGGGAGAGCGCGGCGATGCACGCATCGGCACTGCCCCCCACACCCAGCCGATGGTTCTGTGCAATTACCGCCCAGTACAAATACGGCTCCACGTCGCTCAGCCCGGCCTGGAGCTGCGCAGGCGACACGGCAAAACGCATGGCATCGATGATCACCGCCTGCGCATCGCCAAAGACGATCGTCGTATTTCCCAGCAACTGATCGTCGATGCGCGCCAGCGCGGCGGGCGTCAGATACGTCTTGCCGTAAATGACGGAGGCGTCGGTCAATACGGGTTCAGCCTCCGGCAGCCGCTGCGCACGCACGCCTGAGTGCACGCCATCGGCGCCGACCAGCACGTCGGTGACAAGCATAGAACCGTCGCCGAACGTCACCTCGATGCGCCCGTCTTCGCGCAGCCGGTGGCGAACATGCCCGTGCCCGAAGTGCACCCACTTGCCGATGCCGTCGAACAGCACCTCGCGCAAGGTCTGGCGATGGGCATTCAGGTCTGCTGGCTCGTCAGCATCGTCATCACGCCACGACTCGACCCAGCGGCCGCCAACAGGGCGCAGATGCGGATCAAGCAGATTCACGCAGCGCGCCGGCACGGCGCACGTCTTGCGGAACAACGTGTAGCGCGCCGGCGGCAGGCAGGCCTCCAGCGCCCGCTGCCCAGCGGCATCGATGCGGATGCGATAACCCTGCGGACGGCTGCCCATGGCGGCATCGCGCTCGAACACGTCGAAAGCGATGCCGCGGCGGCGCAGCCCCTGTGCGAGACACAGTCCCCCCAGTCCCGCACCAATGATGGTCACATGCAATGGTTCAGACATCGGCCCACTCCGCAAACGGCATCGATTGATCGGAACCCTCACCCAGCGCGCGTCGGGCGACATCCAGGGCCACGTCAAAACTGGCGACGACCACCATCGGCACCTTGAACGCCTGCACAGCGATCACCGCCTGCGCACGCACGGCCAGCCGCTGCACAGGATCGGGCTCGACGTGCACCAGCGCACGGCACTGTGCGGCCAGCGGTGCCTTGTTCTCCTTCAGCCAGATGGCGCGCAACCGGCGATCTTCGTGCGCCTCGTCTGCCTGCTGAACGCCGTGGATCACCACAAACGGCTGGCTGCGCGCCAGCAATGCGTCCATCTCACGCGCCCACTGCGGCGCATACCCGGGCGCCTGGGCGCCACTGCGCAGCATCACGATCGGCCATGCCGAGATGTCGTAGATGCGGAATGTGTCCAATGTTTCTGCCATGTTTCCCCCTGCTGGGATTGCGGTACATGAGTGGCCCCTGTGGGCCGTGGGGTCACTATCGCGCAGCGCAGCAAAGACGTGATAACGTGGTTTGGACAGAAACTATTGAAAACTCGCCAACCGAACATGCGTGCCCAGCCCCGCTCCAGCGACGCCATGCCAGCCCGCCCCATGGCCGAGCTGATCACCCTCAAGGCCTTCAGCGAACGCACCGACGGCCCGGAGATCGTCGCCGTGGTGGGTACCGCCGAGAGCAACGACCGGCTCCAGTTCGGCACGCGTGAAGTCGACTGGCATAGCCATCTGCGCGGCCAGATCTTCTGTGTGGACAGCGGCCTGATGCACGTGCGTACACGCCATGGCTCGTGGATCCTGCCACCGCATCGCGCCGGCTGGATTCCACCCGGGGAGATGCACAGCGCCACCATCAGCGGTGTGATGAGCGGCTGGTTCGTGCTGGTCGCGCCCGCGTGCTGCGCCGATCTGCCCGACCGGCCGTGCGTCGTGGGCATCAGCGACGTCATGCGCGCGCTTGTGCGCCGCGCCGTCACCTGGCCGGTGGACGACCTCCTGACACCGGAATGCCAGCGTATCGCCGCGGTGCTGCTCGACGAGCTGCGCCACGCCCCGCGTGAGCCGCTGCACCTACCGCTGCCCACCGATCGGCGCCTGGCACGCATCGCGCAAAGTCTTGTCGACGCCCCAGGTGACACGCGCACGCTGGAAGCCTGGGCAGAATGGGCCGGCGTGTCGCCACGCACGGTCAACCGGCTGTTCCTGGCGGAAACCGGTATCGGCTTCGCACAATGGCGCCGCCAGGCTAGGCTGGTACATGCGCTCGAACGTCTGGCCGCCGGTGAACCGGTTGCCAACGTAGCTGACGCACTGGGTTACGCCACGCCCAGCAACTTCATCGCCATGTTCCGGCAGTACTTTGGGCAATCCCCCGCGCGCTACTTCGGACGACGCGAATTGTCTGCTGCCGCATCCGCTGACGATGCGTAACTGATCCCACCGGAATCCGCAGGCAAAGCTGATATAGTCGCACCGGCTCCGATTTCTGATTCTTGCGATGTCTCTCGTCTTCCGCCGAACCGTTCTCATGTTTGCTGCCGCAACTGCAGTTGCAGGCACCGGATTGGCCCATGCCCAAACTGCGGCACCGCAAGCGCCGGCCGCCGTCACGGCTGCCTCTGCCGGCACCGTGGCCGAGCTGCAGCAGCTCCTGGCGCAGAAGCGCCTGACCGAACTGCGCACCACCTATAACGGCGACTACGGCACGAGCCTGCTGCTGGTCAACGAAGACACCACCGCCTACGTCGCGCTGTCGTATCGCAAAGAATTGTGGCGCGTGTACAAGTTCGCGTCGGTAGCACCGGCCGAAGGCGCATACGACACCCTGGCGCGCCAGACTCGTGTCTGGGCCGAAGATGACCTGCGCCGCGCCGTCACCGCCGGCCAGAAGGCCCAGCTCGAACGCGAAGCTCAGGCCGCAGAGCAACGTGCCGCCTCGCTCGGCCAGGAAGTCCGCATCATGCAAGCGCAGCGCCAGAAGATGCTGGAAGAACAGCAGACGGTGCGCCAGCAAACCCAGGCGCTGGACGTCGAGCGCCGTGCCTACAAGGCACAGGTTGACTCGCTGCAACGGCAGATTCGTCTGCTGGAAAAACAGCTCAACGATCCTGGCTGGACGCCCGCTCAGTAAGACCCCCGACTCCGTTTTCCCTAGCCTGCGGTACACATGCCGCGGGCTGGCGGCCGCCCTGTCGCCGACACAGTACGCAACAGATTTAGGATAAGTCTGATCGACCGCCTCCCGACAGGCTCTTAGCATGTCGACTGTTCCCGCAAGCGGCCAGTGCGCCCTCTGCGGCTATCAGCGGAGGCGGGCGTGGATTCTCTCAACTTCACCATCGACGGCGACCTGGGCCTGCCGGGCTTCGTGCGCGTGCCACCGCCGTTTGGCACGCGGCGTGACGCGGTGCGGGCGATCCACGCCACGCTGGCTCGCGTAGAAGACGAGGCTCGGTTAGCCACAGCTGCAGTCGAGCGCCATGCGCTACGTGCCCGATGGCGCCAGCGTTTGACGGTGGTCGCTATCGGGGTGGCGTGCACAGCGGTCGCGGCGCTGATCGGCTTGCATACAGGCAAGCGTCAGCACCCCCTACCTCACGTCGACCAGGTGCAGCACGCTGCCATCGCGCAGGTGCCCACGCCAAGCGCATCACCGGAAGTGTTTGCAACGGACACCGCACCGGCCGTCGCTGCCGGCGCAACAGCGGACAGGCTTGAAGCCGCAGCGGGTAAGACCGAGGCCGTACCTGCTGTCACCGCGGCGGCTACACCGCAGACGCAAGCGGCGCCCGCACCCGCCCTCTCCAAGCCACTGGCGACGGCCACCAAGCCGCGTACGCTTGCGCGTGGTGCCGGCCGTACGGCAGCACCGGTGACCCCGGCGCGACCGGCCGCCAGGACCTACGATGCGCCGGTGGCGATCGAAAGCTACGGTGCACTGGACGATGCGACGCCGGCCACCTCCGGCTTTGTCACACCGGGGACTTCGGCGCATATCGAACTGCAACGCCACACGCGCCTGACCGACTGATCCGGCATGCTCCACCACCCCAAACGGGCGGCGGCTGCCTAGTGCAGTTGGCCGCCCGTTTCGCGTACGTCGTGCAGCGTGCGCAGCGTCGTCTCGATGGCGATGCGCAGCCCGGCGACAATCGTGTCATGCGCCATGCTCGGCTGCCCCGGATGCTTGGCCGCCTGCGACGGCAGATACGGGATGTGGATGAAGCCGCCACGCGTGGGCAGCTTGTGACGGGCGATGACATGCATCAGCCCATAGAAGACGTGGTTGCAGACGAAGGTTCCCGCCGTCTGTGAGACCGACGCGGGAACACCGCCCGCGCGCAGTTCGCGCACGATGGTCTTGATCGGCAGGGTCGAAAAATACGCCGCCGGCCCATCACTTGCGATGGCGATGTCGATGGGCTGCTTGCCAGCGTTGTCGGCAATGCGCGCATCGTCCACGTTGATGGCGATGCGCTCGATGGCCATCTCGGACCGGCCGCCGGCCTGGCCCACGGCGATCACCACATCCGGCTGCAGCGTCTGCAGCAGCTTGCCGAGCACCTTGTTGGATTCGCCAAAGATGGTCGGCAACTGGCGCGCGATGATCTCGGCGCCAGCGATCCCCTGACCGTCGAGCGTGCGCACGGCTTCCCACGACGGGTTGAGGGGCTCGTTCTCGAACGGATCAAAACCGGTGACGAGGACGGTAGGCATGACGTTCTCCTGCAACTACGTAAGACAAAAACGATGATAAACGTCTGTCGAACATCATGCCCAAGTGCGCGTTGGCGTCAGTTCGCCTTGCTGCGCTTGTTCTCGAAGTTCAACAGGATGTCGACTTCTTCCGTGCCCGCCGTATGCAGCCATTCGCGTGTCAGACGCTCGCCCAGGCGGCGCATGTCGCCCTGCAGGTTCACGTCGGGGTTGAGCACGCGCACGCCGCTCTTGGCGAGTTCGGCTTCATCGCGCTCGTAGGTCTGGCGGCTCGAATCCCAACCGCGCGCCTCGTAGTCCTTGGCCAGCTTCAACACGGTCTGCTGGGTGGCGGGCGGCAGCTTGGCAAAACGCGCTTCATTGACGAACACGGCGTTCTTCGGAATCCACGCGTTGACCTTGTAGTAGTAGGTCAGGCGCTGGCCGGCCTTGGTTTCCAGACCGGTCGACGGCGAGGTGACCATCGTGTCGATACGCCCGGCGCCGATGGCGGCGGCCAGGTCGGCTGCCTCCACCTGCACAGCCTGCGCACCGTACAGCTCAGCGATGCGTTTTTGCGCGGCGTTGTACGTGCGCAAACGATGGCCCTTCAGGTCAGACAATCGGGAAATCGGCGTTTCGGAATACAGGTTCTGCGGTGGCCAGGGCACGGCGTACAGCAAGCGCAGGCCATTGGCCTTCATCAGCGCCTCAATGCGGCTGCGCGAGGCATCCCACAGCAGGCGCGCGTCGTTGTAGCCCGAGACCACGAAGGGAATCGAATCCACACCGAACAGCGGATCGCGCTGGGCCAGTGTGGAGAGCATCACCTCGCCCGCTTCAGCCTTACCGTCTTTGACGCCGTCAAAGATCGCGGCGGCCTTTAGCAGCGTGCCGTTCGGGGACACTTCGAACTTGAGGCTGCCGTTGGTGGCCGTGTTCACGGCGCTGGCAAAGGCCTGCAGGTTTTGCGTATGGAAATTGACGGCCGGATACGGCGTGGCCACGCGGAACGTTTCGGCGTGCGCCTGCGTAACAGACGTCAGCGAGATCAGCGACAGAGCGCTGGCTGCAAGAACACTAAGGAAGCGGCGTCCCGACACGGAACGGCCGCTCGTCATCTGGCTGCTCATGAATCCCCCCGGAGAAGAGCGCGATGCGAGGTCGACGACCGCACACCCCGATACCCTCCCCGGGCGGCGATCACGTTGGGTGGCGCACGCCGACAACCGATCCGCCGACGTGACGCACACCGCACGCGATGCATTAGACACGATTAGTGCAGCATCAGGAAGTAGAGCAACACGATATTGGCTGCAAGCAACAGTAGCGCGGTCGGGACTTGCGCTTTGATCACAGCGTTCTTATCGGACAGTTCCAGCAGTGCGGCCGGCACGACGTTGAAGTTGGCCGCCATCGGGGTCAGCAGCGTGCCGCAGTAGCCCGAGAACATGCCGATGGCCGCCATGACCGCCGGGTTGGCATGGAACACGCCCACCAGGATCGGCACCCCCACGCCGCCCGTCATGACCGGGAAGGCCGCAAAGCCATTGCCCATGATGACGGTAAACAGCGCCATGCCCACGCAGTAGACGATCACCGCAACCAGGCGATAGTCCATGTTGATGTAAGCGGTGGTCAGGTGCGCCACGGCCTTGCCCACACCCGCGTCGGCAAAGACCAGGCCCAGCATGGCCAGCATCTGCGGCAGCACCAGCGCCCAGCCAAGCGATTCCGTCAGCCGGCGCGATTCACGCATGGCTTGCACCGGCGTATCACGCGTCAACCAGCAAGCCAGCGCGAGCGAGATGATGCAGCCCAGGCCCAGCGAGACGAAGGTCTGGTTCTTCGGGTCCAGCAGCAGATCGCCGCCGATCTTGATGTCCTTCAGGAACACGCTGCCAATGACGGTGACCACCGGAATGGTCAGCGCCGGAATGAAGAGACGGTTGCCCAGGCGCTTGGCCGATGCGCGGCGTTCTTCCACCGGCAGTTCGCCATGCTTGCCCAGCGTCACGCCGCCCATGCCAGCCAGCAGCGCCATCACCACGGCGCCCGCGCCCACCACGATCGGCGGAATCTTGTCGCCGACCAGGAAGATCACGGCGAAGATCGCCCAGAACAGGCCCGTGGTCCAGCGACGCGGGTGGTCCTTGTCGGCAAAGGTCATCAGCGCGGTAATCGTCAGGATGATCCCGGCCAGCCAGTACAGATAGTTGATCGACAGAATCATGGCTTACCCCTGCTTGGCCGCGGCCGTGTTGGTGTTACCAGCAGCGCCCATCTCACGGGCCAGCCAGCCGTCCAGGCGCTTGAGGCGCACGGCATGGATCAGGAACGCGCAGACCGCGGTCGGGATCCCCCACACGGCAATGTGCAGCGGCTCCACGTCAATGCCCGAGCCGAGCAGGAACGTGTGCATCAGCGCGATGGCGCCGAAGGCCACGAAAATGTCTTCGCCGAAGAACAGGCCGACGTTGTCGGTCGCGGCGCAGAACGCCAGCAGGCGCTCACGCACCGGTGCCGGCAGCTTGCCGAAGCGGTTCTCGGCAGCGCCTTCGGCCATCGGGGCCAGCAGCGGACGCACCATTTGCGGATGGCCGCCGAGGCTGGTCAGGCCTGCCGCAGCCGTCAGCTCGCGCACGGCGAGGTAGACGATCAGCAGACGACCCACCGTGGCCGATTGAATGCGCGCGATCCAGTTCTGCGCGTGTTCACGCAGGCCGTGGCGCTCGAGCAGCCCCACCACTGCCAGCGGCAGCAGGATGATCAGCGGCAACGTGCGCGTTTTGATAATGCCCGTCCCGATCGCCGTCAGGATTTGGTCAATGGACATCGATGCCGCAAAACCGGTGGCGATGGCGGCCACGGCCACCACCAGCATCGGATTAAATCGCAGGACGAACCCCGCGATGATGACGACCACCCCGATCAGCGGCCATAGATTCACTGCCGTACTCATGTGGTGTTTCCTCCCCCCAAGTTGCTAAAAAAAGCCCCGCATGGAAGGTGCGGGGCGTGCTTCAGGCACCGGCGCCGACAGCGATCCCTTCGCTGCCGAGCCGTTCCCGGATGCGTCGCGCGAACGCCAGCGCGTGTGCGCCGTCGCCGTGCAAACAAACAGTTTGCGCGTGGATTGGAACCCACGTGCCATCAATCGCCTTCACGCGCTGTTCGCGCACCATGGTCAGCGTCTGGTCGAGTGCAGCGGCTTCGTCGTCGATCAGTGCGCCGGGCGTGCCGCGTTTGACGAGCGAGCCGTCGGCGTTGTAACCGCGATCAGCAAACACTTCTTCCTTGGCTTGCAGGCCCAGCTCGCGCGCGGCCTTGACCAGCTCACCGCCGGCAAGACCAAACACCACCAGCGAAGGATCGAAATCACGCACCGCGCGCACGATCGCTGCCGCCAGCGGGCGGTCACGCGAGGCCTGGTTGTACAGCGCGCCGTGCGCCTTCACGTGGGCCAGCTTGCCGCCCTGCGCACGCACGATGGCCGACAGGCCGCCGATCTGGAACAGCACGCCGGCGTAGATCTCGTCCGGAGGCAGGTGCATCTCGGTGCGGCCAAAGTTCTCGCGATCCGGAAAGCTCGGATGCGCGCCGATCGACACGCCTTCGCGCAGTGCCCACGCGGTGGTCTGGCGCATCGTGTTGACGTCGCCAGCGTGCCAGCCGCAGGCGATATTGGCAGAGCTCACCAGCGCAAGCAGCGCCTCGTCGTTGTCGCAACCCTCGCCGAGGTCGGCGTTCAGATCAATCGTGGTCATGATGTTGTCTTCCGATGCTTCAGGCATTCAGTCGCGCGCTGGGTAGCGTTTTGGCGGTACGCCGCGCGGTCGACAGAATGCCCTGGCGCTGCCAATCCAGCGCGGTTTCGATTTGCTGCAGATAGCGCGTCACCTCTGCGCGCGCGGCTTCGGCCTCTTCCAGCGTCACGCGCTCGAAGCGGATGCGCGTGCCCAGTGGAATCTGCGCCAGGCGCCATTGATCGGCCAGGATGACACTGCCGATCTTGGGGTAGCCACCGGTGGTCTGCGCGTCGGCCATCAGCACGATGGGCTGGCCCGATGGCGGCACCTGGATCACGCCCGGCACCACGCCGTGCGAGAGCAGATCGCCGCTCTGCTGCTTCTTGCGCTTGAGTTCCGGCCCTTGCAGGCGGAAGCCCATGCGGTTGCTGTTGGGGGTGAGCGTCCAGTCCGATTCCCAGAACGCGGCTTGCGCGTCGGCCAGGTAGTCGTCGTATTCCGGCCCCGGCAGCACGCGTATCACTGGGCGCATGGACTCACCGCTGCCTTGCGTGCGGTCGAACGTCCAGCGCGCGGCCTTCACGGCAACGGCGTCCTTGCTGATGTCGGGGGCGTGCGAGGTATCGGCGGGCAATACGGGCAGCCTGTCGCCGTCCTTGAGCGGGCGGCCTTCAAAGCCGCCAAAGCCCGCCTTCAGGTCAGTGCTGCGCGAACCCATCATCTCCGGCACATCGATGCCGCCGGCTACACACAGGTACGCACGCACGCCGCCCTGCGCCACACGCAAGGTCAGCGTCTGGCCGCGCTGCACGGGGATGGCGCGCCAAGCGTGCACGGGCGTGCCGTCCAGCGTGGCACGGCAATCGGCGCCCGTCAGTGCGATCAGGCCGTTGGCCTGGAAGCGCAGCGTCGCGTTGCCGAGCGTGAACTCGATGCCGGCCGCATCACTGCGGTTGCCGACCAAGCGGTTGCCCACATACAGCGACAGCGGGTCGAGCGCACCCGCCGTGCACACGCCAAAGCGGCGATAACCGGTGCGGCCCAGATCCTGCACGGATGCGAGCACGCCGGCCCGCACGATCTCGATCATGGCTTGAGCGGATTGGGATTGGCGGGGGCTCATGTGCGCACCTTCGAGGCAACGAAACGGATGCGGTCTCCGGGTGCCAGCAGCGTGGGGGGATCGCGCTGCGGCAGGAAGAGCGCCGCATCCGTGCGGCCAAGCAGTTGCCAGCCGCCGGGGGACGCGGCCGGGTAGATGCCCGTTTGCTCGCCGCCAATGCCAACCGAGCCGGCAGGCACGGCCATGCGGGGCTCCGCGCGGCGCGGCGTGGCAAGCGATTTGTCCAGGCCGCCCATATAGGCAAAGCCCGGCTGGAAACCGAGGAAGTAGACGATGTATTCAGGCGCGGTGTGGCGGCGCACGACTTCGGCAGGCGTCAGGCCGGTGTGCTTGGCAACGTCACGCAGGTCGGGGCCATCGTCACCGCCATAGGCGACTTCAATGTCGACCAGCTTGCCGTCGGCCACCAGTGCTTCGCTGTCCTCCCACGCTTCGCGCAGCAGGGTTTCGAGCACGCGCGCGTCGGCCATCGGGCCAAACACGAGCGTGAGGTTGTTCATGCCGGGCACCACGTCAATCACGCCTGCCCAGTTGGACGCGCGCGAGGCCATGGCCCAGATACGCTGCTGGCAATTCAGGGTCGCCGGCGGTGGCACTTCGCACAACAGCGCCAGTTCGCCCAGCCGGTGAATCGTGCACTGCAACTTAACCCCCGGTCTCGAAAGCACGCTCGTTGCGACGTGCGGATGAAAACGAAAGCGATACGTTAATAAAACGTTGATAAATTCTGTATAAGAAGTAACCCTTAGACGCGCAGGGCCCGGTCGCGTCTGATCGTGGTCCGGTGCCCTCATGATAGGCGTCGGACACGATCAGCGTGACTGGCATGTTATGCCAAAGTCATATGAAAGGATGAAGACGCCTCTAGATCAAGAGGCGTAGATGCATAGTGGGAATCGCGGGAATCAGGCGCCGGACACTTCGCGCGTGGCGCGCAGCCCCAGGATAAGCGCCCCGACGGCACAGATGGCCATCATGCCCAGCAGCGGCAGCGCGCTCTGACCGATGGCCGCGACCACCGTGCCCGTCACCATGCCCAGGCCGAACTGCATGGCACCCATCAGCGCCGAGCCGGTGCCGGCGCGCGCACCCTGCCCCGCCATCGCCAGCGCGCCTGTATTGGGCGAGATGCAGCCGATCGATGCGATGTAGCAAAACAACGCCACCAGCACGAGCGGCAGCGGCGTGAACCCAGCCGCCGCAGCCGCCGTCGCCAGCACGCTGGTCACGACCGGAATCCACAGCGCCCGGCGCAGCACGCGTGCCGGCGAATACTTGCGCACCAGCCGCACGTTCACGCGCGAGGCCGCGATCATTCCCGCAGCATTGCTGCCGAATACCCAGGCGTAGTGCGACGGCGACAGGCCATAGCCGTCGATCAGCACGAACGACGACACGGTGATGTAGGCAAACATGCCCGACAGGAACACCGCGCCGCACCACATATAGGCGGCGTAGTGGTGGTCGCGCAGCAGCTCCCAGTAATCACGCAGCACATGGCTGACCGCCAGCTTGCGGGCTTTCTCCGGGGCCAAGGTCTCGCGCATCAGATAGTGCACCGCCAGCAGCGACAGCACGCCGAAGGTCGTCAGCAGCGCAAAGATGATCCGCCACGAACCCACTTGCAGTACCGCCCCGCCGATCATCGGCGCGAGGATGGGCGCCACGCCCATCACCAGCATCAGCGTGGAATACGCCTGCGCGGCACCGGCCGGGTCCATGCGGTCACGCACGGCCGCGCGCGCGATCACCATGCCTGCGCAACCGCCAAAGCCCTGCACGCCGCGCAGCACGGCCAGCATGGTGGCGTCCTTGGCAAACGCGCAGCCGATCGAGGCCGCCACGTACATCGCCAGGCCGATGTAGAGCGGCGGCTTGCGGCCAAAGCGATCGCTGGCCGGGCCGTAGATCAGTTGGCCGATTGCCAGGCTGATGAGGAAGACCGTCAGCGTGAGCCCTGCCGCGGCCGACGAGGTATTCAGGTCGCGCGCGATGGTCGGCAGGCTCGGCAGATACATGTCGACCGACAGCGGGCCAACGGCAGTCAGCATGCCAAGCAGCAGGAGCCAGCCAGGAATCGGACCGGGCAGGCGGGATCGTGCGGGAGCGGGAGCAGTCATGGGAGGGAAACACAGCGCGGCAGTGGACATGACATCCCTGCCGAAGCAAACCGCGAACTGTAGCGCAAAGTAACAGATCGCGCCCAGGCACCGGGTAGGTGCATGCCGCCGGCCACTCGGCCCGTCCGCCCCACACGGGGGACACACACGCAACCTGCATACCCCGACATAACAAGCTGATGACCGCAAATCGGCCAAATCGGGCCGGCACGGGATTTGCACTCTCACCCCCCTCGTGAGAGGCAGGTGTAAACACGCTCCACACGCGCCGTCCGCGCCATCTGGCGTTGCGCCGGAAGATATAATTCATGTTTGATGAAAAGCATCACCAACCCATGATGATTGCTGCGATGCGTCGGCGCGAATCTGCGACGGCATCGCCTGTTGTGAAGTGTCGTCAACGCCCATAAGAGACCGCCTCCGCCAGAGCCTTGCGCTCGCGGTGAGCGGCACGAAACCACGAGCCCATCTGTTGTGACACCACTCCCACCGCGCCTGTCGCTGACAGGCATGACCAAGCGCTACCCGAGCGTGGTCGCCAACGACGGCGTGAGCCTCACCGTCGCGCCGGGCGAGATCCACGCCGTGCTGGGCGAAAACGGCGCCGGCAAATCGACGCTGATGAAGATCATCTTCGGCGCCGTGCAGCCCGACGCCGGCGAGATGTTGCTCGACGGCCAGCGCGTCGAGATCGCCAACCCGCATCAGGCGCGCGCGCTGGGCATTGCCATGGTGTTCCAGCACTTCTCGCTGTTCGACACGCTCACGGTGGCCGAGAACATCCTGCTCGGCCTGCCCACAGGCACCGACCTGCGCGACGTGGCCGAACAGGTGCGCACCACCGGCGACAAGTACGGCCTGCCGCTGGAGCCGCATCGCCATGTGCACACACTGTCCGTGGGCGAACGCCAACGCGTGGAAATCGTGCGTGCGCTGCTTACCAAGCCGCGCCTGCTGATCCTCGACGAGCCGACTTCGGTGCTGACACCGCAAGCCGTCGAGAAGCTCTTCGTCACGCTGCGCCAGCTCGCGGCCGAAGGCACCAGCATCCTCTACATCAGCCACAAGCTCGACGAGATCCAGGCGCTGTGCCATACCGCCACGGTGATGCGCATGGGCAAGGTCACGGGCGTGTGCGATCCGCGCCAGGAAACGGCAGCCTCGCTCTCGCGGATGATGATCGGCGGCGAGCCTCCGCGCGAACTGCGCGCGCAGACCACGCCGGGCGAAGTGCGCATGGAAGTGGCTGGTCTGTCGCTGCCCAAGGCACACGCGTTTGCGACCGAGCTGCGCGACATCGCGCTGCAATTGCGCAGCGGCGAGATCGTCGGCATCGCGGGCGTGTCGGGCAACGGCCAACAGGAGTTGCTGGCCGCGCTGTCGGGCGAAGACACGCGTGCTCCTTCGCAAACCATTTCCATCGGCGCCGAGCCGGTCGCCAAGCTGGACCCACGTGCGCGTCGCAAGCGCGGGCTGTCGTTCGTGCCGGAAGAGCGCCTGGGTCGCGGCGCGGTGCCGTCGCTATCGCTTGCTGCCAACACGCTGCTGACGCACCAGCGGGCGCCGCAAGTGCGCGGTGGGCTGATCGACAAGACCGCCGCCGCCAAGCTGGCCGCCAAGATCATCCAGCGCTTCGGGGTGAAGGCCGGCGGGCCGGACGCCCTGGCCAAGAGCCTGTCGGGCGGCAACCTGCAGAAATTCATCGTCGGCCGCGAAATCGAATGCGCGCCGCGCGTGCTCATCGTCGCGCAACCCACCTGGGGCGTGGACGTAGGCGCCGCAGCGCAGATCCACAACGAAATCCTCGCGCTCAAGGCCGGGGGCTGCGCCATCCTGATCGTGTCGGAAGAACTCGACGAACTCTTTGCGCTGTGCGATCGCCTGCACGTGATCGCCAATGGGCGCCTCTCCCCTTCCACCCCCACGCACGCCACCGACCGTGAACAGATCGGCCTGTGGATGAGCGGCATGTGGGACAAGACCGGTGCAGCTTTGACCACGACTTCGGAGGTGGCCCATGGCTGATGTCATGCATGGCAGCCGCCTGGCGCTGCCCATCTCGCTGGAGCTGCGCGCGATTCCGTCGCGCACCATGGCCTACGCCTCGCCGCTGATCGCGCTGGTGCTAACGATGGCGTTCGGCCTGCTGCTGTTCGCGCTGCTGGGCAAGGACCCGGTGGCCGGCCTGCGCGTGTTCCTGGTCGAGCCGCTGGTCAGCAAGCGCGCGATCGGCGAGGTGCTGCTCAAGACCGTGCCGCTGGTGCTGTGTGCGCTGGGGCTGTCGGTGTGCTACCGCGCCAACGTGTGGAACATCGGTGCGGAAGGGCAACTGATCGTCGGCGGCATCTTCGCGGCGGCCACGATCATCTATTTCGATACGCCCACACCGGCGATCCCGGGCGGCTTTGCACTGGTGCTCGCCATCATCGCGGGGCTGGTCGGCGGGGCGTTGTGGGCGGCAATCACCGCCCTGCTGCGCGATCGCTTCCACGCCAACGAGATCCTCGTCTCGCTGATGCTCACGTACATCGCGCAGTTGCTGCTGCTGTACGTGGTCAACGGGCCGCTCAAGGACCCGAACGGCATGAACTTCCCGCAGTCGATCGTGTTCGACAGCGCGTTCGTGTTGCCTACGCTGATGGCGGGTACGCGCCTGCACGTCGGCTTCCTGTTCATGCTGGTGATGACGGCGGTGATGACGCTGTTCGTGTTCCGCAGCTTTGCGGGCTATCGCCTGCAGGTGGGCGGGCTGGCACCGCAGGCGGCGCGCTATGCGGGCTTCTCGTCGCGCAAGGCGCTGTGGACGGCGCTGTTGATCTCCGGCGGGTTGGCAGGCATTGCCGGCGCGTTCGAGGTAACGGGCCCGATCGGGCAGTTGCTGCCGTCCATCTCCCCCGGCTACGGCTTTGCCGCCATCGTGGTGGCCTTTGTCGGCCGCCTGAATCCGGTGGGCACCGTGCTGGGCGCGATCGTGATGTCGCTGTTCTACATCGGCGGCGAACTCGCGCAATCGCGCCTGGGGTTGCCGTCGGCCATTACCGGGGTGTTCCAGGGCATGCTGCTGTTCTTCCTGCTGGCCTGCGACACGCTCATCGAATACCGCCTGCGCTGGCGCGCACATCACTGATCGGGCTGAGAGAAACAGAAACATGGAAAGTCTTGCTCCCCTGATCGCCGCGTCGATCAACGCCGGCACCCCGCTGCTGCTGGCTGCATTGGGCCTCTTGATGAACGAACGCTCCGGCGTGCTCAACCTGGGCGCCGAGGGCATGATGCTCGTGGCCGCCGTGGTCGGCTTCATGGTCGGCTACCAGACGCAGATTCCGCTGCTGGGCTTTGCCGCCGGCGCGATTGCCGGCATGGTGATGGCCGCCCTGTTCGCCTGGCTCGCGCTGGTCCTGGTGACGAATCAGGTCGCCACGGGCCTCGCGCTGTCGATCTTCGGCACCGGGCTGTCGGCCTTCATGGGCCAGCGCTTTGTCGGCATGTCTTTGCCGGCGCAGGCGCACGGCATTCCTGGGTTGGAGTCGATTCCGTTCGTGGGCCCTGCCCTGTTCGCGCACCACTGGATGGTCTATTTCAGCCTGCTGCTGTGCGGCGCCATCGCGTGGTTCCTGTTCAAGACACGCGCGGGCCTGACGCTGCGCGCGATCGGCGAATCGCCAGAGTCTGCGCATGCGCTGGGCTATCCGGTGCGCACCATCCGCTTTGGCGCGCTGCTGTTCGGCGGCGCGTGCTGCGGGCTGGCGGGCGCGTACCTGTCGCTGGTCTACACGCCGATGTGGGTCGAGAACATGGTCGCCGGGCGCGGCTGGATCGCCCTCGCGTTGACCACCTTCGCCACCTGGCGCCCGATGCGCATCCTGTTCGGCGCGCTGCTGTTCGGCGGCGTGACAATCCTGCAGTTCCACCTGCAGGGGATCGGCGTGTCGGTGCCGTCGCAGATTCTGTCGATGCTGCCGTTTGCCGCGACGATCGTCGTGCTGGCCATCATCTCGCGCAATCCGGACTGGATCCGTCTGAACATGCCGGCGTCGCTGGGCAAGCCGTTCCGCCCCGGTTCTGCCTAAGCTGTCTGCATTCCGCTTTTTTTTGCTTCAAGCTTCAACACAGTCAACGAGCCACACAACAGGAGAAATCGATGAACGTTACCCGCAGGATCACGCTGGCCGCGCTGGCCGCCGGCGCTGCCCTCACCCTCTGGGGTTGCGGCAAGTCCAACGACAACGCGGGCGGCAATGCCGCTCCGGCCGCATCGTCGGCCCCGGCTGCTGCCGCACCGGCACCGGCCAATGAGCCGCTGAAGGTGGCGTTCGTCTACGTCGGCCCGGTGGGCGATGCAGGCTGGACGCACGCCCACGACGACGGCCGCAAGGAAGTCGAAGCCAAGTACGGCGACAAGGTGAAGACCAGCTTCGTCGAAAGCGTGCCCGAGAGCGCCGCCGATGCCGAACGCGTGTTCCGCGACCTCGCCACGCAAGGCAACAAGGTCATCTTCGGCACCAGCTTCGGTTTCATGGAGTCGATGCTCAAGGTCGCCAAGGAATTCCCGGACGTGAAGTTCGAGCACGCCACCGGCTTCAAGACCGCCGACAACCTCGGCCAGTACGACGTGCGCACGTATGAAGGCGCGTACCTGGCAGGCGTGGTGGCCGGCAAGCTGAGCAAGTCGGGCAAGCTGGGCGTGGTGGGTTCGGTGCCCATCCCCGAGGTGATCCGCAATATCGACTCGTTCACGCTGGGCGCGCGCAGCGTGAACCCGAAGGCCACGACCCGCGTGGTGTGGGTCAACAAGTGGTTCGATCCGGGCAAGGAGCGTGAAGCGGCAACCACGCTGATCGGCCAAGGCGTCGACGTGCTGATGCAGAACACCGACTCCGCCGCCGTCGTGCAGACCGCGCAGGAAAAAGGCGTCTACGCACTCGGCTGGGACAGCGACATGACCAAGTTTGGCGAGAAGGCCCACCTGGCTGCCTCGATCAACAAGTGGGGCGTGTACTACACCAAGGTCATCGGCGACGTGCTTGAGAACAAGTGGAAACCGGAAACCGTGTGGTGGGGCCTGAAGGAAGGCGCGATCGATCTGGGCGCGTACAACGCCGTGGTGCCGGAAGACGTGAAGACGCTGGTCGAGACCCGCAAGAAGGGCATCATCGACGGCTCGGCTCCGATCTGGAAGGGTCCGCTGAAGGACAACACCGGCAAGGAAGTCCTGCCCGCCGACAAGGTTGCCGACGACGGCTTCCTGCACGGCATCAAGTTCTACGTGGAAGGCGTGGAAGGCAAGATTCCGGGCTAAGACCACCCCGCTGCAACAAGAAGCCGGCACCTCGCGAGAGGGCCGGCTTTTTTCATGGGCGTTGGACGCTCAAATCTTGAAAACCGGGCCGTTTCCCCAAGCTGATACGATGGTCCGCCGGTCGATTCACCTCATGTGACGCCGGCTTTTCATCAAGGAGCCCGCGATGTTCGGACGACTCTTCCGCCTGTGGAGCGTAGTGCGCAATGACGTGCGCCTGCTGTGGTTTGCGCTGCGCCATCCGGGCGCACCGTGGTGGCTCGCGCCTGCTGCGTTGCTGCTGGTGGGCTATGTGGTATCGCCGATTGATCTGATTCCGGACTTCATCCCGGTGATCGGCTGGATGGACGACATCGTGCTCGTCCCGCTGGCCCTGCACTTTCTGCTACGCGCCCTGCCCGAACGCGTGCGCGAAGATGCGCGCTTTGCCGCCGCCCGGCGTCGAGTGTCGCCAACCGGGCCGAGCGGGCGGTAACGCCACTTCTTACGGCAAGAGGATCGTCGAACCGGTCGTCTTGCGCTCTTCCAGATCGCGGTGCGCCTGCGCCGCGTCCAGCAGTTCGTAGCGCTGGTGGATCTCGATCTTCACCTTGCCACTGCCCACCACGTCGAACAGGTCGGCCGCCATCGGCTCCAGCAGATCGCGTCGCGCCGTGTACGTCATGAGCGTCGGGCGCGTGAGCTTGAGCGAGCCCTTCGCACCCAGCACGCTGATGTCGAACGGTGGCACCGGCCCCGATGCATTGCCATAGCTCACCATCATGCCGCGCGGTGACAGGCAATCCAGCGACCCCGTAAACGTGTCCTTCCCGATACCGTCGTAGACCACCGGCACGCCCTTACCGCCGGTGATCTCACGCACGCGCTCAGTGAAATTCTCGCGCGTGTAGACGATGGTGTGGTCGCAGCCGTGCGCGCGAGCCAGTTCTGCCTTGGCGTCGCTGCCAACGGTGCCGATCACCGTGGCGCCCAATGCCTTGAGCCACTGGCAGGCAATCAGGCCCACGCCGCCGGCCGCCGCGTGGAACAGCACCGTATCGCCCGGCTGCACGCGGTAGCTGTCGCGGATCAGGTATTGCGCGGTCATGCCCTGCAGCATCATCGCCGCGCCGGTTTCGAAATCGATGGTGTCCGGCAGGCGCACCAGGATGTCGGCCGGCATCGTGCGCATGGCGGCGTAGGCGCCGGTCGGGCGGCCCGCGTAGGCAACACGGTCGCCCGGTTTGACGTGGGTCACGCCCTCGCCCACCGCCTCCACCACACCAGACGCTTCCATGCCGATGCCGCCCGGCAGCGGCTGCGGATACAGCCCCGTGCGGAAGTACACGTCGATGTAGTTCAGGCCGATGGCGTGCTGGTTGATGGTGGCCTCGCCGGGGCCGGGCCGGGGCACGTCAACATCGACGTACCGCATCACTTCCGGGCCGCCGGTTTCAAAAATGCGGATGGCTTTCGTCATGCGTGGATCTCCTTCGGGTCAGGCTGCACCAGTTGCAGGGCGGACATCACCAGATCGGCGGTCGCCAGGTTGGTAGCACAGGGAATGTTGTGGACGTCGCAGGCGCGGACCAGCGCGTTGATGTCGGGTTCGTGCGGCTGCGGCGTCATCGGATCGCGCAGGAAGATGACGGCATCGACGCGGCCTTCGGCAAGCTGTGCGCCGATCTGCAGGTCGCCGCCCCACGGGCCGGACAGCATGCGCTGCACGGACAGGCCGACTTCCGCCTCCAGCCGGCCGCCGGTGGTGCCGGTCGCCAGCAAATCGCATTGCGCCAAGTAGGCCTGATGCGTCTGCGCAAAGGCGATCATGTCGTCTTTCTTGTGGTCGTGCGCGATCAGGGCAATGCGGCGCTTTTTCGCTGCGCCTTCGGGCGTAATGGTGGTCATGGTCTGGGCTTAGAAAGTGCCTGGGAAAGCGCCGCCATCCAGCAGGATGTTCTGCGCGTTCAGGTAACCCGCGTGCTGGCTGCAGAGGAAGGCGCATACGGCGCCGAATTCGGCCGGCTGGCCGAACCGCCGCGCTGGGTTGCCCTGGCGCTTGCGGTCAAAGTTGTCTTCTGCGCTGATGCCGGACGCTTTGGCGCCAGCCTCCAGCGTTTTGGTCAGACGGTCGGTCTCGAACTGGCCAGGCAGCAAGTTGTTGACAGTCACGCCGTGCTTGGCCACCTCGCGCGCGAGACCTGCCACAAAGCCGGTCAGGCCCGAGCGCGCGCCGTTGGACAATCCCAGCACATCAATCGGCGCCTTCACCGCACCGCTGGTGACGTTGATGATGCGGCCCCAGCGGCGCTCGATCATCTGGTCGACAGTTGCCTTGATCAGGTCGATGGGTGTGAGCATGTTGGCGTTGAGCGCGGCATTCCACGCATCACGATCCCAGTCGCGGAAATTGCCCGGCGGCGGACCGCCCGCGTTGTTGACGAGGATGTCGGGCGAGCCGCCCAGGCGCTCGCAGGCAAGCAGTGCTTCGGCCCGGCCTTCCGGCGTGGTGATGTCGGTGGCGACCGCTTCAACGCGGACACCATGTGCGCTGCGAATACGCTCGGCTGCTGCCAGCAGTGCTTCAGCGCCACGGGCGACGATCACGACATCCACACCCTCTGCCGCCAGCGCATCAGCGCAGGCGAAGCCCAATCCCTTGCTCGCGCCGCATACCAATGCGCGCTTGCCCTTCAGTCCCAGGTCCATCCTGTCTGACTCCTTGTGATCGTTATTTGGATTGGCTGCTCAGTCGGCTGGCATCACGCGACAGCAGCGCCATGCCGGCCAGCACCAGCGCGCTGCCAGCGATCTGCCACACCGTGATCGGCTCACCCAGCAGCCACCAGCCCAGCAATAGCGTCGACATCGGTCCGATCATGCCCGCCTGCGACGCCACCGGCGCGCCCACACGCGCCACCGCCATCATCGTGAGCGTAACCGGCGCCACCGTACAGAACACTGAATTGATGGCCGACAGTCCGTACACCTGCCAAGGCAGCACCAGCGCCGACACCGGCCGCAGCACCAGAAATTGAATGATGCAGGCCACGGTAGACACACACATGGCATAGGCCACCAGCCGCATCGACCCCACGCGCTTGACCAGCTCACCGCTGGCCAGCAGATAGATACCGTAGCTGATGGCGCTGGCGAGTACCAACCCGCCGCCCAGCCACACGTTGTTGCCGCCCAGGTTCAGGTCGTGCGCGAACACCAACACGATGCCCGCGTATGCCAACGCCAGAGACACCCATTGCAAGCCGGTGATGCGGCGCTTGAACACCGTCGACGTAATCAGCAGCACGAACGACGGCGTGAGGAACAGAATCAGCCGCTCCAGCCCCGCCGTGATGTATTGCAGGCCCAGGAAGTCGAGAAAGCTGGAGAGGTAGTAGCCGATGATGCCCAGGCCAACAATGCGCCAGCGATCCGACGGAGCCAACGGCGCCGCGCGTCGCGACTGCCACCACCCCATCGCCATGAACAGCGGCGCGGCCAGCAGCATCCGCAGGGTGATGACCATGACGGCATCCACCTGATAGCGGTACATCAGCTTGGCAACGATGGCCTTGGCAGAGAACAGGACGGCGCCCACCGAGGCAAGCAGCAGGCCGCCGGTGTCGGTGGTTCGTGCGGAGTTGGAAGACGCAGAAGACGCGGTGGTCACAACGGAGCGCGAGAGAGGCGCAGGACGTGTTGGAGGGCGCCGTCGATTGTATTGGAATTCAACAAAACGTTCCGACGACAGGTGCGCTGCACGTGGCACGGCTTTCGCTTGGGCGCACCCCGGACCGCCGTACAATCGCGCCTGCATTCCGAATATCTACAACGACAACGGATTCCACATCGAAATGAGCCAAGCCACCTCCCCCGCCTTCTCCGCGGGCGTCACCACCGGCACACCCGACCCGACCCTCTGGAACGAGGACCTCAACCCCACCCCGCAGGCCGCCCGCACCTGGACAGCCACCAACTACGCCGCACTGTGGATATCGATGGTGGTATCGGTGCCGGCCTACATGCTGGCCTCGGGTCTGATGAGCGAGGGCATGAACTGGTGGCAGGCCGTGCTGACGGTGTTCCTGGGCAACCTGATCGTGCTCGTGCCGATGGTGCTGGTGGGCCACGCGGGCACCAAGTACGGCATCCCCTTCCCCGTGCTCGTGCGGGCATCGTTCGGCGTGCGCGGTGCGCAACTGCCGGCCATCCTGCGGGCCATCGTGGCGTGCGGCTGGTTCGGCATCCAGACGTGGCTGGGCAGCCAGGCCATCTACACGATCCTGAACGTCGTCACCGACAACATGCTGGTGGGCAGCAACATTCCCGGCCTGGGCATCAACCCCGGCCAAGCGTTCTGCTTCCTGCTGTTCTGGGCGCTGCACATCTGGCTGATCACCAAGGGCCTGGAATCGATCAAGCGCTTCCAGGCGCTGGCCACGCCGCTGTTGATTCTGGCGGCGCTGGGCCTGGTCTGGTGGGCCTACGTCAATGCGGGCGGCTTTGGCCCGATGCTGTCGGCGCCGTCGGCATTTGCGGAAGGCGGCAAGCGTGCCGGCGAGTTCTGGGGCTTCTTCTGGCCTTCGCTGACCGCCATGGTCGGTTACTGGGCCACGCTGGCGCTGAACATTCCCGACTTCACCCGCTTCGCGCGCAGCCAGCGCGATCAGCTCGTCGGCCAGGCCATCGGCTTGCCGCTGCCGATGGGGCTGCTGGCGCTGGTGGCGGTGCTCGTTACGTCGTCTACCGTGGTCATCTACGGCCAGGCCATCTGGGACCCGGTCACGCTGGCCGGCAAGATGACGGGGCCGTCGGTCATCGTCGCGCTGCTGGCGCTGATCACCGCCACGCTGATGACGAACATCGCCGCCAACGTGGTGTCGCCGGCATATGACTTCTCGAACCTCGCGCCGCATCGCATCTCGTTCCGCATCGGCGGCTACATCACGGCGGGCATCGGCCTGGCGATGATGCCGTGGAAGATCCTGGAGACAACCAAGGGCTACATCTTCACGTGGCTGGTCGGCTATGGCGCGCTGCTGGGCCCGGTGGCCGGCATCATGATGGTCGACTACTTCCTGGTGCGCCGCACCGTGCTCAAGACCGGTGAGCTGTTCCGCGTGGACGGCCCCTACGGCTACGGCAACGGCTGGAACGGCCGCGCCATCGTCGCGCTCATCATTGGCGTGCTGCCGAACCTGCCGGGCTTCTTCAAGCAGGCGGGCTTCGTGGCCAGCGTGCCGGACGTGTTTGAGGCGCTGTACACGTATGCGTGGTTCGTGGGGCTGGCGATTTCGGCCGTGGTGTACATCGTCCTCATGCGCGGCCGCCGTTAAGCTTTACCTGACCATCGGCTCAAGGGGCGCGCCGGTACAATGCGCCCCACTACCGAATCCCTCGCTGTCCGCCATGAAACAAGATCCGCGCTTTCCGAACCTGTTCATCCTCAATCACCCGCTGATCCAGCACAAGCTGACGCACATGCGCGACAAGGACACGTCCACGCGCACGTTCCGCGAGCTGCTGCGTGAGATCACGCTACTGATGGGCTACGAGATCACGCGCAACCTGCCGCTGACCAACCGCCACATCGACACGCCGATGGGCCCGATGGACGCCCCCGTCATCGCCGGCCGCAAGCTGGCCGTGGTGCCGGTGCTGCGCGCAGGCGTGGGCATGAGCGACGGGCTGGTGGAGTTGATCCCGTCAGCGCGCATCGGCCACATCGGCGTGTACCGCGACGAACACCATCGCCCGGTGGAATATCTCGTGCGCCTGCCGGATCTGGAAGACCGCACCTTCATCCTGTGCGATCCGATGGTCGCCACCGGCTACTCGGCCGTACACGCGATCGACGTGATGAAGAAACGCGGTGTACCTGATGAGAACATCCTCTTCCTGGCGCTCGTCGCCGCACCGGAAGGCGTGGAGGTGTTCCAGAAGGCGCATCCGGGCGTGAAGCTGTTCGTGGCGTCGCTCGATTCGCACCTGGACGAGCACGCCTACATCATCCCCGGCTTGGGCGATGCGGGCGACCGCCTGTTCGGCACGAAGAACTGATCGCACTGCGTTGTACGCAAACAAAAACAGCCGGCATTGCCGGCTGTTTGCTTTGGTGCACGCGATGGCTGCGAAGTGGCGGGGGAGCCGGTGGCGGCACTGATCAGGCTTGGCGCTGCCTGGCGGCGCGCTCTTCTTCGCGCATCTTGCGCACGAAAAGGCGCCAGAAAAACGCGCCCATGCCGATGAGAAAGCCGATGACGGCGAGGCTCGCCAGGCCGGTATCGGTCGTGAACAAGATTTTGAGTGCGGTCATATGCCAGATCTCCCGGATTGAGGGCCGCGGCACCGGATGATGCCTCGGCCCGATGTAGTCTAGGGAGACCGGCGCGCCAGGTATTGCGTGCGGTCAAGCGCAGGGGCGGTCTCATCCTGCGCACGGCTTGTTACCTGACGAAGGTCAGAAACGCTCAGCTCAGCGCTTCTTCGAGCCCCCCAGGATGCTGCCCAGTACGCCGCGCACGATCTCGCGCCCGATGGTCGAGCCGATCGTGCGTGTTGCCGATTTGGCCAGCGTTTCGACGATCGAATCGCCGCGACCGGTACGGCCCGTGCCCTTGGTCAGGATCGAGCCAACCTCGCCGAGCCAACCGCTGCCCTCTTGCGCGGGTGCGGGTGCGGGTGCGGGTGCGGGGGCCTGTGTGGATGCCGAACCTGAGGAGGCACCGAAATCCGTGCCGATAGACCCTGGTGCCTGCGCAGGTGCTGCCCCGCCCGTCGCCACGCGCCCGGTCAGGATTTCGTAGGCGGATTCGCGATCGATTGCCGTGTCATAGCGCCCCGCCACCAGCGAGTTGGCAAGCAGCGCACGGCGCTCGTCGTCCGAGATCGGTCCGATGCGCGATGCGGGCGGCACGACAAACGCACGCTCCGTAATCTCCGGGCGGCCACCTTCATCCAGCATGGAGATCAGCGCCTCGCCCACAGCCAATTCGCCGATGGCCTGTTCGATGCTGAACTCCGGGTTCGCGCGCATCGTGGTGGCCGCCGCCTTCACGGCCTTCTGATCGCGCGGCGTGAAGGCGCGCAATGCATGCTGCACGCGGTTGCCGAGCTGACCGAGCACGGTGTCGGGCACGTCGGATGGATTCTGCGTCACGAAGTACACGCCCACGCCCTTGGAGCGGATCAGCCGCACCACCTGCTCCACTTTCTGCAGCAGCGACGGCGGCGCGTCGTTGAACAGCAGGTGCGCCTCATCAAAGAAGAACGCCAGCTTGGGCTTGTCCAGATCGCCCACTTCCGGCAGGTGCTCGAACAGCTCGGAGAGCATCCACAGCAGGAACGTCGCGTACAGCTTGGGCGCGTTGAGCAGCTTGTCAGCCGCAAGGATGTTGATGACGCCCTGGCCGCGCACGGTCTGCATCAGGTCGTTGATGTCGAGCATCGGCTCGCCGAAAAACTGGTCGGCGCCCTGTTCTTCCAGCGCGATCAGGTTGCGCTGGATGGCCCCGATGCTGGCCGACGAGATGTTGCCGTACTTGTTCGTGTACTCCGACGAGTGCTCGCCCACGTGCTGCAGCATCGCGCGCAGGTCCTTCATGTCGAGCAGCGCGAGGCCGGAGTCGTCTGCAATCCGGAAGACGAGATTCAGCACACTGGTCTGAATGTCGTTCAGCTCCAGCATGCGAGACAGCATCAGCGGGCCCATGTCGGACACGGTCGCGCGCACGGGGTGGCCCTTCTCGCCGTACACGTCCCACAGCGTGACGGGGCAGCCGGCCCATTGCGGCTCTTCCAGGCCGCGCTCCTGCAGGCGCGCCTTGAGCTTGTCGTTCGACTGGCCGGGCTGCGAAATGCCGGTCAGGTCACCTTTGACATCAGCCAGGAAGACCGGCACGCCGATCTTCGACAGGCCCTGTGCAATGGTTTGCAGGGTGACGGTCTTACCGGTGCCGGTGGCGCCGGTGATCAAGCCATGCCGGTTGGCGAGCTGGGGAAGAAGCATCAGCTCAGCTTTGGCGTTCTTGGCAACGAGGATGGGATCGGTCATGAGGTTCTGACGAGGATCAATCGGGGGGATGCCACACCCGCGGCTCGACCAGATGGACGGGGCGGCGAGCGTGTGCAGCATGCTAAAATCTGCGACCGATTATAGAGCGTGCAGGTGGCGTCAAACCGCCATCTGGGCGCCAGATTCCACAGCATTTCCACCGCATTCCGCTCGGAGAGTTTCATGGCCGGTCATTCCAAATGGGCCAATATCAAGCATAAAAAAGCCGCTGCCGACGCCAAGCGCGGCAAGATTTGGACGCGCCTGATCAAGGAAATCACCGTGGCGGCCCGCCTGGGCGGCGGCGATGCCGATTCCAACCCGCGCCTGCGTCTGGCCATGGACAAGGCCACCGACGCCAACATGCCCAAGGACAACATCCAGCGCGCCATCCAGCGCGGCGTGGGTGGCCTGGAAGGCGCGAACTACGAAGAAATCCGCTACGAAGGCTACGGCATCAATGGCGCCGCCATCATCGTCGACTGCCTGACCGACAACCGCACGCGCACCGTGGCTGAAGTCCGCCACGGCTTCGACAAGTACGGCGGCAACATGGGCGTCGCCGGCTCGGTGGCGTTCCTGTTCGACCACGTCGGGCAGTTCATCTTTGCCCCGGGCACGCCGGAAGACAAGCTGATGGACGCCGCGCTCGAAGCCGGCGCCGACGACGTCGTCACCCATGAAGACGGCGCGCTCGAAGTCATCTGCCCGCCGCATGATTTCACCAAGGTCAAGACTGCACTGGAAGCCGCCGGCTTTAAGGCGGAGCTGGCCGAAGTCATCATGAAGCCGCAGAACGAAGTCGAGTTCACCGGCGAAGATGCGGTCAAGATGCAGAAGCTGCTCGACGTCCTGGAAAACCTGGACGACGTGCAGGAAGTCTTCACCAACGCGGTCATCGGGGAATAAGCCCGAGACGCGCGCACAACGGCGATCGAACCAACCGATCGCCGTTTTTGTTTTTCAGATTTCGAATCTTTAAGCAGGTACAGCATGAAAGTGATGGTGGTCGGTTCGGGCGGTCGAGAGCACGCCCTGGCATGGAAGCTGGCTCGCTCGCCCAAGGTGCAGGTGGTGTATGTAGCGCCGGGCAACGGCGGCACGGCACTCGACAAACGCCTGCAGAACGTGCCGATCACGGACCCGGAAGTGCTGGCCGCCTTTGCCGAGCGCGAAGGCATCCACTTCACGGTGGTGGGCCCGGAAGCGCCGCTGGCTGCCGGCATCGTCGACCTCTTCCGCGCCAAGGGTCTGCGCATCTTCGGGCCGACCAAAGCGGCTGCACAGCTTGAATCGTCGAAGGATTTCGCCAAGGCGTTCATGCATCGCCACGGCATTCCGACTGCCAAGTACCAGACCTTCAGCGATGCAGCGCAAGCGCACGCCTACATTGACCAGGAAGGCGCCCCCATCGTCATCAAGGCCGACGGCCTGGCTGCCGGCAAGGGCGTGGTGGTGGCCATGACGGCCGAAGAAGCGCACAGCGCCATCGACATGATGCTGGCCGACAACCGCCTGGGCGACGCCGGTGCGCGCGTGGTGATCGAAGAATTCCTGGCCGGCGAAGAAGCCAGCTTCATCGTCGTGTGCGATGGCAAGAACGTGGTGGCGCTGGCGACCAGCCAGGACCACAAGCGCCTGCTCGACGGCGACGCCGGCCCCAACACGGGCGGCATGGGCGCCTACTCGCCCGCGCCGGTGGTCACGCCCACGCTGCACGCCCGCACGCTGCGCGAGATCATCATGCCGACCATCCGCGGCATGGAAAAAGACGGCATCCCCTACACCGGCTTCCTGTACGCCGGCCTGATGATCGACGCCGAAGGCAACCCCAAGACGCTCGAATTCAACTGCCGCATGGGCGACCCGGAAACGCAGCCGATCATGGCGCGCATGAAGACCGACCTGTACGACGTGCTCGACCGCGCCATCGACGGCAAGCTCGACGGCATGGAGCTCGACTGGGACCGCCGCACCGCGCTGGGTGTGGTGATGGCTGCCCACAACTACCCGGACACGCCGCGCAAGGGCGACGTCATCACCGGCATCCCGAAAGAGACGGAAGACAGCGTGACCTTCCACGCCGGCACCACCCTCAAGGATGGCGTACTGACCACCAATGGCGGCCGCGTGCTGTGCGTCGTTGGCCTGGCCGACACCGTCAAGGCCGCCCAGCGCGCCGCGTACGGTGCGATCGAGCAGATCCAGTTCGACGGCGCCCAGTACCGTACCGATATTGGCCACCGTGCCATTCGTCACTAAACCTGCTAGTTGACCGCGCCAATGCCCCCAATAGGGGGCAGGCGCGGCATCCGTCACCCAGGGTGATCCCCACCAAGCCCCAAGCGGCTCGCCCGCTACAATGGTGACAACCGCATGACTCGGCCGCACGAACGGCCCCTCCCGACCTGATGGATACCCAAGCCGTCCGCGCCTACCTGCTGGACCTACAGGACCGCATCACCACCGCTGTCGGCGCACTCGACGGCGGCACCTTCGCCACCGACGCGTGGGATAAGCCGCCCACCGAGCGCCTGCGTGGCAGCGGCCGCACCCGCATCCTGGAAGGCGGCGCGCTGCTGGAGCGCGGCGGCGTCGGTTTTTCGCATGTGATGGGCGACACCCTGCCCCCCTCGGCCACCGCCAACCGGCCCGAACTGGCCGGGCGTGGTTTCGAGGCGATGGGCGTGTCGCTGGTCTTCCACCCGCGCAACCCGTACGTACCGACGGTGCACATGAACGTGCGCTGCTTCGTCGCCGTGCGGCCCGATGCCGAGCCCGTTTGGTGGTTCGGCGGCGGCATGGACCTGACGCCCTACTACGGCTTCACCGAAGACGCCACGCACTTCCACCGCACCTGCCAGGGCGCCCTCGCCCCCTACGGCGACGAGCTGTATCCCCGCTTCAAGCAGTGGTGCGACGACTACTTCTATCTGAAGCACCGCAAGGAAGCGCGCGGCATCGGCGGCATCTTCTTCGACGACTTTGCTGAGCTCGGCTTCGAGCGCAGCTTCGAGATGATGCGCGCCGTTGGCGACGCCTTCCTGCCCGCCTGGCTGCCCATCGCCGAGCGACGCCACGCCACGCCCTATGGCGACACCGAACGCGACTTCCAGGCCTACCGCCGTGGCCGCTATGTCGAATTCAACCTGGTGTTCGACCGCGGCACGCTGTTCGGCCTGCAAAGCGGCGGCCGCGCGGAATCGATCCTGATGTCGATGCCGCCCGTGGCCAACTGGCGCTACGACTGGCAGCCCGAACCGGGCTCGCCGGAAGCGGTGCTCTACACCGATTTCCTGCCGGCGCGCGATTGGGTATGACGCTTCCCACGTTCGTGCGCCCCGACCTCGACCGTCCCTATCGCCTCGGCTTGCTGGGCGGCACGTTCGATCCGCCGCACGTCGGCCACATCGCCCTGGCCGAACTGTGCATCGCCCGGCTCGACCTGGATGAACTGCTGTGGATTCCAACCGGCGTGTCGTGGCAAAAGGCCGCCGACATCACGCCCGCCCCGCTGCGCTTCGCCATGACGCAACTGGCCGCCAAGGCGGTACGCGGCGGGCGCGCCCGGGTTCACGTCAGCAGCATGGAAGTCGACCGCCACGGCCCGAGCTACACCATTGACACCGTGCGCGAATTGCGCGGCGTCTACGGGCCGGAAACCTCGATGGCGTGGCTGATGGGCGCTGACCAGCTCGTCGGCCTGGACACCTGGCATGGCTGGCAAGACCTGTTCGAATACGTGCATCTGTGCGTCGCCACGCGCCCCGGTTTCGACCTGAACGCCTTGCATGTGCCAGTGCAGCATGAACTCGATGTGCGCCGAGGCGACACGGCATTGGTACAATGCGCACCCGCCGGTCACATGTGGATCGACCAGACCCTGGCCGTCGACCTGTCGTCCACCCGCCTGCGCCAGCAGCTTGCCACCGGCGCGCGCTGCGACGCCGACCTGCCCGCCGGTGTCGCCGACCTGATCCAATCGCATTCGCTGTACCGCCGTGCCAATGGCACGGTCAGTGCCTGACCGCGCTTCCCAAAGCGCTTTTTTGACCTTTTTTCTCGCCTTTTAAACGTTCTTCTCACTCAGTATGGATATTCGCAAACTACAACGCGTGATCGTCGACGCGCTCGAAGACGTCAAGGCGCAAGACATCAAGGTCTTCAATACGACGCACCTGACCGAACTGTTCGACCGCACGGTCATCGCCAGCGGCACGTCCAATCGCCAGACCAAGGCCCTGGCCGCGTCCGTCCGAGACGCCGTCAAGGAAGCCGGCGGCCACGTCATCGCCGTGGAAGGCGAAGACGTGGGCGAATGGGTGCTGGTCGACTGTGGCGACGCCGTGGTCCACATCTTCCAGCCGCAACTGCGCCAGTACTACAACCTGGAAGAAATCTGGGGCGACAAGCCGGTGCGCGTCGAACTCGGCGGCACCAGCAAGCGCGGTCTGCCCAAGGCCAGCGAAGGCTACGACGACGAGGAAGACGAAGCCGAAGAGGTCACGCCGGCCAAGCGTCGTACCACCAAGCCGGCGCTGGCCGGTGAGCGCCCAACCAAGGCAGCGGCACCGACCAAGAAGGCTCCCGCCAAGACCGCTGCCAAGAAGCCTGCCACCAAGCGCGCAGCCGGCACCGGCAAGCCCGCCACGAAGGTCGCAAAAACAGCCGCCGCAAAAACGGCGACCAAGACGGCAGCCAAGCGCGCTCCGGCCAAGAAGCGCGCGGCGTAACCTCGCGCAGGCAGTCTCGCCATGCAGTTGTTGATCGTTGCCGTCGGGCACAAGATGCCGTCCTGGATCGAGGACGGCTTCTCTGAATACGCCAAGCGCATGCCGCCCGAGCTGCGCATCGAACTGCGCGAGATCAAGCCCGAGCAGCGCTCGGGCAGCCGCACCGCCGCCACCGTCATGCAGCTTGAGGCCGCGCGCATTGAAGCCGCGCTGCCCAAAGGCTGCCGCATGATCGCGCTGGATGAGCGCGGCAAGGACCTGACCACAGTCGCGCTCGCCGAATCCCTCACCGGCTGGCAACAGGAAGGCGGCGACATCGCCTTCGTGATTGGCGGCGCAGACGGGCTCGACCCGGCGCTCAAAGCCAAAGCTCGCACGCTGATCCGCCTGTCGAGCCTGACGCTGCCGCACGGCATGGTGCGCGTGCTGCTGGCCGAGCAGCTCTATCGCGCGTGGAGCATCACGCAGAACCACCCATACCACCGCGTATGACCATGGATGCCCCGGGCGCGCCACACCTCTATCTCGCCTCGCAAAGCCCGCGCCGGCAGGAGTTGTTGCGCCAGATCGGCACGCGCTTCGAGCTGCTGCTGGCCGATGGTGATGAGGATGCCGAAGCGCTCGAAGCTGTGCTCCCCGGCGAAACGCCCGACGACTACGTCCAGCGTGTCTGCGCATTAAAGGCGCAGGCCGCGGTGCGCCGCCGCATTGCCCGCAACCTCCCTGCCCTGCCGATCCTCACATCCGACACCACGGTGTGCCTGGGCGGCGAGATTCTCGGTAAACCCACGGACGCCGCCGACGCCCACCGCATGCTGCGCGGCATGTCCGGTCGCGAACACCGCGTGCTGACCGCCGTCACCGTCGTCAAAGCCGATGGCACGCCCATGCACGCGCTGTCCATTTCCGACGTGCGCTTTGCCGTGCTGACCGACAACGACATCGCCCGCTACATCGCCAGCGGCGAGCCGTTCGGCAAGGCTGGCGCGTACGGCATCCAGGGCCGCGCGGCCGCCTTCGTGGCCCATATTTCGGGAAGCTATTCGGGTATCATGGGCCTACCCTTGTTCGAGACTGCCGCACTGCTCGCACAGGCGCAGATCACGCTGTAACTCGCCCCTGACCGGCCGCTGACGCACGCCCCGGACAGCGTGCGGGGGCCGGTTTCAAGACACGCTTCGGGCAACCTGTTCAGCCCAGAGGCGGGTGCTGAAACCCGCTCTCCAGGTATCCCCATGTCCGAAGACATCCTCGTCAATATCACGCCGCAAGAAACGCGCGTGGCCATCGTCCAGCAAGCCGCCGTTCAGGAACTCCACATCGAGCGCACACTTACGCGCGGCCTGGTTGGCAACATCTATCTCGGTAAGGTGGTGCGCGTGCTGCCGGGCATGCAGTCGGCCTTCATCGATATTGGGCTGGAGCGCGCGGCGTTCCTGCACGTGGCCGACATCTGGCACCCGCGCGATGCCAAGGACGCACCGCCCACGCCGCAGGTCGCGATCGAGAAAACGCTCTTCGAAGGCCAGGCGCTGATGGTGCAGGTCATCAAGGACCCGATCGGCACCAAGGGCGCGCGCCTCTCGACGCAGGTCAGCATTGCCGGCCGCACGCTGGTGTATCTGCCGCAGGACCCGCACATCGGCATCTCGCAGAAGATCGGCAACGAGGCCGAGCGCGAAGCACTGCGTGCTCGCGTGACAGCCATGGTGCCAGCCGACGAGCGCGGCGGCTTCATCGTGCGCACCATCGCCGAAGAGGCGAGCGACGAAGAACTCGCCAACGACGTCGCCTACCTGCGCAAGATCTGGGCGACCATCCGCCACAACGCCACCACCCTGCCCGCCCCGTCAATCCTGTACCAAGACTTGAACCTCGCCCAGCGTGTGCTGCGTGATTTCGTGACGGACGAAACGCGCAGCATCCAGGTCGATTCGCGCGAGAACCATCAGAAGCTCGTCGAGTTTGCGCAGGAATACACACCGGCCGTGGTCGAACGTCTGACGCACTACACCGGCGAGCGGCCGATTTTCGACCTGTACAACATCGAAGCAGAAGTCGAGCGTGCACTATCGCGCCGGGTCGATCTGAAATCGGGCGGCTACCTGATGATCGACCAGACCGAGGCGATGACGACCATCGACGTCAACACCGGCGGTTACGTGGGCGCGCGCAACTTCGACGACACGATCTTCAAGACCAACCTGGAAGCCGCGCACACCATCGCTCGGCAACTGCGGCTGCGCAATCTGGGCGGCATCATCATCATCGACTTCATCGACATGGAGTCGGCGGAGCATCGCGATGCGGTGCTGGCCGAGCTGCGCAAGGCGCTGTCGCGTGACCGCACACGCATCACGGTCAACAGCTTCTCGCAGCTTGGGTTGGTGGAGATGACGCGCAAACGTACGCGGGAATCGCTGGCGCACGTGCTGTGCGAGCAGTGCCCGGTGTGCCAGGGCAAGGGGCAGGTGAAGACGCCGCGCACGGTGTGCTACGACATTCTGCGCGAGATCATGCGCGAGTCGCGGCAGTTCAATCCGCGCGAGTTCCGCATCCTCGCGTCGCAGTCGGTGATCGACCTGTTCCTGGAAGAAGAGAGCCAGCACCTTGCGATGCTGGGGGACTTCATCGGCAAGCCGATCTCTCTGCAAGTGGAATCTTCGGCGGCCAGCCAGGAGCAGTACGACATCATCTTGATGTAGCACTGCCCAAAGCGAGCACGACCGCTACGGTTTGGCGGGGCTGCCGTGCGGCACCGGTGCGGCGGTAACCATATGGGTGGCGCGCGCGGTCAACCGTGGAATCTGCTCCCGCATCACCAGCAATGCGCCCAGCACCACCAGCATGGCGATCCCCAGCATTGCCAGGTAAGCGCTCGAACCACCTGCCGTGATGACCATGGCACCGGCGAACGCGCTCAAGATCGCGCCCAGACGCCCGAACGCCACGGCTGAGGCAGTGCCGGTAGCGCGCACTGCCGTCGGGTAGACGAACGCGCATAACGCATACATCGTCGACTGCACCGCGTTGACGAACAGGCCATGCAAGCCCAAGCCGACGATCAACAATTGCGTGCTCTGCCGGGCATCCACCCCCTGCATGGCGAACGCGCTCAGCGCGGCGCCGATGCAGCACAGTGCCATGGGCCAGCGCGAACCCCAACGCGCAATCGCCACAGCACATACAAGCGCGCCAATCACGCCACCCAGGTTGTAGGCCGTCAAACCTTGCCCCGCCACGGCCACACTCAACCCCTCCGAGGCCAGCATGGTCGGCAACCAGCTGAACGCCGCATACACCGCCAGCAGGCACATGAAGAACGCCGCCCACAGCGCCACCGTGTCACGCGCCTGCCCCGGTGCAAAGAGCGAGCGGAAGCCCGCGTGCTGGATGACTTTCTGGCCGGCTAAATCGATAAACGTGGCATCTGCCGGCGTGGTGCGCTCCATACGCGTCAGCAGCTTCGCCAATTGCGTCCAGTGTGACTGGCGACGCGCCAGGAACCGAGGCGACTCCGGCAGCGCGGCAACGAGCACGAAGCCGAGTACCAGCGGCAACGCGCCGCCAATCCAGAACAACCCGCGCCATCCGTAGATTGGCAGCACATGGCCGGCAAACATCCCCGCCAGCATGCCGCCCAGGGGCACGCACACGATGGTGGCGGTCACGGCCAGCGTGCGACGCCGGGCCGGTGTGAACTCCGCCGTCATCGTCGTCGAGCTTGGCAATGCGCCGCCAATGCCCAGGCCCGCAATGAAGCGCAGCGCGGCGATCGTCGCCACGTTGGGTGCGAAGCCGATCATGCAGGTCGCCACACCAAACACGAACACGCTGCCGATCAGGGCCCAGCGTCGTCCGAAGCGATCGGCAAACAAGCCGGCCAGCGCGCTGCCGATGCCCATGCCGATCAACCCGGCCGCCACCGCCGGCGCAAATGCGTTACGCGTGATGCCCCACTCCTTGATGAGCACGGGGATGGCAAAGCCGATCAGCTGGCCATCAAATCCATCCATGACGATGGCAAACGCCGCAAGCAGCACGGCGGCCTTCTGGGCAAATGAGAATGGCCCATCGTCCAGGACACTGCCGATGTCGATGGGCGCGCGATCCTGGCTCATGTCGGCCTCCCTTCGGAGGTTGAACGGCCGCAGGGCCAATCCGTCGCGTACGCCTGTGCAAGCGCGCTAGACGCGCCCGCCAGTCTGAAGCAGCACAGCATGTGGTTGTCTCCATTGGGCTGGCGTCTGCGCGCCATTTATTTAACATGTTAACAATATAGGCGGACCCGCCTCCTGTTCAACTAGGGTGTTTGCGGATGCGTGGGTTGCGCTTGCACCAGTCGCACCAACTGCATCAGCGTCTCGGTGTGTGGCACGCGCACGCCATGGCGGCGCGCCGCCACAATCACGGCCCCGTTGATCGACTCGATCTCCGTCGGGCGTCCTGCAAGTACGTCCTGCAGCATCGACGGCTTATGCCCGCGATGCGCGACGATGGCATGGCGCACGTTGTCGCTTACCTTGACGGCATCGACGCTGACACCGCTCGCGCGGGCCACCGCCAGCACCTCTTCAACGATGGTCAGAGCGAGTGCCGGCCCGTCCTCCACCGCACCCAGCGCATCGACTGGGCGGTTGAGCACCGTGCACAGCGGATTGAGTGCCGCATTGAAGGCGACCTTCTCCCAGACGGCGCCCCATACGTTGGCGTCCACCCGGCACTGCAAGCCCGCGTCGGACAATGCATGTACGACTCGTTCCAGCATCGGCCGATCGGCGCCGTCCGCCGTCATCATGCGGATCACACCGGCGCCATGCGAGCGCACGTGACCGGGCCCCGCCAGATCCGCTGGCCACGTCGTCACGCCAACGAGGATGCGTTCCTGCAGCACCACCGAGCCTAGCGCCTCCACGTTGCCCAGACCGTTCTGCAACGTCAGCACATAAGTAGACGGCCCGATGAGTTGGCGCACACTCGCCAGTGCGGCACGCGTATGCATTGCCTTCGTGAAGACGATCAGCAGATCCGGCACCTGCGTTGCCTGGCTCGGGCGAAGCACCTGCAAGTTGCGCACGCAACGGTCGCCCGCACCGGTTTCCAGTCGCAAGCCGTGAGTGGCAATCGCACCGAGGTGCGCGTCGTTGATATCGAGCAGCGTGACCTGCTCGCCCGTTTCCGCCAGCACCCCACCGAACAGCGAGCCCATGGCGCCCGCACCAAGAATGGCAATCTTCATGCGCATCTCAGAACGGATAGTGACGCGGCGTGGTCTGCACTGTCATCCACCGCAACTCAGTGAACTCGGCCACGCCCGCACTGCCACCAAAACGCCCGAAGCCGCTCGCCTTGACGCCACCAAACGGCATCTGCGCTTCGTCATGCACGGTCGGACCGTTGATGTGGCAGATGCCGGATTCGACACGACGTGCCACGTTCATGGCACGCGCCACGTCGCGGCTGAAGACGGCGGACGACAGGCCGTATGCATTGTCGTTGGCGCACGCGATGGCAGCATCATCACCGCTCACACGCACGATGCCCTTGACCGGACCAAACGACTCTTCTGCGTAGATCAGCATGTCGGGCGTGACGTGATCGAGCAGCGTGGCGGGCATCAACGTGCTGGTGGCCTTGCCGCCGCACAGCAGCTTCGCGCCCTTGGCGAGCGCATCGTCGATCAGGTGATTGCAGCGTTCGACCGTGCTCATGTCGACCACCGAGCCGAGCACCGCCGGCCCCTTGCGCGGATCCCCCAGCGGCAGCGAAGCGGCCTTGGCGGCCAACTTGGTGACAAACGCATCGGCGATGGCCTCATCGACGATGATGCGTTCGGTGGACATGCAGATCTGGCCCGAGTTGGCGAACGCACCGAACGCTGCGCCGTCCACCGCAGCATCAATGTCCGCATCGGCCAGCACCAGCAGCGGCGCTTTGCCGCCCAGTTCCAGCACGGCAGGCTTCAAATACGTTGCACACGTCTGCGCGATGATGCGTCCCACGCGCGTCGAGCCCGTGAAGTTGACACGCCGCACTGCCGGGTGCGCAATCATCGCTTCCACGATGGCGCCGGCATCGGCTGGCGCGTTCGTCACGAAGTTGACGACGCCCCTGGGCAGCCCCGCTTCCTGCAACGCTTCGATGATGAGTCCGTGCGTGGCAGGCGATATCTCCGAGCCCTTGAGCACGACGGTATTGCCGCACGCCAGCGGCAGCGCGATCGCACGCACGGCCAGGATGACCGGTGCGTTCCACGGCGCAATGCCGAGCACCACGCCCGCAGGCTGACGCACCCCCATCGCAAGGCTGCCAGGCACGTCGGAGGGGATGATCTCGCCGGCGATCTGCGTGACCATGGCAGCCGCCTCCTGCAAGCCGCTGGCGGCAAGGTGCACGTTGAAGCCTGCCCACAATACGGAGGCGCCAGTCTCCGCAGCCATGGCAGCGGCAAACGCTGCACCCTTGGCTTCGAGCGCCTGTGCAGCGCGCATCAGCAACGCGCGACGCTCAGTCGGCCCCATGGCAGCCCAGCCGGGGAACACCGCAGCAGCGGCATCGACAGCGCGGCGTGCATCCTCCACCGTGGCCGCCGGCGCGCGCGTTGCGACAGAACCATCCAGCGGGTTGCGACGCTCGAAAACCGCGCCATTGCCGGCTTGCACGCGCTCGCCGTTGATCAGCATCGAGATGATTTGCGTCCCCTCCAGCGGGGCGACATTCGTGTTCGTCATCAGGCAATCTCCACTTCAATCAAAGTTGGTCCGGTGGATTGCAGCGCGGTGCGCAGCGTGACCTCAAGCATTTGAGGGTCGGTCACGCGCTCGCCGGCACAGCCCATGGCGCGGGCCAACCCGACGAAGTCGATGCCGTGCAGGTCCGTGCCCTGCACTGGGTCATTGGGTGCGAAGCCGAATACCGGCGCAAAATCCTGCAGGGCAGCATAGCGACGGTTGTTCAGGATCACGAACGTCATGGGCAATTTGAGCAGCGATGCGCTCCACAGCGCCTGGATGGAATACATGCTCGATCCATCGCCAATCAGGCCGATCACACGCGTACCCGGCTTGGCGAGCGCCACACCCACAGCGGCAGGCATGCCGTAGCCCAATCCCCCGCTATCCATGGTGTAGAAAGCCCCCGCGCGACGCATCGGCAGATACGCCTGCATGACGGAACGCGCACTGGGTGCCTCTTCAACGACGATGTCTGCTTCGCCGCGCACGGCATCGAGCGCCTGCAGAACGAAGGCGGTTGACATGGGAGACGTCGGCTCCGCTCGCGGCGATTTGACGCGGGGTGCCGGCAGCGGCCGAGCGGGAGGCGCGGGCCTTGCGAGCAAGTCCTGCACACCGAGGCGGATGTTGCCGACTGCCGAGATGCCCTCGGGCGTCCACGAAGCCGTGGCTGGATCATCGACCAGTTGTACAAGCCTGGCACCCACCGGCACGTGCGGCCCGTGCCCTTCCACGTGATACGTGAACGCCGGCGCGCCAAGCGCGAACACCACGTCGTGCCCCTGCAGCAGCGCGACAATTTTTCCGCGCATGGCCGGGAGGAAACCGGCGAATAGACGGTGGTCTTCCGGAAAGGCGCCACGCCCCGCCATTGGCGCTGTGAACACGCGTGCGTTATGCGCCTCGGCCAACTGCACAACGGCATCCCAGGCGCCTGCCCGGTCCACTGCTGCGCCCACGACAAACGCCGGCCGCTGCGCCGCATCCAGCGCGTCACCAATGCGCGCGAGCGTTGCGGGATCAGGCCGCACCGCGTACGCCACTTCATGCACGGCGACAGGCTCGGTCAGTTGATCCCAGTCATCAACGGGGATCGACACCAGCACAGGCCCGCGCGGCTCCTGCATGGCGACGTGATACGCGCGGGCCAGCGCCAGCGGCACGTCCTGCGCACGTGCCGGCTCGATGCTCCATTTGACGTACGGCTTGGGCAGCTCGGTCGCCTGATTGGAGGCGAGAAACGGATCGAACGGCAGGATGGACCGCGCTTGCTGCCCTGCGGTGATCACCATCGGTGTGCGGTTCTTGAAGGCCGTGAAGATGTTGCCCATCGCGTTGCCGACACCGGCCGCCGAATGCAGGTTCACCAGCGCGGCGTTGCCAGTCGCCTGCGCGTAGCCATCGGCCATGCCGACCACCACGGCCTCCTGCAGGCCAAGGATGTAACGGAAGTCTTCCGGAAAGTCGCGGAACATCGGCAGCTCGGTCGAACCCGGATTGCCGAACACGTGGGTCATGCCAAGCCGGCGAAGCAGCTCGATCGTGGCGTCGCGCACCGTGACAAGCGCGAGCGAAGTGCGGGTCATGCAGCGTCTCCTTATGTTTCGCCTTGCATTGGCCGCTCAGTATGGGAGTCGCCCACCTTGCGCGATATTGAATTTTTAGGAGAAAGTCATTACCTTTTTGCATGCCTTTCGATCTGCGCCAATTGCGCGCCTTCACCACCATCGTCTCGGCCGGCAGCCTCGGGCGCGCGGCAGAGGTCCTGCACGTCACCCAGCCGGCGCTTAGCCGCATCATCAAGCGGCTGGAGGACGAGGTCGGTGCGCCGCTGTTCGAGCGGCACTCCAAGGGCATGCAGCTCACCGTCATCGGAGAGGCGCTGCTGCCGCACGCCACACTGCTGCAGCGCGAGGCCGATTACGCACGTGAAGAGATCGATGCGATGCGCGGGCTCGCCAAGGGCACCATCCGCGTGGGCGCGGTGGGCAGCATCGCGAGCTACGTCCTGCCGCTGGCGGTCGGCACGGTGGTGGCCCGCTGGCCGAACCTGCGTGTGGAGATTCTGGAAGGCGTGTGGGACCGGCTGGCCGAGGGACTGGTCAAGCACGAGATCGACCTCGCGCTCTCCATGGCGATGCCAGATACAGACGAGATCATCGCGATTGCCGACTGCCGCTGGGAAGACGCGAGTTTCGTGGTCGCGTCGCCGGAGCACCCGTTGCGCAAGCGCCCTGCCCTGACACTCGCCGATACGATGTCTGCGCCATGGGCCATCCCGCCGCGCGGCACCGGCCCGTACGAGCACATGCGGCAGGTGTTCGAGGCAGCCGGCCTGGGGCTGCCCAACATCGTGGTGGAAACACGCTCGGTCACGGCGCTCAAGAGCCTGGTGGCACGCTCGGGCTTCCTGAGCTGGATGGCCGAGCCGATGATCGACGCCGAACGCCGCGCCGGTGTAATCGAACCGCTGCAGATTCCCGGGCTGGCGGCGCGCCGCACGCTTACCGCGTTTCGGCGCCGCCACGGCATCCTGCCCAGCCCCGCCGTCAAGCTGCTCGAAGCATTGCGCGAACTGACGGCCTAGCGCTGCCTATTTCTTCTCGCGCGGCAGACGCCCCATCAGGAAGAACTCTTCGTTCGGCCGCATCGAAATCACGTTCGCCATGCGGTTCGACAAGCCGAAGAAGGCCGTGATGCCGGCGATGTCCCAGATGTCCTCATCGTCAAAGCCATGCACCCGCAATGCGTCGTAGTCGGCTTCATTGACCGTGTGCGAGGCGGTGCAAACCTTCATCGCAAAGTCGAGCATGGCGCGTTGGCGCGCGGTGATGTCGGCCTTGCGGTGGTTGACGGCAACCTGATCGGCCACCAGCGGATTCTTCTCGTAGATGCGCAGGATGGCACCGTGCGCAACCACGCAATACAGGCACTGGTTGGCGCCGGACGTGGCCACCACGATCATCTCGCGCTCACCCTTGGTCAGGCTGCTGCCTTCGCGCAGCATGAGTGCATCGTGGTAGGCAAAGAACGCGCGGCACTCGTCGGGCCGGTGCGACAGCGCAAGGAAGACGTTCGGCACAAAGCCGGTCTTCTCCTGCACCTCGAGGATGCGCGCACGGATGTCTTCGGGAATATCGGCCAGTTCAGGAACGGGGAACCGGCTGATGGGCGGCGTGGTGGTCGTCATGATGTCTCCTTTGGTGTGAGCATCACGAGCACGCCGCCCGGAAGTGAACTGCTTACTGAGTGGCGAACTGGATGCGATGCAGTCCAGCATACAACCCATCGCGGTCGATGAGTTCACGGTGCGTGCCGGCCTCGGCAATCTTGCCGTGCTCCAGCACGATGATGCGGTCAGCGTTTTCGATGGTCGACAGGCGGTGTGCGATCACCAGCGTCGTGCGGCCTTCCATCAACCGTTCGAGCGCAGCCTGCACCTGGCGCTCGGATTCCGAGTCCAATGCGGACGTCGCTTCATCCAGGATCAGGATCGGCGCGTCTTTGTAGATGGCGCGCGCAATCGCCAAGCGCTGGCGCTGGCCGCCAGACAGCTTCGAGCCGTTATCGCCGATGTTGGTGTCAATGCCTTCCGGCAGGTTATCCACCATGTCCGTCAAGTAAGCGGCTTCCAGTGCACGACGCACGCGCGCCATGTCGATCTCGGATGCGTCACGCGCGCCATACGCCACGTTGGCGGCGATGGTGTCGTTGAACAGCACCACGTCCTGGCTCACGAAGGCGATCTGGCGACGCAGATCCTGCAGCGACAGGTCAGCCAGCGCGTCGCCGTCGAGCGAGATCGTGCCCGAGGTCGGATCAAAGAAGCGCGGCATCAGGTTCACCAACGTGGTCTTGCCGCTGCCGGAGGGGCCAACAAGCGCAACCACTTCACCTGGCTTCACATGTAGGTCAACATTGTCGAGCGCGGCCTTGCCATCCGCGCCGTAGCGGAAGGTCACACGATCGAAGCGGATGTCGCCGCGGGCGCGGTCGATGTGCTTGCCGCCCTCCTGGGGCTCGATCGGCGTATCGATCAGACCGAAGATGAACTCGGCGGCAGTCAGGCCACGCTGCAGGGGTTGATTCACGTCCGTCAGGTGCTTGAGCGGCGAGATCAGCAGCAGCATCGCCATCACAAAACCGGTAAAGCCACCGACCGTCGTCTGGTTGGCCTGCGCCTGCATCATGGCGATCGCCAGGATGATGGACAGCGCCAGCGCCGCCAGGAACTGCGTCACCGGTTGATTCAGGCCACCGGCCACGGCCACGCGCATGGCATAGCTGCGCAGGCGATTGGTCATGGCGTTGAAGCGCAGCGATTCGTAAGCCTCGCCGCCGTGCAGCTTGACGACCTTGTAACCACCGACGGCCTCTTCCACCACGTAGGCAGCCTGGTTGGTCAGGTTCTGGCTCTCGCGGTTGAGCGAGCGCAGGCGGCGGTTGATACGCGACATCAGCAGGCCGATGATTGGCAGGATCACCGCAACCACCAGCGTCAGGCGCCAGTTGGTATAGAAGAGGAAGACCAGCAGCGCCAGCACCGTCATCGAGTCGCGCACCATCGTGATGAACACGCCGGTCAGCACCTGCAGGACCTGGTTTACCTCGAAGATCACCGCGTTGATGATCGACGCCGCCGTGTTCTGCTGGTAGTACGACGCCGGCGCCTGCAGCAGCCGCTCGAACATCTTCACGCGCAGGTTCAGCAGCACCTTGTTCGACACCAGGCTCAGCAGGTACGTGGATGCAAACTGCGCCACGCCGCGCACCACGGCAATGCCTACCAGCATGGCCGGCACCTGCCACAGCTTGCCGGCGTATTCACCGCCAAAACCCTGGTCCAGCAGGTCTTTCACGACCTTGGGGATGATCCCTTCCGTGGCCGCCACCACGCCCATGGCAACCATAGACAGAATGAACGCGGTGAGCTCAGGACGCAGGTACGTCCACAAGCGCTTGAGCAACGGCTTGGAGGGGTCTTGATGGTCAGACTTTGCTTGTATACTCACGGCGTTTTCAAATAAGGGTGGGCAGATTGCACCGCATTGCAACGGGCACTGCCGACAACATGTGCACGGCGCGCCTGCCATCCAACGGATGGGCGACCCGGCATTTTACGGCAATCGTCTGTTTCGGCCCATCCTGGCAGCACAATCCACAGCCAAGGCGCCATTGCCGCGTCACCTGATTCCTCCGCATGAGTTCGCGCGTTCCCACGTTCTTCATCAACCTCGAGCATGACGTCAGCCGACGCGAAGCGCTCGAAGGTCAACTCGACGCACTTGGCCTGCCGCACACGCGCTTTCCCGGCGTGTACGGCAAAGCACTCCCGGCCGACCAGCTGGCGCGCCACTACGATCACACCCGCGCCGTAGCCGAAAGCCGCGAACTGACCGTCGGCGAAGTCGGCTGCGCCCTGAGCCACCTGGGCGTCTACCGCGCGATGCTGGAACAGGATCTGCCCTACGCGCTCATCCTGGAGGATGACGCGAAACTCGGGCCGGACGTACCTGCGGTACTCGATGCACTGGTACAGCAGGTCTCACCGGACGAGCCCGTGGTGACGCTGCTCACGTATATCAACCGTTACTACAAACGCAGCGCAAAGCCGCTCGATGCCAGCCACGACGTGGTAAAGCTGGCGAACTACCAGTGGTTGGCGCACGGCTATTTCGTTACGCGCGCAGCGGCCAAACGCATGGTCGAACAGCTCTACCCCGTGTGGCTGGCGGCCGACTACTGGCACAAGTTCGAGCGCGAAGGCATCGTGCAGATGCGCGCGGTCGTGCCGTACGTGATCAGCGTGCAGGATTTCGACAGCGGCTCCAACCTGGAAGCCGATCGCGCCATCAAGAGCCGCGAAGCCGATGAGGAGCGATGGCTCAGCCACCGCCTTCACCTGATCTTCGTGCACAAGTTCCTGTATCAGATCTTCGTGCGGCCGTTCCGCGGGATCGCCAAGCAGAAGAAGACGTGGTGAGCGCCGAGGCGCCAGTTCAGGCGCCTTGTCCGCGCAACTCTGCCAACCCCGCCTCCGCGCGGATGACATCCGTATTGCGACGCGCCATCATGCGCCGGTAGTTGGGGCTTTCCTGCTCGCGGGATTGTTCGCGGTGCCACAGGTGGAAGACCTCGGTGGCGCAGAAACCGCGCTTGCGCCGGACGCCTGCGTTGTACAGGCGCACGGCCAGGTCCGCATCTTCATGGCCCCAGCCGACGAAGCTCTGGTCGAAGCCGTTCACGCGCTCGAAATCGCTGCGCCAGACGCCCAGGTTGCAGCTCTTGATGCCGCGCAGGCTGGTGTCCTTGAACGTGCGCGGCAATGGCAGGCCCGGTACCAGCAACGGCAGGAACTTGTTGATGCGGCCAGCGCGCCAGGCACTGAACCAATAGGCGAGATCCTTCAACTGGATGTCGGTTTGCTGCGCGACAACCTCTCGCGTCATCTCCTCGCTCAGCAGGATGCGGCTGCCGGATAGCAAACGTCCCGGCTCTGCCAGCGCCCGATGCCGGGCGACGAAGTCCGGGCGCGGCACGCAATCGCCATCGAGAAAGACGAGGTAGTCGGCATCGGTAGCTAGCACACCGCGATTGCGGATTTCCGCCGCGCGGAAGCCGTCGTCGGGGTGCCAGACATGGCGCAGCGGATACGTTGCCGTCTTGGCAGCGGTTTCTACCGCCAGACGTGTTTCGTCACGCGAGCCATCGTCGGCGACGATCACATCAAAGGCGGTGTCCGTCTGCGCACCGCAACCGGCCAGTACGCGAGCGAGCGCATCGGGGCGGTTATACGTCGTGACGATCAGAGCGACACGATGCGGGCATTCAGCGCTTGCCATGACGGTGCAGCATCATCAGCTTGATATAGCGGTAGTACGTGCCCTCTGCGTTGGACACGGCCAGCATGAAGCCTTCCGCGCCATCCAGGAAACCGCGCTGGATGATGTAGGTCCGAATGAACGCCCACAGCCCGTGACCGATCGCACTGCCCAGCGATGCACGCTTGCCCTTGGCATAGGCTGCGGCAGCACCGGCCGTCGAGTAATCGTTGGCCTTGTCGAGCGCAGCCTTCAGATCGGGAATCGAGTAGTGGATGATCGGCGCCTGAAAATCGCCGACGGTGCCCTGAAACACCAGATGCGAGTGCACCGGCGCATCGAAGAACGTCACCTGCTCACGCTTGAAGAAACGGCGGATGCGGTCCGGCCACCAGCCCGAATGCTTCATGAAGCGGCCGCAGAAGCTGGAGCTACGCGGCATGGAATACACCGTATGCGTGCTGCCCGATTCAAGCACGGCGATCATCTCGGCGCGCAGTTCAGGGCTGATGCGCTCGTCGGCATCCAGCGACAGGACCCAATCGGTGCGCGCCTCGCGCAGTGCGCGGTTGGACTGCTCGCCATAGCCCGGCCAGTCCGTTTCGAACACACGTGCACCCAGCTCGCGGCAGATGTCTTGCGTGCCATCCGTGCTGCCGGAATCGAAAACGATGACGTCATTCGCCCAATCGCGCACCGAGCGGATGCAATCGCCGATGTCGGCGGCTTCATTCTTGGCGACGATGATGACGGCGAGCGTGGCTCGATTGGATGCGGGCATGCGAAGACGATCTCAGAGAACAGGGTTGGCGCCAAGCTCTTGGCGGCGCCGGTGGATATGCGCGGTGAACACGGCCACCATCACGCTGTAGAACACCACGGTCTGCGCGATGATGAGCATCACCTCGGTCAGCCCAAACAGCATGAAACCAACGCAGAGTGTGAGGCCCATGGCCCCGGTGGTCCGGAGGACGCGGTCATCGCACAGCGCGGCGCGCAGGAAGTACGCGGCAGGCACCAGATACAGCGCCAGCAATGCGCCAATGCCCAGCACGCCAAGCGTGGCGCCATTGTATAGAAGTTCGTTGTGGGCATGCTCGAAGGCGGTGGCCTCCTGCGTGATCACACCTTCGGCATGAATCGCCTGCAAGCTATTGTGAAACTGGCCCCGGCCGACGCCAGCCAGCGGGTGATGCGTGAGCATCAATGTGGCCGCCTTCCAGAGTTGGAAACGGACGCCGATCGAAGTGTTGGCACGGCCAGCCTCGTAGGCATGAATATCATTCACCGCCTCATCAAAGCGAGCACGGACGATACTCGACGACACACTGACGGCCGCCAGCAATGCAAAAAACGCCAGCAACGCAATGACTCGCTTCTTCCAACTGACATGGCGCAGCGTCATCACGGCAATCAGCAGCAGCACCGGAATCGCAATCCAGCCGCCTCGGGACTGCGACAGATAGGACGCGTAGAGCCCTGCAGCGCCCCCCACCAAACGCAACGCGATGAGCTGCCAACCGTCATTGCGTGCCCAGCCGATGGAGATTAGCGAGAACAACCCCAGGAGCAGCGACACGTTGCCGAAGGGAATGGTGTTGGAAAAGGCACCCACCATATTCGGCCGATCTCCGCGCAGTTCCAGATACGCCCACACGGCTGACGCAATGGCACCGGCTACACAGCCCCACTGCACATTCTGCAATCGTCCAGGCTGCAGTTGTAGCAGCCCAAACAACACGAAACCAAATAGCCACAGCCGTCCATAGGCAAACGGCACACCGCGTGGCGCCGCCGGATTCAGCAGCGAACTTATCAGCATTGCTGTTGGCATTGCCGCCATAGCCAGAATCAGCCAGCGATGCTCGTGCCACATCGCACGCATCCGCCCCATCAACTCCGAAGGCGTCGCTAACATCAACCAAAGCGCTGTCGCCAACAGAAGCAAGAACGCCACAAACGCGGCGCTGTGTACAGACAACATGAAAGCCGGCAGGACGGTAATCCCCAGCACGGCTAGACCGACCGGCACGCTGGAGACCAGTGACCGGCCGCGTTGCACTACCCCAGTCATCACAGTGCCCCCACGCCGGGTGCCAAAGCTAGCAACGCGTCAATGTGGGCGCGGATGCCCGGGTCATAACGCAGATGCTCGCGCGGGTTAGCCAAGCGCGCCTGCCCGGCCTGCGCACGTTCCACCGCCGCCTCGATGGTGCGGGCAAGCGTGGCCGGATCGTTCACGTTGAAGGTCGGCGCGCCCTCGTCGGAAATCACCTCGGTACAGGCGATGTTGCTCGCCAGCACGGCGGGCGTACCGCACAGCACGGATTCCACCCCGATCAATCCGAACGGCTCGTAGTGCGAGGCAAGGATCGTATAGTCCGCCGCCCGATAGACGTTCTCGATGTCCTTGCGATAACCGAGGTAGCGGATGTTGGGCGAGGTTGACGACACCGGCCGCCCGATCACCGCCAGCTGTACCGGCAGGGTTGTCTTGGAGAAGAACGCCTCCAGCATCGGATAGCCCTTGCGCTTGTGGCTCGACGACGGAAACACGAAGGTAATGCGGTCACGGGCGAAACCCAACTCGTCACGCAGGCGCTGGCGCTCAGCCTCATCCACCAGCGAGAACTTGGCCTCGCTCACCGGCGGGTACACCGTCTTCACCTTGGCTTCAGGAATATCGTAGTAGTCGAGCACCTCCTGCGCCATCAGCTTCGAGTGCGCGACGATCACGTGCGAGCGCGCGTAGTCGCGACGCTCCAGCGCGATCTGCTGGCGATCCCAGAAGGCCGGCGCCTTGGGAAAGCTCTTGAGATAGCCGATATGTGTGCCACCGCAGATGGCAATGTCCGATGCCCCGGTGCGATTGCATCCGATCATCAGGTCGACATGCTCGCGTTTGGCCAGATGGCGCACCAGCCAGCCGAAGACATGGTCGTTGAGCTTGCCCGTCAGCTTGCGCGTGGGCAGTGCGATGGCCTTGACCTGGGCATATTCAGGAAGCGCCTTATCGACTGTTTTGGCGAAGAACACGGGACGGATGGCGCGCTCATGCAGGCCGCGGACCAGATCCATCGCATAGCGCTCGCTACCGCCGCTGTAACCCAGCGCGTTGCACGAGATTCCGACATTCATGGGTGCTTAGGGTGTAATCGTGTGAAGTCTGCTGTGGTGCCGGGCCCGCGCCCGGCGAGGGCGCCCCCAGGCACCCTCTTCGAATCAGTCGTACATCGTGAGTACGTTCTCGGCATCCAGCGCCTGACGCAGCGCCGCGATCGCCTCCTCGCTTGGCACGATGCGCCAAGCATCGCCCAGCACAGCCTCGCAGCGAGCCTGCTCGCCGATATAGCTGATACGCACTGGTAGGCCCTCATCCGGGCGAAGCGGTCCACCCGCCAGATGCGGCGTAAGTAGATCCCGCAACTTGGCGGGTGTCGAATTGCCGTTCATCGACAGCCGAATGGCGCGGGCAAACTTGGCGCGCGCCTGGGTCATGTCCATGACCGACTCGGCCGTCACGCGCACGCCGCCGGTGAACATGTCATGGCGAGCGCTGCCCTGCACGATCAGCACTTCGTCTTCCTTGAACAGCGCACGGTTGGCTTCGAAGACTTCGTTGAAGACCGTCACTTCGGTCGCTTCGCTGGCGGAGCCGTCGTCGAGCATGACGATCAGCATCTTGCCGCGCTGGGTCATCTGCGTACGCTGGCCGACGATCACGCCGGCCACTGTCTTGTTGCGTGCGTCGCGATTGCCATAGCCGCCGCCCCCACCGCCGCCGTTGCCCTTGTTCGTCACTTCCTGGGCAAGATCAGCAAGCGTCGTACGTGCAAAGCGGCGTACTTCGTCACGGCATTCGTCGAACAGGTGGCCCGACAGGTAGAAGCCCAGCGCCTGCTTTTCTTCCTGCAGCTTGCGCTTGGTGGTCCAGGCCGGCTCATCGACAAGCTCCGGACCATGCTGCTCGGCGTCGTCACCGCTCATCAGGTCGAAGAGCGAGACTTGGTTGGCAGCGGCCGCCTTCTGTTCTGCCGCCTCCATCGCCAACCCGATCGAGGCCAACAACTGTGCGCGGTTGTCGTTCAGGCTGTCGAAGGCGCCGGCACGCACCAGCGCTTCGATCGTGCGGCGATTGACCTGGCGGCGGTCTACTCGCTCGCAGAAATCGAACAAACTCTTGAACGGACCCGCCTCTTCCCGCGCGCGCAGGATATCTTCAATGGCACCCTGCCCGCTGCCCTTCACCCCGCCCAGGCCGTAGCGAATGGTCTTGGCATCCGTCGGCGTGAAACGGTACAGGCTGGCATTGATATCCGGCGGCAGCACCTTCAGGCCGTTCTTGCCGACAGCATCGTCGTAGATGATCTTCACCTTGTCGGTGTCGTCCATGGCGAGCGACATGTTGGCTGCCATGAATTCGGCCGGGTGATGCGCCTTGAGCCACGCGGTGTAGTACGCCAGCAGCGCATACGCCGCCGCGTGCGACTTGTTGAAGCCGTAGCCCGCGAACTTCTCCATCAAGTCGAAGATTTCGTCGGCCTTTTCGGTAGTCAGGCCATCCTTGGCCGCACCCGCGCGGAACAGCGCGCGGTGCTCGGCCATTTCTTCGGCCTTCTTTTTACCCATCGCGCGGCGCAGCAAGTCGGCGCCGCCGAGCGAGTAGCCGCCCACGATCTGCGCCATCTGCATCACCTGCTCCTGGTAGACCATGATGCCGTAGGTCTCCTTGAGCACCGGCTCGACGCGCGGGTCCGGGTACTCCACCTTCTCGCGGCCGTGCTTACGCGCGCAGAAGCTGGGGATCAGGTCCATCGGGCCTGGGCGATACAACGCCACGAGGGCGATGATGTCCTCGAAGCGGTCAGGCTTGGCGTCCTTCAGCATGCCCTGCATGCCGCGGCTTTCCAGCTGGAACACGGCGACCGTGTTGGCCGTCTTCAGGATGTCGAACGCCGGTTTGTCGTTCAACGGAATATGGCTGCAATTCCAGTCCGCCTTCGACGGATCGAGCATGCGGATGTAGCGCTCGGCCCAGTCGAGGATGGTGAGCGTGGTCAGGCCCAAGAAGTCAAACTTGACCAGGCCGACGGCTTCCACGTCGTCCTTGTCGTACTGGCTGACGACGCCGGCGTCTTCGCCGCCCTGCGTGTAGAGCGGGCAGAAATCGGTCAGCTTGCCCGGGGCGATCAGCACACCACCCGCGTGCATACCGACGTTACGCGTCATGCCTTCCACACGCTGGGCGAGTTCCAGGAGCTGTTTGACTTCTTCTTCGTTGGCTTCGCGCTCGGCCAGCAGCGGCTCTTCCTTCTTGGCTTCTTCCAGCGTGACGAGCTTGCCCGGCTTGAACGGGATCAGCTTGGCCACACCGTCGACAAAGTTGTAGCCGAGGTCGAGCACACGGCCGACGTCGCGCACCGCAGCCTTGGCGGCCATGGTGCCGAAGGTGGCGATCTGCGAGACGGCGTCCTTGCCGTACTTCTCTTTCACATACTGGATGACGCGGTCGCGGCCGTGCTGACAGAAGTCGATATCGAAGTCGGGCATCGACACACGTTCCGGGTTCAGGAAACGCTCGAACAGCAGGTTGTACTTGAGCGGGTCCAGATCGGTAATGCCCAGCGCGTACGCCACCAGCGAGCCTGCGCCCGAACCCCGGCCCGGCCCCACGGGCACGCCGTTGTTCTTGGCCCAGTTGATGAAGTCCGCCACGATCAGGAAGTAACCCGGGAAGCCCATCTTGATGATGGTGCCGGTCTCGAACTCCAGGCGGGCGTAGTACTCCGCGCGCTTGGATTCGCGCACCGCCTCGTCAGGGAACAGCACTTCCATGCGTTTCTCGAGGCCTTCCTTGGCGAGCTGGACAAGGTAGTCGTCCAGCGACATGCCGTCAGGCGTCGGGAACAGCGGCAGCTTGGGCTTGCCCAGTTCCAGCGTCAGGTTGCAGCGCTGCGCGATCTGCACCGCGTTGGCCAGCGCAGACGGGATGTCGGCAAACAGCGCGCACATCTCGTCCTGCGTCTTGAAATATTGGTCCGTCGTAAAGCGCTTGGTACGACGCGGGTTGGCAAGCAGCTCGCCTTCCGAAATGCACGTACGCGCTTCGTGCGCCGTGAAATCGTCCGGCGTCATGAACTGCACCGGATGCGTGGCGACCACTGGCAGGTGCATGGCCGCAGCCAGCTTCACAGCCTGTTGGACGTAGGCTTCGGTGCCGGCATGGCCTGCGCGCTGCAATTCGATGTAGAACGCGCCCGGAAACACGCGCGACCAGTTCGTCGCCAGCTTGTGCGCCAGCGCTTCGTTGCCGTTGGCCAACGCCATGCCGACATCGCCCGCCATGCCACCAGACAACGCCAGCAGACCCGTGGCAAGCGGCGCATCCTCTACGCCCGGCTCGTCAAACCATTCGGGGGCAATTTCCGCGCGGCCGCGATGCTGGTTGGTCAACCACGCCCGCGCCAGCAACTGGCACAGGTTCAGGTAACCCTGCTTGTTACGCACCAGCAACAGCAGGCGCGCCGGTTTGTCGCGCTCTTCGTGATTGGTGATCCACACGTCGGCGCCGACGATAGGCTTGACGCCCTTGCCGCGCGCTTCCTTGTAGAAGCGCACCAGGCCGAAGGCATTGGCGAGGTCGGTCAGCGCCAGGGCGCCCATGCCATCTTTGGCGGCGGCCTTGACGGCATCGTCCAGACGGACATTGCCATCGACGACGGAGTATTCGGAATGGAGACGGAGGTGGACGAAGCGCGGCGAATTCATCCGCGTATTGTACCGGGTGCCACCTTCCGTAAAGCATTTGCCGCGCGCCGGATTGACCATCAGCAACCCCGCATCGATGCTTGGGCCGCTATAATTTCGGCTTACAAATCAACGGGTTATCCAGGCGCCTCAAAAATGGCGCGGCAGCACATGCAGATCGTCAATATTTCCGCTTACAAATTCATCACCCTCGATGACCGCGAAACCCTGCGTCCGGCGCTGCTGGCCGAATGCCGGGCGCGCGAGCTCAAGGGCACTGTGCTGCTGGCGCCTGAGGGCATCAACATCTTCCTGGCCGGCTCGCGCGAGGCCATCGACGGCATCGTCGGCTGGCTGCGCGCCGACCCGCGCTTTGCCGATCTGGCCCCGAAGGAAAGCCTGTCCGACCACCAGCCGTTCCGCCGCCTGCTGGTGCGCATGAAGAAAGAAATCATCACCATGCGCCACCCGCTGATCCGCCCGGAAGATGGCCGCGCACCGTTCGTCACGCCGCCGGATCTCAAGCGCTGGCTCGACCAGGGCCATGACGACGAAGGCCGCCCGGTGGTGATGCTCGACACGCGCAATGACTATGAGGTGGCGGTTGGCACCTTCAAGAACGTCGTCGAATACAACCTGAAGAAGTTCACTGAGTTCCCGCCCGCCATTGCTGCGCACAAGGACGACTTTGCCGGCAAGACGGTCGTGTCGTTCTGCACCGGCGGCATCCGCTGCGAAAAGGCGGCAATCCACATGCAGGAGGTCGGCGTCGAGCGCGTGTACCAGCTCGAAGGCGGCATCCTCAAGTACTTCGAAGAAGTTGGCGGCGACCACTACGATGGCGACTGCTTTGTCTTCGACCACCGCACAGCGCTCAACCCGGAGTTGCTGCCGGCTGGCCCCAAACAGTGCTTTGCCTGCCGCGCCGTGGTGACGCCGGAAGAACAGCAATCGCCCAATTACATCCCTGGCCAGCGCTGCCCGCATTGCGCCGAGCACCAGGCCCAGGCTGCTGCATGAAGCGCCTCGCCGCCGCCCTCCTCGCCATGACGCTGTGCCTTGCGGCATTGGGCGGCTGCTCGACCAGTTGCGCTGGCGGCTCGAACCGCGGCATGTTCTGCGGAACCGGCACGCGGTTCTGATCCCCCCACCACAGCCAACAAAAAACGCCGGACATGCCGGCGTTTTCCTTTACGCGGTCCGTGCTTACCGGCGGCCGAGCACAAACTGGTTCGTGACAGCGGCAATGCGCTCACCAAACAGCTTGGCGGTTTCCAGGTCGCCCGGCAGCGGGCCTTCTTCGGGGCTGGCATCCGACGGCGATTGCGCCAGCGCGCCACCGAAGCCGGCCAGGAAGTTGATGTCGTTTCGCGTGGCCGCCTTGCTGTTGGCCGGCATCATGCCCGTGCCCACCCAGATCATTCCGTGCTGCTGCGACAGCGTCCACAGGTACTGGATCGACGAATACTTGTCGCCGTTCATCGACGCCGAATTCGTGAAACCTGCGGCGATCTTGTCCTTCCATGCGCCCGTGAACCACGCCTTGGACGAGGCATCGGCGAATTTCTTGAAGTCGCCCGACACGCCACCCATGTAGGTCGGCGCACCGAAAACGATGGCGTCAACACCAGCCAGCAGCGCCCAGGTGTCATCGTTGACGTCCGTAACCGAGATCAGGTGCGCCTCGGCGCCAGCGTTCTGCACGCCCGCAAACACGGCCTCGGCCTGCTTCTTGGTGTGGCCATAACCGCTGTGATAAACGACTGCAACTCGTGCCATGGGAATCCTCTTGGGGTTGGGGTAACGGCGGGGGAAAACAGACAAGAAAAACGGCGCACAGAGCGTGCGCCGCGAACATTACGGCAGATCGAACACCAGCACTTCGCTATCCTCACCGCCGGAAAGCGTCACCGCGCCTTCCTGCGTTAGCTTGGCTGCATCGCCGCCCGACAGCGGCTTGCCGTTGACGGCGACTTTGCCGCGCACGACGTGCACATAGGCGCGACGGCCATCGGCGATGGGCAGCGTGGCGGCCTCAGTGCCGTCGAACTTGCCGGCATACAACGCCATGTCCTGATGCACCTTGACCGAGTCGTCGCGGCCATCGGCACTGGCAATCAGGGCGAGCTTGCCGCGCTTGGCCGCCGCATCGAAGTGGCGCTCTTCATAGCCGGGCGTGAGGTTCTGCTGCTCGGGCAACACCCAGATCTGCAAGAAGTGCGTGGTCTGATCCTGCGCATGGTTGAACTCGGAGTGACGCACGCCAGTCCCAGCCGTCATGCGTTGTACGTCGCCGGGGCGCAGCACGCTGCCGTTGCCCATGCTGTCCTTGTGCGCCAGCTCGCCGTCGAGCACGTAGCTGATGATTTCCATGTCGCGGTGGCCATGTGTGCCGAAGCCCATGCCGGCGGCGACGCGGTCTTCATTGATGACGCGCAACGGCCCGAACTGGACGTGTTCCGGGTCCATGTAATCGGCAAACGAGAAGCTGTGATACGACTTCAGCCAGCCGTGGTCTGCGTAACCGCGGTCTTGAGAGGGGCGGATTTCAATCATTTTGATGAATCTCCTATCAAAATTGCTGCGTTGATGTGTGAATGGTACGCAGATTGGCTATAGTTGCGCGGTACGGCTTTGATTCATTTCATCAAAAATTCTGAATATGGCGCTGTCGCTGGAATCCCTGGAAGTCTTGGACGCGATTGAACGCAAGGGCAGCTTTGCCGCCGCCGCGCATGAACTTGGCAAAGTGCCGTCCGCGCTCACGTATGTCGTGCGCAAGCTGGAAGACGATCTGGATGTGCTGCTGTTCGACCGTCGCCGCCACCGCGCAGAACTGACGCCCGCCGGCCGCGCGCTGCTCGATGAAGGCCGCCACCTGCTGCAGGCCGCCGATGACCTGGCCCGCCGCGTCAAACGCCTGGCCACCGGCTGGGAGGCCACGCTGACCATCGTGCTGGACAACTTGGTGTATTTCCGCGCACTGCTGCCGGTCATCCAAGACTTCTACGCCGAGAACACCGCCACCCGCCTGCGCTTCAGCCGCGAGGTCCTGGGCGGCACGTGGGATGCACTGCTCTCTGGTCGCGCCGATCTGCTGTTGGGTCCCGCGCATACGGCGCCGGTGCAGGGTGTGCAGACGCGCACGCTCGGCGCCATTCCATTCGTCTTTGCGGTGGCGACGCACCATCCGCTCGCGCAGGTGCAGGAGCCGGTCCCCGCAGCGGCCATCGCGCGCCATCGCATCGTTGCGGTGGGTGATACGTCACGCAATCTGCCGGCACGCACGATTGGCGTCATGGCGGGCCAGGACACGCTGGTGGTGCCGACCATGGATGACAAGATCCAGGCGCAGATCCGAGGATTGGGCTGCGGTTGGCTGCCGGTGCCGCTGGCGCAACCGTATCTGGATTCCGGCGTGCTGATCGCCAAAGAAACGACCGAAGATCGCCGCCTCGGCACATTCCAGGTGGCGTGGCGCAACAACATGCGTGGCAAGGCGCTGCAATGGTGGGTGGAGAAGCTGGAAGACCCGCGCCTGGCGCAGGCGCTGTTGATGCAGTAACGGCAACCAGCAGAGGCAACGAGGCAAAATCGCGCAAAATAGCGACATCCGCGCCTGGAGCTTTGCGTTGTCCCAAGCCAATCTCGATTTTCCCGACACTTCCGTCGCGCCGGCGCGCGGCACGTACCGTGGCCGCTTCGCACCCTCGCCTACGGGGCCGCTGCATATCGGCTCGCTGGTCACTGCGCTGGCAAGCTGGATGGATGCGCGTGTGCACGGCGGCACGTGGCTCGTGCGCATTGAAGACATCGACTTCCAGCGCAACGTGCCCGGCGCCGATCGCGACATCCTCGCTGCACTCGAAACGCTTGGCCTGGCCCCCGATGAGGCGCCGCAATGGCAGAGCGCACATCTGCACCGCTTCGAAACCGCGCTGGCACAACTGCAGGCCGTCGATCGCCTCTACCCGTGCGGCTGCACGCGTCGCGAGATTGCCGATTCCGTCACCACCATCGATGCGAACGGGCGCCTGCGGCATCAGACGCTCATCTACCCGGGCACCTGCCGCAACGGCTTGAACGGGCGCCAACCGCGCGCCTGGCGCGTGCGCGTGCCGGAGGCCGACACCGCCACAATCTGCTTCAACGACCGCTGGCAAGGTACGCAGTGCCAGAACCTGGCCGAAGCCGTGGGCGACTTCGTACTCAAGCGCGCCGATGGCATGTGGGCGTATCAGATTGCAGTGGTGGCAGACGATGCCGCACAGGGCATCACCGATGTCGTGCGTGGGGCGGATCTGCTCGACTCGACGCCGCGCCAGATCTATCTGCAGCAACTGCTCGGACTCCCACCCGTGCGCTATATGCACGTGCCAGTAGTGGTCAACGCTGACGGTGAAAAGCTCAGCAAGCAGACCGGCGCGCGTGCCATCAACCGCAGCCAGCCGCTGGCCGCACTGACTGAAGCGGCACGGCATCTAGGGCTGGAGATTCGGGCGGGAGATTTGGAGGGGTTTTACCGGGACGCTGTCCCGGCCTGGGCCAATCGCCTTGCACGATTGGCAACCGCGTGATCCCGGCGGCACGACTGCTGCAATGTCGGCCGCCGTTTTCAACAGCCTGGCTTAGCGCTTGCGCGGCACGCCACCGAGGAGTGCAGCGATCGGACGCTTGGCGCTGCGCGGGTGACCGGCCGGTTGCGCCGGCTTGGCAGCCTCTGCCGACTCTGCCGGCACAGCGGATTCGTACGGGCGGTTGAAGAACGGATCATCCGATGGGCGGAACGCAGGACGCACGATGGTGTGATCCAGCACGCGGGCGCCGTTGCGCTCATCGCGCTCGCGGGCGCGGCGGACTTCACTGCGGGCACGCTTCTCATCGCGCTCGCGGCGCTCACGGTCACGAGCCTGTTCGCCGGTCGGGTCGAAATCGGTCAGTTGTTCGCGCGGCAGACTGCGCTTGATCAGCTTTTCAATGTCGGCCAAGAAACGTTCGTCACCTGGCGCAAACAGCGAGAGAGCATCGCCCGAGGCACCGGCACGGCCCGTACGGCCAATGCGGTGCACGTAGTCTTCGGCATTGAACGGCAGGTCAAAGTTGATCACGCACGGCATCTGCGAGATGTCGAGGCCGCGCGCGGCCACATCGGTGGCGACCAGTACGTCGACGGTGCCTTGCTTGAAGGCTTCGAGCGTTTGCATACGCTCGGTCTGCGTCTTGTCACCGTGGATGGCGTTGGCGTTGATGCCTTCGCGTTCCAGCGCGCGCGCCAGACGCGAGCAGCCGATCTTGCTGTTGGAGAACACGATGCACTGGCGCGGCAGGCCTTGGTCCGCACGCTGCTTCAACAGATGCACGAGCGCGGCCTGCTTGTGGTTGTCGGGCACCGTGTAGATGACCTGGCGGACGTTCTCTGCGGTGGCATTGCTGCGCGCCACTTCGATCGTCTGCGGATGACGCAGATAGCTGGAGGCCAGCTTCTTGATCTCGGGCGAGAACGTGGCCGAGAACAGCAGCGTCTGGCGATGCGCCGGCAGCAGGTTGATGATGCGCTGCAGGTCGGGCAGGAAGCCCATGTCAAGCATGCGGTCGGCTTCGTCCAGCACCAGCATGCGCACCTGCGAGAGGTTCACGCTGCGCTGCTGCACGTGGTCGAGCAGGCGGCCCGGCGTGGCGACGAGGATTTCCACGCCACGACGCAGTTGCTCGGTCTGCGGATTCATGTCGACACCACCGAACACAACGGCGCTACGCAACGCCGTGTACTTCGCGTACTTGGCGACGTTGTCGTACACCTGGTCGGCAAGTTCACGCGTGGGCGTGAGAATCAGCGCCCGCACCGGGTGGCGTGCCGGCGACGCGCTCGTATTGGCGTCGGGCAGCAGGTTGTGGATGATCGGCAGCGAGAAGCCGGCGGTTTTGCCGGTGCCCGTTTGCGCGGCGCCCATGACGTCGCGGCCGGCAGTGACCACCGGAATGGCGGCAGCCTGGATGGGCGTGGGCTTGGTGTAACCGCTTTCGGTCAGCGCGCGGAGGACGTCCGGATGCAGGCCGAAGCTGTCGAATGTCACCGATTCATTGGCCGGTGCTTCAGACGCTTCAGACATCGTTGCAGTATTCATAGGGGAGATGCGGCATGCCGATTGGCATGGCGGCGCGCCAGACCCAAGCGGAAAATCCCGCGTGCGGCTCGCGCAAAGCGTTAAAAATCAAAAGTTTATCACGTGAGACCTGTCCCAGGACGGATGATCGGCACGCCCAGGCCAACGCCGACACCACACCTGCCTTGACACGGATCAAGTGCGTCGGGCATGCGCTGCGCCACCATCAGGGCATTCCAACCTGCGCCCCGCTCTCTCCGATGGTCACCACGCTCTATGAAACGCCCTCGCATGTCTGCCTGATGTTTTCCGATTTGGTCGACGATCACGATGACCTGCCCGTGCAGACCAACCAGTTCCTGATCGTCGATCACGGCCACGGCGCGCTGATCGACCCAGGCGGCCAGATGACGTACAACGCGCTCTATCTGGCGATGAACAGCTACTTTCCGCCCAAGCAGCTCGACTACGTGCTCGCCTCGCATGCGGACCCGGACATCGTCGCCTCGGCGGGACGATGGCTCACGAGTTCAAGCTGCGACATCCTGATCTCGCGCGTGTGGGAACGCTTTTTGCCGCACTTCTGCAATGTGGGCAAGACCGAGGGCCGCATCGTGCCGATTCCGGATACGGGCATGGCGATCCCGCTGGGGCAGTCGCACCTGCTGGCGGTGCCGGCGCATTTTCTGCACTCGGAGGGCAATTTCCAGTTCTACGATCCGGAGTCGCGCATCCTGTTTTCGGGGGACCTGGGGGCATCGATGGTGCACGCCAACGTGGCCGCCAAACCGGTGGAGGACTTCGACGCGCACCTGCCGCTGATGGCGCCCTTCCACCGCCGCTACATGAGCGGCAACCGGGTGTGCCGTCTGTGGGCTCAGATGGTGCGTGGGCTGGATATCGAATGGATCGTGCCGCAGCACGGCCAGGCTTTCCGCGGGAAGGCCATGGTCAATCGATTCATTGATTGGGTGGAAACGCTCGACTGCGGCATCGATCTGATGACGCCGGAGATCTTCCGCCTGCCCGCCATGCCCAAGACACCGGCAGGCGCGGCGCTCAAGACGCGGGCGTAGCCGCCGGGCTGGGGGCTGCCGGCAGGATGATCTTCATCATGGCGCTCGACAATTCGTGCGCCAGCACACCGGCGTCGATGCGCGACGGATCGTGCCACGTGTACATGAAACCCATCACGCCGCCCATCGAGTGCGCGGCGACGCGCGCATCGCCAAAATCGAACACACCGGCACGCTTGCCCTCATCCAGCAAGGCATAGAGATCGCGGTAGTAGCCGCGCGACATGCCATGCAGCCATTCCACCGTTTCGGGGCGCAGGTATTGCCGGTCACGGTAAGTGAGCGCTGCGGCGTAGTGGCAGTCGATGCAGCGGCGCGCCATCTCCAGCAGGCAGGCCTGCAGGCGCTCCCGCACGGGCAGCGCCGGGTCGGCCGTCTCACGAATGGCTGACAGACAGATCTGCGCAGCCTCGCGGCACAGGATGTCGAAGATCTCGTACTTGTCGGTGAAGTAGTAGTACACCGCCGGCTTGGTTACACCCAATGCGCTGCACAGGTCACTCATCGTCATACCCGCATAGCCCTTGGTAAAGAAGAGCTGGGCGGCGGTGTCGAGAATCTGCCGGCGGCGGGCCTCTTGGCGCTCGGCAATATGCGGGCGCGTAGCTGGCGGTGTGACGCCTGGGGCTTCGGGAGCCTCGGTTTCAGCAGACGATTGCACGTCAGAAACGGCAGATTTGCGGACGATGGACATGGTGCGCATTCTCGCATGCCGCCTTTGGATTCGCCGTGGTGTCTGCGCATCTGAGCGGCATCACGCCGTTGGAATGCTTGACGCATCAAGCGGCGCTTTCTATATTTCTACCCATTGGTATAAAAAATTACCTATCAGTATAGATAGCGCGGCGCCACTTTGCGCACGCACTGCACAACCCAACGGAGACAAGCTTTGGCGATGGACGAGTCCGAGTATCTCGGCCGCGTTCGCGCGCTCTGGGCGCGCGCATGGCCGGTCGATACCCCCCGCGAGCCTCACTACCCGATCGGGCGCGCACCCCTCACCGAATATCTGCGCCACTGGGCGCGCACCACGCCAGACAAGCCGGCGATCCATTTCTACGGGCACGACACCACGTTCGCCCAGCTGGATGATCTGTCCGACCGCATTGCCGCTCTGCTCGCGCAGCACGGCATTGGCGTGGGCGACCGGGTGGCGGTGTTCCTGTCGAACTGCCCGCAGTTCAATGCGGTGTTCTTCGGCATCCTGAAACTGGGCGCCGTGTACGTGCCGATCAGCCCGCTGTCGCAGCGCGCCGAGCTGATGCATGCGCTCACCGATGCCACCCCGCGCGCCATCGTCACGCTGGACCGCCTGATGCCGCTGGTGCGCGACGTACGAGCCGAGACATCGCTCGAGCACATCTTCGTAACGCGTTATGCGGATGTCGTTCCCGCGCAGCCGACACTGCCGCTTCCAGCGATGCTGACCGAGCCGCCGCTGGCCTGCGACGACGCGATCGACCTGCTGCCCGCACTGGCACAGACCACGCCGATCGCCCTGCCGCCCGTCTCGCTCGACGCCACGGCCGCGCTCAACTACACCGGTGGCACCACCGGTCTGCCCAAGGGCTGCATCCACACGCAGAGCGACATGGTGGACATGGCTGCCGCGTTCTCGGCCGTGTCGCTACGTGCCGATACCGACACCGTCATTCTCAGCTTCTACCCGCAGTTCTGGATTGCGGGCGAGAACACCGGACTCATCCTCCCCGTCTTCCTTGGTGTGCCGCTGGTTCTGCTCGCGCGCTGGGATGCCGAGGCCTTCATGGCCGGCGTACAGCACTACCGCGTGACCAACGGTTCGATGCTGGTCGACAGCGCGGCCGAGGTGATGGCGCACCCGCGCGTGCATACGTACAACCTGCGCTCGCTGCGACACACTGGGGTGTCGTCGTTCGTGAAGAAGCTGAACCCCGAATACCGCCGCGCATGGCGCGAACTGACCGGCTCGATGATGGCCGAGAGCGCCTGGGGCATGACGGAAACGCAGACCTGCAACAGCTTCACGGTCGGCATGCAGACGGACGATTTCGACCTGCGTTCGCAGCCAATCTTCGTGGGCCTGCCGGTGCCGGGCACCGACTTCAAGATCTGCGATTTCGACACGCACGCGCTGCTGCCCATCGGTGCCGAAGGCGAGTTGTGCGTGCGCACGCCAACGCTGCTCAAGGGCTACTGGAACAAGCCCGAAGCCACCGCGCAGACACTGCGCAACGGCTGGTTCCACACCGGCGACATCGGCTGCATCGACGAGCACGGCTACATCCACTACCTCGGCCGCCGCAAGGAGATGCTCAAGGTCAACGGCATGAGCGTGTTCCCCGCGGAAATCGAAGCCATGCTCGGCAAGCACCCGGCGGTGCTCGGCTCTGCCGTGGTGGGCCGCGCCGATGAACAACGCGGTCAACTCCCCGTCGCCTTCGTGATGCTGCGGCCCGAAGCCATCGGCACGCTGGACGACGCCACGCTCACCAGCTGGTGCCGCGAGAACATGGCCGTCTACAAGGTGCCCATCGTGCGCATCGTCGATGCCCTGCCGCTCACCGCCACCGGCAAGGTCCGCAAGCAGGATCTCGCACCGCTCGCAGAACAGCTCTAACCCACGCTCCGCTCCATGACGTTTCGCAAACTGCTGATCGCCAATCGCGGCGAGATCGCCATTCGCATTGCCCGTGCGGCCGCCATGATTGGCTTGCCTTCCGTGGCGATCTATTCCGAAGACGACGGCGACGCACTGCACGTGCTCCGCGCTGATGAAGCCGTGCCCTTGCCCGGCACCGGCCCGCGCGCCTACCTCGATGGCCAGGCCATCCTCGCGGCCGCACGCGCCGTGGGCGCCGATGCCATCCACCCCGGCTACGGCTTCCTGAGCGAGAACGCCGCGTTCGCGCGCCAGTGCGCACAGGCCGGCGTGCAGTTCATCGGACCGGCACCGCACGTGCTCGACCTCTTCGGCGACAAGGCCCGCGCACGTGCGCTGGCACATGAGGCAGGCATCCCCATCGTCAACGGCACGCGCGGCGCGACTTCACTCAAAGATGCGCAAGCGTTCTTTGCCGCGCTGCCGCCCTCGCACGGCATGATGATCAAGGCCGTGGCCGGCGGTGGCGGGCGCGGCATGCGTGCTGTACATGAAGCACAGGCGATTGTCGAGGCGTATGCGCGTTGCGTATCGGAAGCCACCGCCGCATTCGGCAGCGGCGATGTGTATGTCGAAGCGCTGGTGCCCGCGCCACGCCATATCGAAATTCAGATCGTGGCCGATGCGCAGGGCAATGTCTCGCACCTGGGCGAACGCGAATGCAGCCTGCAGCGCCGTCACCAGAAGCTGATCGAGATCGCGCCCAGCCCGGCGCTGGACGATGCGCTGCGCGCGCGCATCGCTGATGCGGCCGTCACACTCGCCAAGGCCTCGGGCTACTGCGGCATCGGCACGTTCGAGTTCCTCGTGGAAGGCGCCGGCACACCGCACGCCACGTTCTACTTCATGGAGGCCAACCCACGCGTGCAGGTCGAACACACCGTCACGGAGATGGTGACGGGCGTCGATCTGGTGGTGACGCAACTGGCGCTGGCGCAGGGGGCATCGCTCGCGGATTTGGGGCTCGATCAGCCGATCACGCCGCGCGGTCATGCCGTACAGGTGCGCATCAATGCAGAGACGCTCGATGCGTCGGGCCAGCCGCACCCTTCCACCGGCACGCTCACCGCGTTCGAGCCGCCCAACGGCCCCGGTGTGCGCGTCGACACCTGCGGCTACGCCGGCTACCGCCCCAACCCGCGCTTCGATTCGCTGCTGGCCAAGCTGATCGTGCACGCGCCGCGCGGCACCTATGCGCAGACCCTGGCGCAGACGTACCGCGCGCTGTGCGAGTTCCGCATCGAAGGGTTGGTGACCAACAAGCGCCTGCTGCAAGACTTGCTGAGTGATGCACACGTGCAAGCCAACGCCGTGCACACGCAGTTTCTCGACGAGCGCTTGGCCGAACTGGTGACCGCCAGCGATGGTGCGCATCCCGCGCTCCATGCCTCTGCTGGTGCTGCAGCCGACCCCGAGACCGAGTCGGGCGAATCGCTGCTTGACGCGTTGCCGGACGATGCCGAACTGCTGACCGCACCCATGGACGGCGCGCTGATCCAGCTCAACGCCCAACCCGGCGACGCCGTGGCGCGCGGGCAAGTGCTGGCCGTGATTGAAGCGATGAAGATGGAGCACGTGGTACTCGCGCCGGCATCTGGACAGGTACTGCAGGTGTGCGCGCAACCCGGCGCCACGGTGCGCGATGGCCAGCCGCTGGTGGCACTGCTCCTGAGTGATGCGGAACATCACGCCGAGTCCGCTGACGCCGAGATCGACCTCGACCGCATCCGCCCCGATCTGCAGGCCGTCATCGACCGCCATGCCTTCGGCCTCGACGAACACCGCCCCGACGCTGTCGCCCGCCGCCGGAAGACCGGCCAGCGCACCGCACGCGAAAACATCGCCCACCTGTGCGACGCCGACTCCTTCATCGAATACGGCGCGCTGGCCATCGCCGCGCAACGTCAGCGGCGCGCGCTCGACGACCTGATCCGTTCGACGCCGGCCGACGGCATCATCACCGGCATCGGCACCGTCAATGGCATGCACTTCCCCGACCAGGACGCGCGCTGCATGGTGCTCGCCTACGACTACACCGTGCTGGCGGGCACGCAGGGCACCTTCAACCACAAGAAGACCGACCGCGCGCTGGAACTGGCGCAGCAATGGAAGCTGCCCGTCGTGCTGTTTGCCGAGGGCGGTGGCGGCCGGCCGGGCGATACCGAAAAGCGCGGCGTCAGCGGTCTGGATTGCCCGACGTTCATCCACTTCGCGCGGCTGTCGGGGCTGGTGCCGACCGTCGGCATCGTGTCGGGCCGCTGCTTTGCCGGCAACGCAGCGCTGCTCGGTTGCGCCGACGTGATCATCGCCACGCGCGACGCGACCATCGGCATGGGCGGCCCGGCCATGATCGAAGGCGGCGGCCTGGGCGTGTACGCGCCCGAAGAGGTGGGCCCCGTCAACATGCAGGCGCCCAATGGCGTGATCGACGTACTCGTCGAAGACGAGGCCGAAGCCGTGGACGCCGCTCGCCGCTACCTGAGCTACTTCCAGGGACCACTCACCCAATGGGAAGCCGGCGACGCGCGCCACCTGCGTCACGTGATCCCCGAAAACCGCATGCGCAGCTACGACATGCGCGCCGTGATCGAAGCCCTGGCCGACACCGGCTCGGTGCTGGAGCTGCGGCAGGCGTTCGGCGTCGGCATCATCACCGCGCTGATCCGCATCGAGGGCCGCGCGTTCGGTTGCATCGCCAACAACCCGCGCCATCTGGGCGGGGCCATCGATTCAGCCGCGGCCGACAAGGCGTCGCGCTTCATGCAGCTGTGCAACGCGTTTGATCTGCCCATCGTCTCGCTGTGTGACACGCCGGGCTTCATGGTCGGTCCCGAAGCGGAGAAGACGGCCACCGTACGCCATGTCAGCCGCATGTTCGTGACGGCCGGCAACCTGCGCGTGCCCTTCTTTACCGTCGTGCTGCGCAAGGGCTACGGCCTGGGTGCGATGGCGATGGCGGCCGGCGGTTTCCACGCGCCGTTCTTCACGGCGTCATGGCCGAGCGGCGAGTTTGGCGGCATGGGCATCGAAGGCGCCATCCGCCTCGGCTACCGCAAGGAACTGGAAGCCGTAGCAGACCCCGCCGAACGCGAAGCGCTGTTCCGCAAGATGGTCGACGCCGCCTATGAAGAAGGCCGCGCCCTCAACATCGCCAGCTATCTGGAGATCGATGCGGTGATCGACCCCGCCGACACGCGCCGCTGGCTGTTGCGCGGGCTGCAATCGGCGCCGCCCGCACCGCCGCGCCACACGCGCGACCCGGCCACGCGCCGCTTCATCGATACCTGGTAGACGAGAAGACAGAACGCCCCACACAACAAGGAGGAGACATGCCCGCATCGACCCGCTTTGCCCGTCCGTTGTCCGCGCTGGCCTGCGTGACTGCGGTGCTATTTGCACCGCTGGCAAACGCCGCAGATCCGGCACCGATCAAGGTGGCGTTCATCGACCAGTTGAGCGGGCCTTTGTCGAATGTGGGCGAGCAGTTCCTCGCCAATCTGAAACTCGGCATTGACGATGCCAACGCGCAGCCGCAAGGCGTGTTGAACGGCGCGCGCTACGAGCTGACCACCTATGACAACAAGCTGTCAGCGCAGGACAGCCTCTCCGCGTTGCAAAGCGCCATCGATGCCGGCGCAAAGATCGTCTTCACCGGCGGGTCTGGCTCATCCGTAGTGGCCGCCATGGTGGACGCGGCCACCAAGCACAACGAGCGCAACCCAGACAAGCGCGTGCTGATCATCAACTACGCTTCGATCGACCCCGACCTGACCGGCGCGCACTGCAGCTTCTGGCATTTCGCGACCGAGGCCAACACCGCCATGAAGATGCGCGCGCTGGCCAACTTCGTGAAGACGCAGCCTGACATCCGCAAGGTCTATTCGTTGAACCAGGACTACGCGCATGGTCGGCTGTGGGCGTCACTGGGCAAACAGATGATCTCCGCCGCGCGGCCCGACGTGCAGTTCACGGGGGAAACGCTGCACCCGATCGGCAAGGTGAAGGACTTCGCGCCCTATGTCTCAAAGGCCAAGGCAACCGGCGCGGACACGCTGCTCACCGGCAACTGGGGGCAGGACCTGAACCTGCTCGTCAAGGCGGACGGTGACATGGGCTACGACGTGCGCTATCTCAACCACAGCGGCGCGGGTGCACCGGGCACGGTGCTGGCGGTGTCGCAAGCCAAGATCGGTAAGGTGACGTGGGTGTCCGAATGGACGCCCGGCAACGGCAACGCACAACTGATGCAGATGGATGCGCGCGTGCGCCAGACGCCGGCCGGGGAACACTTCGCGCCGCGCACCGTGCTCTCCGTCGAACTGGTCACCGACGCCATCCGCAAGGCCAACTCCACCGACCCGCTCAAGATCGCGCTGGCGCTGGAGGGCATGCAGAAGCAGAGCGTCCTGGGCGAGGTGACGATGCGCAAGGTTGATCACCAGTTGCTGCTGCCACAGGTGGTATCGACGATTGCGCCGGTGGACGGCAAGACCGTCAAGGTCGGCTACGACGGCACGCAGTGGGGCCACAAGACCGAAAGCACGACCGCCGCCAAAGATCTGGACCTGCCGACCACTTGCAAGATGAAGCGGCCGGCAGGCGTGTGACGGCTTAGTCTGCGCGGTCCGTACGCAAGGGGCCGTACTCGATGGGCACCCACGCGAAGGCACGACCGTCCTTGCGCACGTGTCCGAGGCCGGGGAACGGCAGGTGCGCCCCGGCCACCCAGAGCTTGTCCTGCGCCGCTTCGGCAAACAGCTTGCGGCGCGAGGCAACGGCCTGCTTCTGGTTCACGTCGTACTCGAACGCAACCTCGGGGTGCAGGAACTGCACGGCGTGGCTGTGCACGATGTCCCCCCACACCAGCAAGCTTTTGCCCTTGGAGGCGAACAGGTAGCCGCTATGGCCCGGCGTATGACCGTTGGCGACCACCGAGCGCACACCCGGCACCACCTCATCGCCAGGCTTGAATTGCTTGAGCTTGCCGGCTGCTGCATACGGCGCCACCGAATCGCGCGCCATCTTGAAGAACGGCTGCATGTCCTTGGGCTTGGAGGCAGCAATCGTTTCGCTCAGCCAGAAATCGGCTTCCGGAGCGGCCACGTAAACCTGCGCGTTCGGAAAGGCGGGTTGCCCTTGCGGTGTCAACAAGCCACAGGCGTGATCCGGGTGCAGGTGGGTCAGCAGTACGGCGTCGATCTGCTCGGGCTGATAACCCGACGCGCGCACGTTGCCGGCCAAGCCACCCATGGTCGGCCCAAAGCACGTGCCCGACCCGGTATCGACCAGAACGCGCTGGCTGCCCGTATCAATCAGATAGCCATTCACCGCCGTCTGCATGCCGGGCGTGCTCGACACGAACATCCGCGCCAGCAGGCTCTGCACAGATTGCGCGCTCATGCCCAGCAACGTCTTGGCGGGCAAATCAACGTAGCCGTCATAGAGCGCGGTCACGACGTCGTCGCCAAGTGCCATGCGGTAGTAGCCGGGCACTTGAGCGCGTTGTAGCGTGGCGGTGGGTGCGGCCGCTGCTGATGTTGCAGCAGGCGCCGAGGTCTGGGCGTGGGTGCATCCGATGGACGCGGCCAACGTGATGGCGCATGCAATCCGTTGAACGGCAGGCGTGGCGAGCAAACGCATGTCTTGGCTCCTGGGGGAAAACCGCTGCCCCGTTGCAGCGGCGGAAGCCGGATCATGCCACTCCCAATGCACATGCGTTGTCGCTATTAGCGACAGGGGTATTGCTTCATTCCGAAACGCACGGCATTACTGAACGAAAAACCTGGGCGACGTTGATAGCGTTCCCCAGGTGGTGCAGTCCGGAGTAAGGAACGTATTGTTGTTGAACGTCATGGACGAAGCACTGTTGTTCCAACTCAAAATCACCCTGTTCGGGCCACACGAGCCCAACAGCGCGATGGAGACCTCCATTCTGTTGATCGTCAGTTGCGTTGCATTGTCGAACTGCCCCGTCCATGGCTGAACGTGACTCGCCACACCGCTCAGCAAAGCGCACGGCCCGTTGCCGCTGTATGTCGCGGAAGTGATCTCCACGGAGCCAGCTGATGTCACCGTCCCAACCACAGTGGCAAGGCACTGCATGGAAACCGAGCCCTTGTAGAAGGCAACCGGACCCCACGCCGTAAAGCTCTCACCGGTCAGGCTCATCGGCTGACCATCGGCTCGAACCACGGTCGCCGCCACAGCCGGTGCGGCACCCGCCATCGACAGACTCAACGCAAGCGCTGTCGCTACAACCATTCGCATGTTGTTCATGGTCTTGAGAAATCGGGAAGAATGAAAAAGAAAAGGCCCGACATGCCGGGCCTTTGCTTCATGCCGATCAACCGCGGCTGCGCAACCGCAGGTCAACCGGGCACGTGCTTATTGCACGTGGAACGCCGGCGTGGACACCACCTTGCCGTCCACCGTACAGTCCGGCGTCAACGTGGCATTGCTGAACGTCAACGACGATTCCAGGTCGTTCCAGGTCGTCACGACCTTGCTGGGGCCGCAACTGCCCAGCAGGAATACGTTGACGCCAGCGTTGTTGATCGTCAGCTGCGTGGTGGAGTCAGCCTGCCCCGTCCAGGGCGTGGCACCGCTGATGAAACCGCAGAGCGTACCGCCCGTGAACGACGTCGACGTGATGTTGACGACGCCGGTGGGCGTGATCGTGCCGGTAAAGGTGGCCTGGCACTGCGCGACGGTCGAGCCCTTGGTAAGGTTGGTCGAGCCGGTGACCGAGAACGGCTCGCCGCTCGGGTTCATCGGCTGGTTGTCCGCGCGCGTTACGGTCACGGCAAATGCGGGTGTGGCTGCTACGGTGGCAAGTGCGAGTGCAACTGCAAGAGATACGACTTTACGTGTGCTCATTTATTGCCTCACTAGAACTGACGGTTGAAACCGCCTTAAGAATGCGGCGCAAACAGGTTCCCGCTCGGTTCACGCCGCGCCAATTAGCCAGGCGCAGACAGCCGACGTCTGGCTAAAACTTGTACGACACCCCAATGAACGTGACGAGCGGATTGGCCTTGAGCGTGGTCTTGGTGGTGGCCAGCGTGGTGCCGTCCGCCGCCTTGATCACGGTAGCCGCTTCCGTCTTGAGCGGCATGTACGACACCGTGGCCGTCAATGCCCAACGATCGGTAATGGCATAGCTCGCGCCCAGGTTGAAGATGGCCGACCACGACGCCGACGATTTCCCCTCCACATACGTCGGCCCGGGCTTGCCGGCCCCCGCCGCCAGCACGCTGCCCAGCTCACGGTTCACCGCCGCCGCGAAGTTGGGGTTCAGCTCGATATTGGTGAAGAAGCTGTAGACCACCCCCACACCCACGAACGGCCGGAACTTCGACTGTGCGTGCCCGAAGTACCACTGCAGGATGACCCCAGGGCTCCACTGGCGTGCCTTGCGCACCGCAGGCTGGTTGGACGGGTCATCCAGATCGACGTGGCCGAGTGCACCCGCCGGCCCAGGCGCGCGGATCACGCCGTGCCCGGTCAGCTTGAATTCGGGCGGCACGCCGGCAATGGTGGTCAGCGCGATGTTGTCGGTAAAGAAATGCGTGAGCGTGAGGCCCAGCGTGTTGGCGTTGCTCACGCGCAGCCCGCTGTTGGGCGACGTAAAGCTGCCCGGCATGCGTAGCGGATCGTTGATCGGCGCGTTGATCACGCTGGTGGTCAGGTTGTTGCTCGAGTCCTGCGGCATGATGTGGAACCAGCCCACCGTTGCCACGTTGTCACCCGCCTGCTGCGCCATGGCCCCTGCGGATGCGCAGGCCGCCACCAATGCGACAGTCAGTTTCTTCATGATGCTTCCTCCTGTTGTTCTGAGCGGGGCGCGGCGCGATGTTGGGTCAGGCTGGCCGCGCCCCGTGGCGTGTTATTCCGGAAACGTCACTGCACGAAGGCGCCCACGGTGAAGTACGGGTTCTTCGTATCGCTCATATCCAGGAAGCCGAAGGTCTTGCCAGTGAAGATCAGCTTGCCGGTCGGGGCCGAGCCAGCCGGTGCGCTCGTCTGCGTGGTGCGGATCACGCCGGGTACCGATTGCGTGAAGTCCAGATTCAGCGGACGCGTGAGCGCAGCCTGCGACGCGTTGAACGGATCGAGCATCGTGGCCTGTGCACCCATCAGCGCGGTGGCGCGATAGTTGAACGTGCTGTCCACGCCCGTGTACTCGCCGTTCTGCGAACCCAGCGCGATGTTGGTGGTCGGCGCCAGGAACGAGATGCCGGACTCGTCGTCCGCCACGGGCGGGCCGGCAGTCAGATTCGAATTGGCAGCCCCCACGCGGATGAAGATCGGCACGAGCTGGTTGTACAGCTTGCCCACGATCAGCACGCCCTTGCCGGCCTTGCTCGGGTCAAGCGATGACAGCGTGGCCGGCACCTGCGGCTGGTAGTTCAGCGTGGTGAAGGCAGACGCGTCCGCACGCAGCGTCAGCTTCTGGTTGACCGTCGCGCTGGAGGTCAGGCACGCACCGCCGTTCTTCACGCCCAGGTTGTCGCACTCGGTGTAGGTGCCGTCCGCGTTGATGGTGAAACGCGCATCGACTGCCTGCTGCGAGAAGTTCTGCGACGGCACCTGGTGGTAGCCGAGCTGGTTGTAGTTGCCCGCGATCTTGGTCAGGTCCGTCTCGGTGTTCGAGAAACTGATGAACGGGTAGTACGGGAACGTGGTCTTCGGAATCTTGCCCACACCGACAATGCCGTCGAACTGGATCGTCGCCCCCGGAATCGTGCCGCCCAGCACGCCCTGACCCAGGAAGAAGCGCGCCGGCCGACTTGCATCCAGGCTCGCGTTGTTCAGGCGGAACGCACACTGGTTGAGCTTCTCGGTCGGCAGTGCGGTTTCCTGCGTCAGCGTGCCGGTCTGCACGTTGTTGGGTGCGGTATCACGCGTGGGGGCCACCGTGCCCGTCGTTACCGGAATCGGCGACGCCAGATACGTGATCTGGTACGTCATCTTCGTGGTATCGAGCTGCACTTTCACCAACTCGCCCGAACCGGAACCGCCTGTGAAGACGGTGTTGTAGTCGATGGCCTGCGGACACAGGCGCTGGATCACCGGGGCCGGCGAATCATCTCCGCCACCACCGCACGCTGTCACGATCGGTGCGCACGCGAGCGCGACCAGCCATTTACGCCATTGCATTTGCGTCTCCTCCATGTTGTTTTTCAAGCGCGGCAGCGCCGGGCGCCGCCGCGGGTTGTTGCATTGATGCGTGCATCACTGGACGAACGCGCCGACCGTGAAGAACGGGTTGTACTTGTTGTTGTTCATGAGCATTGCGTACACGTTGCCCACCTTGACCGCAACGCCCTTGTCGCCCGCCTTGAACAGCGCGACGTTGCCGCTGGCGCCCTGCGCGTTGAAGTCGTTCTGCGCGGTGACGAGCAACTTGCCCGGCGAGGTTTGCGTGTAGTCGAGCGAGAACTGCGCCGTCACACGCGAGTTGAACGGGTTGATGAAGGCCGCGGTGCCGTTCTGGAACAGCGTTGACGTGTAGTTGGCGGCCAGCGTGGAGACAGCGGTGCCGTCGGTGCAGTTACCCACCCAGGTGTGGAAGGTGCCGCTGGTAAAGCTGCCAGACAGTTCAGGATGGTCGACAGTTGAGTTCAGGCCATTGAGGCTGGCGGGGAATCCACTCGGACCGTTGGAGGTCACGACCCCGCACGCCGATGCACTGGTCGCACCGATGTAGCCACCCGCGAGTGCATTGGTGGGAATGGTCGCTACAGGTGTCAGGATAGAAATGCCGATCTGGTCATCCGCCGAGGCCGCCAGCAGGTTGGAATCGACATGCACATAGCCCACACGGATCACCACCGGTACCACCTGGCCATTGAGCTTGCCCGCGATCAGAATCCCCTTGGCCTGGTTTGAAGCAAGAGGCATCACCAGCGGCGCGACCTGGCCGACGTACGCATAAGGCACGTTGGCAGCCTTGGGATTGCTCACGAACACGTTGTCCTGCGAACCATCCGCGTTCAGACGCCGCGTCCACGGCGTGCCCGTCGTGTGGCATGAGTAGTCGATGCCCTCGGCTGTACATGTACCGTCGGCATTCAACGTTTGCGTCCAGTTGACAGCATCGGGCTCCCAGCCTTGCGGCCCCGTTGTCTGATTGCTAGACCCAGTGGGCGTGACATGTACGCCCACTTCGTTGTAATGCCCGGCCACTTGTGTGAAGTCGGTCACCGTCTGTGAGAAGCCCAGGAACGGATAGAAATCAAACGAGCGCGAAGGCACCGCGCCAATGACCAGACCCGGGAACGGCTGAATACCGTTGAACTGGATCGTCGCGCCCGGAATGCCGCCGCCCACGATGCCCTGCCCAACAAACAGCGTCGGCGGGTCTTGCGGGTTGACGGTGATCGCGTAGCTGTTGTCTGCCGTCTTGCCCGACTGCAGCACGAAGGCGCAGCGGTTCTGCTCGGGCGTCGGCAGGTTGGTCGGGTGCACAAAGTTGCCGTTGATGGTCAGCCCCTTACGCGTGTTGTTCACCTGCCCCGCTGAGGTCGGCACCGACGACTCGATGAACTGCATCTGATACGTGTTCTTGCTCGTGTCAAACTTGACCTTGATGTACTCGCCGCTGCCCGAGCCGCCGGTGTAGGTGGTCGTGTAATCCAGCGCGGCGGGACACAGGCTCGTCGGCGTGGTTGGCGTGGTGTTTGGCCCGCTCGGCGGGCAAGAGCTACCCGAGCACTGCGCAACGTCCGACGAGCCCGGATCGTCCGCACCGCCGCATCCACCGATGAACGGCATCGCGACGATGCAACTGGTTGCCATGACAACAAAAAGATGACGTCGACTACCCATGGTTGTCTCCTCACGTTCTGGAACTTGTTGTGTTTTTGCCGGCAAGTGCCGGCCGATACCCCCGCCTGTCGGCGTACGACAGCCGACAGCGCACGACCTGCCCCGGCGGCAGATCAATCCTGCAAATCAACAGAAACGACGGACGTGTTTTGTCGCGCGCGTTAACTCGCGTAACGCACTAATCGGTTGGGTGCCGATGTCAAAACCAGTCGGGGTGTTGCAGCTAACGCGAGAAACCCGGCTCGCTGCGATGATGGCGATGGCGGTGACGCGCGTGGGCACGCGCAAAAGCGGAATGCTGGAAAGGCCCGTTTTGAATGCGTAACATCCTGTGTCTCCGAAGGTACGCTACTGGCTATTTACTTGTCGTTATGCGTGCCACTATGGTCTGCACAGACTATGAAGTAAATAGAGATTTCATTCAAAACATTGCCTGCAATGCCTCGCACAAGCAGGCGCGGCGCCATTTGGCAGCATTTCAAACGAGGGAATGAATTCGTTTCGTTTGAAGTGTTTTAAACTCCTCCCCTCGTTCGTGGGGGAATGTCGGGGGGGTGCAAGATATATCGAATTATGTCGAAACGGATATATTTGCCGGAATATACGCGCCAGCAAAAATCAGTCCCGCCACAGCTTTGCGCAAAATAATAGAAAGCTGTTCAACAGAAAGATTTGCGCAAATCGGGAGAAAGAATGGTGGGCCCCCCGGGAGTCGAACCCGGCACCAACGGATTATGAGTCCGCTGCTCTAACCAAGCATGAGCTAGAGGCCCAAAGAGCGGCGCCTGAACAGGCAACCGACAAAAAATTGACCCGGCGGGTTAGGCCGGGCCATCTATGCGATTTTACTCGAAAGTGGGCCAGAACCCACCTTCGGGCATCAATCCGCTACTGATTAGCTACCTTCGAGGAAGCTCTTCAGCTTGTCCGAACGGCTCGGGTGACGCAGCTTGCGCAGTGCCTTCGCCTCGATCTGACGAATACGCTCGCGGGTCACGTCGAACTGCTTGCCGACTTCTTCCAGCGTGTGATCGGTGCTCATTTCGATACCGAAACGCATGCGCAGCACCTTGGCTTCGCGCGGCGTCAGCGAGTCGAGTACATCCTTCACCACGCCGCGCATGGAGCCATGCAGCGCCGCTTCGGCCGGGGCCAGCGTGTTCGTATCCTCGATGAAGTCGCCCAGATGGGAGTCGTCGTCGTCACCGATCGGCGTTTCCATGGAGATCGGCTCTTTGGCGATCTTCATGATCTTGCGGATCTTGTCTTCCGGCATCTCCATTTTCTCGGCCAGCGTTGCCGGATCCGGCTCATTGCCGGTTTCCTGCAGGATCTGACGCGAGATGCGGTTCATCTTGTTGATCGTCTCGATCATGTGCACCGGAATCCGGATGGTGCGCGCCTGGTCGGCGATCGAACGCGTGATGGCCTGACGAATCCACCACGTGGCGTACGTCGAGAACTTGTAGCCGCGGCGGTATTCGAACTTGTCCACCGCCTTCATCAGGCCGATGTTGCCTTCCTGGATCAGGTCGAGGAACTGCAGACCGCGGTTCGTGTACTTCTTGGCAATCGAGATCACCAGACGCAGGTTGGCCTCGGTCATCTCGCGCTTGGCTTCACGCGCACGGCGCTCGCCTTCCGACATCTTGCGGTTGACGTCCTTCAGCTCCGACAACGGCAGCACCACGCGCGCCTGCAGGTCGATCAGCTTCTGCTGCAGTTCGTGCACGGCCGGCACGTTGCGCTCGACGATGGTGCTGTACGGCTTGCCGTCAGCCACCACGGTCTCGATCCACTTCAGGTTGGTCTCGTTGCCCGGGAAGCGCGAAACGAAGTCGCCACGCGGCATGCCGCACTTGTCGACCACGATGTTCAGGATGGCGCGTTCCAGCTTGCGAACTTCGTCCACCTGGCCACGCAGCGTGTCGCACAGACGCTCGACGTTGCGTGCGGTGAAGCGGATGCACATCAGCTCGGCCTGGATGGCTTCCTGCGCCTTCACGTACGACTTGGACTTGTAGCCTTCCTTCTCGAACGCACGACGCATCTTGTCGAACTGGTCGGCGATCACGCCAAACTTGACCAGCGCAGCCTGCTTGAGCTCCTCGAGTTGACGGGCCGAAGCGGCGGCAGCGCCAGCACCTTCATCGTCCTCGTCTTCCTCTTCGTCGGCTTCCTCTTCGGCTTCTTCTTCCTCGAAGTCCTCTTCTTCCTCGGCTGCAGCGGCAGCATCGGCTTCAGCGTTCGGGTCGATCAGACCGTCGATGTACTCGTCGATCTTGGCTTCGTCGTTGGCGACGCGCTCGCCCATGGCGAGGATTTCCGAAATGGTGACCGGGCAGGCCGAGATGGCCATGACCATGTCTTTCAGGCCGGCTTCGATGCGCTTGGCGATGACGATTTCGCCTTCGCGCGTCAGCAGCTCAACCGTGCCCATTTCGCGCATGTACATGCGCACCGGGTCGGTCGTGCGGCCGAATTCGGAGTCAACCGTCGACAGCGCGGCTTCGGCTTCTTCTTCCGCCTCTTCTTCCGTGGTCACGGAAGGCGCGTTGTCGTTCAGGAGCAGCGTTTCGGCGTCCGGGGCCTGCTCGTACACGGCAACGCCGATGTCGTTGAGCGTGGCGACCAACGTTTCCAGCGACTCCACGTCGACCATGTCGTCGGGGAGGTGGTCGTTGATTTCGGCGTAGGTCAGGTAGCCGCGCGATTTGCCCAGCTTGATCAGCGCCTTGAGCTTCTGGCGGCGAGCCTCGAGCTCTTCTTCCGAACCGCCTTGCTGCGAGGCAGCAAATTCCTTGAGCAGGGCTTTTTCCTTGGCCTTGCGGTCGCGGGCCTTCAGCTTTTCGGTTTTCGGTGCCGGAGCGGCGGGGGTATCAAATTCTTCAGTCACGTCCGTGCTGCTGTCGTCATCTGCCTGCGTTTCTGCCTTGGGCTTGCGGCCGCGCTTCTTGGGCTCGGCTGCTGCCGCGGCGTGGGCCGCAGGAGGAGTTGTGGGGGTGGCCTCTACCTGGGCGGCGCGCTTGGTGCCTTCCGCGGTTGCCTTGGCTGGCTTGGCTGCGGTGCTGGTACGAGCGGTACCCGTTTTGGTTGCGCTTGCGCTGGCAGGGGTCTGCTTGCTCTCGACTTCGGTAGCTTTCGATTTCGCCACGGTGGTTGTCTTGCCCTTGAGTGCGACTGAAGCGGCTGTTTTGCCGCCAGGTCTGGCGCTCGTGCTGATCGACGTCGAGACCTTGTCTGCAGTTGAAGACTGGATTGCGTCTTTTGCGCGCGCTACTGCCTTGACGGGCTTGGCGGCAACGGTAGTCTCGGCGGTCTGGCGCGGCTGGGCTTTCCCCGTCTTTGCCGGCACAGTAGCCTTTGTTACCGCCTGCCCCATATGGCTCCGACCATTCGCGACTTTCACCGTTTCCGCTGCGGTCTTTCCTCCTCCGGCGCCGCGCGCCGATGAGGATCGCGTGGCAGAAACAGAAGCAGGACTGGCCTTGGAACCGGCCTTCGCGGAGGTCTTCACCTTCACCATGGGCACGCTCACTCCCCCAAAATGGGAAAAAGATATTGCAATCCGAACCGGCTATTCTAGCACGCCAGACCAGCCGGTCTAAGTGAAAATCGGGTTTTCGCCTGAAAAATCAAGGGGCTACCCGCAATCGCCCGCCCCAGTTAGGTTTGTGCTGGGACGTATGCGCTACTCAAGCTACCGGCGGCTGGTCTCACTTAACAGCCAACGCATACGCTCTCTATCGTCATCGCTGGCGTGACCGCTTTCTACCTTGCGCAGCAACATCTCAAGCTCGCGCTTGTGCGACGCAAGAAGCATCTTTTGCACAGCGCTGTCGAATTCCATGGTTGCCGGCTCCAACTCGATGTCGTCTTCGAGCACAGTCACGCGCAGTCCGGCGAAGGCATCGGCATACGGCGTCTGGCCGAGGCGCTCGACGAAAGCGCCAAAGTGCATCTCAGGGCTCGCCGCGTCGCATTCGGCAAGCAGCCCTGCCAGTACCTCACCTTGGGGCAATTCCGGCGCCGTCAACTGGGCACGTGCATCCGCATCAAGGCGGGTTGCCAAGGCGGGATAACGCATCAGCAAGCGCAGCAGTTTCTGCTCTAGCGCAGTCGGTGCAGTGCGCGCCACACGCGGGCGCTTCTGCGTCATGCGGCCTGCCTGGGCGGGATCGCTGCGCAGGCCGCAGAGCGCTTCGATGTCGGCGGGTGTGGTGCCAGTCATGTCGGCTAGGCCCCGCACGATCTGTAGGCGCAGGCCGCCGGATGGCATGGCCGTCAGCAGCGGCTTGGCCTCATATTGGGCACGGGCTCGGCCCTCAGGCTGGCGTAGGTCGAGGTCCTCGGTCACGGCCTGCAGCAGAAAGCGCGACAGTGGCATCGCGTTGTGCACTTCGCGGGCGAAGGCTTCTGTGCCCTCTTCGCGGACGAAGCTGTCCGGGTCGTGCTCCGACGGCAGGAACAGGAACTTGATCGTTTTGTTATCCGTGGCGTGCGGCAGGCAGGCTTCCAGTGCGCGACGCGCAGCCCTACGCCCGGCGGAATCCCCATCGAACGAGAAGATGACGGTATCGACCTGCCGCAGCAGCTTCTGCACGTGGATCGGTGTGCAGGCCGTGCCCAGCGTGGCGACGGCATTGGCAAACCCAAGCTGCGCCAGCGCGACGACGTCCATGTAGCCCTCGACGACCAGCACGTAGTCGAACTCGCGGATGGCGTTGCGCGCCTCGAACAGGCCGTACAGCTCGGTGCCCTTACTGAACAGCGGCGTCTCGGGGGAGTTGAGGTATTTCGGCTCGCCCTGCCCCAGCACCCGGCCGCCGAAGCCGATCACCACGCCCTTGGTATTGCGGATGGGGAACATGATGCGATCGCGGAAGCGGTCGTAGCGGCGGTGCGAGCCGTCGGCGGATGTCTTCTCGCTTTCGATGACGAGGCCGGCTTCGATAAGCGGCGCGGCAGTAGCGTCTTCTCGGTACGGACCGAACACGCCTTCGAGCGATTGCCAGTCGTCCGGCGCATAGCCGAGGCCGAAATGCGCGGCAATCTCGCCGGTCAGGCCACGGCCCTTGAGGTACTGGATGGCGTTGGCGGCACTGCGCAATTGCTTGCGATAGTGCTCGCAAGCGCGGGCCATGACGTCGCCGAGGGCAACCGTCTTGGCTTGCTGCTCGGCGCGGGCAGCGGGCGGCAGGCCACCGCGCTCTTCGGGCACCACCATGCCGACGGACTGCGCGAGGTCCTTGATGGCCTCGACATACGACAGCCCGGAAAACTCCATCAGGAAGCCGATCGCCGAACCGTGCGCGCCGCAGCCGAAGCAGTGATAGAACTGCTTGGTCGGCGACACCGAGAACGACGGCGACTTCTCGTTATGGAACGGGCACAGCCCCATGAAGTTGGCGCCACCCTTCTTCAATTGCACGTAGCGGCCCACCACGTCGACGATATCGACGCGGTTGAGCAGGTCGTCAATGAACGGCTGCGGGATCACGCGGGGTGCGCCCCTTGGGGGTTGCGGGTGGGAAGGGGGATCAGGCGCCGGTCAAGGCTGCCTTCACGCGGGCCGAGACTTGGGTCATGTCGGCGCGGCCAGCCAGGGCGGGCTTGAGGATACCCATGACCTTGCCCATGTCCTGCGGGCCGGCGGCGCCAGCCTTGGCCACGGCGTCACGCACGGCGGCGTCGACTTCGGCTTCCGACAGTTGTGCCGGCATGTAGACCTGCAACACGGCAATCTCAGCCGCTTCCTTGGCAGCCAGATCTTCGCGGCTGGCTTGCTGGAACGCGGTGATGGAGTCCTTGCGCTGCTTGATCATCTTGTCGACCACGGCCAGCACGGCGGCGTCATCCAGCTCGATGCGCTCATCCACTTCACGCTGCTTGATGGCGGCCTGCAGCAGGCGGATCGTGCCCAGACGATCCATTTCCTTGGCGCGCATGGCGGCCTTCATGTCTTCCGTGATCTGGGCCTTCAACGACATCTGGGACATTCCGAACTCCGATAAACGGCAAAACCCGCTCGGGCGGCTGGCCCAGCGGGTTGCAAACTTGAAAAAGTGGATCGCTGATCGTAGCACAGAACCCAGGCGGCTCTTGCCTCGATCGGTGGGGGGTCAACTCGCGGAAGCAGCCTCCCCCGCCGCAACAGCCGAGGCCCAGGCCCACTGGAAGTTGTAGCCGCCGAGCCACCCCGTCACATCGACCACCTCGCCGATGAAGTACAGGCCCGGCGCGGATTGCGCCTCCATGGTGGCGGACGACAATGCGCGCGTATCGACCCCGCCACGCGTGACTTCGGCCTTGCGGTAGCCCTCGCTGCCTGAGGGCGTCAGCTCCCAGCGGTTCAGTGCGCCACCGATCGCACGCAGCAACTTGTCGGACAGTTCGGCAATTGGCGCGTGCGGATTGGCGCCATGCGTGGCGCACCAGGCTTGCGCGACGCGTTCCGGCAGCCGCTGCGCCAGCACCGTCCCGAGTTGCTTGCGCGAGCCGGATTTCTCATCGCACAACCACTGGGCGGCATCGGTGTCTGGCAGCAGATCGATGGCGAGCGGCTGACCCGAATTCCAGAAGCTTGAAATCTGCAAGATGGCGGGGCCAGACAGGCCACGGTGCGTCAGCAGCAAATCTTCGCGGAACGTCGTGGCGCCTCCTTTCCGGCCGCCCTTACCGCCGGGCTGCGCCACCGTCACGTCCACCTCCAATGACACGCCCGACAGCGCCGAGAACGGCGCCCAATGCTCCGCATTGAACGTGAGCGGCACCAGCGCCGGGTGCGTCTCGACGATCTTCAAGCCAAACTGCCGCGCGGTCCGATACCCAAAATCCGTCGCCCCGATCTTCGGGATGGACAGGCCGCCCGTGGCGATCACCAGCTTGTTGGCGACGATCTCTCCGGCGCTGGTCGATAGGCGATAGGCATCGCCATCCTTGCCCACCTCTGCGATCGAGCAGCCGGTGCGCCAGATGACATTGCCCTTCTCGCACTCGACCTCGAGCATGCGGATGATGTCCTCCGCACTGTCGTCGCAGAAGAGCTGGCCCTTGTGCTTCTCGTGATACGGAATGCGGTAGCTGGAGACGAGGCTGACGAAATCCTGTGCCGTGTACCGTGCCAGCGCCGAGCGGCAGAAATGCGGGTTGTTCGACAGGTAGTTGGCCGGCGCCGCGTTGATGTTGGTGAAGTTGCAGCGTCCGCCGCCGGAGATGCGGATCTTCTCAGCCAGCTTGGTGGCGTGGTCGATCAGCACCACGCGCGCGCCGCGCTGCCCAGCCACGGCCGCACACATCATCCCGGCCGCGCCCGCGCCGATCACCGCTACATCGCACCGCATCATGATCGTCGCGCCGCCTCTGTCTATGCTTGAAAACCGCGCATTTTAGCTTGTGCTATCTTCGGCGCCTTCCTACGGATTTCTTCCCTCACTCGCCATGCTGGTCCTCGGCATCGAATCCTCCTGTGACGAAACTGGCGTCGCGCTGTACGACACCGATGCCGGCCTGCGCGCGCATGCGCTGTATTCGCAGATCGCCATGCACCGTGAATATGGCGGCGTGGTGCCCGAGCTGGCCTCGCGCGACCACATCCGCCGCGTGATTCCGCTGCTGGAAGAAGTTCTCGGCAAGGCTGGCGCCACGCGCGCAGACATCGACGCGATCGCCTATACGAAAGGCCCCGGATTGGCTGGTGCGCTGCTGGTCGGCGCCTCGGTGGCGAATGCGCTGGCGTTTGCACTAGGCAAGCCGCTAGTGGGCGTGCATCACTTGGAGGGGCATTTGCTCTCCCCGCTACTGGAAGCGGATCGGCCCGAGTTTCCGTTCCTGGCGCTGCTCGTCTCTGGCGGCCACACGCAGCTGATGCGCGTGGATGCCGTCGGCCAGTACACGTTGCTCGGCGAAACGCTCGACGACGCCGCCGGCGAAGCCTTTGACAAGACCGCCAAGCTGCTCGGCCTCGGCTACCCCGGTGGCCCTGCCGTCTCGCGCCTGGCTGAATTCGGCAACCCGGGCGTGTTCGATCTGCCCCGCCCGATGCTGCATTCAGGCAATTTCGATTTCTCGTTTGCCGGCCTGAAGACGGCGGTGCTCACACAGGTACGCAAGCTCAACCTGACCGACAGCGAGACCTGCGAACAACCGCGCGCCGACCTGGCCCGCGCGTTTGTCGATGCCATCGTCGAAGTGCTCGTCAAGAAGACCCTGCGCGCCGCGCGCGAGCATGGCCTCAAGTGCATCGTCGTGGCCGGCGGTGTGGGCGCCAACCGCCAGTTGCGCGAGGGCCTGAACGCCGAGGGCAAGAAGCGCGGTCTGCGCGTCTATTACCCCGACCTGCAGTTCTGCACAGACAACGGCGCGATGATCGCCTTTGCCGGCGCAATGCGGCTGCAGGCTGATCCGACGCAGGTGCAGGACGGCTACGGCTATGGCGTCACGCCGCGCTGGGATCTCGAAGACATCCGCATCCAGCAAGCATGAAAAAAGCCGCTCGGTTGAGCGGCTTTTTCTTTGCTACGGCGTCGATTACTTGTCGAGGCGCTTGTCACGCTCGATCAGCGCATAGGCGCTGTGGTTATGGATCGACTCGAAGTTCTCGGCTTCCAGCGTGTAGGCGACGATGCGGTCGTCCTGATTCAGGCGCATGGCGATGTCGCGCACCAGGTCTTCCACGAACTTCGGGTTCTCGTATGCACGCTCGGTCACGAACTTCTCGTCCGGGCGCTTGAGCAGGCCCCACAGTTCGCACGAGGCTTCTTCTTCGGCCATGCGGATCAGCGATTCGACCGGCGTATCGGCCGCCAGCTCGGCGTCGATCGTGATGTGCGAGCGCTGGTTGTGCGCGCCGTACTGCGAGATCCTCTTCGAGCACGGGCACAGACTCGTCACCGGCACCAGCGCCTTGACGCGGACCTTGGTGTGGCCGTCGCGCACTTCGCCGATCATCGTCACCTCATAGTCCATCAGCGACTGCACACCCGACACCGGGGCCGTCTTGCTGACGAAATACGGGAAGTGGACTTCGATGCGGCCGGCGTCGGCTTCGAGCTTTTCCAGCATCTTTTCCAGCAGCAGCTGGAATTGCGCCAGGTTCAGCGGCTCGCGCTCTTCTTCGAGCAGCGCGACGAAGCGCGACATGTGCGTGCCCTTCTGATCAGCCGGCAGATGCACATCGAGGTTGTAGGTGCCGACGGTGTTCTGCACGCCCGACGGGGTCTGCAGCGACATCGGGTAACGCACACCACGCACGCCCACGCGTTGGATCGGGATCTGGCGGGTGTCGTGGCTGGCCTGCACATCCGGCATCGCAAAAGCCGGGTTCATATCGTTCATGATCGGTTTCCTTTACGGTCGCCCGGCCATCGCAGTCGGCCGGTACGCAACGAGTGTGAAACCGCGGAACCTGGCTGATCGAGACCACCCCTCAAGTGATCGAATCAACCCATCCCGCGACTGCGCACACAATTCATAAATTTGACTGGCGGAGTGTAAGGGAAATTTCCTACCTCTGCAGTCAACTACTCAAACCCGCAGATGCAATGCGGGTGATTGATTCTGCCTATTGCTGGAAGTGCTTTAGGCTACACGCGGCGCCGCAGCGCGCGGCTGCACATCGAAGCGTTCACGGATGGACGCAAGGATGCCGTTGGCATCGAGCCCGCATTGCGCCAGCAGCGCAGCATGGTCTCCATGATCGACAAAGCGGTCTGGCAAGCCCAGTTGCAGCACAGGCGTTGCGACACCGGCGGCGACCAGCGCTTCCACGCAGGCACTGCCGGCCCCGCCCATCACGCAGCCCTCTTCCACCGTGACGACGTAATCGTGCGTGCGTGCCATTTCCAGCACGCAGGCCACGTCCAGCGGCTTGACGAAGCGCATGTTGACGACCGTGGCGTCCAGACGCTCCGCAGCGGCCGCAGCCGGAGCGACCATCGAACCGAATGCCAGGATCGCCACGCGCTGGCCCGCCGGGGCTGTTGACGCGCGACGCACTTCGGCCTTGCCCAGCGGCAACGGCTCCAGCGTCGGCTGCACCGCCACGCCGGTACCGGCACCACGCGGATAGCGCACCGCCGTCGGGCAATCCTGCGCGAAGGCGGTGCTCAGAAGCTGGCGGCATTCGTTCTCGTCAGCAGGCGTCATCACCATCATGTTCGGGATGCAGCGCAGGTACGCAATATCGTATGCACCCGCGTGCGTCGCACCGTCCGCTCCGACTAGACCGGCACGATCTAGCGCAAAGACCACCGGCAGGTTCTGCAGTGCGACGTCGTGGATCAGTTGGTCATAGCCGCGCTGCAGGAAGGTCGAATAGATCGCAACGACAGGCTTCAAACCCTCACATGCCATGCCGCCGGCAAACGTCACGGCGTGCTGCTCGGCGATGCCGACGTCGTAATAGCGATCGGGAAAGCGCTGCTCGAACTCCACCATGCCGGAGCCTTCGCGCATGGCGGGCGTAATGCCGACCAGGCGCTTGTCGGCGGCTGCCATGTCGCACAGCCATTGGCCAAACACCTGCGTGTACGTGACCTTGGCGGGGCGGCCGGAAGGCTTGATGCCCTCTTGCGGATTGAACTTGCCCGGGCCGTGATAGAGGATCGGGTCCGCCTCGGCCAGCTTGTAGCCCTGCCCCTTCTTGGTGACCACGTGTAGAAATTGCGGTCCGCCACCTTCCAGCGCACGCCGGCGGATATTCTGGAGCGTCGGGACCAGCGACTCGAGATCGTGTCCGTCAATCGGGCCGATGTAGTTGAAGCCGAATTCCTCGAACATCGTGGCCGGCACCAGCATGCCCTTGGCGTGCTCTTCGAAACGCTTGGCGAATTCGAGCACCGGCGGCGCCACCGACAGCAGCTTCTCCACGCCCTTCTTGGTGGCGGCGTAGAACTGTCCGCTCATCAGGCGCGCGAAGTAACGATTCAGCGCCCCCACCGGCGGCGAAATCGACATGTCGTTGTCGTTGAGCACCACCAACAACGGCAGATTCTTGTAGATGCCCGCGTTGTTCATGGCCTCGAAGGCCATGCCAGCCGTCATCGCGCCATCGCCGATCACGGCAATGGCGACACGATCTTCACCGTTGGTCTTGGCGCCCAGGGCCATGCCCAGCGCGGCGGAAATCGACGTGGACGAATGCGCCGTACCGAATGTGTCATACGGGCTCTCGCTGCGGCGCGGGAAACCGGAAATGCCGTCCAGCTGGCGCAGCGACCCCATCTGCTCGCGGCGGCCGGTCAGGATCTTGTGCGGGTAGCTCTGGTGGCCGACGTCCCACACGATGCGGTCTTCCGGCGTGTTGAAGACGTAGTGCAGCGCGATGGTCAGCTCGACCGTGCCCAGGTTCGACGACAGGTGGCCGCCCGTCTGCGAGACGGAATCGAGCACGAAGGCGCGCAACTCGCTGGCCAGGGGGCCGAGCTGGCGGCGGTCCAGTCGACGCAGGTCGGCCGGATCGTCGATGGTGTTGAGAAGTTCGTACGTCATGTGGGACCGCCGCTCAGGCGCTAAAGCGTTTGGGCAAAGACTTCTACCGTCGATGCAATGTTGTTCAGTGACCACGCCGCACGATCAGATCGGCCATCTCGGCCAACCGAATGGTGCGCGATTCGCCCAACTCACGGGCCAGTTGCGCGACTGCCGCGTCCGCTGCGGCGTGCAGCTCATCGGCCAGCACCCGGGCCTTGTCCAGCCCGAGGATGGACACGTAGGTCGGCTTGTCGTTGGCCTCGTCCTTGCCTGCAGTCTTGCCCAGCGTGGCGGTGTCAGCCGTCACGTCGAGGATGTCGTCCACCACCTGGAATGCCAGGCCGACGGCACCCGCATAGGCATCCACCTGCTCCAGCGCAGCGGCAGTCACTCCAGCACACAGCGCACCCATGCGTAGGCTCGCGCGCAACAGTGCGCCGGTCTTCATGCGGTGCATCGCTTCCAGTTCGTCCTGCGACAGCGCAATGCCGACACTCTGCAGATCAATCGCCTGACCACCCGCCATACCTAGCGAACCGGACGCACGCGCCAACTCGCCTACCAGCACGGCGCGGGTCGCCGGGCTCACCGGGCCCCGTTCAGCCAGCACGATGAAAGCCTGCGTCTGCAGCGCATCACCCACCAGCAGCGCAGTCGCTTCATCATAGGCGCGATGCACAGTTGGACGGCCACGGCGCAGGTCGTCGTCGTCCATGCAGGGCATGTCGTCGTGGACCAGCGAGTAGGCGTGGATCATCTCCACCGCGCAACTCACGCCGTCGAGTGCTTCGGGCGAGGCGTCACTCAGCGCACCGGCGGCATGCGCCAGCAGCGGACGTACCCGCTTGCCGGCACCCAGCGTGGCGTAGCGCATGGCAGCGTGCAGGCGTTGCGGTACCACGGTCTCGGCCGGCAGCGCGCGCTCCAACGCGGTTTCCGTCCGTGCAACCACGGACGCCATCCATTGAGCAAAGTCACTCATGCGTCGCCCTGCTCGTTCGCATTGCTGTCGTCGGCCAACGGTTTCAGGGCGTCTCCGTCGAGCACACGGACCTGCTGTTCGACGCGCTCCAGCACCTGCTGGCAATACTTGACCAGTTCGGCTCCGCGGCGATACGCCGCAAGCGAGGCCTCCAGCGGCAGTTCGCCTGATTCCATGCTGGCAACGAGGGTTTCGAGTTCGGCCATGGCCGCTTCATAGGAAGCCGGCGTGGCGGATGGGGAGGCGGACGCGTCGCTCGAAGCAACGCCTGGGGCACGGGGCATGCCGGTTGTGAATCAGAAAAGGACAATCCAGCATTTTACGGCAATTCCGCGTGCGTTCTGCGCACTTCCCGCAAGGCGCCGAGTGGCGGTTCGCGGCGCTCAGAGGAGCCGCCGTCCAGCTGAGGGCCGACTGACTGGCGGCCGAAAGATGTCGAAAATCAGGGACTTATCAAATCCCCTGGGGTACAATCGCCCCCTTTCCTCCAAAGGCCGGGCCGGCGCACGCCGTTCCGTACGATGGTTTGGGTCTGTTGGCCCAAAAACGTATGGTCGCAGGCCCAAGCGGGGGCCAGCAGCGCTCGTTTCCTACCTCAACAGACCCTAGGCCACCTGCCGATGGCGTCCTGTCCCAAATCGAATTTTTCGTCGAATCTTTCGATGGTTGGGTTGTTCACTACTTTCACCGTTATTGGGAGTGGGGATAATGTCCAATCTCAGCGCCGCACTGAACCTGGTGCCGTCTGAAACCCAGCTGCCCGTCTCTGCTTACTTTGACGAGGCGCTGTATCAAACTGAAATCGAACGTCTGTTCAAGCATGGCCCCGGTTACGTCGGCCATGAGCTGATGGTCCCGGAAGTCGGCGACTATCACACGCTTGCCGCCGAGGCCGAAGGCCGCGTGCTGGTGCGCAATCCGAACGGCGTCGAACTGCTCTCCAACGTGTGCCGGCATCGGCAGGCCATCATGCTCAATGGGCGCGGCAATGCCCAGAACATCGTTTGCCCGCTGCATCGCTGGACGTACGACCTCCAGGGCGACCTGCTGGGCGCACCGCACTTTGAGCAGCAACCGTGCGTGCACCTGTCGCGCTCGCCGCTGCAGAACTGGAACGGCCTGCTGTTCGAGGGCAAGCGCGACGTGCGCGAAGACCTTGCTCGCCTGGGCGTGGCGCGCGATCTCGACTTCTCCGGCTATATGCTCGACCACGTCGAGGTGCACGACTGCAACTACAACTGGAAGACCTTCATCGAGGTATACCTCGAGGACTACCACGTCGTGCCCTTCCACCCCGGTCTCGGCCAGTTCGTCTCGTGTGACGATCTGGAATGGGAATTCGGCGAGTGGCACAGCGTGCAGACGGTCGGCATCCACGCGAATTTGCGCAAACCAGGTACACCGGCGTATCAGAAGTGGCACGACGCCGTCCTGCGCTTCAACAACGGCGAGATGCCCAAGTACGGCGCGGTGTGGCTGACGTACTACCCGAACGTGATGGTCGAGTGGTATCCGAACGTGCTGGTGGTGTCAACGTTGCATCCGTTGGGCCCGACCAAGACGCGCAACGTGGTCGAGTTCTACTACCCGGAAGAGATCGTCCTGTTCGAGCGCGAATTCGTTGAAGCCGAGCGCGCCGCCTACATGGAAACCTGCATCGAGGACGACGAGATCGCCGAGCGCATGGACGCCGGCCGCCTGGCGCTGATGAAACGCGGTGTGAGCGAGGTCGGCCCCTATCAGTCGCCCATGGAAGATGGCATGCAGCACTTCCACGAGTGGTATCGGCGCGTGATGAGCTACTAACGGACGTTCGGCCGTAGGCATCCGCCGCCTTCCGCGTCACAATACGAACGGTGCAGCCCGCGTGGCCTGCACCGTTTTTTTCGCCCCGCCCTCGCCATGTCTGCCGATACCACCACTGCTGTTCAAACGGCCGCCCAGACGGCCGACAACTCGTCCCGCCAATCGCTGTGGATGATTCTTGCCGCATTCGCCTTCTCGGCGATGGGCGTGTGTGTAAAGCTCGCGTCGGCGCACTACAGCACGGGCGAGATCGTCTTCTACCGCAGCGTGATCGGCATGATCGTGATGGGTGCGATTCTGGCCAACACGGGCGCTGGCATTCGCACACCGTATCTCACGTCGCATATCAAGCGCAGCGTGTTTGGGGTGACCTCGCTGCTGCTGTGGTTCACCTCCATCAGCCTGCTGCCGCTGGCGACGGCCATGACGCTGAACTACATGTCGCCGGTGTGGATTGCGCTGATCATCGGTGCGGGCGCGGCCATGGCCGGCAAGGCTGGCGGAGCCGACCGCAAGATGGTGGTGGCGATCCTGATGTCGTTCGTTGGCGTGATCTGCTTGCTGCAGCCAAGCGTGGGAGTGGGGTCGTCGCAGCTTGCTGGCGGCATGGTCGGGCTGGTGTCGGGCGTGTTCACCGCCCTCGCCTATGTGGAGGTCCGCCAACTGGGCGACCTGGGCGAGAACGAGGCGCGCATCGTGTTCTATTTCTCGCTGATCAGCGCGATCGCTGGTGGCGTATGGATGCTGATTGGCGGCATGCAAGCGCACACGTGGCACACCGCGGGGCTACTGCTGGCGGTGGGCCTGCTGGCCACGCTGGGCCAGACCGCCATGACGCGCGCCTACAAGCGCGGCAACACGCTACTGACTGCCAATCTGCAATACACCGGCATCGTCTTTGCGAGCGGTTGGGGTATGTTGCTGTGGAGAGATCACCTGAACGCGCTGTCGTGGCTGGGCATGGCCCTCATCATCGGCAGCGGCATCGTCACCACAGTCATGCGTGCCCGCCAGTCAGGCACGGAGCATCCGACCCCGCAGACTGCTGTGTCCGGACCGGAAGCCGAGATTCACCCGGAAGTTTGATTGCTAGTCGACCCCTGGAGATTGCTGATATGAGCGAACGCGCTCGCTACGCCACCCTGATGACCGCCCCGCAACTGGCCGCGTTGCAGCAAAGCGCGCCGGACAGCTTGGTCATTGTCGATTGCAGCTTTGACCTCGCCAACCCGGCAGCCGGGCGTGACGCGTACCGCGCCAGCCATATTCCGGGCGCGTTCTACCTGCACCTGGACAACGAACTGTCCGGCCCCAAGACCGGCACCAATGGTCGCCACCCGCTGCCCGATGCTGATGCGCTGGTCGCACGCCTGCGTGCACTGGGCGTGAACGACGACACGCAGGTCGTCGCCTACGACCGCCAAGGCAGCATGTATGCGGCACGGCTGTGGTGGCTGCTGCGCTGGGTGGGACATGCGGATGTTGCTGTGCTGGACGGCGGCCTGAACGCATGGGAGGCTGCACACTACCCCGTCAATAAGATCGTGCCCGACGAGCCGCAGCTCAACGCCACGCCCGGCAACCTGACACGCAAGCCGTCGCTCGCGGCGCTGGTGAATGCCGACATCGTGCAGAAGTACCTCGGACATGCCGACAAACCCGTCATCGACGCCCGCGCCCCCGATCGCTACCGCGGCGAGAACGAAACGCTAGACCCCGTTGGCGGCCACATCCCCGGCGCACGCAACCGCTTCTTCCGCGACAACCTGCAGGCCGACGGCACCTTCAAGCCGGCCGAGCAACTGCGCGCGGACTTCACTGCTGTGCTGGCCGACGCCAAACCCGCCGATGCGATGTTGCAATGCGGCTCGGGCGTGACCGCCTGCCACAACGCACTGGCGATGGAAATTGCCGGCCTGACCGGCGCCGCCCTCTACGCAGGCTCGTGGAGCGAGTGGTGCAGCGACCCGGCACGACCGGTGGCAACGGGGCCCAATCCGTAACCCGCTGCACATCTCGCGCACAGCAAAAAGCCCGGCATCCACCGGGCTTTTTTTTAGGGCGTGAGCGATGTGTCTCAGTGTGCGTGACCATGCAGGCCATTGGTCAGCAGGAAGATCATCGCGACGCCCGCTGCGATCAGCGCAACCTGGATCGCCGACTCTTGCTTGCGCGGCCGGCGCTTCATCTGCGGCATCAGATCGCACACGGCGATATAGATGAAGCTGCTGGAGGCTACCACCAGCACATACGGAATCCACGACGTCAGGCGATCCAGCAGGTAGTAGCCGAGCACCGCGCCCACCAGCGCGCAGACGCTGCAGATCAGGTTGTAGACAAACGCACGCGTCTTCGAGAAACCAGCGTTGAGCAGCACCATAAAATCACCGATCTCCTGCGGGATCTCGTGCGCGGCGATGGCCAGTGCGGTGACGATACCGACCTTGGTATCCGCCAGGAACGCAGCGGCAATGACAATGCCATCGGAGAAATTGTGCAGGCCGTCACCCACCAGGATCATCATGCCGCTGCGACCGGCTTCCTGGCGATCGTGTCCGTGGTGATGGCCATGCCCGTCACCCTCATGATGGTGCGAGTGACGGAGCAGTGAGACTTTTTCCAACAGGAAGAAACCCAGCAGCCCGGCCAGCAGCGTGGCGAACAGCGCATGCGTGTTCGGCTCGATACCGTTATGCGCCTCAAAGGCCTCGGGCAGCGAGTGCAGCAGCGACGTTGCCAGCAGCACCCCGACGGAGAAGCTGACCATGCGGTCGACCACGCGCGACAGCACGGTCAGCGACAGCACGGCAGCGCCCGCCATGCTGCCGATGCCGGACAGCGCGGTCGCCAGAAGAATGCCTAACAGGGTGGTATCGAGGGTCATGCCGAGCGTGGCGCCACAGCGGATGCTGTCAGCGCCGATAAACGCAACAGAGTTGCAAGAAGAGGCGCATTGTATGCGCCTTTGTGAACCTTTGCCAGCGCAGCCCAAAAAACAAAAGGCCCACATGGGGCCTTTGTTGTGCGAAGCGCGATGCGCCTACTCGACGCCGTGGTCTTTGAACCAGGCGAGGCACTTCTTCCAGCCGTCTTCGGCATCGGCCTTCACATAGCTGGGCCGGTAGTCGGCATGGAATGCGTGACCGGAATTCGGGTAGACGATGATGCGCGATGCACGCGCCTTCGGATTCTTGGACTTCGTCAATGCTTCCTTCAAGGCGTCGCGGGCGTCCTCCGTGATGACGGTGTCCTTTGCGCCGTACAAGCCAAGTACGGGTGCCTTCAGGTCGCTCACCTGATCGATCGGGGCGCCCGGCTGTAGCGGGGTCGCGTTGCCTTTTAGCGGCCCGTACCACACGACGGCTGCCTTGATGTCGGGATTGCGCTCGGCTGCCAGCCAAACCTGGCGCCCGCCCCAGCAGAAACCGGTGATGCCGATGCGCGCCGGATCGCCGCCGTTCTCCTTGGCCCAGGCGATCGTGGCATCCAGGTCCCCCGCCACCTGTGCATCCGGCACCTTGGAAACCACGTTGGCGACGGTTTCCTGAACCGTGCCGTAGGCGCGCGGGTCGCCCTGGCGCACGAACAGCTCGGGCGCGATGGTCAAGTAGCCGAGCTTGGCAAAGCGCCGGCAGACATCAGCGATGTATTCGTGCACGCCAAAGATCTCGCTGACGACGATCACCACTGGCAGCTTGGTCTTGCCCTCGGGCTGGGCACGATAGGCAGGCATCTTGAAGTCGCCGACGGGCACCGTCACCTCGCCCGCCGTCAGACCATTGAAGTCCGTCTTGATGGTCTGTGCCGACACGGGCAGCACCGCCGCCGCAAATGCCGAACCCAGCGCCGTCTTCATGAAGCCGCGGCGGTCAAAGTTGCGGCCCGGCACCAGACACTCCACTTCTGCATCCAGCTGCATCGCACTCTCCTAACGCCCGAAGGCGGTGACGGTGAACGAAGCGGTTAGTCTACCGAAGCCAGCCCATCGGTGCCGAACGCAGCGCCGTGCAACGCGGCGTGAAGATCAGTGCAGCTTGACGCGCGGATTCGTCTTGCTGCGCAGCCAGTGCGTGACCGTGTCGAGCGACATGCGCACCCAGCCGTGCAGCGCCAGCACGTGCATGCGGTACAGCGACGTGTACATCAGCCGCGCCATCAGGCCCTCGATGAACATCGAGCCGCCGATCAGCCCGCCCATCAGGCTGCCGACCGCGCTGAAGTGGCCGAGCGACACCAGCGAGCCCAGATCCTTGAACGCGAACGGCCCGACGGGCTTGCCGTCCAGGCGGTTGCGCAGCGCGTTGTACAGGTACGTCGCCTGCTGGTGTGCGGCCTGCGCGCGCGGCGGCACGCTGGTGGACGCTTCTGGCCACGGACAACTGGCGCAATCGCCAAACGCGTAGATGGAATCGTCGCCTTCCACCTGGAGCGTGCGTGAAACAACCACCTGCCCCAGCTTGTTGACCGGCAACCCCAGCTCGCCCAGCACAGATGGCGCGCGAATGCCTGCCGCCCACACGGTCAGATCGGCGGGGATGGATTTGCCGCTGGCCGTGTTGACCGCATTGGCGGTGACTTCCGTTACGCGCTCGCTGGTGATGACATCTACATCGAGCTTCTGCAGCAGTTCGGTGGTCGCCGCCGAAATGCGCTCCTTAAGCACCGGCAGAATGCGCGGGCCGCCCTCGATCAGGTGGATGCGGATATCGTGGCGCGGGTCCAGCTTGTGCAGGCCATACGCAGACAGCACATGCGCCGTGTTGCGCAATTCCGCCGACAACTCCACGCCCGTCGCACCCGCGCCAACGATGGCGATGTCCACCTGCGGCCGCGCATCGCTCACGCCATTCTGCGCGCGCATGCACGCGGAGATCAGCTTGCGGCGGAAGCGCTCGGCCTGCCATGCGGTATCGAGTGCGATGGCGTGCTCCGCCGTGCCCGGTACGCCAAAGAAGTGCGTCACGCTGCCAATGGAGAGGACGAGCGTGTCATAAGCGATGGCGCGCTCGGGCAGTACCTCCGTGCCATCGGCATCGAAAAAACCCGAAACGGTGATGGTCTTGGCGGCACGATCAAGGCCCTTCAGCTCGCCCTGCTGGAACTCGAAGCCGTGCCAGCGCGCCTGCGCGGCGTATTCAAGCTGATGCGTGTTCGGGTCCATGCTGCCGGCAGCGACTTCGTGCAGCAGCGGCTTCCAGATATGGGTCGGGTTGCGATCCACCAGCACGACCTGCGCAGCGCCACGCTTGCCGAGCTTGTCGCCCAGGCGCGTTGCCAGCTCCAACCCGCCAGCGCCGCCGCCGACCACTACGATGCGCGGTCCGCCCGCGCCATCCGTCTGCCCTGCCATACGTCTCTCCTGAATCACGTGACCGTTCAGATGCAGTCTGCTGCATTGCAAAATCCGCTGCAACCCCAGTCAGGCAGATATCACAGATCATTAAAAGCGCATGGCATCGCCATCCACAGCCTGCCTCGGCAAGCAAAGCGGCGCCGCGCCTTGTATTGGCGCGGCGGTCGCGCTGCATATCAGTGAGCTTCTTCCCAGTTGGCGCCCACGCCCACCTCGGCCACCAGCGGCACGCGCAGTGCCGCGACGCCGCACATCAGTTCGGGCAGGCGCTCGCGCACCACGGCCAGTTCATCCTGGGGCACTTCGAGCACCAGTTCATCGTGCACCTGCATGACTAGGCGCGAGCGCATGGCTTCGGCTTCCAGCCAGCCTTGCACGGCCAGCATCGACAGCTTGATCAAGTCTGCCGCCGTACCCTGCATCGGCGCGTTGATGGCGGCACGCTCGGCAGCCTGACGGCGCGGGCCGTTGCCGCCGTTGATGTCCGGCAGCCACAGGCGGCGGCCGAAGACGGTTTCCACGTAGCCGCGTTCGCGTGCAGTCTGGCGCGTTTCGTCCATGTAGCGCGCGGCGCCGGGGTAGCGGGCAAAGTAGCGGTCGATGTAGAGCTTAGCGGCGTCGCGGCCAATGCCCAGGTTACTGGCCAGCCCGAATGCGCTCATGCCGTAGATGAGACCGAAGTTGATGACCTTGGCTACGCGGCGCTGGTCAGCGGTCACCTCCAACGGCGTCACGCTGAACACTTCGGCAGCGGTCGCACGGTGCACGTCCTGGCCTTCCTGGAAGGCACGCATCAGGCCTTCATCCTGCGACAGATGGGCCATGATGCGCAGCTCGATCTGCGAATAGTCGGCCGAGATGATCACGCTGCCTTCCGGCGCGATGAAGGCCTCGCGGATGCGCCGTCCTTCTTCCGTGCGCACCGGTATGTTCTGCAGGTTCGGATCGGTCGAAGCAAGACGCCCGGTGACCGCCGTGGCCTGGCCGTAAGTCGTGTGCACCCGACCGGTGTTCGGGTTCACCATCTTCGGCAGCTTGTCGGTGTACGTGGACTTGAGCTTAGCCAGGCCCCGGTAATCAAGCAGCAACTTGGGCAGCGGGTAGTCTTCGGCCAGCTTCTGCAGTACCTCTTCGTCGGTTGACGGCGCGCCGCTGGCGGTCTTCTTGACGACCGGCAGCTTCATCTGGTTGAAGAAGATCTCGCCAATCTGCTTGGGGGAACTCAGGTTGAACGGTTGACCGGCCAGCGCGTGCGCCTCCGTCTCCAGCTCCAGCAAACGCTTGCCGATTTCCGCGCTCTGCTTGGCCAAGCGCTCACCGTCGATCAGCACGCCGTTGCGCTCCATCTTCTGCAGCACGATGGAGGTGGGCATCTCGATCTGCTCGTAGACGTAGTCCAGCTTGTCGTCGGCCTCCACTTTCGGGAACAGCGCGCGGTGCAGGCGCAGCGTGATGTCAGCGTCTTCAGCGGCGTACTCGGTGGCGCGATCCAGCGGCACTTCGTCAAAGCCGATCTGCGAAGCACCCTTGCCGCACACCTCTTCGTAGGTGATGGTCTTCAGGCGCAAAACACGCTCGGCCAGCGCATCCATGCCGTGGTTGCGGTGCGATTCGAGCACGTACGATTGCAGCATCGTGTCGTGTTGGATGCCGCGCAGCGCGATGCCGTGGTTGGCAAACACATGCGCGTCGTACTTCAAATGCTGACCGACCTTCTTTGATGCATCGTCTTCCAGCCAGGTCTTCATGCGGGCGAGCACGGCCTCGCGCGAAAGTTGGGCCGCAGCATCCAACCCCGCCACGTCCGGCCCGCGGTGCGCGACCGGGATGTAGCACGCTTGGCCCGGCGTGACCGACAGCGAGATGCCGACCAGTTGCGCCTGCATCGGATCAATCGATGTCGTCTCGGTGTCGATGCAAACGAGGTCGACCTCATCCAGCCGTTGCATCCACGATTCGAGCTGCGCCTGCGTGGTCACGGTCTCATACTTGACCGCCTCGGGCGGCGCTTCGACATCGAACAGGCTGGCCTGGGCTTGTTGCTGTGCCACGGCTTCGCCAGCGTAATTCTTGACGGGCGTGGCCGCCTTGCGCGCGGCACCCACGCTGCGCGTGTCGGGCAACGCCTCGCCGGTGGCCTCACGCAACCAGGTCTTGAAGCCGTAGCGACCGAAGAAATCGGCCAGCTCGCCCTTGTCTTCGCCCCCGTCAATCAGCGCATCGAAATTCGGCACCTCCTTGGACAGATCGCAGTCGAGCTTCACAGTCAACAACTCACGGCCCTTGGGCAGCCACTCAAGCGTGTTGCGCAGGTTCTCGCCCACCACGCCCTTGATCTCGGCCGCACGCGCGATGACGTTGTCGAGCGTGCCGAATTCGGTCAGCCATTTCACGGCGGTCTTCGGGCCCACCTTGGGCACGCCCGGCACGTTGTCAACCGTGTCGCCAATCAATGAGAGATAGTCGACGATGCGCTCGGGCGGCACGCCAAACTTGGCTTGCACGCCGGCCGGGTCGAGCGTCTCGTTGGTCATCGTGTTGACCAGCGTGACGTGATCGTTCACGAGTTGCGCAAGGTCCTTGTCGCCGGTGGAAACGATGGTGCGAACGCCTTCCCGTGTCGCCCGTTCGGCCAGGGTACCGATCACGTCATCGGCCTCTACGCCGTCAACCACCAGGATGGGCCAGCCCAGCGCGCGCACAGCTTCGTGGATCGGTTCGATCTGCGCACGCAGGTCGTCCGGCATGGGCGCGCGATGCTCTTTATAGGCGGGATACAGGTCATCGCGGAACGTCTTGCCTTTAGCGTCGAAAATGCAAGCGCTATACTTGGCCGGGTAGTCGCTGCGCAGTTTGCGCAGCATGTTCACGATGCCGTAGATGGCCCCCGTAGGAAACCCTTCTCCGTTACGCAAGTCGGGCAGTGCGTGATAAGCACGGTACAGATAACTCGAGCCATCGACGAGCAACAGCGTTTCTTGACTTTCCGACATTCCCATGGACTCTAATGTGACTGGAACGCCCGAAGGCGTTTCCAACAATGGCGACGCCGCTCATGGCGACGTGAAGCAGGCTGCTGGTGCATCCACGGCTGACATGGACGTCAACGTGACGGTGGGTGTGGACCGCACGGTGGAGATTGCCTCCACCAAATCCGACGCTGCACACGGCCGCACCGACCGCAAGATGATCCCCAGCCTGCGGGCACTCGCCGACGAGGAACGCGCTACCGCAAAGAAAGCACGCGCCTCCTGGCAGATGTTCACGATTATGGCAGAGTTCATCGAGGCGACGGAGTACCTCTCGGAGATCCGCCCAGCCGTCTCGATCTACGGCAGCGCGCGCCTGCGCGAGGATTCGCCGTACTACGAACGCACCATCGAAATCGCCCGGCTGTTCTCGGACGCAGGCTTCGCCGTCATCTCCGGCGGCGGCCCCGGCATCATGGAAGCGGCCAACAAGGGCGCGCACGCGGGCAAGTCGGCCAGCGTCGGCCTGAACATCGAACTGCCGCACGAGCAGCAGGGCAATCCGTATCAGGACATCTCGATGCGGTTCCGCCATTTCTTCACGCGCAAGGTCACCTTCGTGAAGAACTCCGACGCGTTCATCGTCATGCCCGGCGGCTTCGGCACACTTGATGAACTGGCCGAAGTGCTCACGCTCGTGCAGACGGGCAAGTCGCGCAGCGTGCCGGTGGTCATGTTCGGCAGCCACTTCTGGAAGGGCCTGCTGGACTGGTTCCGCTTTACTTTGCTGCCGATGGGCCTGATTGCCGAGCACGATCTCGACATCATGCGTATCGTCGACGAACCGAAAGACGCGCTCGACGCTGTCTACGAGTTCTACGAAAAGCGCGAAGGCACCTCGCCGATTCCGCCCAAGGAAGAGATGTTCTACCTGTGACATTCAGCGCCATCCGGATGGACGATGGTGGGATGGCCGGACTGCTAGAATGGAGGGTCCCGGATCACTCGCTGGAGTCCATCATGGATTCGCTGTTTCACCCGCCTGCCGCCCGCCGTTTTGCCACCGCCGCGCGCCTGATGCGCCACGCGGGGCTGGCCGCAGGTGCCGCCCTCTGCCTGGCCCTGCCCGTGCACGCCGAAGTGACGCAGGACAGCGCCGGCCTGGACCTGCCGGACGTCAAGGCGATCAACAACCAGCCGCTGGCCAAGCCGACGCACGGCTCAATCCACCACGAAACCGTCAAGCCGAGCTTCGAATACCGCGACAACGACGGCACGCAGGTCGAGGAATACCGTTTCCAGAAAGGTCAGGCACCGGACATCCATGTCAAATCGGGCATGGGCACGTCCTACAACCTGAGCAAGCCTGAGGACAGCTCGCCGCGCATCCGTGAGCGTGGCGACATTGATCGCGTACCCTCGGTCAACGTCCTGAAGTTCTGAATTCCCGCGCCCGGAAGGCGCATCGGCACACCGGCGCGGTGGCATCAGTTTGCCGCGCCGCCTCCTTTCACCCGTTTCCCATTTCTGAAGCATGGCTGTTTTCACCCCGGTCTCCGACGCCGAGATCGCTCTCTGGCTGGATCAATACGATGTGGGCGCCGTCCGCGCGTTTCGCGGCATCCCCTCCGGGATCGAAAACTCCAACTTCTTTCTGACTACCGAGAAAGACGGGCAAACGCACGAATTCGTGGTCACGCTGTTCGAGCGCCTCACGTTCGAACAGCTGCCGTTCTATCTGTACCTGATGCAGCATCTGGCGCAGCACAGCATCAGCGTGCCAGCGCCGATTCCCGGACGTGACGGCGAGATCCTGCGCACGCTCAACGGCAAACCGGCCACCATCGTGACGCGCCTGGCGGGTCGTTCCAACCTAGCGCCGACAGTATCCGAGTGCGCCATCGTGGGCGACATGCTCGCGCGCATGCACCTGGCGGGGCGTGATTACTCGCGCCACCAGCCGAACCTGCGCAGCCTGCCTTGGTGGAACGACGTGGTGCCAGACGTGGTGCCTTTCGTACACGGCGACACGCGCGCATTGCTGGAGACCGAACTCGCCCACCAGCAACGCTTCTTCGCCAGCGCCGACTATGCCGCGCTGCCTGAAGGCCCGTGTCATTGCGACCTGTTCCGCGACAACGTGCTGTTCGAGCCGGCCGCCGATGGCCAGCCGGAACGCCTCGGTGGCTTCTTCGATTTCTACTTTGCCGGCGTCGACAAATGGCTGTTCGACGTGGCTGTGACCGTCAACGACTGGTGTATCGATCTCGCCACCGGTGTGCTGGATACCGAGCGCGCGCGCGCCATGCTGCATGCGTATCACGCCGTGCGTCCTTTCACCGATGCCGAAACGCGGCACTGGCAAGACATGCTGCGCGCCGCGGCCTATCGTTTCTGGGTATCGCGCCTGTGGGATTTCTACCTGCCGCGCGATGCCGAACTGCTCAAGCCGCACGACCCGACCCACTTCGAACGCGTACTGCGCGAGCGTGTGCGGGCGGCAGGGCTGACTCTGGACATTCCTGAACAATGCAACTGATCGAAGTCTCCGGCAAGCAAGGCTACGTCTGGCTGCGCCAGGGTGCGTGGCTGTTCCGCAAGAACCCGATCGGGTTTTTGCTGCTGCTGTTCATCTACCTGTTTGCAGTCAACCTGCTGATGCTGCTGGTGCCGCCTGTTGGCGTGTTTGCCATCCTGCTGGTCAATCCGGCCATCTACGTGGGCTTCATGTCGGCGTGCCGCGATACGGTGGCGGGTAAGCGCGTCGGGCCAGCCTCGCTCGTCGCAGGTTTCCGCTCCTACGGCAAAGACGCCCTGCGTGGCCTGCTCAAGCTCGGCGGTATCTACGGTGTGCTGGTGCTCGTTGTCAGCGGCATTCTGATGACGATGGTGGATACCGACACGCTCATGGCCGTGTTCAGCGACAAGCCGCCCACCACCGAGGCCATCCGTGAGTTGTACCTGACGATGGTGATGGGCGCGGTACTGTACATCCCGGTGGCGGTGCTGTTCTGGTTTGCGCCGTTGCTGGTGGCCTGGCACGGCATTCCGGTGGGCAAGGCGCTGTTCTTCAGCTGGATGGCCGTGTGGCGCAATCGCGCGGCGTTCATCCTGTACGGGGCGCTGGTCGGGATCCTGTTGATCGCCGTCCCCCTGTTCATCGACGCAGCGTTCGCTTCGAGCGGCGCCAACAACATCGCCCCGATTATCGCTACGCCGTATCGGATTCTCGTGATGGCGGTGCTGTATTGCTCGTTCTACGCCACCTATCGCGGCTGCTTCAATGTGACGCAAGCCGCCGGCCAGACCACCGATACGACGGCCTGACCCGCACACCGACCCGATCGATACTCAGTTGATCGGGTCCAGCTTGGCGATGCCGAGCGCCAGCACCTTCACGCCGTGGCGGTTGAACTTGATGCTGGCACGCGCATCGGCGCCCTCGCCTTCCAGCGCCGTGATGACGCCTTCCCCGAACTTGTTGTGAAACACCGATTGGCCGACGCGGAAGCCCGTTGCCTCCGCGCGCTTGGCATCGGCGTAGTTCTTGCCGGTGTCCATGCCGCCCGTTGGGCGCGTGCCGGTGTACGACTCCTCATCGCCGCGCTGCGGGCGCTTGAACCAGTCGTTGCCCCAGGCGCTTTCACCTTGCGTGCGGCGCGTGGCGGTGTAGCCCGATTGCTGCGGCGTGAGCCACTTCAGCGTCTCTTCCGGCAGCTCATCAAAGAAGCGTGAACGGATGTGGTAGCGAATCTGGCCGTGCAGCACGCGGCTTTGCGCGAACGACAGATACAGCCGCTCGCGCGCCCGGGTGATGGCCACGTACATCAGGCGGCGCTCTTCCTCCAGGCCGTCCTTCTCCATCTGGCTGTTTTCGTGCGGGAACAAACCCTCTTCCAGCCCGGTGATGAAGACGACGTGGAATTCCAGCCCCTTGGCTGCGTGCACGGTCATCATCTGCACGGCATCCTGACCAGCCTGGGCCTGGTTGTCGCCGGCCTCAAGCGAGGCGTGCGTGAGGAACGCGACCAGCGGCGTCATTTCCGCAGGCGTTTCGTCGATAACGAGTTCGGAGACGGTATCGATCTCGCCGCCTTCGATGCGCACCATGGCGTCGTGGCGCACCGGCAGCACAGTCGCAATGGCATCCACTCCGTAGCCTTCTTCGGCCACAAAGGCCTGCGCGGCGGTCACCAGTTCCTGCAAGTTCTCGATGCGGTCCTGGCCTTCCTTCTCGCCCTGGTAGTGCGTAATGAGGCCGCTGGCATGGATCACGTGCTGAACGATCTCCGGCAGCGTCATCTGGCGCGTGTCGGCGCGCATCTGCTCGATCAGGCGCACAAACGCCGACAGCTTGGTGCCCGCCGCGCCCGTCAGGTACGGCACCGAAGCCGCCAGCGAAATGCCGTACAGCTTGGCGGCATCCTGCAATAGTTCCAGCGAACGTGCCCCGACGCCACGCGCTGGGAAGTTCACCACACGGCCGAACGCGGCGTCGTTATCCGGGTTCTCCAGCAATTGGATGTACGCCAGTGCGTGCTTGATTTCCGCGCGTTCAAAGAAGCGCAAACCGCCGTACACCTTGTAGGCGATACCGGCCGAGAACAGCGCATGCTCGATCACCCGCGACTGCGCGTTGCTGCGATACAGGATGGCGATTTCCGAACGCGACATGCCGGTGGCGATGCGGTCGCGGATCTCATCGACGATCCAGCCAGCTTCCTGGCCATCGGTGGCCGCCTGATAGACGCGCACCAGTTCGCCGTGGCCGGCGTCGGTGCGCAGGTTCTTGCCCAGGCGACGCGAGTTGTGCGAGATGAGGTGGTTTGCCGTATCGAGAATGTTGCCGTGCGAGCGGTAATTCTGCTCCAGCTTGATACGGTGTTCCACGCGGAATTCGCGCTCGAAGTCGACCATATTGCCGACATTGGCACCGCGAAACGCGTAGATGCTCTGGTCATCATCGCCCACCGCAAAGATGGCGTTGGGGGTGACACCCGGCTCACCCAGACCAGCGAGCACTTTCAGCCAAGCATATTGCAGCTTGTTCGTATCCTGAAACTCGTCGACCAGGATGTGCTTGAAGCGGCGCTGGTAATGCGCGCGAATCGCGTCGTTGTAGCGCAGCAGTTCGTAACAGCGCAGCAGCAGCTCGGCAAAGTCGACCACGCCTTCGCGCTGGCATTGCGCGTCGTAGGCGGCGTAGAGATCGGCCATGCGGCGGTCGTATTCGTTGGCAATTTCCAGATCGCCCGCGCGCAGGCCCTGCTCCTTGGCCCCGTTGATGAAGTACTGGACGTTCTTGGGCGGAAATTTCTCGTCGTCGATGTTGAGCGACTTGAGCAGGCGCTTGACGGCGGAAAGCTGGTCTTGCGTATCCAGAATCTGGAACGTCTGCGGCAGGCCCGCATCGCGGAAGTGCGCGCGCAGCAAGCGGTTGCAGAGGCCGTGGAACGTGCCGATCCACATGGCACGCGTGTTGATCGGCAGCATGGCCTGCAGGCGGGCCGTCATTTCCTTGGCCGCCTTGTTCGTAAACGTGACGGCCAGCACACCCGATGGTGACACGCGTGCGCTCTGGATCAGCCAGGCGATGCGGGTGGTCAGCACGCGTGTCTTGCCACTGCCCGCCCCCGCCAGGATCAGCGCCGATTCATCGGGAAGCGTAATGGCAGCGCGTTGTTCGGGGTTCAGATTGGCGAGCAGGTCGGACATGCGGGGGAAGCCTTAGCAGAATCCGGAAATTATACCGGCGCCCTCCCTCGCCTCGGCCGTGGCGGACACGGACAAGTCGTATAATTCCAAGCTTTCGCCCAGCATTTTTCCCGGGCCAAACGTCTTTTTGCGCGGATTTGCGCCCCCAGTCAGCATGACCGATCAAAACCAGTCCCTCGCCAAGAGTTTCGAACCCACCACCATCGAGCAGAAGTGGAGCGCAGCGTGGGAAGCGATGGGCGTCTCCCGTGCGACGCTCGAAGCCGGCAAGCCGGATTTCTGTATCCAGCTGCCGCCGCCGAACGTGACGGGCACGCTGCACATGGGCCACGCGTTCAACCAGACCATCATGGACGGCCTGACGCGTCATGCACGCATGTCGGGCGCCAACACGCTGTGGGTGCCGGGCACCGACCACGCCGGCATCGCCACGCAGATCGTCGTCGAGCGCCAACTGGATGCGCAAGGCGTGTCGCGCCACGACATGGGCCGCGAGAAGTTCGTCGAGAAGGTCTGGGAATGGAAAGAGCAATCGGGCTCGACCATCACGCGCCAGGTGCGCCGCATGGGCGCCTCGATCGACTGGGAGCGCGAATACTTCACGATGGACCCGAAGATGTCGCGTGCCGTCAGCGACGTGTTCGTGCGCCTGTATGAGCAGGGCCTGATCTACCGCGGCAAGCGCCTGGTCAACTGGGACCCGGTGCTCGGCACCGCCGTGTCCGACCTGGAAGTGGTGAGCGAAGAGGAAGAAGGCTCGCTGTGGCACATCCGCTATCCGCTGGCCGAGCCGGACGCCGTGCGCGGCCTGACACACCTGACGGTCGCCACCACGCGGCCGGAGACGATGCTCGGCGATACGGCCGTGATGGTGCACCCGGAAGATGAGCGCTACGCCCACCTGATCGGCAAGTTCGTGCACCTGCCGCTGACCGATCGCCAGATCCCCGTGATTGCTGACGAGTACGTCGACCGCGAATTCGGCACTGGCGTGGTCAAGGTGACGCCAGGCCACGATTTCAACGACTACGCGGTGGGCCAGCGCCACAAGCTGCCACAGCTGTCGATCCTGACGCTCGACGCGAAGATCGTCGCCGATGCCCCGGCCGCCTACGCCGGCATGGACCGCTTCGACGCGCGCAAGAAGATCGTCGAGGACCTTGAAGCGCAAGGTCTGCTTGCCGAGGTGAAGAAGCACACGCTGATGGTGCCGCGTGGTGACCGTACCGGCGTCGTGATCGAGCCGATGCTGACCGACCAGTGGTTTGTCGCCATGAGCAAGCCGGCGCCGGAAGGCACGCGCTTCCCGGGGCGCTCCATCGCCGAAGTGGCACTGGACGCCGTGCAAGGCGGCAAGATCAAGCTGGTGCCCGAGCAGTGGGTCAACACGTACAACCAGTGGCTGAACAACATCCAGGACTGGTGCATCTCGCGCCAACTGTGGTGGGGCCACCAGATTCCGGCGTGGTTTGATGAAGCTGGCAACGTCTACGTTGGCCGCACGGAAGAAGAGGTTCGCGCCCAAGCCGCAGCCAAGGGTTACACCGGCGCGCTCACGCGTGACGAAGACGTGCTCGACACGTGGTTCTCGGCGGCACTGGTGCCGTTCTCGTCGCTGGGCTGGCCCGCCGATACGCCGGAGTTGAAGCATTTCCTGCCCTCCACCGTGCTGGTCACGGGCTACGACATCATCTTCTTCTGGGTGGCGCGCATGGTCATGATGACCCTGCACTTCACCGGCGAAGTGCCCTTCCACACCGTCTACGTGCACGGCCTCGTGCGCGATTCGGAAGGCAAGAAGATGAGCAAGTCCGAGGGCAACACGCTCGACCCAGTCGACCTGATCGACGGCATTGCGCTGGAGCCGTTGCTGGCCAAGCGCACGACAGGCCTTCGCCGCCCGAAGGACGCGCCCAAGGTCGAAAAGCGCACGCGCAAGGAATTCCCCGAAGGCATTCCGGCGTTCGGCGCCGACGCGCTGCGCTTCACGTTCGCATCGCTCGCCACACTGGGCCGCAGCATCAACTTTGACCCGGGCCGCTGCGAGGGCTACCGCAACTTCTGCAACAAGCTCTGGAACGCCACGCGCTTCGTGCTGATGAACACCGAAGGCCAAGACTGCGGCATGCAGGAATGCGTCGGCGATTGCGGCCCCGAAGGCTATCTGGACTTCTCGCAGGCCGACCGCTGGATCGTCTCGCTGCTGCAGCGCGTGGAAACCGAAGTGGAGAAAGGCTTTGCCGACTACCGCTTCGACAACATCGCCAACGCCATCTACAAGTTCGTCTGGGACGAGTACTGCGACTGGTACCTCGAACTCGCCAAGGTGCAGATCCAGACCGGCACGCCGGCCCAGCAACGCGCCACGCGCCGCACGCTGCTGCGCGTGCTGGAAACCGTGCTGCGCCTGGCCCACCCGATCATCCCGTTCATTACCGAAGAGCTCTGGCAGAAGGTCGCGCCAATGGCTGGTCGCGCCAAGGGCGACGGTTCTGAGAGCCTCGCGCTGCAGGAATACCCGCGCGCCGCGCTCACGAAGATCGACGAGCAGGCCGAACAATGGGTCCAGCAGCTCAAGGCCCTGGTGGATTCCTGCCGCAATCTGCGTGGCGAGATGAACCTCTCCCCGGCGCAGCGTGTGCCGCTGTACGCCAATGGCGAAGCGGAATTCCTGCAAGCCGCTGCACCGTACGTGCAGGCGCTGGGCAAGCTGTCGGAAGTGAAGGTCTACACGGACGCCGCCGCCATGGAACAGGATGGTGCCGGCGCCCCGGTCGCCATCGTCGGCGAGAACAAGCTGCTGCTGAAAGTCGAGATTGACGTGGCTGCTGAACACGCACGCCTGAGCAAGGAAGTCGACCGTCTGCGCGGCGAGATCGCCAAGGCTGAAGGCAAGCTCGGCAACGAATCCTTCGTTGCCCGCGCGCCGGCCGCCGTGGTGGAACAAGAACAGAAGCGTCTGGCGGATTTCAAGGCCACGCTCGCCAAGCTGGAAGCCCAGGTTGCACGCCTGCCGGTGCAGACCGCCTGAGCACACCAGCGAACCTATATCGATACGAAGGAAACCACGATGCAACGCGTTACCAAAGCCGTCTTCCCGGTCGCGGGTCTGGGAACCCGCTTTCTGCCGGCCACCAAGGCCAGCCCGAAGGAAATGCTGCCGGTGGTGGACAAGCCTCTGATCCAGTACGCCGTGGAAGAAGCTATGGCCGCCGGCATCACCGAGATGATCTTCGTGACGGGCCGCAGCAAGCGCGCCATTGAAGACCACTTCGATAAGGCCTACGAACTGGAAGCTGAACTCGAAGCCAAGCAAAAGACTGCGCTGCTGGAAGTCGTACGCTCGATTAAACCGTCGCATGTGGATTGCTTTTACGTGCGCCAGCCGGAAGCGCTGGGCCTGGGCCACGCGGTCGCGTGCGCCGAAAAGCTGGTCGGCGATGCGCCCTTCGCGGTCATCCTGGCAGATGACTTGCTGGATGGCACCCCGCCCGTCATGAAGCAGATGGTCGACCTGTACGACCACTACAACTGCTCGGTGATCGGCGTGGAAGAGATCGACCGCGAGCAGAGCCGCTCGTATGGCGTGGTTGACGGCCGCCCGTGGGAAGAGGATGGCAGCGTGATCAAGATGTCAGGCATCGTCGAGAAGCCGGCACCGGAGAATGCGCCGTCCAACCTGGGCGTGGTGGGCCGCTACATCCTCACGCCGCGCATCTTCGACCACATTCGCAACCTGAAGCCCGGTGCGGGCGGCGAGCTGCAACTGACGGATGCGATCCAGTCGCTGCTGTCGGCCGAGCAGGTGCTGGCCTATCGCTACAAGGGTGTGCGCTACGACTGCGGCAGCAAGCTGGGCTATCTAAAGGCCACCGTCGAACTGGCACTCAAGCACAAGGAAGTTGCCGACGACTTCCGCGCGTACCTCGCTGCGCGCGGCTAAGTTTCATCTGCCCATAGAAAAACCCGCGCAGCGCGAGCTGACGCGGGTTTTTTGTTGGCCGGAAGGCCGAAGCCTTGGCCGGCCAGGTACGCCCCCTTCTGATGCAGGCGCAGCAGCTTCTGTGTCTTATTGCGGTGCTGCCAGCGGCTTGATGGTGTTGTTCAGCAGGTTCCAGTACGAGCTGGTGCTGTACGGCAGCATCTGCTCGGCGTAGTTCCACCAGAAATAACCGCCGATAAAGCGCGGGTCGGCTGCCATCTTCGTATTAGCCATCGGATAGTACGACTTGATCAGGTTCTGCTGTACAGAGGTCGGCGCTCCCGTGCTCGACGTACCGATCTCACCAAAACCGACCTTCGCCGCCGGGAAAATGGACTCCAGCAGCTGGAAGTCGCTGGTCCAGTTCGGATACAGGCCCGGGCAATCCTGGTACGGGTAGTAGCTGAACAGTGCGTAGTCTGCACCTTGGCGCACACGTGCGGGCAGGTAGGTCTGTGCCCAGGTCTGCCAAGCATCCATCGGCAGTTGCCAGCAGTTGTTGCCCTTGCGGTCGTCGTTGTAGTACATCGTCACGGCGGTCAGGCCACCGTTGGCTTTCACGATGTCGTGGGCAGCTGCCACCATGTTGCCGATGTCCTGCTCTTCCTGTGCAGCCACCGCGTTCGGGCCGTTCGAGTCGACGCGCAGCCATTCGCCGTTGATCTCGTTGGCGATTTCCCACACGTCCACCACGTTCTTCAGCGTGCCGACCAGTTCATTGGTGCGGTCCGTGTACGTTTGCAGATCGCTCGGGAAGTAGTAGGAGTCCATGATTTCACCCATCACGTAGGCGACGGCATGGAGCTTCACGAGTGCGGGGTAGTACTGTGCTGCGGTCGTGCCCGGATCGAACACCACGCGCACGGTCGGCTTGTACGGCAGGTGCGTGAGCGACGCCACGATCGCGTTGATGTTGCTGACGTCGTCCAGCGTAACGCCGTAGATGGGTGCCTTCGGGCGCGTGGCCTGCGCCGAGGCGGTTTGCATACCCAAGCCCGTCAGCGCTGCTGCCGCCATCAGGCCCATCATGACGCGCCGGCTCGCGCGTGCCACGCTCTGTGCTGCTTTTGTGGTTTCCAACATTGTGATTTCTATTCCCTCGGACGCAAAAACGTTACGCCCAGATTTCGATGGACAAGCGCCGTCCTACCCGTGCGGTATCTCGATGTGGTGTGACTCGGTTGGCACACTGAGCACCGAACGGGTGCGAGCGTCAGATGACGCCCCGGTCGGCGAATTGAATGCGCGATTGGAAGCCTCAGCCGAGGTTATCGGCGGGCCGTGCGCTTATTTGAGGACTGGTACAGCTGGCGCGCGCTCACCCAAAATTGCGAAGGAGAGGCGTGGCTTGACGAGAGGAAAAGCCCTGCACTTCAGTTGATCGCTGACTGCGTTTCCCCCCGTCAGCGATCGATGGGGATCATACCCCATCCAGGTGACACGCCAATGAATATTACCGATCGCTAACGATTGGCGAAAGAAAAAAACCGCGGGCCATGCGTGCTCGCGGTCTCTTATGTGTCTTGCTGGGCGCTTTAGTGCTGTGTTGCTCGTTACTTGTGTCGATAGTTGATGCGACCTTTCGTGAGGTCGTACGGCGACATTTCCAGCTTCACGCGGTCACCAGCCAAGATGCGGATACGATGCTTCTGCATCTTGCCCGAGGCATATGCCCAGATTTCCACGCCGTTTTCCAGTTGCACGCGAAAACGATTGTCGGGCAGTGCTTCGGAGACCACCCCTTCAAATTCAATCAGTTCTTCCTTAGCCAAACTCGTTCCTTTGTATGCAGCACACGGCTGCGTCAATGGTTGCAATAGTGTGATGACCCACCCGAACCACGCCGCACGCCTAGTGTAGTGGGCATGCAGCGGCATCGCCGCGATCATCGGCCCGCACAGCGGGCTTGGGGGGTACCGAGTTGCACCCAACGCAGGTTGCGCCCGCCAGTGGCGCGCGCCTCGTTTCGTACGTTTAGTGCAAGCGAGGAATGGGTGGCGGTCGCAGATAGCGCGCCGCCCGGCTCGACGCGGGGGGAACCCCGGTGCTGGACTCGGCTGCACGGGCCATGACAGGCCCGGCGGCAAGCCGGATTCGCCCGCTATTCTATCACGGACGAGAGCGGTGACGCTTCAGACCTTGTCAACCGCCAATGACAGGTCTGGCACGTCGCCGTCGATGATGCTCTCAGCAAAGCGCAAAGCTGCCACGCGTGCATCCCCGACGTTGCTGAACTGTTGCTCCCCCGACAGGCGGAAGACCTGGGTCTGCCCTGGCTCGGGCGACTCCCCTGCTCTGCAGATCATCACGGCGGCGTTGTAGCTGCGGTCCTCCCGGGCCTCGGGCCAGCGGGCCGTGCGTTCGTGCTGGAAAGCCAACGGATAGATGTCGAAGCCTTTGTATTGGCCCGCCGGCGAAGTGTCCATCGCAAATGCCCCCTCTTGAAGGTCGAGTGCTGTCCGACTATACACCCGCGCACTTTGCGTGGCGATGAAAGCGCCGCCAACCTTTGATCTACCTCCGCTGGGGGCTTGCAAGCGGGCCCGATCTCTCAGCCAAGCAGATCGAAACCTGTTCTTAAGAACTTTCAGTGCGCGCCCCCTCTTTCGTAGGGATCGCGGGCACAGGCTTGTGCTAGCGTGCTCGCCGTGCTCCTCGCAAACGTTTCATGTTTGCCGCAGACCGGGCACGCAGGACCGCAGCATTCCCTTCAGGTCGTCCCACTCTCTCAAGACCAATCATGCGACTGTCCAACACCTCTCTCGCGCTTGCTTGCTCAGCCCTCATGCTGTCCGCCTGTGGAGGCGGCGATGGTGGCAGTTCTCTGTCCATCCAATCCGCCGTGGCTGCTCCGACAACCACTGCCCCCAATGCCAAAGCGCCGGCACCGGCCAAAGCCGACACCCTGTGCGGCGCGAATAGCACGTCGCCGCTTGCGGGCGTGCAAACGTGGATGTACCAACTGCAGGACCTTCAGACCGACGCGCAGATCGATGCGCTCGATGCCCAACCGTACGACATGGTCGTCGTTGAGGCCGGCAACACGGTCAAGGGTCAGGAGACATTCAATACGGCCGGCATGGTCACGCGCCTGCGCACCAAACCCGATGGCTCGCCGCGCAAGGTGATTGCCTACATCGATATTGGCCAGGCAGAGAGCTTCCGCACGTACTGGAGCGGCTGGAAACCGCCGACCGCCACCAAGCCCGGCACCCCCGATTTCATCCTGACGGCAGACCCGGACGGCTGGAAGGATGACTACCCGGTGGCGTATTGGGACATGCGTTGGCAAAACCTGTGGCTCGGCCCCAACGGCGCGGTGGCACAGCTCGCGCGCGAGGGGTTCGACGGTGTGTATCTGGATTGGGTGGAAGGCTACGCCAACGCAAAGGTAGCGGCTGCGGCCAGGAAGGCCAGCGTGAATCCGGCCAAGGCCATGGTGGATTTCATCACCAGGATCCGCGCGGCAGGTCGCGCGATCAACCCGCAGTTCGCGGTGATCCAGCAGAATGCGCCGGAACTGATCGATGCGGTCGGGGCAGCCAACCTGCTGCCCAATCTCGATGCGATTTCGCAGGAAGACACGTGGTTTGGCGGCGAGGCCGGCGCAAGCTGGAGCGATCCGAACGGCACCGACCAAGCTGCTGCGTCCGAAGACACGCAGTGGACCATCGCGCAACTGCAAAAGCACTGCATGGGCGGCCTGCCGGTCTTCACGATCGACTACGCTCTGACGGCCCCGAACCCGCAAACGGTGTACACCGCCTCGCGCGGGCAGGGCTTCCGCCCGCTGGTGTCACGTGTCGCGCTGTCCAAGCCGACGACTACGCCACCCTGGAACGACTGACGCGATTGACGTTACCCACTGCGCTCAGCGCACTCGCCGGCGCATCGGCAAAGGGCAGGCCGACGTAGTTTTCGGCCAGCACACGCGCCGCGGCTGGCGAGGTTGTCACGTAGTCCAGTTCAGCGCGCTGCAGCCGCTGCATGAACGGTGTGTGGTCGTCAAAGCGATGCAGCATCGACGTCATCCACCACGAGAAATGCTCCGCACGCCAGATGCGCTGCAGGCAACGCTCTGAGTAGCCGGCCAACTGCGTTGCATCGTTCTGCTGGTAACGCGCCGTGAGCGCCTGTGCCAGCACACGCACGTCGGCTACGGCCAGGTTCATGCCCTTGGCGCCGGTGGGCGGCACGATATGCGCCGCGTCCCCTGCCAGGAACAGGCGGCCGTACTGCATCGTCTCGCAGACGAAGCTGCGCATCGGCGTCACGCTTTTCTGCAAGATCGGGCCTTCTTTGAGATGCCAGCCGTCGTTGTTCTCCAGGCGCGTGTGGAGTTCGTCCCAGATGCGGGCGTCGGACCATTCGGCCAGGTTCTCATCGGGCTTGCACTGCAGATAGAGCCGCGTGATCTTGGGCGAGCGCATGCTGAACAGCGCGAAGCCGCGGTCGTGACTCGCGTAGATCAACTCGTCGGCGGCCGGCACGGCCTCGGCCAGAATGCCCAGCCACGCGAATGGATAGACGCGCTCGAACACGGCCTGCCGCTGTGCAGGAATCGCTGGCCGGCAGATGCCGTGAAACCCGTCGCACCCAGCGATGTAGTCGCATTGCAGTGTCTGCGGCACACCATCGTGCACGAACTGTACCGAAGGCGTGGCCGACTCAATGTCGTGCACTGACACGTCGCTCACATCGAACAATAGCGGCGCGCCCTGCCCTACGCGTGCGGCAATCAAATCCTTCACCACTTCGTGCTGCCCGTAGACGGTGATGGCGCGTCCGCCCGACATCGTCGTCAGGTCAATGCGATGGCGCTTGCCGCCGAACAATAGATCGATGCCGTGGTGCACCAGCCCTTCACGGCGCATGCGCTCACCCACACCGGCTTCATTGAGCATGTCGACGGTGCCTTGCTCCAGTACGCCTGCGCGGATGCGCTCTTCCACGTACGCGCGGCTCTTGGTTTCGAGGATGACGGCATCGATGCCGCTACGGTGCAGAAGCTGCCCGAGCAGCAGGCCCGCGGGGCCCGCGCCGATGATGGCGACCTGGGTGCGCATGGTGGTTGTCTCCAGACGGATTGGAATCGTTCTGGCAAGCATTGTTGGCCCGCGCCCTGATATCGCACAATGCAATATCGGCGATAAACTTTATCGCTCATTCAAATAGTGCTATCGCGATGTCCATCCTGCCCGACTTTGATCTGAACCTGTTGCCGATCTTGCTGGCGTTGCACGATGCACGCAGCGTGAGCATGGCCGCACAGCAGCTCGGTATGAGCCAGCCGGGCGTGAGCACGGCACTGGCCAAGCTGCGCGCAGCGTTTGACGACCCGTTGTTCGTGCGCACCTCGCGCGGCATGGAGCCCACGCCGCGTGCGCTGGCGCTCATTCCCGCAGCGCGCGACGTGTTGGCACGTGTGCAGCAGGGCATTCTGGAGACGGGCGCGTTCGACCCAGCCACCACGACGCATCTGTTTTCGATTGCCCTGTCGGACGTGGGCGAGATGGTGTTCCTGCCGCGCATCATCGAGGCGATGGCGCGGGAGGCGCCACGTGCATCAGTGCAGTCCGTATCGCTGCCGCCAGCGCAGATCGAGCGTGCACTGGAGACCGGTTCACTGGACCTTGCTGTCGGTTACTTTCCCGACCTGAAGAAGAACAACTTCTTTCAGCAGCGGCTGTTCACGCACTACTTCACGTGCATCGTGCGAGCGGACCACCCCGTCACGCGTGGCGGCAACACCAAGCTGTCGATGGCGCAGTTCCTGGAATACGGCCACGCCGTGGTGCGCGCGGAGGGGCGCAGCCAGGAACTGTATGAGCGCTTCCTGGAGCGCAAGCGCATCCGCCGTACGCCTGCTTTGCTCACGCCGCACTTCATGAGCATCCCGTTCATCCTCGCGCGCACGGACTTGATTGCTACGGTGCCGCATGCGGTGGGCCTGTCGTTCATGCAATCGCACGCCAACATCTGCGTCATGGAACCCCCACTGGAGCTGCCCAGCTTCGACCTTAAGCAGCACTGGCACCGCAAGTTCCACAACGATGCGCGCAGCCAGTGGTTCCGCACGCTGGTGTCATCGCTGTTCAACGACGAGGCGGATGAATGGCGAGAGCCCGGTCACCTGCCGGCCAAGCGCAAGCACACAAAATAGCGACCTTACGACGCATGTTCACCATACGAACACTCGGTTGCAATGCGAACACGAAGCCTTTAGGATCGTCGCCACGCGCAGGCGACGCCGCTGCCCCGAGTTTCCGGCCCACGCTTGCCGATCAACCTTTGGAGACCTTCATGAAACGTCGTGTGCTGCTGCTGACTGCCGTTGCTGGTGCGTTGATGACCGCGTTGCCTGCCGTTGCGGACGAGCCGATCAAGATCGGCCTGATCGCGCCCTTCTCCGGCCCCTTCGCCGACTACGGCAAGCAGATGGAAGACGGCATCAAGGCGTATCAAAAGCTGCACGGCACGACCGCTGGCGGACGTCAGGTGCAGATCATCATGAAGGACACCACAGGCCCGGTGCCGGACGTTGCCAAACGCCTGGCGCAAGAGCTGGTGGTGCGTGACAAGGTCGACTTCCTGGCGGGCTTCGGCCTCACGCCGGAGGCGCTGGCCGTGACGCCCATCGCGCAGCAGGCCAAGAAGCCGATGGTGATTTTCAACGCCGCGTCTTCATCCATCACCACCAAGTCGGACTATGTGACACGCGTGTCGATGACGTTGCCGCAAGTCTCCGCGCCGATTGCCTCATGGGCGCTGAAGAACGGTATCAAGCAGGTGGCGACCGTGGTGGCCGACTACGCGCCCGGCATCGACGCAGAAAACGCCTTCAAGCAGACCTTCACCGCAGGCGGTGGCCAGGTCGTGGAGGCCGTGCGTGTGCCGCTGCGCAATCCGGAGTTCGCGCCGTTCATCCAGCGCGTGAAGGACACCAAGCCGCAGGCCGTGTTCGTCTTCCTGCCGGCCGGCGAGCAAGGCGTGGCGTTCATGAAAGGCTTCCGCGAACGCGGGCTGGCGCAGGCCGGCATCAAGGTCATCGCCACGGGCGACCTGACGGATGACCACGTGCTGCCGGCCATGGGCGACTCGACGCTGGGCGTAATCACGTCGTTCCACTACTCGGCAGCGCACGACTCACCCCAGAACAAGACCTTCCTGAAAGCCTTTGCCGATGCCAACCCCGGCGCGGGCCGCCCCAACTTCATGGCGGTGGCCGCGTATGACGGCATTGGCGCGATCTACGACGTCATCAACAAGCTCGGCGGCAAGATCGACGGCGACAAGGCCATGGCCGCCTTCAAAGGCATGAAGATCGACAGCCCACGCGGGCCGATCACCATCGACCCGGCCACGCGCGACGTGGTGCAGACGGTCTACATCCGCAAGGTCGAGAAGATCGGTAGCGAGCTGTACAACGTCGAGTTCGACAAGTTTGCCGACGTGAAAGACCCGGGCAAGTAAGCCGTCTTCGGCCTCAGGAGACCGCCACAAGCCGCTGCAGCAGCGGCTTGTCGGCGAGCAGGTCTGCGCTGCTCGATGCGTGGACGATGCGCCCGCGATCAAGCACCAACGCCCGCTGTGTCAACTCCAGCGCCAGGCGCGCGTGCTGCTCCACCACAATCACCGCCATGCCGCCTTCATCGACGAGCGAACGGACGGCGCGACCGAGTTCCTGCACGATGATCGGGGCGAGACCTTCCATCGGCTCATCCAGCAACAGCAGTGCGGGATTCGTCATCAGCGCGCGGGCGATGGCAACCATCTGCTGCTCCCCGCCCGACAGCTGATTGCCGAGATTGCGGCGCCGCTCCTGCAGACGCGGGAACGTTTTGTAGACGCGCTCCACATCCCACGGGCCGGGCCGAGCGACGGCGGTCAGGTGTTCCTCCACCGTGAGCGATGGAAACATCCACCGCTCCTGCGGTACCCATCCGAGCCCAGCCCGCGCGCGCCGATGCGGCGTCATCTTGCCGATGTCCGCGCTCTGCCAGCGGATACGCCCACCGTGCAGGCGTGTGAAGCCCATCAGCGTACTCAGCAGCGTGGTCTTACCAACGCCGTTGCGGCCCAACAGCGCGAGGCTGCCGCCCGCATCCAGCGAGAACGACACGTCGTCCAACACGATGGCGTTGCCATAGCCGGCGGTCACGTTTTCGAACGAGAGCAACTCAGGCATGTTCCGCCTCCCCCAGATAAACCTCGCGCACGCGCGGGTCGGCGGCGATCTCCTGCGGCGTGCCTTCGGTCAGCACACGGCCGGCCACCAGCACGCTGATCCGCTCGGCAAAGCGGAAGACGAGGTTCATGTCGTGCTCGATGAAAAGGATGGTGATGTCGCGCGGCAGGCTGGCGATCACCTCGAACAGCTCAGCGCTCTCTGCGGCGGGAATGCCGGCGGCAGGCTCGTCGAGCAGCAGGATGCGTGGATGCGTTGCCAGCGCCAGCGCAATCTCGACGAGTCGTTGCTTGCCGTAGGGCAGCGCGTGCGTGGGCGACAGCGCATCGGCACCGAGCTGCAAGCGGCCCAGCAACGCCATCGCCTCGTCACGCGCCTCCTTATGTGCAGCGACCGTGCGATGCCATTGCCACGACACACCCGTGCGCTCGAAGATGGCGAGCATCACCGATTCCAGCACCGTCAACCCCGGAAACAGCGTGTTGATCTGGAACGTGCGCGTGATGCCACGCTTGACGCGCTGGTGTGCAGGCAGGCGCGTGATGTCCTCATCGCCAAGCAGCACCTCGCCAGACGTCGGTGCGAACGCACCGGTCAGCAAATTGATGAAGGTCGTCTTGCCCGCGCCGTTCGGGCCGATCAACGCATGGCGCGCGCCAGGGATGAACGAAAGCGAGATGTCCGAATTGGCGTGAAAGCCCCCCCAGCGCTTGGACAAACTGCGTGTGCTGAGCATCGGCGTGGGATGCATCATCGGTGCGTTCATGCCGCACCTCCCTTGCGAGCGCGCCACGCCTTGATGGCGGAGATCGCCGCCTCCAACCCACCCAACAGGCCGCCACGCGCGAACAGCACGATCACCATCAGCAGCAGCCCAATCCAGAACTGCCAGTAGACCGGGTTGATACCGGACAGCACGTCCTGCGCCACCATGAACACCGCAGCGCCGATCAGCGCGCCGTACAGCCGGCCTGCACCGCCCAGCACCAGCATGATCAGCAACTCGGCCGAGCGCGAGAAGCCCAGCGAATCCAGCCCGACGAACTGTGTCGTCTGCGCGAGCAATCCACCGGCAACACCGGCAATCGCGGCACTCACCGTAAACGCCGCCACCAGGCGCATGCGCACGTTCGCGCCAATCGCCGGCATCCGCTTCGGCCCCTGCTGAATACCGCGCAGCGACAACCCGAATGGCGAACGCACCAGCCTGCGCAGCAGTACGAACACGACAAACAGCACGACCAGGCTATAGACGTAGGCCGTGCGACCGGCCAGATCGAATTCGAAGGTGCCGAGCAGGTTGTTCATCGCCACGCCCGAGAGACCATCGACCCCGCCCGTCAGAAACGCCATCTTGTTGGCTGCCTCATACAGCATCAGGCCGATACCAAGCGTGACCATCAGCCGCGTCAGGTCCTGCCCGCGCACCACGAGAAAGCTCACGCAGAAGCCACCCAGCGCAGCGACGATGGCGCCTGCGGCCAACCCTGTCAAAGGCTCACCCCAACCGTGTGCCGCCAGCAACCCCGCCGTATAGGCGCCCAGACCGAAGAAGCCAGCATGCCCCAGCGATACGATGCCCGCGTAGCCGAGCACCAGATCGAGCGACAGCGCGAACAACCCCACGATCAGCACCTGGCTGCCGAAGACAAGGTAGTCCGGAAAGAAGAAGAACACGGCGATCGGCACGCACCAGAACGCTATTTCCAGCATTGACCAGCGCGCATCGGGCAAGCCGTGCGCCAGCGTGCTCTCGGCAGGCTGCGAGGTGCGCATCAATTGCTGCAGCATGCTCATGCGCGCCTCCCTAGCAGACCGCTCGGGAAGAGCACGAGCAGCACCACCATCAGCCCATAGATGACGAACGCGCCAACGTCCGGCACGTAGTACTTACCTGCCACATCGAACACACCCAGCACCAGCGCTGCGAGCAACGTCCCCTTGATGGACCCCGCGCCACCCACCGCGACCACGAGCAGGAAGTACACCATGTACTTGATCGGGAAAGACGGATCGAGCCCGAGCACGTCGATACCCAGCCCACCACCCAACCCAGCCAGCCCGGAACCCAATGCAAACGTGACGGAAAACACCAGGCTCACGTTGATACCCAAGCCGGCGGATGCCTGCTGGTTGTCCACCGATGCCCGCACCTGCGCGCCAAAGCGCGTGCGCTCGATCAGCCAGGCGAGCAGCACCGTCAGCACGATCACCACGCCGATCAGGAAGAGCCGATAGCGCCCGACCTCTAGCGCGCTGCCGAACACGCTCAGTTGGCCGCGCAACACCTCCGGCAGCTCGATGGGTTGCTGCGCCGGCCCCCACACGTAGGTCGCTCCTGCCATCGCCATGAAGACGAGTGCGATGGAAAACAGCGCCTGATCCAGCGGGCTCGCGCGATAGAGCCGCCGGTACAGCGTGCGCTCCAGCACAAACCCGATTGCCGCGGTGACGAGGAAAGCGATGGGCAGCGTCGCCAGGAATGGCACGCCGAGGCGGTTCATCAGCACCACGCACACGTAGCCGCCCGCCATGGCAAACGCACCATGTGCAAGGTTGATGAAGTTCATCAGGCCCATCGTGACCGACAGGCCGATGCTGATCAGGAACAGCAGGCTGCCGTAGGCCAGCCCGTCAAACAACACACCCAATGCGCTGAGCATGGGGTCTCCTCCTTGGGTCTCCGGCTCGGCGGCCAGTTTGCCCTGTCTGTGTTGCGTGGCGTCTCCCCCGAGACGATATGTCCTACTTGCCTGCAGCCTCCGCATCCATCTCGGCAAACACCGTCTGCGCAAGATGGAAAGCATGGTTGGCCGCCGGCACGCCGCAGTAGATGGCGGTCTGCAGCAGCGTTTCCTGGATTTCGTCGCGCGTGACGCCGTTGTTGGCGGCGGCGCGCAGGTGCAGGCGCAGTTCGCCGTCACGGCCCAGCGCCACCATCATCGCGATCGTCAGCAAGCTTCGCGTATGGCGCGGCAAGCCGGGGCGCGTCCAGATCTCGCCCCAGGCATAGCGTGTAATGAGGTCCTGAAACGGCGCGGTGAGGTCGGTCTGCGCGGCGTTGGCGCGGTCGACGTGGGCGTCGCCCAGCACGGCGCGCCGCACCTGCATGCCGGCGGCGTGGCGTTCACGATCATCCATGGGCAACCTCGCGTGCAACGCCGGTGGTCAGGAAGCTGACCAGCGCTTGGGTGTAGCCGTCGGCTTGCTCCCAGTTGGCGAGATGGCCGGCAGAGAGTTCAACATACTGCGCACCCGGCACGCCATCCGCGATGAGCTTGGTCTGCGCGGCGGGCGTGGAGATATCGTGCGTGCCGCCAATCACCAGCATCAGCACACGGATGTTCGGCAGTTGCGCGCGCAGGTCCGCATCGCGAATGGCGCCGCAGTTGCCGTTGTAGCCGGCGTCCGGCGTGGACAACAGCATCGCCTTGACGATGTCGACACGGCTCGCGTTGGTATCACGGTAGCCCTGCGTGAACCAGCGCTCCAGCACCGTCTCGGTCACACTAGCCATGCCGCCCTGCTCCACCTGGGCGATACGCGTGTTCCAGCTTTGCTGCGTACCGATCAGCGCCGCGGTATTGCTCACCACCATGCGCGGGAAACGCTCGCCGTGGTACGCAGCCAGCCACAGGCCGGTTAAGCCACCCATCGACAGGCCGCAGAACAGCGCAAGCTCGATGTCGTAGTGATCCAGCAGCGCGAGCACGTCGCCACCAAGCTGCGCCACGCCGAACGGCGCATCGGGCACACTCGACTGGCCATGACCGCGCTGGTCATAACGCAGCAGGCGGAAGTGCTGGCGCAGCGCATCCAGTTGCGGCACCCACATGCCGAGATTGGTACCGAGCGAGTTGGACAGCACCAGCACCGGCTTGCCCGCCTCGTGTGTGTCGTCGAATTCGTGATACAGGCGGACATTGTCGTGTTCGAGCCAGGGCATGGTGTCTCCGTGGATGTCGTGTTCAGGGGTGGCGGCGGGCGTGCTCGGCCAGCACGCGATCAACGGCGGCGCCCGCGTCCCCCAGATAGTGAGAGGGATCGAGCAGCGCATCGAGCCGTTGCGGCGCGGCACTGCCCCAGATGCGCAGGACGTCGGCATCTTCGGCCAGCACGTCACGCAGCGTTGTGTTGTCCTGCACGGCCTTGCGGCTGGCAGCCTCGACCACGTGATGCGCCTGCAGGCGGCCAAGGTCTGCGCCGAGTGCCAGCATCACGGCTTCACCGAGGATCAGGCCGTGTGTGAGATCGAGATTGGCGCGCATGCGTGCCGCATCGACGTGCAGGCCTTCGACGATGTCGCGCATGCGGTCGAGCGCACCGGCAGCCAGACACACCATCTCGCGCAGCGTCGTCCACTGCGCCTGCCAACCACCGAGCGCGCGTTCGTGCTCCTGCGGCAACGCGGACAACAGCGTGCTCGCCAGCCCCGGCATCCGCGTGGCCGCAGCCAGCACCGTGGCACAGCCGACAGGGTTGCGCTTGTGCGGCATCGTGGAAGAACCACCCTTGCCTGCGCCCGACGGTTCGGCAACTTCGCCCACCTCGGTCTGCATCATCAGTGAGAGATCACGCGCGAAGTGGCCCAGCGTGCCAGTCAACAGCGCGAGCGTCGTGCCGATGTCCGCGATGCGATCCTGCTCGCCGTGCCAGGACAGCGTCGGCAGCGGCAAATCGAGTTCGTGCGCCAGCGTCTGGGCGACAGCACGCGCGTGCTCGCCCAGGCTGGCGAGCGTGCCCGCCGCCCCGCCAAATTGCAGCGCCGGCACGTGCGCACGCAGCGCCGCAAACCGATCCTGCGCGCGATGCACCGCTTCCAGCCACCCGCCGACCTTGCGGCCAAACGTCGTCGGCAATGCCTGCTGCAACCACGTGCGCGCCACCATCGGCGTATTGCGATGGCGTTGCGCCAGCGCCGCCAGCGCATCGGCAAGCTTCTGCAGATCGGCTTCGATTAACGCAGCCGATTGCTTCCACTGCAGCATGAGGCCGGTGTCGATGACGTCCTGGCTGGTTGCGCCCCAATGCACGTACCGCGCGGCGTTTTCGTCGTGCTGCGCAACGGCAGCGGTCAGTTGCTTGACCAGCGGAATCGCAAGGTTGCCCGCAGTAGCAGCTGCACCACCAAGCGCCACCAGATCGAGCGCCGCCTTGGCACACACCGCGCGGATCGGTGCCACGGCCTCCACCGGAATCACGCCGACGGCACCTTCGGCCTGCGCCAGCGCCGCCTCCACGTCCAACATCGCGCGCACGGTGGACGCATCGGACCACACCGCCAGCATGGCCGGCGTGGAGAACGCGCGATCGAGCAATCCGCTGGTCATGGCCGCATCAAACGCGTTCGATCACCAACGCGATGCCTTGGCCGACGCCGATACACATTGTGCACAGTGCATAGCGGCCGCCGGTGCGATGCAGTTGGTACATCGCCGTCGTCACCAGGCGAGCGCCGCTCATGCCGAGCGGGTGGCCCAGCGCGATCGCACCGCCGTTCGGGTTGACCCGCGGGTCGTCATCGCGCAGACCCAACTGGCGCGTCACCGCTAAACCTTGCGCGGCAAACGCCTCGTTCAGCTCGATCACATCCATCTGATCGATCGTCAGGCCAAGCTGCTTGAGCAGCTTCTGCGAGGCCGGTGCCGGACCGATGCCCATCACACGCGGCGGCACACCAGCGGTGGCCATGCCGACGATGCGTGCACGCGGCGTCAGGCCAAAGCGCTTGGCCGATTCTTCATTGGCGAGCAGCAGTGCGCAGGCGCCATCGTTCACACCCGACGCATTGCCAGCGGTGACGGTGCCGTCCGGGCGCACCACACCCTTGAGCTTGGCCAGCGCTTCCATGGTGGTCGCACGGGGGTGTTCATCGCGGTCCACCACGATGGCGTCACCCTTCTTCTGCGGAATCGTCACCGCAGTGATTTCCTGCGCGAGCGTGCCGTCTTCCTGCGCGCGGGCGGCGTTGGCCTGACTGCGCAGTGCGAAACGGTCCTGGTCTTCGCGGTTGACGTTGTAGTCGGTGGCGACGTTCTCGGCAGTCTCAGGCATCGAGTCGACGCCGTACTGCGCCTTCATCAGCGGATTGATGAAGCGCCAGCCGATGGTGGTGTCATAGATATTGGCGTCGCGCGAGAAGGCGCTCGCGGCCTTGCCCATCACGAACGGTGCGCGGCTCATGCTTTCCACGCCACCAGCGATCATCAGTGATGTTTCACCGGCACGGATGGCGCGTGCAGCGGTGCCAGTCGCATCCATGCCCGAGCCGCACAAACGGTTGATGGTCGAACCCGGCACGCCCTCGGGCAGCCCAGCCAGCAGCGACGACATGCGCGCCACGTTGCGGTTGTCTTCACCGGCCTGATTGGCGCAGCCGTAGATCACGTCATCGATGGCCGACCAGTCGACCTGCGGATTGCGCGCCATCAGCGCCTTGAGCGGCACCGCACCCAGGTCGTCCGCGCGCACCGAAGACAAGCTGCCGCCATAGCGGCCGATGGGGGTGCGGATGGCGTCGCAGATAAAGGCTTGCGTCATGATGGTTCTGTCTCCAATAACCGTTCTATTTATGCACGACGCAGCGACGCGGCCGTCAGCGTCTGCAGCGTATCGAAATCGAGGCCGTCGGCCATTTCACGCACCACCAGCCCCTCGGGCGTGATGTCGATCACGGCGAGGTCAGTGTAGATGGTATCGACACAGCCAATGCCCGTCAGCGGGTAGGTGCACGACTGCACGATCTTGCTGTCGCCCTGCTTGGTCTGGTGCTCCATCATGACAAAGACCCGCTTGGCGCCAATGGCCAGATCCATCGCCCCGCCCACGGCAGGAATCGCGTCCGGTGCACCGGTATGCCAGTTGGCCAGATCGCCCGTGGCCGACACCTGGAAGCCGCCGAGCACGCAGTAGTCGAGATGGCCGCCTCGCATCATGGCGAACGAATCGGCGTGATGGAAGAATGATGCGCCGGGCTTGATGGTGACCGGCTGCTTGCCAGCGTTGATGAGGTCTTCGTCCTCATCGCCCGCTGCGGGTGCAGGGCCCATGCCAAGCAGGCCGTTCTCGGTGTGCAGGATGATTTCGCGATCAGCCGGCAACTGGTTGGCGACCAGCGTCGGCAGGCCGATCCCGAGGTTGACGATCGAACCGTCGGGAATGTCGCGCGCCACGCGGGTGGCAATCTGATCGCGTGTCCAGCGCTTGAACTGGGTGGTTGCTTCGGCGCTCATGCGGCCTCCTTCGCAACGTGTTCGGCGCCGAGTTGCACGACGCGCTTGACGAAGATCCCCGGCGTGACGATGTGCTCGGGGTCCAGCTCGCCCAGTTCCACGGTCTCGCTCACTTGTGCAATGGTGCACTTGGCTGCCATGGCCATCACCGGGCCAAAGTTGCGCGCGGTCTTGCGATAGACGAGGTTGCCCCAGCGGTCTGCACGCAGGGCCTTGATGAGCGCGTAGTCGGCGGTCAGCGGCAGTTCGAACACGTACGGCTTGCCGTCGATGATGCGCGTTTCCTTGCCTTCGGCCAATTGCGTGCCATACGCGGTCGGGCAAAAGAAGCCGCCAATGCCTGCGCCCGCGGCGCGGATGCGCTCTGCCAGGTTGCCTTGCGGCACCAGTTCCAGTTCGATGTCGCCGGCGCGATAGAGCGCGTCGAATACGTACGAATCGGCTTGGCGCGGGAATGAGCAGACGATCTTGCGCACGCGGCGCGCCTTGAGCAGCGCGGCCAGGCCCGTCTCGCCGTTGCCGGCGTTGTTGTTGATGATGGTGAGTTCTCGCGCGCCGTGGGCGATGAGCCCGTCGATGAGCTCGGAAGGCATGCCGGCGGTACCGAACCCGCCGATCATGATGGTGGCACCGTCAGGGATATCGGCCAGCGCGGCCTCCACAGACGGACAAATCTTGTTGATCACGTGCAGTCTCCGGCAAGGGCACCACGCTTTTTTGGCTTGGCGCCGCTCGGAGCATCGCCGGACCCTTGCAAAAGGCCCAGCCGCAAGGTGCGGCCTGCGAGTCTCCGGATTGACGACTGGATCGACACGGGCCCTTGCTGTCCGGCCCACGCTCCCTTTTGTTCGCTAAACGAACTCACGTTCGATCCAAGAACTAATCTACGCCTCCCATCCGGACCATGTCAAGACGTACGCATAGCGATCAGGCGTTCGAGTAGCGAAACACGAGGATTGCCAGTAGTCTTGAGGCCAGTACTCCGCTTTCGCTTGCCTGCATGTCCGCCGCCGAACTACCAACCGAAAAACCCAGCGATTCCTACGTGCAATCCTTTGCACGCGGGTTGTCCGTCATTCGCGCGTTCAATGCGGAGCGGCCCGAGCAGACGCTGTCCGAAGTTGCCGAAGCAACCGGCCTCACACGCGCGGGTGCCCGCCGCATCCTGCTCACGCTGGTCAGCCTGGGCTACGTCAGTTTTGAGGGACGCCTCTTCCGGCTGACGCCCAAGATCCTCGACCTCGGTTTCGCTTATCTGACCTCGATGCCGTTCTGGAACCTCGCCGAGCCGGTGATGGAAGAGCTGGTGCAGACGGTGCACGAGAGTTGCTCCGCCTCGGTGCTCGACGGCACGGAAATCGTCTACGTACTGCGCGTGCCCACGCAAAAGATCATCGCGTTGAACCTGGCGGTCGGCAGCCGCCTGCCGGCGTTCTGTACATCGATGGGGCGCGTGCTGCTGTCAGGCCTGCCGGAAGACCGGCTCGACATCGTGCTGCGCGAATCCGATCGACGTGCGCGCACGCAACGCACCGTCACCGAAGTCGATGCATTGAAGGACATCATTGCCGGCGTGCGCCAGCAAGGCTGGGCACTGGTCGACCAGGAGTTAGAGGAAGGGCTGATCTCGTTGTCGGCGCCGATCCGCAACCGGGCGGGCGATATCATCGCCGCCATGAACATCAGCGGACAGGCCAACCGCACTTCGGCCAAGCAGATGACCAAGCAATTTCTCGAACCATTGCAGGCAGCGGCCGAGCGCATCTCGGCGATGGTGCGTGTGCGGACCTGATCGCAAACAAGTTGCGTGCAAGTGAGTGCATTAGGCGCCTCGCATCCCGGTGGTTTTTTCAATAAAATTGTGGCTCCGTGGGCAAAGAGGATGTCTGTGACTCAACACGCCGCCATTCGGACCGGTCTGGATGTGAAAGGCCGCCAGCGCTGCCGTCAGACGAGTGGTCGGGCAAGCGCTGCGCGCACCCTGGCGATTGCCCTGCCGTTGCTGGCCTGCCCCCTGTGGGCACAAGCGCAGTCCTTGACCGGAGCCGCTGCCCTGCAGGAGCTGACCCCGCTGGCACGCATGCTGGTTGGCGCCGCCACTGGCCGCAGCACCGCCGCGGCTGGCGTGCCTGCCCTGACCGGCCCGGCCCGCAATACCGACCGGGCGCTCACCCAGGCTTGCACGGAAATCAACCGTTTCACCCCCATCCCCCTCGACCGGGAGACCGCGCTTGTGCAATGCACGCTGGCGCAGAAGAAGAACCTCGTCTTCCTCATCACGCTGACCAACTACGCGGCGCACTCGGCTGCATCGCAAGGTTTCCGGCTGAACTTCGTACCGATCCTGCAGAAGAACATCTGCAACAACGGCGACGTGCGCATCCTGACGCGCCTGGGCCTGAGCCTGGTCTACCGCTATCGAGGCAACGATCATGAAACGGTTGGCGACGTGCCCATCAACGAAACCATCTGCGGCGCCCTGTAAGACAAACATCCGGCACCGGGAATCCCCCGATGGAGCCGGGTCGGTTGCCATGTCATTAATGGCGACCAATGTCTTCTTTGCATAACAACAAGCAGGCCGTACCTCAGCCCCGCCGCGCCATCATCGCGGGCCCAATGGTTTACCGATGGCGCCGTGCCTGCGTTTGCGCCACCGCAGGCAGCCCCGGCCACCCAGAAACCCCGCCTGTGCAATCCGCCCCAACCCGTTTGCCAGCCTGCGCTTGTGCCGTTCGGCATGGTCTATAGTTGGGCGGCCTATGCTGCCGTCATATGGTTATCCGGATAGCGAGCAGCCAAGCCAGTCGCACGCCTGTATGCTCGCGGTCGATCTTGATTCACGCACTGCCACCCACCCAAGTCGTCAAGGAGGAAATCCGATGAAAACAAGCCGACGTCTGACACAAGTTACCGGCGCAGCCATCCTGGCCGCTGCCACCCTGGTCGCCACGACCGCCCATGCTGACCAGCTTGCCGACATCAAGAAGAAAGGCGAGCTCGTCTGCGGCGTGCTCGGCACCGACGAGCCGTTCAGCTTCCTGAAAGACCCGATGAGCCGCGAGATCGTCGGCTACGACGTCGATATGTGCGACGCTGTGGCCAAGAGCATCGGCGTGAAGCCCGTGCTCAAGCAACTTGCCGTGGCCGCACGCCTGCCCGAGCTGCAGCAAGGCCGCGTGGATCTGCTGGCCGCCTCGCTCACGCACAACAAGGAACGTGAGGCGCAGATCGACTTTTCGGTGTCGACCTTCATCACCGGCCAAAAGGCGATGGTGAAGAAAGACAGCGGCATCACGTCGCTTGCCCAGCTCGACGGCAAGAAGCTCCTGACGGTCAAGGGCTCCACCATGGAAGCCAACATTGCCAAGGCCATCAAGAACGCTGACGTCGTCTCGTTCGACAACAGCCCGCAGGCGCTGCTGGCCCTGCAGCAAGGCAAGGGCGCCGCCTACGTGAACGACGAGACCACGCTGATCGGCAACATGGCCAAGATGGGCCCGGTGGCGAAGGACTACGCGATCCTGCCGCAGAACCTGTCGACCGAGCACATCGCCCTGGGTATCCGCAAGGGCGAGCCGGCCTTCAAGCAGCAGGTCGATAAGGTGCTGCTGGGCATGGAAGCCAGCGGCGAAGCGCAGAAGCTGTTCGACAAGTGGTTCGGCCCGACCACGAAGATGGCCTTCCCGCAGCGCACCTTCAAGATTTCCACCGACAAGATCGACTAATTACACGTCGGGCCGCCCGGACCGGGGTTTCAACCTCGGCCGGGCGGTATGAATCTCCATGCCCCAATTCAATTTGTCGATGCTGCTCTCAGGGCAGTATCACCAATGGCTTGTCAGCGGTTTCTTCCTGTCGATCAAGCTGTCGCTGCTGGCCTTCGTGCTGGCGTTGCCGCTTGCCATCGTGGTGGCGCTGCTGCGCCTGTCGCCCGCCGCGCCGCTGCGCGCCATCGGCCAGACCTACGTTGAAGCCATCCGCAATGTGCCACTGCTCGCGCATATGCTGTTCTGGTATTTCGGCGCGCCGCAGATCCTGCCGCAGTTCATCAAGGACTGGCTTTACAGCCTGAACTACGAAGCTGCGAGCGCGGTCATCGCGCTCGTGCTCTATACCGCCGCCTATATGGCGGAAGACATCCGCAGCGGCATCCGCTCGATCCCGAAGGAGCAGCTGGAAGCCAGCCGCGCGCTTGGCCTCTCGTTCCTGCAGGCGATGCGGCTGGTGGTGCTGCCGCAGTCGCTGCGCGTGACGGTGCCGCCGCTGGTCAGCCAGACGCTGAACCTGTGGAAGAACTCCAGCATAGCCATGGTGATCGGCGTAGCCGAGCTGATGTATCAGGCACAGCAGGTGGAGAGCGCCACCTTCCGCGGCTTTGAGGCGTTTGCGTTTGCCACCGTGGCCTATCTGACCATCTCGATTGCGATCACGGTGTTCTCGGCCTGGTATCAGCATCGCTACCCTGTCCGGACGCTGTAGCCATGCTCGACCTCATTCAAACCTACGGCGTTTACTACCTGATCGGCCAGTATCCGAACGGCCCGCTGGGTGGCCTGGCGCTGACGTTCCTGCTGGCGTCGGCCGGCCTGATTCTGGCGTTGCCGGTGGGCATCGTGCTGGGCCTGTGCCGCGTGAGCCCGATCGCCGCATTGCGCTGGCCGGCTACGGCGCTCGTCTACGTGGTGCGCGGCACGCCGCTGCTGATGGTGATCTTCTGGGCGTACTTCCTGTTGCCCACCATCACTGGCCAGCGTACGGACCAGTTCAGCACCATGCTGACCGCGCTGGTGATCTTTGACGGCGCGTACCTGGCCGAGATCGTGCGCGCCGGCATCCAGGCCCTGCCGCGCGGGCAGATGGAATCCGCCCGCTCGCTCGGCCTGTCGTACATGCAGGCAATGCAGCGTGTGATCCTGCCGCAGGCACTGCGCAACATGCTGCCTTCGCTGGTCAACCAGCTCGTCTCCACCATCAAGGAAACCTCGCTCGGCTACATCATCAGCCTGCCCGAGGTGTCATTCGTGGCCGGCCAGATCAGCACGGCTGTCATGGTGAAATCCGCCGAGGTCTACGGCCTGCTGGCGATCAGCTATTTCGTGATGTGCTTCAGCCTGACCCGCGTGGCGTTCTTCCTCGAGCGGCGCCTGGCAGCGCGCGCTCCGCTCAAACCATGAACATGATTACGATCGAACACGTCGACAAGTGGTATGGCGAGTACCACGCCCTCGTCGACATCAATGAAACCATCGCCAAAGGCGAAGTCGTGGTGGTGTGCGGGCCATCAGGCTCGGGCAAATCGACGCTCATCCGCACGCTGAACCGGCTGGAGGCCATCCAGAAAGGCCGCGTCACCGTCAACGGGCAGGATGTGCACGCGCACGGCGTGAACGTGAATATCCTGCGCAGCGGCATCGGCTTCGTGTTCCAGCAGTTCAACCTGTTCCCGCACCTGACGGTCATGCAGAACTGCACACTGGCGCCGGTACAGCTCAAGCGCATGCTGCCGCAGGAAGCGAAGGATTTTGCGATGCGCCTGCTCGAACGTGTGGGCCTGCCGCACAAGGCCGATGCCTACCCCGGCGAGTTGTCGGGCGGCCAGCAGCAACGCGTGGCGATTGCCCGCGCGCTGGCGATGAAACCGCCGGTCATGCTGTTCGACGAGCCCACCTCCGCGCTGGACCCAGAGATGGTGAACGAAGTGCTGCTGGTGATGAAGGACCTCGCCCGCGACGGCATGACCATGGTCTGCGTCACCCACGAAATGGGCTTCGCACGCGAAGTGGCGGACCGCGTGATCTTCATGGACCAGGGCCAGGTGCTGGAGCGCGCCAAACCCGAAGACTTCTTCCTGCGCCCGCAGCATCCGCGTGCGCAGCGCTTCCTGGCGGACATCCGCTCACCTTGGGCCCAGCCAGCCTGATCCGAGGCGTCGCACAATAAAAAACGGGGGACGATGATGTCCCCCGTTTTTCGTTTGTGCTGCTAGCGCGCTTACTGAATCGCCTTGTCGTTCGGGTGTGCGTACAGATCCTTCATGCCCGTCGTCAGCGGGTAGTTCAGGTTCAGGTTCTTCGGCGGGATCGGCGACATGAACCACTTCTTGTACAGCTCGTTGGCCTTGCCCGACTTCATCAGGTCGGCAATCACGTCATCTGCCACCTTCTTGAACGCCGGATCGTCCTTGCGCATCATGCACGCGTAGGTTTCGGTCTGCAGCGGCGTGCCGACCACCACCCAGTCGTTCTGGTTCTTGGCCTTGGTGCGCTCGCCGTACAGCAGCGGCTCATCCATCACGAAGGCCACGGCGCGGCCCGACTCCAGCGTCAGGAACGCCTGGCCGTGATCCTTGGCGAGGATCAGATTCATCTTGTCGGCGTCCTTCGCTTCGCCGTTCATCTTCTGCAGGATGCGGTCTTCGGTGGTGCCGGCGGTGGTCACCACGGTCTTGCCCTTCAGGTCCGGGAAGTCCTTGATGCCCGAATCCTTCTTCACCAGCATCAGCATGCCGTAGATGAAGATGTTGTTCGAGAACGCGACCTGCTTCTGGCGATCAAGGTTGTTGGTGGTCGAGCCGCACTCGAAGTCGATCGTGCCGTTTTGCAGCAGCGAGATGCGGTTCTGCGAGGTGATCGGCGTGAGCTTGACCTGCAGCTTGGGCATACCCAGCTTCTTCTCCACACCGGCGACGATCAGGTTGGAGATCTCCTGCGAATAGCCGGTGATGGTGTTGGCATCGGCCTGGTACGAGAACGGAATCGACGACTCGCGATAGCCGACCGAAATCACCCCTGATTGCTTGATCTTCGCCAGCGTGTCGTTCGACTGCGCCTGCGCGCCGGTCGACAGCACCGCCAGCGTGCCAGCCGCAGCCAGCGTCAATCCGCACAGGATACGTTTGGTCGAATGCAATGTCTTCATGCTTCCCCTCCTTTGGGTGTGTTCGCTCCAGACTACTTTGCTTACCAATTGGCGCAAGCGATCAAGCTTGCACGCTCGGTCTTTTGAATCTCTTGTGCTGCTGTTACGCGGCCAATGCGTAGGGTGCGGGAGAAATCACCGGCTTGCGCCCGGCGATCATATCTGCCAGCAGCCCTGCACTACCAAGTGCCAGCGTAAAGCCCAAGGCGCCATGGCCGACATTCAGCCACAACCCCTCCACTGGGGATGCGCCGACTACCGGCACACCTGTCGGCGTCGCAGGACGCATGCCTGCCCACGGTGCGGCATCGGCGCCTTCGTCATTGGCACGCATGGCGCCCGGAAACAGCGCACGGGTCTCGTCGTACAGGGTCTGCACGCGGCGGGTGTCGAGCGCGGTCGACCAGCCGACCAGATCGGCCATGCCGGCCACGCGCAGCGTCTGTCCGATGCGCGCATAGACAATCTTGCGCGCTGCGTCCGTCACGCTGATGACCGGAGCGGCATCGCCCTCACCCAGCGGCAGGCTGATGCTGTAGCCCTTGAGCGGATACAGGCCGGGGTCGATACCCAACGGGCCGAGCAGCTTGGCACTCGTCACGCCGGCGGCCATGACCACCGCATCGGCCGCCAGTTGGGCTCCATCGGCCAGCGTCACACCGCGCACGCGACAGCCTTCCGTCCACAACGCGTTGACGCCGGTGTTGAAGCGTAACGTGACGTTTGGCATCTCGCGCAGCCGGTTGAACAGGCCGACGCAGAGCTGGTGGCAATCGGCCACGTCTTCATCCGGCGTATAGATGGCGCCGACGATCTGGTCGCGCACCCCGGCGAGTGCGGGTTCGTGGGCGATGGCCTCGTCGGCTGACAGTGCATGCTGCTCGCAACCGAGCGTGGCCTGGTAGCCGACCTGGGCGCGGGCGGACTCGAATGCGGCCGCATCGCGGTGCACCACCAGCTTGCCGCGCCGGGCAAAGCTGAAGGCCAGTTCGGGCGATGCCTCGCGCAGGGCTTCCATGCGGGTGCGGCTGTAGAACGACAGGGCGAGCAACTCGCGCGTGGTGCGGTCGGCACGCTCGCGATTGCAGGCCGCAATGAAACGCAGACCCCAGCGCAGCAGGGCCGGGTCCAGCGAAGGCTTCAAACGCAGCGGTGAATCGCGACGCAGCAGCCAGCCCGGCACGTGGGAGAGCACGCCGGGGCCGGCCAGTGGGGCCACATAGCTGTAGCTGAGCTGACCGCCGTTGGCGTAGCTGGTGCCCTCGCCCGGGCCCGGGTGGCGTTCGATCAGGGTGACCTGATGACCTTCCTGGGCCAATGCGATTGCGGTGCTGATACCGATGATGCCGGCGCCGACGACTGCGATTTGCATGAAGAAGCTTCGACTTAGAGAAATGTTGTCGGCAGCTTAAGGAGGCGGGGGGCGGTTGCGCAAATGCGGAGTTGTTGGGGGGGATGTTGTGGGGCTATAGGCTTTTCTGGACCGGGATGGACCACCAAGGCCCAAACACCCCCCAAAACCCTACTGCAACATAAAAGTCTCGTACTCCAACCGATCCAACTTCCGATCCAGAATCACAAGACTCGCCATCACCACCAGCAGCAACGACACGGCAAACCCATACCCATACCAAGCCGGCCCCAGCTGCAGCGTGATCCACGTCAGCACGCCGTTGAGCACGACAAACGCAGCCGTCAGCCCCAGCACCACGCGCCGCCGATCCAGGTAGAAGAAGATATTCAGCACGCCCAGAAACACCACCTGCAAGCTCGCAGCAATGGTGTCGACGTACAGCAGCGGCAAATACAGCTCGGAGATATGCAGCACCCGCAGCACCGAAGCGCCCACGGCAAACAGCACCAGCGCCGCCATGGCCTGAATCTTTACGATCTCGTACAGGCCCGCGCGGATGGTCTGCACCATCGTGTTGCGCATGTCTTCGATGTGCTCCAGCGATGCCCCGCCCCGCACGGCGTCGTAGAAAGCATCGTAGTACTCAACGAAATCCGTCTCGATGCGCACCAGGAACACAGCCATGCCGGGAATGATCCCCAGGTACGCCAGGAACACTGGAATGTCATAGATGACCGACGCATGCAGCGGCCCGATCACCTGCTGCCCCGTGCCCGGCGCATACCAGAACATGAACTTGTCGAGCCAGATGCCGAGGTTGTACAGCAGCCCGATCAGCATGAGCGACGGATACGCAAACCGCTTGTCGAACACCTCGAACGACAGGAAGCGCCGTCCGCTGAAGTTGCGGTAGATGAGCCCCGCCATGCCGATCAGCAGACACAACTGCCCCAGTACGAAGCCCAGCAGAAGCCCCTCCAGCCCTACGCGATTGAACAGCAGTGCCAGCAGCACCGTGAGCGTGTAGCCGATCAGGAAAATCCACACGATCGCCTTGTACTGCTTCATGCCCGACAGGAAGATCACCGCGATCCAGATGTTGGCCATGACCACGAAGCCCGCAAGCATCAACACCCGGTAGATGGCCGACTGCTGCCCGAACGCGAACAGTATGACGACGAGCCCCAAGCCACCCGCCACCAGCGTCATCACAAGCGACACGGCGTGGTAGTTGGGCAGGACGAGGTCGTCCCGCTTCTCGAACAGGCGGTCGGACGTGAAGCGCGTGAAGGCCAGCTGCAGCGGCCCCGTCAATATCAGGCTCACCGCAATCAAGTAAGTGACCGACACCTGGAACTGTGTGATGAGCGAGCCGGGAATCACGAACGGCAGGCTCAGGATACCGATCAGCAGAATCCCGACGATGGAGAGAATCCACGGTCCGGAGCTGATGATGCCGGCGTAGGTGTAGGCGCGCAGCAGCCCGAGCAGGCTGTCGCGCTTGAGCATCTTGCGCAACTCGAAACCGATGCCTGCCATCAGCGTGCTCCCTGCTGCTTGGCCTGCCCGGCATGGTGTGGGCAGGCTGCCGCGGCGGCCTTGCCCGTGGCCTCGGTGGACAGATCAGGTAGCGTGCGCAAGCGGTCGTACAACTCGCGATAGGCGCCGACCATCATCTCCTGCGTGTAGTAGCGCTCCACACGGGCAATGCCGGCGGCCTGTGCCTCATGCCAGCGCGATTCGTCGCCCAAGAGCGTCAGCACTTCGGCTGCCAGTGCGGCCGGATCAGCAATGCGCACCACGGCGCCAGCGGCGCCCAACGCGGCATCGTCGCCTTCCAGGCCGAACAGCAACTGGCGGCACGACCCCACATCGGTGGTGACCGAGGGCACGCCCGCGGCAAACCCTTCCAGCACCACCAGCGGCAGCGCCTCACTGATGGAGCTCAGCACCAGCACACCCACCTTGGGCAGGATGTCATCGATCTTCTGGAAGCCGAGGAACTTGATGCGGTCACCCAGGCCCAGGCTCTCGGCCAGGCTATGGCATTCGTGCGCGTATTCCGGATCTTCGTCTTCGGGGCCGGCAATCCAGCCTTCGGCGTCGGGCATCTCGCGCGTGACGGTCAGCATGGCGCGGATGAAGGTCTTCACGTCCTTGATGGGCACCACCCGGCCGATCAGGCACATCACGCACGGTACCTTAGCCGGGCGCTTGTCGCGCAGCGCGGCCAGGCGCGGCAGGTTGATGCCGTTGGGGATGCTGCGCGTCTTCTCGACCGGCGCGCCGTCGATCACCTGCCGCAGCCGGTTGCCCTCGTACAGCGCGGTGATCTCTTCGGCGGCGTCGTAGCAGACGCGGCCCATGGTTTCAAAGAAGCGCACCCACAGGTCACGGAAGTAGCTGATCTGCGCGATGTCCTTCTCGAAGATGCTGCGGTTGTCCCGGATCCACTGGCTCTGGAACAGATCGATCTTGCGTTCCTTGGTGTAGATGCCGTGCTCCGACACCAGCAGCGGTCGCCCGCGCTTGTAGCGCAGCAGCGCGCCCAGGAAGCCTGCATAGCCGGTCGAGATGGTGTGGAACACCTTCACCGGGATGAGGTTCTCGGCAATGCGCACGAGCTGCCAGAGCGGCTTGTGCATGATGCGCACGGTCCAGAAGTAGTCCGTGAATGACGGGTCGGTGCAGTAGCGCCGGTAGTAGTCCGTCATCATGTCCCACGCGCGGTGGCTGTAGAGGAACTGCTCCTCGGCCAGCGGGCCGTCGTCGCGCAGATCGGCGATGGACGCGCGGATCAGGTCGGCTGTCTCTTCCTTGTGCGCGGGGTTGCGCAGTGCCTCGTGCAGCTTGCGCGAGCGCTCGAAGGCCGCCGCGTCACCGCCGCTGGCCTGTACCAGCGGCGGCGCCGGAAAGTCGTACAGATAGTGGCACTCCACGTGCACCACATTGTCGGGGATGGCGTAGACGGGCTTGCCGTAGTCTTCGCGGCGGCTGCCGATGAAGACGACGGCAAAGCGGATGTCCGGAAACGCCCGGATCATCTGGTTGACCCAGCTCGACACCCCACCGCTCACATAGGGGAATGTCCCTTCGAGCAGCAGCGCGACGTCGGCGGACTGGGCGCGTGGAAATTGGTCGCTCATGATGTCCAGTAGCGCAGCAACGGACGCAGCAATGGCAGCGGCGAGCGGTTGGAGAATTGCGCCAGGGCCGCCCGTGCACCGGCATAGTCGCCGCGCAGGTAGCAGGCCTCGGCCAGCGGCGGCAGCAGGCGGTCACGCGGAAAGCCAAGCCGCTCGGCCTCGCGCAGGTGTGACTCAGCCACGTCGGGTTCGCGGCGCGACAGCGCCAGCCGGCCGCGCATGTACCACAGCGCGGCGTTGTCGGGCTGGATGGCCAGCGCGGCACTGGCGTAGCGCTCGACCTGCTCGGCGGTGTAGCGGTACACATCGCCCTGCACGAGGTTCTGGTAGATCAGTTCCCAGTACAGGTCGGCCAGGCGCTTGTTGATGTCGTAGCGGGCCTCGGGCGTGATGGCCTCTTCCAGGCGCGGCAACTCGGCCAGGATCTTCTGCATCAACACCTTCTCGGCGTTGTCGAGCATGCCGTAGGCCAGCAGGCGGATGTCGTCCACGGGATCGGCCAGCAGGTCGCGCAGCACGGGGCTGGCGGTGCGCGTGGGCATCGACTGCATGGCCACCAGCGCGGTCATGCGGCTCTGCACCGGCGCGCGTTCATTGCTGAGCTGCGCGCGCAGCCGCGCCCCACCGCCGTGCGTCACGCGCGAGATCAGGTGCGCCACAAACACCGGCAAGCCCACATCGGCGATGTCCTTGTCGTCTTCCGGCTTGGGGAACAGCTTGCCGAGCAGCAGACTGCCCAGCACCAGCAGACACCCCGCCACCGGCACAAAGAAGCAGAGAGCGACGAGGTAGCCGTACGTCCAGACAAACGGCACGCGATAGCGGCGCGGCAGCAGGCGCCACGCGGCCAGCCCGATCAGCGCGGCGGCGGTGCCCTGCAGCAGCAGGCACGACAGCAGCAGCGCCAGGCTGTTGCCGGCGTGCAGCACCATCACCACCGCTGCAATCTGGGCCGAGATGCCGCTGAGCGTGAGCTTGAACATGGTCGCGCGCCCTCGCTTCAGCCATCCAGGTGGCAGCGCGCGATGAAGCGCACCAGCGCCTCACCAGGGTGCTCGCCCGTCACGTGCAGCGTCTGCACACCGATGTGCGACTGCTCGAAATCGACGCCAAACTGTGCACGCAGACTGTCTTCAATGCGCACGAGATAGGCCGACACGGCACCCGCGCCCGACAGCGGCATTAGCGTGACGATGGCGCGACGCGTCTTGCCACGCGCCTGCCAGACCACGTCCAGCGCACGGCGGCTGCGCAGCACGCTCTCGAACGGTGCATCGCTGGCTTCGTCCTGATCAAAGATGAGCGCGACTACCGACGAGTCGATGCCGGTATCGCGATGCAAGCGCGCCAGACGGCCAAGGTCGAGTGCGAACTCGTACGGCGCATCGGGCACGAGGTCGAGAATCTCGGAGCTGACGGTCAGGTGGCGCACGCCATCGGCGTAGTAGCCGAGCAGCACCAGCAGGAACTGCAGGTTTTCGTACGACAGCGACAGGAACGGCATCTGCTGCACAACCACGATGCCGATCAACTCGTCGGCACCCGACAGCACCGGCGCGCAGGCCACGTAGCGCGAGCTGCCTTCATGGCGCAGCTCGGGCGCCTGCGGGTGGCCCAGCGTGTGGGTGTCGATGCAGTGGCGGATCAGCGGGTCGTCAGCCACGATGTCGAACGGCGTGCCGACGCGGGCCACCGGTTCAGTGTCGACCTGGTTACGTGTCACACGCACCATCGCGGCCACTTCCAGCTGGCAGGCCTGCGCCGTCCATTGCAGAAACTGCACGGCACCCGGCAGTTGTGCCACGTCGGGCTGGTTGGTGCCGTCGCCGTGTTCGCGTGCGGCCAGTGCCAGGTTGCGCAGTTGCGTGAGCGTGTCGCGCAGCGTGGTCGGCTTGGCCAGCAAGTCGTTCTCCAGCCGCTCGTGCGAAAGACGCAGCAGGAAGTGGTTCTTGGTGAGCGCAGCCAGCCGGTCGTTCAAGTAACCGTTGACGGTGCGCGCACGTGAGAGCCGCGCGCCCCAGATGTCACCGAACTGCCCGCCGATCAGCACGAACATCAGCCCGCCAAGAAAGTACATGCGCGGGAAGGCACCCGCCGCAGCCGTCTGCCCGTAGAACGTCCACCATGCGCCCAGCACCACCAGCGCGGCGGCCGCACCCAGCAGCGTGCCGTAGCGCAACGCCAGAATGAGCGGCACCAGCCAGATCCACGGGAAGCCGTAGCCGAGCAGCAGCGGATTGTCCGGCACGAACAGCCAGACGATGCCGATGGCGACGATCGTGGCGCCCAGCGTTTCCAGCACCGCGCTCGGGCTCGACACGGCCGGCGCGATCAGGCGCCCATACCACGACGATGCGCCGATGCCCTGCGCATTGCGCCGACGATCGCGACCGCGCGCCTCCGCGGCGGCGGACTGTGTGCCCGGCTGCGTACCCTGCGCCGCTTCGGTTTTCATCAGCCTCGGCCCAGCGGCGAGAGCAGCTCGCGCAGCAGCTTCTGCGCCACGGCCGAGACGGCATCGCGGCTCCAGCCGGTGCGGCTGCCGGCCGCGCTCCAGATCACGTTGCCGCTCTGCACGTCAATCACCTGCAGGGTGATGCCGACGGCGGGTTCGCCATCCACGCCCACCTTGTAGCGCCATTCATCCACGGCGCCGGTCAGGGCATAACGGGCCTTCTCGCCGCGCGCCCAATCCAGCGCGCGGGCCACGGCCTCGCGCTCGGCTGGCTCGAACAGCGATTCGCTGTTCAGGTTGGCCGGATACTGCTTGAGATTGGTAAAGCCGCGCGCCTTCAGGATGCTGGTGGCGATGGTCTCGGCACGCAGCCCGGCCTGGGGTGTTTCGGTGTAGTTGACGATGGGCAGCACGACCCACGCGTCAGACGCGCTGGTTGCCGGTGCGCGGCCGCTGTCGACCACGGCACACGCGGACAGCGCGAGCGCCACACCGACGCCTGCAGCGGCGGCCAGCCAGCGGCGGCGGCCGGCCTTCATCTTGTCGAGCAAGGGTGTCATCGCTTTCTCCTGGATGCTTCCGTTGTTCTTCATGCTGTTCTTTCCCCGTTTCATCTTGTTCGTCGTGTTCGTCGTGCTTGTCGCTTGCGCATCAGTAAAGCCAGCGGTAGCGCAGGCCGATTTCCGTCAGCGGCGATGTGCCTGACCGCGTGATCGATTGGTGTTCGATGTATAGCGCCAGATGGTCATTGCCAAAGACGCTGCCCGCCACCCCAAGCTGCGCCTGCACGCCCCATCCTTCGCGGTTGTCGTGCAGCATGCCAACATCCATGAACGGCCGCCAGGCGCGGGTGTAGCGATCCAGATAGTCCGTGCCGAAGCCAAACAGCATGCCGAACTGCGAGAACGAGCGCGGCATGATCTGGTTGACGTCCGGCGTACCGTCGCCCGGCAGCAGGCGCGCCATCAGCGGGCTGACCGTGCCCGACGCGTTGTAGCGCGCCACCGTGCCCACCACGCGGATCGTGTAGTCAGGATATTCCACCCGGAAGCGATGGCCGATCTCGCCATCGAACACCATACCGCTGCCCAGGAACGAGCGGTCCTGCGCATAGAAGCGGTCACCCTCGACCCGGGCACGCACATACTCGTTCTGCGTCAGGCGCCAGTTGTTGCCGATCGAGAACAGATCCTTCACACCGCCGATACGCAATTGCGGCGTCTCGTTGGCCGGCTGGTTGCGGCCGATCGACAGCTCGGCGCCCAGCGGCCCGACCTGCCCAAGTAGCCCATCCAGCCGAAACGCATAGAACGACGCCAGCCCCTCACGCCAGCCCACGGTGCCCTTCCACTGCGTGCTCTGCGTCTGGTACTGCGAGATCCAGTCCAGCTTGCGGTCCTGCGCCGGCACGCCGGTGAGCTGCGTATCGTCGGTCGAGCGCTGGTTCCGCTGCGTGGCGCGCACCAGCATGCTGGTGTGGTCGGTCAGGCGCATGCCGGCCGCGGCACTGGTCTCGAAGTACGTGAGCGGCGCCTGCTTGAACCACGTCTCGCGCGGCTCCAGTGCCTGCGCGTTGGTCAGCAGCGTCTCCTGTACGCGCTCGTGCAGTTGCCCGTCGTCGGGTGCCGTGGTCAGGCCCTCGAAGGACAACCGCTGCGCCTCACCCAGGCGGTCCGTCATCACATTGGCGTCGATGCGGTTGTAGAGCGGGATGCGGTCGGGCGTGTCATCCAGCAGGCGGTTGAGCGTCTGCAGATCGCGCTCGGCCAGGGCGATGGAGATGTCGGCATAGGCCGGACGCGTCATGCGGCGCGTGTATTGCTGCAGCAGCCATGCACGCGCCAGGTCATTCGCCTCCTGCGACAACGCCCAGCCCAGCGCCGCCTCCTTGGCGACCGCGGAGACGAGCTGATCGCTCACGCGGGCCTGCTTGCGCTTGTCGGTAAGCGTTTCCGGCGGCTCGGGCGGCAGCGTATCGATCTCGCCCAACTCGGATTTGTCCATCGTCGAGCGACCACCTTCGCGTGCCTGCTTCGTGGTACGACGGTCATCACGCAGCAGTTCGATCAGCAGGCGCTGCGACAGGTCGCCCGACCCGAACGTTTGCGCCAGCGAGACGCGTCGGGCGCGCAGTTCGGTACGGGCGTCCTCTTCCAGCGGTACGGCATCATCGTCGCCCACCGTTACGCGCGTACCGACACGACGGCCAGCCGGTGCCTTGGCCTTGCCACTCCCGGTCTTGTCCTCCGCACGCCACAGCAGCCACCACGCCTCGCGGCGCAGGGCCCAGGCGGCATCGGCCTGACCGGCCATCTCGCGCGCATCGGCGTAGGCAAGCAGCCAGAGCGGATCAGTCTGCATCGACTTGCCCTGGCGCCCCAGGAAGCGCAGTGCGAGGTTGGCGTCGAACAGTTGCAGCCCGGCCGCAGCGTATGCGCCCCAGTAGGCGGAATCGTTCTCGGCCTCGCCGCGCCACAGGGCCAGGGCGCGCTTGAGCTCGGCGTTCTGGCCGGAGTCGAGCAGGCCCCAGAGGAAGGCGGCGCGTACATCGCTGCCGGCATCGGGCAGTGAGGCAGCACGGCGCAGGTCGCGCATGGCGGCATCCCACTGGCCGCTCTGGCGGAGGTACTCGGCACGTGCGCTCAGCACGCCGGCGGATTGCTCTGCGGCCTCGCGCTGCTCCGGCGTAAGCGAGGCCAGCAGCCCTTCGATGCGGCGGAAGGCGCGCGCCCGCGTGTAGTAGTAGATGGCCTGCTGCAGGTGAACCATCGTGCCGTCCTTGCGGAAGGCGAGCTCGGACAGGCGGCCGGCGTCGATGGGGCTGGCGTCGTAGAAGGCGATCATCGACGTCAGGTCGTCAGCCTCGGCCTTGCCACCGATCAGCAACTGGCGATAGGCCTCGCGCGCCAGATCGTCGCGCTGGGTCAGGCGGGCAAGCTGGGCGAAGGTGCGCCAGTAAAGATCGTCGGTGGGTGTGGCCGCCTTGCTGGCCGCCTGCATGGCGGCGAGCGCCTGCTCGAATTGCCCGCGCACGTACAGCATGTTCGCCAGCTTGAGCGCGTATTGCGTCGCTTTTGGCGTATTCAGGCCGAACTCCTTCTGCAAGCGTACGTAGGTGTCGTAGGCCTGATCGTCCTTGCCGGCGCGCTCGGCCAGACTGGCATAGCGCTCCAGCACCGCCTGCCGGTGGGCTCCACGCGCAATGCTGTTCAGGTACGCCAGCCCTTCCACCGGCTCGCCCAAGCGCTCGTACGCGGCAATGATCTGGTCGAGCAGCTTCATGTCACCGGGCTGGCGGCTGGCCTGGTAGCGCAGGCCGGCCAGATAGGCGTGGTCTTCGTTGAGCGCGGGCGCCAGGCGCAGCACGTGCTGCCAGGCCGCATCGTCGCCGGTGGATTGCGCGTACGACAGCCAGTAGTTCAACGCGACCATCGGCTGGCGGTTCCACTCGGCCACCTGGGCGGCGCGTTCGGTCCAGATCTTCAGGTCGGGGCGCTGGCGCACGGCGGCCTCGGCCACGCGCATGGCGTCGTTCAGGTTGCCGCTGCCCATGAAGACCTGGAAAGCGAGATCGTAGTCATCCGCGTTGAACGGCGCGATGCCGCGCACGATGGCCTGGGCGCCCTTCGGTTGCGAAGACGATGCGGCATCGTCGGCCTTGTCCGCCACATGGCGGATGCGTGCGGCATGCCGCTGGCGGCGGGCCAGGCCTTCCGGGCCATCCATGAATACGACATCCGCCGGGCTCGGCAGCGGTTCGGGCCGGCCTGCAAACGCCCAGTCATGACGTGCGACGCCTGCCGCCAGGGCAATGCCCTCGTTCGTCTGACGCCGCGACAGGTGCAGCAGGCGGCGTGCATATTGGTCCGCCAGATCGGGACGGTTGCACGCCTGCGCCAGGCGCGTAAGAAAACGCAGCGTTTCAGTATCGTCGATCAGCAGGCCGACGCGACGTTGCGCTTCGGTCATGGCATCGTCGAGCAGGTTGCCGCCCTGCAATGCCTTCAAGCCGGCGATGAAGTAGCGGCGCTGCTCGTCAATCGACCTGGCGGTGTCCAGCGCAGCAAAGTTGGCGGCGGCGGCAGCGCGGTATTCACCCACACCCAGCGCAATCTCAGCCGTGCGCGCCTGCCATTGCGCGGCTCGGGCCACGTCCTGCTTGGCCAGGCGCTGATAGAACTGCATGGCCATCGCGCCCTGATCCAGCCCGCGGGATTTGGCTGCGAGCATCTCCAGCTCGGCCGCAGTCCAGCGGTAGTCCAGCGCTTGCTTGAGCAGAGCACGCAGGTCAACAAGCATGGCCGCGCGCTGCGGATCATTCGGTTGCAGTGCATAGGCACGCTGCTCGCGGATGGCGATATCGAGCAACAGCGCTTCACGGTCGAGCGACTTGTCATGCAGCGCGCGCATGCGGGCAACGATCGCTTCGGCCTCTTCCAGCCGGCCGGTGCGCACGTACTGGGCGGCCAGCACGCTGAGGAATTCCCCATCGTTCGGGCGCACGCGCAGCCAGGCTTCCAGGTAGGCCACCGACAGCGCATCAACCTTGCCGCCCGCATTGGCCCCATCAAGCAGGCGCGCCTCCAGGCGCTCGCGCGGGAACATCAAGGCGAGCGCCAGCCCGATCAGCGCACCAAGCGTGCCGATCAGCCAGGCAGGCAGCAGCCGTTCACGCGGAGTCAGGTCAGCAGACCACATCGACACGTTGGTAGGTCACGGTTTGAGCAGCAGCTCCAGTCAGGTCGACGCGCACGGTGTTGTCCTGTGCGCGGGCGGTGCTGGCGGGATTGCCGTTGACCTTCACGCGGCAAGCGCCGGCGTTGGCCAGACGAACGAACGGCTTGTAATAGCCGCCCGCCTCGAAACTCAACTCACTACCGTTTCGTGCGAAATTGCGCACGAAGGCAGCGGCTTCCGCAATGTACGCGGGCGTGATCGACTCCGCCTCCGGCGCAACAGTAAAACGCGCTGCACCCTCGTCGAGGTGGATATAGATGCCGCCAGCTGCCTTGTCATAGCCGACCACGCCTTGTGCGTCGGCCAGGCGCGGCGTGCCAGGTGCCATCCAGCGCAGTTCGCGCAGGTCGCCATCGCCGCGCACGACCCAGGTGTTGCCGTCATCGACATCGCGGGCGATGGCCATGTTGCGGAAATCCAGCACCTTGACCACGTACTCGGTGGAATAGATCGGGAACACCGGCTGCGACAGCGCGTAGTCGTAGACCTTCTTCAACGCCTTGAGCGACGCAAGCTTGGTGCCCGAATACATGTGGTAGTAGATATTGATGGGCTTGAGGCGGTACGGCGTGTCGGTCATCTGCAGCGTTTCAATCAGGCGCTCGAAACCGTAGAAAGGCCCGGTCCAGTCATTGGTATAGACGTTTTCGTTCTGATTGGGTGCGAACACCTGGTAAGCGCCCGGGCCCTTGTCGATGCCCAGCGGCGCAATGGCCGTCCACGATGGCGAGGTGCGCTTAATGGTGGTATCGCCACCATTGATGTTCAGGACACCTGCATCCCAAGCCATACGCACGGCGACAGCCGGCGGCTCGCAGTCGCCCGACCACTGCAGAATCTTCACCCGCTTGCCTGACGGCGCCAGACGCTCGTTGATGTAGCGGATGGAGCCCGCGATTTCGCGATCGAGGCTGAACGTGTAGTTCGGAATGGAGAGCGCGAAGGCAGTGTCGCCACCGCCCTTGTCGACGCCGGGGCCTTCCTTGGCCCGATCGCTGGTGGTACCCGCCGGCACCGTGCGGCTCCAATCAAACGGGTGCGAATAGGTATGCGTGCCCAACTCGACGTACGGCAGTGCAAACATCTTGCGGGCGATCGCCTCGAGGCGCGGCGTCAGCTTGGGATACAGGCCGCTGGAACCCACCTCTCCCTCGATCACCGACAAGGTGGTCGGGATACGGTATTTTTCCCACACGTCCTGCAGCAGCACCTCTCCAGAGTACTCCGGCCCCGGAAACTCCGCGCGTGAGGCGAAGCCGTCGCCATCCACATGCACGAGCATCAGGCGACGGCCGTTCTCAGACGTCACATCCGGGATCGGCATATTGGGCAACGCCAGCGCGCGGCGCAGGAATTCGATCGGCGGCACCACCCAACGCGCCTGCTCGATGGTGTCCATCGAAAACACTGCGTACGGGCTGAGCACGTAACCACCCCAATCGGTAATAGCTGCGGCGTCAAATTCGAAGTTGCCCGACTTCAGGCGCAGCAGCGACTGTCCGCTAGCGCCCAAGTGAATGGGCTGGGCGTCGCGGCGCTCGGGCCGGGGGGCCATCTCGAAGCCCATCATCGGATCCTGCGACACCACCGATAAGGGCCCCGCAGGCCGCCCGCGCACAAGCTGCAATTTGAGCATCTCCGCCATGCTGCTGTCCGCCGGCAAACCAAACGCGTTCATGAAGGCGATACGCACCCCATCATGAAGGCGCTGCCGCACCCATGACGAAAGCGATGCCGGCTGCTTGATCGGGCTCGTGTTGACCCACACCACCACGCCCGCATAGCGGTCAGGCGGCACAGAATCTGGCAGTGGCTTGTCGAGGTCGGCGTATTCGACGTCGTAGCCCAGAAAATTGAGCGGCATGGCAATGAAGCGCACCCCCTGGCTCTGGTCGAGAGTCACGCGTGAGTCTCGGTCCTGCAGGATCAGCACCTTGCGCGGCAGCACCTCGATGCGCCCCACGCCAATGGTCGACAGGTCCGGATCAGTCACGTACGGCACCAGCCCCTGCGCCTTGATGCGCTTGGCTGTGTCGCGCGCGCAGGCGCGGTCGGCCGGTGGGCAGTAGTCGATGGCGATCACGGGCAGGTGGTACTCATCGCGAATCGTACGCACATGGCCCATCAGCCATTCGCGGTCGGCATCGCTGACTTGCCGGTACTGCTTGCTGCCCTGGTCCCAGCCGCGATACAGCGATTCAAACGCCACCGCATACGCCAGGTCATGCACCTGCGGCAGGATCTCAAAGCCGCGGTTGAAGATCAGCTTGGCATCCGGATAGCGCGCCTTGATCGCGCGAATCGTGCGCACCATGCCGGCCTCTTGCTCCGCACGCGCGGCGTCATCCTTGGCGATGAGCTGGTACGAGTCGAGCGTATCGAGAAAGAAGCCGCGATAACCCTTGTCCCACAGCGGCTTGATGACGTGATCGACATAGAAGGCCGGCCAGTCGGGCTGGGCCTGGTCCACCACGCGCGACGCCCATGCCGCGTTGCGGCCGGACAGCCAGGCCTTGGGCAGATCCTTATACCAACTGCGCTCGGGCGTGACCTCGCCCACGCTCACGTAGGCGTACCACTGTGTTTTGGGTGTCTTGAACTGTGATGGATCGAAGCCGTGGTCCGGCTCGATGACGACCGCGTCGAAGGCACGCAACTGCGCCACGGGCGGCTTGTCGCCGTAATACCACGCGATGTTCGGCGCATTGGCCGAGATCGAAGGTGTAACCCCTGACGCACCGGACCCGGTGGTGGCAGACGCTTGTTGAGCAAGCGTCACACAAGGCATCGACACAAGTGCGGCCGCAACCCACGCTGCAAACCTAGCCACAACCCGTCCGACCGTCCCTGCCGTATTCCCCCGTTTCCCCCCGGTGCGCCGCTGCTGTACGCGGCTGAGAACCCACATGACCTACCACTCCTATGCAACTGTGTGCACACAACTGCGTGTCCACACTGGCCGATCTGCGCCGGCACTGAGATAGTGGCGCCGATACTTGCGCCAAACGGGACATTTGCCGTTTCTCGGATTGCCACCTGCAAACACAGGCCCCGTAAGGCAAACCAGGACAATATGTTCCCAGGCTGCAAGTATCACCCATGGTGTGGGTACGCGGCAAACCACTTTTCGATGGCTGCGCGCCACAGTGGGGCATAGACAATTGTTTAACGTACGCCCTGGCATGCGTGATTCGTGCGTCGGTTTGACAAAGCGATCCTGGCTGCACCATGATCGTCCGCAGCCACATTCCAAGCGGCCTTGCAGTGCAACGGCACGCCTGCCCCGCCACCATGTCCGCCTTCATCCTTGTCGCGCTCATCCTGATCAGCGCCTTCTTCTCTGCCTCCGAGATCGCGCTCACGGCCTCGCGTCGCACCCGCCTGCAAACGCTGGCCGACGACGGCGACACCCGTGCCCTGCGCGTGCTGCAGCTCAAGGACACGCCCGGCAACTTCTTTACCGTGGTGCAGATTGGCGTGAATGCGGTGGCGATCCTGGCCGGTGTCATCGGCGACAGCCAGATCTCGGGGCCGCTGGCAACATGGCTGGGCGACTGGCTACCGGCCGCCCGCGCTGAGCGCATCGCCAGCATCGCGGGTTTCATGATCGTGACGGGGCTCTTCATTCTGTTTGCCGACCTGCTGCCCAAGCGCCTGGCGGTGCTCTACCCCGAGCGCTGTGCACTGGGCGTCATCGGCCCAATCCAGACGTGCCTGCGCGTGCTGCGGCCGGTGGTCTGGCTATTCAACGGCGCGGCCGATCTGTTCCTAAAGCTGTTTGGCGTGCCCACGCACCGCGTTGAGCAGATCACCACGGAAGACATCGCCGCCATGGTGGGCGCAGGCGCCGAAGCCGGCGTGCTGCGCAAGCACGAGCTGGCCGTGATCGAGAACGTGTTCGAGCTGGAATCGCGCACCGTCACCTCAGTGATGACCGTGCGCGACGAGGTCGTCTACTTCACCATCGACGAGCCGCTGGAATCGATCAAGATGAAGATCATCGCCCAGCCGCACGCGGAGTATCTCGTCTGCCGCGACGACATCGACTCAGTGCTTGGCTTCATCGCCTCGAAGGACATCCTGAAGCAGATCTTGTCGGAGGAATCCGCCACGGTGATCCGCAACCTGGCCAAGCACTTTGACAAGAACCTGCTGGTGCTGCCCGACACGCTCAATCTTTCGCAGGCGCTCACGCGCTTTCGCGAGATGCACCAGAGCTTTGGTGCGGTGATCAACGAGTATGGGCTGGTGGTGGGCGTGGTCACGCTCGACGACATCGTCGGTGCGGTGATGGGCGACATCCTCTACCTGGGCGAAGACGAGCAGATCGTGCGCCGCGACGACGGCTCCTGCCTGGTCGACGGCGTCACACCCATCGGCGACGTCAAGCGTGCCTTCGACCTCGACGACCTGCCCGGCGAGCACCACATCGAAACCATTGCTGGGCTGGTCATCTACGCGCTCAAGCGCATTCCCAAGAAGAGCGAAAGCATCGACATTGGGCCACTGCACATCGAGGTGCTCGACATCGACAACCACCGCATCGATCAGTTGCTGGTGTCGCGGCGCATCGATCCGCCTGCCTCGCCCGTTTCCTCCGCGTCGTGAGCGGCAAACACATCCTTGGCGGCAAACATGCCGTTGAGCGCCGCCGGAAAGCCCGCGTATAGCGCCATCTGCAGGATCGTCTCGGTAATCTCGTGGCGCGTGAGCCCCACGTTGAGCCCCGCGGCAATATGTACCTTCAGCTGCGGTGCCGCGTTGCCCAGCGCCGTGAGCGCGGCAATGGTGGCGATCTCACGCTCGCGCAGCGTCAGGCCCGGGCGGCTGTAGACATCGCCAAACCCGAATTCGACGACGTAGCGGCCAAGGTCGGGCGAGATGTCGGCCAAGGCCTCGACCACGCGTTCGCCGGCCACATCATCGACTTCCTTCAGCTTTTGCCAGCCCCGGGCATAACGGTCACGATTCGAGTCGTCCTGCAGGTTGGCGTGGTTTGCGGCTTGCGGTGCGGCTTGTGCGATCTGAGTCATGTGTATCCTCGTTCGATAGGCGTTTCGGTTTTCGAGATGAGGAAGCGGAACCCAGCGCGCTTTCTGCGGCGGCAATCCTGGCCCGGATGCCGTCGTAGTTGACGATCTTCTCGCGCAGCACGGCCAGTGTTTCGGCCCGCGCGCGCTGCTCCGCCTCCAGCGCCGCGGCATGCAACTCCAGCAAGCGTTGGCGCGCCGACACGCTCTCCAGACTGTCGCCCTGCCGCCGCAGCGCCGCGTACTGCAGCATCTGCGCAATCGGCATGCCGGTATCGCGCAAGCGCAGCAAAAACGCGAGCCACGTCATGTCTTCCGCACGGAAGACGCGATGGCCGTTTTCGCGCCGCTGCACGCTGTCGAGCAGACCGATGCGCTCGTAGTAGCGCAGCGTATGTGTCGACAGGCCGGTGGCTTCTGCAACTTGGGCGATAGTCAGGAAAGTGGTCATGAACGGAGCTTAGAAGTTAGAGCGCACTCTAAGTCAAGCAACTTTAGCGCAATTTCGCGCCAGTCCGACGAACGGCCCAAAACAAAACGCCGGCCCCCTTTCGAGGGCCGGCGCCTTGGTGTGCAGAAAAACCGGGAAACCGGTTAACCGCCCTTGCCGAACTCGCTCGGGCTCGCCACCTTCGGACGGTGGTCGCGCTTCTTTTTCTTCTTGTGGTGGTGTGCCTTCTTGTGGCCTTCAGCCGGAGCCGAGGCGGCAGGCGCCGGAGCCGCAGCAGGCGCGGCCGGAGCAGCCGGTGCCGCAGGAGCGGAGGCCTGCGCAAATGCGCCGGCGCTGAAGACAGCAGCCACGAGGGCAGCCAGGAGCTTGTTCATCGTGTTGTCCTTATGAATAAACGGAGATGCGGCGTGCCCGGAAACCGGGATGAGACGTGACCCGATACGTCCCCGCCACTGCCATTCAACGCACGACCCCGTCAACGGGATGACGCGCGCATCACCGCGCAGTGTGGTGCAGGTGCGGGCCAATGTCCACCGGAAGCCTGACGATACGCCAATATGCACATCGCAGCCTTGATGACACTCAACACAAATTGACAAACGTTGCATGACATGACTTCTACAGTGTTACGCGCGCTTACATCGTGGGCAAAACGCTTACAAACAGCGGTACACGCACTCACGATGTGGAGCGTTTTTGGAGGCATGGATCGCACATGGGACGAGATCCATGTATCTGAAGTCCCGCAATATCCTCAAGGAGTTTCACCATGAAAGTCGCTCAATCCCTGGCCGCTCTGATCGTTGCTGGTGCTTTTGCCGCCCCCGTGTTTGCCGCTGGCACCGCGTCCGCACCGGCTGCTGCCCCCGCACCGGCCCCGGCCGCTGCGGCGACTGCCACCGATGCCGCTTCCGCCCCGAAGGCTGAAGCCAAGCACGAGAAGAAGCATCACGCGCACAAGAAGGCGCACAAGGCTGCAGCCAAGTCGGAAGCCAAGACCGATGCCGCTTCGGCACCGAAGGCCGCTGAACCCGCCAAGCAATAAGGCGACAAGCGCGATGAAGAACGCCGGGGATTCCCCGGCGTTTTTTTATGCCCGCTCGGAACCGGCGCCCTGCTCCCGCGCCGGTCCCGCAACCACATCAGCGCAGATGTGGCAGACGTTTCGTGCCTTCGATCTGCACAGCTTGCAGCTCATGTGGCTTGAGGCCCAGCACGCTCAGGATCGTCGGTGCGATCTGGTTGGTGTCGACATGCTCGTCCACCACGTCGGAGCCGATGCCTGCACCCCACACCACGATCGGCACGTGGCGATTCTCCGGGCGGAAGCCACCATGTTCGGCGATCTTCGACAGCTTGCTGCCGGCCCATACTGTGCCCTGCTGCGCAATGCCGACCACATCCGGATAGCGGTCATCACTGGGCCGCACGCCAAAGAAGTCGGCGACCTCCTCACCCACCACAAAGCGGCTCGCACCGGCTTGCGTGAACGGCTTGGCGACGGCGTCGCCAGCCGCATCCGAACCCACGCCCGTGCCCGAGTAGCCGAGCAGGAACTGCTTCGTGAACTGCAGCGCAGCCGGTGAGCGGTCGTTCAGCCACAGCAGGATACCGTCGTCGTCCATGGCATGCGCGACGAGGTGCGGCTTGGTCGCTTCCTTGCAGGTGGCGGCGTACTTTTCCCACGCGCAGTTGAGCGCGTCGATCATGTCGCCGTCGTTGACGATGGTGAGGTCGGCGCGGCTGTTGGGCGATTGGCCATGCTTGGCCGACACGATCACGACCGTGTTGGACGGGTCCACCGCCTTGACCAGCTCACCCAGCTTGTTGTCGACAAAGGTGAGCGCGCTCTGCAACACCGGGCCCGGCACCGCGCCGTTGTTCGTGTAGCCGCCCAGGCCGCCCGACACCTTGTTGGCGGTGTTCGACGGGTCCGGGTAGTACGCCGACTTGTTCAGCTTCTGCGCGGTCGACACCGCCTGGAAGTTCATGCCCAGGATGGCGGGCACACCGGGCGTGCCGTTGCCGGCGTGGTCATGCCCCTTGAGCCAGTTCAGCACGGCCAGCACCTTGAAGCTGTCGTAGCGCTGCGTGTTCGTGTTGTCCTTGGTCCAGTCCGGGCCGGGGCCGGCAGGCAGCGACGGGTCGGTCACCGAGCTGTTGATCTCGGGCGCGAACAGGTCGTCAATGCCCTGGCCGCTCGGACCGTTGAGGATTTCGTAGGCAGCATGCTTGTCCGACCACGCCGTGTGCAAGCCATGCTTGCGCGCGACTTCAAACACGGTGTTCACCTTCAGGTACTGGTGCGGATACACCGGCGTGCACGTGGTGGGCGAGACCGGCAGGAAGGCCGGGTCGATCAAGTCCTGTGCATGGCCAGTCAGTTGCGAGATCTTCGATAGATCGGCGTATAGGCCGGGGATGCCCTGGCCGCTGTCGAGGCGATTCAGGTCGCGGGCGATGACCTCGGCGTAGAACACCTCGGCGCCGGGCTTGGTGGTGTGGCAGTTGGCGGCCGTCGTGCCGGCTGGCAGCAGGCTGCGGCTGTACGCATCGTCGTAGTAGATGCCAGTGGTCTTCGGGTTGCCGCCGGTCACCTGGCCGACCATGCCGGGGAACGAGTCGGACGGAAACGGCGTGCGGGCATTGCGGTAGCTCACGCCCTGATGCACGAGGCGTGCGAGCGTGGAGCCCGGATGGTTGCCGACATACCAGTCGAGGTCGTTCTGGTGCAGACCATCAACGGAGATCAGCAGGACATGCTTGGCGTGCGCGTGCCGCACATCATGCGCATCATCGTCATCGGCATACACATGCGCAGACAGACCGCATGCGAGCGTGGAGAGCACAGCAAGAACGAGGTATTTCTTGGGGGACACGGGATTCTCCTCTGGGATACCGCCATGAGGCGGCCCGGTCACGCTATGCCCCCTGTATGTCTGTGCGGCGACCCGTGCATGTCGCTCCCGTGACAAATGTAACGTTCCCTCCACTGCCCGGTTGAGCCAACGTTTGCACTGTCATCGGCCGTACGGATGATTCCACTAGAATGGCGTGCCCATCGCTTTTTCCCGACCCACACCCGCTCGAATCCATGTTCTCTTCGCCTGCCCTGCCCCGCTTCGCACTCGCCTGCCTGCTGGCCCTGGCCGGCTCCATCGCCGCGGCCCAGACCATGCCCGCTGCCAGCGCAGAACCCAGTGACTGGAGCGTCGCCGTCGGCCCGTCCATCTATGTGGCACCGAAGTATCCAGGCGCAAAGTCGAGCTTCGTGTTCCCGTGGATCGATCAGGAGATCGAATACAAGCACCGGTATTTCTCAAAGGGCATGGACTTCCTGGGCGCCTACCTCGCCAACGACGACACGTGGCAGGTGGGCGGTAACTTCCAGTTCGATCCGACCTGGCGCCATGCGCATGACGACGCGCGCTTGAACGGTCTCGGCAACGTTAACGCCACGGTGCGTGCCAAGGCGTTCGCGCAATACACGGTGTCATTCCTGACGCTCTCCACCGATGCAGAGCAGGACATTCTCGGCAACCGCCAGGGCCTGATCGCCAATGCCGACGTGTACGCCAGCGCCCCGCTCGGCCGCTGGCTCTTCAGCCTCGGCACCGGCGTGTCGTGGACCAACAGCCAATACATGCGCACCTTCTTCGGTGTAGATGGCAGCCAAAGCACAGCATCCGGCCTGCCGGTGTTCGCCACGCACGCCGGCGTGCGCGACATCCACTTCAACGCCATCGTCACCTGCAAGCTAGACGATCGCTGGACGGCCAACGGCTCGCTCACGGTCGCACGCCTGCGCGGAGACGCCGCCGATAGCCCGATCACGCAACGCCGCCAGCAGACCACGGCCATGGCATCGCTCACGTACCGCTTCCGCTAAACCTGCTGCGCGTGTTTCCGAGGAGAGCCACGCATGACCTTCGACCCGTCTTCACTGAAAGCGCTGTGCTTTGATGTGCAGGGCACGCTGGTGGACTTCACGACGCCGCTCATCGAGGCAGGCGTTGCATTGGCCACGCAACGCGGGTTCGTCGCCGACTGGCCGGAAGTCATTGCGCGCTGGCGCGCCGGTTACCGCACGGGCATGGACGCATTCCTGGCCGGCAAGCGGGGTTGGATTTCCACCGACACGATCTATCGTGAAGCATTGGACGCGCTGCTGCGCGACTACCCGTGGGCGCAGCACGTCAACGCAGAAGACCGCGACGCGCTCAACACGACCTGGAGCCGGCTGCGACCGTGGCCGGATACCCAGCGCGGCCTCAGCCGATTGCGCTCGCGCTATCTGACGGCAGCGCTATCGAACGGCAGCATGGCTTCGGTGATCCGCATTGCGCGACATGGCGCACTGCCTTTCGACGTCATCCTCACGGGCGAACTCGTGCAGTCGTTCAAACCTGATCCGAAGGTCTATGCCCTCGCCGTCCGTTCGCTAGGTGTGGCACCCGACGAAATCATGATGGTCGCATCGCACAAGTACGACCTGGTGGCAGCCCGTGCACAGGGTTTTCGGACGGCATTCATCGCGCGTCCGCTGGAATTCGGACCGGGCGCTGCCATTGATGTCACGCCGGATCCGGCGTTCGACTGTAACGTGACTGACATGGAGGACCTTGCAAACCGGCTTGGCGCCTAGCGCAATCGGTTGCGTTGATGCCAAACCCGCCGTGGCAGGTGCTTCAGCACGGGACAAACACCTATCAAACCAGAACACCCGCCGCGCGCCTCTCCCCCAAAAGGACCATGCCTCCTTTTAGCAACAGGCGTGTTTGCAATCGCCCTCAACCGTCGTGAATTTTTTTGGTAGTCTGTTTTGCAAGCAGACGATCGCTTTCCGATCAACGCGCGCGGGCAGCGACCGATGTCTTCAAACAAGTGGATGAACACTTGCAAGACAGGAGGGCCTCACCATGTTGCGATGGATTGCACACTGGGCGATGAATCATGCTCCGTCTCCGGAGAAGCAAGCCGAGCGCGCGTTGAACGAACTGCGCATGGAGCTGTATCAGGCGGAACAGCGCGTGATGGACGCGCAGATGCATGCGGACTACTACCGCGCGCGCATCACCTTCCTGGAAGACGTCGTCAAGAAAGGCATTGAACGGGTTTCCGATCAACGCAAGGGCAAGCAGGAAAATGCGCATGCCTTGCGCGCCGGACTCAAGTTCACGGCCGAGCTGTGGCGCGAATCGCAAGCCCAGTCGCGCGACTCTCATCTGCTGCGGCGACGCACAGCGATGTCGTTCCTCGATCCGCAAGATGCCTCGGTCGATACGCACCGTGATCCGAAGATTCATCACCTCTCAGAGCTTCCCGCAGGCTCACATTTCGATAGCAACCCATTGCCGCAGGCCAAGCACGTTGCTTCTGAGAAGCTGTAGCGTTCCTGCTCCTTCGGATACGCATGACAAACAAAAAGCCCCTTGGCCGTGAGACCAAGGGGCTTTTGCTACTGCTGGCGGAGAGGGTGGGATTCGAACCCACGGTACCGTCGCCGGTACGCCTGATTTCGAGTCAGGTACATTCGACCACTCTGCCACCTCTCCGGTAACTGGGTCGCTGAATCGCGAAACCGCGACTATAACAGAGTTTCGCCGCCGCAATCAAGAGGGGGCGACGCAACTCCATCAAACCGCCGGTTTCAGCACTTCCTGGCCGCCCAGATACGGGCGCAGCGCCGCCGGCACCGTCACAGAGCCATCCGCGTTCTGGTAGTTCTCCAGCACAGCCACCAGCGTGCGGCCCACGGCGAGGCCCGAGCCGTTGAGCGTATGCACCAGCTCCGGCTTGCCCTGAGCGTTGCGGAAGCGCGCCTGCATGCGGCGCGCCTGGAAATCGCCCATATTCGAGCACGAGCTGATCTCGCGGTACGTGTTCTGCGCCGGGATCCAGACTTCGATGTCGTACGTCTTGGTGCTGCCAAAACCCATGTCGCCCGTACACAGCACGACGGTGCGGAACGGCAGTTCCAGCTTGCGCAGGATGTTTTCCGCGCAGTTGGTCATGGCGTCCAGCGCGGCAAACGACGTCTCGGGCTGCACGATCTGCACCATCTCGACCTTGTCGAACTGGTGCTGGCGGATCATGCCGCGCGTGTCCTTGCCGTACGAGCCGGCTTCGGAGCGGAAGCATGGCGAATGGGCCGCGAACATCATCGGCAGCGCATCACCGGGGACAATCTCGTCGCGCACGAGGTTCGTGAGCGGCACCTCGGCGGTCGGGATCAGATAGAAGTTCTCGACGTGCTCGCCCGCCTCATCTTCGGCGCCATGCCCCATCTTGCGCGGCACGCGGAACAGGTCTTCCTCGAACTTCGGCAACTGGCCGGTACCACGCATCGACGCGGCGTTGACGATGTACGGCACGTACGCCTCGGTGTAGCCGTGCTCGAGCGTGTGCGTGTCGAGCATGAACTGCGCGAGCGCGCGATGCAGGCGCGCCACCTGCCCCTTGAGGACAGTGAATCGCGCGCCCGACAGCTTGGCACCGGCGTCAAAATCCAGCCCCAGCGCGCTGCCCAGATCCACGTGATCCTTGACCGGGAAGTCGAATGCACGCGGCGTGCCTTCACGGCGCACTTCCACGTTCTGCGTTTCGTCACGGCCGGCCGGCACGCTTTCGTGCGGCACGTTCGGAATCGACAGCATCAGGTCCTGCAGCTTGGCCTGCACCACGTCGAGTTGCGCAGCGGACGCCTTCAACTCGTCGCCAATACCGGCCACCTCGGCCATCACGGCCGATGCATCCTCGCCCTTGCCCTTGAGCATGCCGATCTGCTTGGACAGGCTGTTGCGGCGGGCCTGCAGTTCTTCGGTGCGGGTCTGGATGGCCTTGCGTTCAGCCTCAAGCGCGGCGAAGCCGGCCACGTCGAGCACGTAGCCGCGGTCTTTGAGGCGCGCGGCGACGGCGTCGATGTCTTTGCGCAGCAGTTGGATATCAAGCATGGTGGGGAGAAAACTCTGGGGACGAACGATCCGAAGGATCGAAAAGGCCGATTTTATCGCACCGGCCCGTGAGTCTTATTTGCTGCGAGAGGATTTGTCCTGCTCGGCGTGCCACTGCGCATCCAGTTCGCGCAGGTGCCGCAGCTTGTCGCCAATCTTGCCCTCCAAGCCGCGCGGCGTTGGCACGTACCAGTTCTGTGCGGGCAGATCGTCGGGGAAGTAGGTTTCGCCGGCAGCGTAGGCCTCTGGCTCGTCGTGGGCGTAGCGGTAGGCGTGCCCGTAGCCAAGCTCCTTCATCAGCTTGGTCGGCGCGTTGCGCAGGTGCACGGGCACGGCGCGCGACTTGTCCTGACTGACGAACGCGCGTGCCGCGTTGTAGGCGTTGTAGCCGGCATTGGACTTGGGTGCGATGGCCAGGTAGATCAGCGCCTGGGCCAACGCCAACTCCCCTTCCGGCGAGCCGAGGCGCTCGTACGTCTCGGCCGCATCCAGGGTGATACGCCCGGCGCGCGGGTCGGCCAGACCGATGTCTTCCCATGCCATGCGCACGATGCGGCGGGCGAGGTAGCGCGGGTCGGCGCCACCGTCGAGCATGCGGCAGAACCAGTACAGCGCCCCATCCGGATCGGAGCCGCGCACGGACTTATGCAGCGCACTGATCTGGTCATAGAAGGCGTCGCCACCCTTGTCGAAGCGGCGCAGGTTTTCCGACAGCGCGGAGGCCAGCAGCGCCTCGTCGACCGCCGGGACGGCGTCGCCCTCGGCTTGTGAGCGCGCGGCGCGGGTGACGATCTCGATGTTGTTGAGCAGCTTGCGGCCATCGCCATCGGCGGAGGCGACGATGGCATCGAGTGCGGCGGGCGTCCACTCCAGGCCGCCCAGCTCTTGGCGTGCGCGTTCGGCCAACTGTTTGAGCTCATCGTCCGACAGGCTCTTGAGCACGTAGACGGCGGCACGCGACAGCAATGCGCCATTCACCTCGAACGACGGGTTCTCGGTCGTCGCGCCGATAAAGGTGAACAGGCCGCTTTCCACGTGCGGCAGGAAGGCGTCCTGCTGGCTCTTGTTGAAGCGGTGGACTTCATCGACGAACACCAGCGTGCGACGGCCGTTGGCCCGAAACTGCTCGGCGCGCTCGACCGCCTCGCGGATGTCCTTCACGCCCGACAGCACAGCAGACAGCGCGATGAACTCAGCGTCAAACGCATTCGCCATCAGCCGCGCCAGCGTGGTCTTGCCCACACCCGGCGGGCCCCAGAGGATCATCGAATGCGGCTCGCCGGACGCAAAGGCCACGCGCAGCGGCTTGCCCGGCCCTAGCAGATGCTGCTGGCCGATCACATCATCAGCGGAATGTGGGCGGAGGCGCTCGGCCAACGGCATGTGGGCGGGCGCATCCGGGAAGAGAGAAGCAGAAGCGTTCATGCGGAGGATTGTCGCAGAAACGGCGGTACCGCCCTGCCGGCCACTATGCCAAGTCGCCATCCTTCAGGCGCTTGAGCAACTGGGCACGCTCGCGGTCGGACAGCGCGTGCCACAACAGCAGCATGTCAGCGGTCTGGTCGGTGCTGGCGTAGAAGTATTCGACCGGCACATTGAGCGCACGAGCCAGTGCGTCTGCGATCTCGTACTTCGGTTGATGCTTACCGGTCTCGTATTGGCTCATCCGTGCGCTCGCTGAAAATTCGTCCAGCCCCGCCAGCGATGCAAGCGCTTCCTGACTCAATCCGGCAGAAAGACGCACGGCGCGCAAGCGCCGGCCGAAGGGGGGATCAACGTTCACGGTGAAATCCAGAATCCTAGAGAACTAAGACATTCTTAGATTTCACCTGCGCATACTCTAAATTTTCCTTAGAATTCGGTCAATCGAGACAAATCTGATTCTTAGGCTTGAGCAACAGCGTGCGAAGACATGCTGACGGACTGCCTCCGCCCAATCCAAACAACACACACCAGCGAAAGCGCCGCAAACCCTGCATAGAACACCGCCATCGGCCACCACTGCGGGAAGAACTGATCCGCCAGCACGGTCGCCAGCAGCGGCGTGAGGCCCCCGGCAAATGCGCCACACACCTGATACGACAGCGAGATCGCCGTATAGCGGATACGCGCCGCAAACATCCCGGTGACAAAGCCCGCGATGACGGCGTAGTAGCCCGACTCAGCCAGCGTGGCGATGGCAACGCCTGCAAACACAGTACTCGGCTGCCCCATGCGCACCAGCGGCAGCATGATGAACGGCACAACGATGGCAAAGGCGGCCAGGATCGTCAGCATGCGGCGCGTGCCGAAACGGTCGGCCAAGTACGCTGCACCCAGCTGCACGAAGAACTGCAGCACGGCCACCCAAAACATGCAGTCGAGAATCATCGCGCGATCCAGCTGCAGGTACTGCGTGGCGTACGAGATCATGAAGATGTTGCTGAAGTACACGCCTGCGATGCCGTACACATTGGCGCCAATGGCCAGCACGATCAGAGGCCATGCCTTGAGGGCTTCGGCCAGCGGCTGTTTGGCCACATCGCCCGTCGCCTGCATCGCCTCGAACTCTGGCGATTCGTTGACCGACGTGCGGATCACGAAACCCACCGCCAGCAGCACCGCACTGGCCAGGAACGGCAGGCGCCAGCCCCACGCCATGAAGGCATCCGGCTCCAGCCGGCTGACGGCGGAGAACGCCAGCATCGACAGAATCAGCCCGCCCGCGCTACCCAGTTGCGCGAATGACGCAAAGAACGTGCGCCGGCCCTTGGGCGCATGCTCGCCTGCCAGCAACACTGCCCCGCCCCACTCTCCGCCGACGGCAATGCCCTGCAGCACGCGCAGCGCCACCAACGCCACCGGCGCGATCCAGCCGGCCTGCGCGTACGTCGGCAGGCACCCGATCAACACAGTCGCAATCGCCATCAAGGTGAGCGTGCCCATGAGCGCGCGCTTGCGGCCAAGACGATCGCCAATGCGGCCGAACAGCATGCCGCCAACCGGTCGCGCCAGAAAGCCGATGGCAAACGACCCGAACGAGGCCAGCAGGCCCAGCAAGCGGTTCTCGCCCGGGAAGAACAGCGGCCCGAAGACGAGTGCCGCAGCGGTGGCGTAGCTGTAGAAGTCGTACCACTCAATGGTGGTGCCGATAAAGGACGCCATCGCGGCGCGGCGTGGCTGGCGAACGGATTGGGATTGGGGGCCTGTCATCGTGTCTCCTCGTTGTTGTTATGGGCGCGTTCTGGTCGATAGGTCAGGCGCGATATTCGACGCCCGGCAGCACACACAGCAGCTCGAACGCGAGGTTGGCGCCCAGCAGCGCGGTCGTGCCAAACGGGTCATACGGCGGCGAAACCTCAACGAGATCCGCGCCGACGATGTCGAGCCCGCGCGCGCCGCGCACGATCTCCAGCGCCTGCGGCACGGTCAGCCCACCGACCTCGGGCGTGCCGGTGCCGGGCGCATAGGCGGGGTCGATGCCGTCGATGTCGAAGCTGATGTAGACCGGACCACCCTGCACGCGTGCGCGCACCTCTTCCATAAGCGGCGCAAGCGACTGGTACCAGCACTCCTCGGCCGTCACCACGCGAAAGCCCTGCTGGCGGCACCAGTCGAAATCCTCAGCTTCGTAGCCGGTCCCGCGCAGACCGATCTGCACCACGCGGTTGCAGTCCAACAGCCCCTCTTCCACCGCGCGGCGGAACGGCGTGCCGTGGGCAATCTTCTCGCCGAACATGGTGTCGTTCACGTCGGCATGCGCATCCACGTGAATCAGGCCGATGCGGCCGTACTTGGCGTGCATGGCGCGCAGGATCGGCAGCGTGACGGTGTGATCACCGCCCAGGCCAATGGGGCGGCAACCACCGGCAATGATGTCGCGGTAAGCCGCCTCGATGCGCTCGATTGAATCGTGCAGGTTGTACGGATTGGTCGCCACATCGCCAATGTCCGCCACGCGCAGCGAATCGAACGGCGCCGCGCGCGTAGCCATGTTGTACGGGCGCAGGAGGACGGATTCCGCCCGGATCTGGCGCGGCCCCATGCGCGCACCGTTGCGGTTGGAGGTGCCCAGATCGAACGGCACGCCCACAAAGCAGGCGTCCAGACCGGCGGTCGATTCAGCGGCGGGCAACCGCATCATGGTGGCGATACCGCCAAAGCGCGGCATAGCGTTGCCGGACATCGGCTGGAGGAATTCGGCGCGGTCATTCATGGCAGTCGATTCGTCACATCGCATTGAGGCGATGCGATTTGTTGAGGTAGTACAGATTCTTGCTGATCAACCCTGCGCGTAGAATGCGAAATCTCCGAATTAAACATCGATAAAAATCGATGTATCGACCGTGCTTGGACAACCTTCCGATCTGGATCTGCGGCTGATCCGCGTCTTCCTCGCCGTGGTGGACGCGGGCGGTGTGACGCCGGCGCAGGCCACGCTCAATGTCGGCCAATCAACCATCAGCACGCAGCTCTCAACGCTGGAGACACGCCTGGGCTACCGGCTATGCGAGCGCGGGCGCAGCGGATTCCGATTGACCGCGCGTGGCGAACAGTTCGTGGATTCAGCCCGCAAGCTGCTGGCCGCGCTCGACACGTTCAGCGCAGAGGCGCGCAAGGTGGGCCGCACGCTGGTCGGCACGCTCAACCTGGGGCTGATCGGCCATGCGCCAGTCAACGCCAACGCGCGCATCAGCCAGGCTATCGAGCGCTTTCGCCAGCGGGATGAATCGGTGCATTTCACGGTGTCTGTGCGGCCGCCGGGCGAGCTGGAGGGGTTGTTGCTCGATGGCAAGATCCACATGGCCATCGGCTATTTCTGGCATCGGGTGCCGGCGCTGGAGTACACCACGGTCTTTCACGAGACGCAGCTTGCGTATGCGGGGCGCGGGCACCCGCTGTTCAGCAAGACTGGAAACGTGTCACCGAAAGAGGCCCTTGCCCACGCGTGGGCGTGGCGCAGTTATCCGCTACCGGAGGCAGCAGGCTCACCGGCCGAGCGGCTGGTGACAGCGGTGGCAGACAACATGGAAGCGGTGGCGATGCTGGTGCTGTCAGGCCGGCATCTCGGCTATCTGCCCGAGCACTTTGCGGCGCCTTATGTGGCGCAGGGCCTGCTGGCCCCACTTGCACCGGAAGCGATGCGCTACGACGTGCCGTTCGACATGGTGGTGCGCCGAGATGCACGACGCAACGATCTGCTGGCCGCCTTCATTGCCGACATGAAGGCCGCCCACGCGTGAGCGATTGGCTGCGCGCTCAGTTCGACGCGCGCTGCACCAACCCCATGAACTCCTTGGTCGGTAGCGGGCCGTGGCACGACTGCACGCCTTCAGCCCCACGCAGCAGCAACCACACACTCTCGCTGCCCGGCGGCTCAATCACAAACGGCTTACGCGATGCGGCGTCGGGACTACGCGGATCCGGCGAATAAGGCAACGCAACCACTTGCGCAGCATGCCCCTTGACCAGCGCCGCACACTCCGCGTCCGGCAACTTGGTAGCGCGCAGGAAATCCTTGTTGACCACCACCTCGGATAGCACGGTATCCGGCGCGGTCAGGAACGAATCGACATCGAAACGGGACACGCCTGTCGAGGCGCATCCCGCAAACACCGCCGCCGCTGCTGCTGCAACGATGGCCGCACGCTGCAGTGATGTGGTGAACGGCAAAGGCATGGTCGGTCTCCTTGTCGAAAACCGGCCCTTATGCGTTACTGCTTGATAACGTCAGCCCCCTTGGGCGGCACGAAGCGGAACGCGTTGGCCGGCAGTTGTGGATTCTTCTGAATGTTCGAGAACGTCAGCAGCGTGGTGTTCCCGAAGGCGTCGCGCAGCTCCATCCCTTGCAGCTCGCCGCTGCGAAAGCCGATGGCAATGCGCTCGAACTGCGTGTCCTTCGCCTTGGGTGTGAGTTCAACCCAGTCGATACCGTCCTTGGTACCGCCCTCCTTGAGCGTGAAGTTCTTCGCCAAGTCATTGCTGCCAAACAGGATGGCGGCCGGGCTGGAGCCGAGCGAGGCGTCGAGTTTGCGCTCGGTCACCTGGCTCAAGTCCTTGTCGTAGATGTAGAGCGTCTGGCCGTCGGCCGACAGTTGCTGCTCGTACGGCTTCACATAGCGCCAGACGAAGCGGCCCGGGCGCGAGAAGGTGAAGTCGCCGCTGGAAGTGCCCGCCAGGCGCAGCGGGTTGCCATTGGTGCCGCCCTTGACCTGGCGCTGGACGAACTCGCCGCGCGCAGTGGTGACGTTGCTCACAAAGGCGTTGAGCTGGTCAACCGCGCCCGCATAGGCACCGGCCGACCACGCCGCCAGCGATACCAGCCCAGCGGCCATCAGGTGACGTGCTTTCAACACAAACATAGGAATCCCGGTTTTCAGTTGATCTTGTAGTTAGTGGCCGGCCGCGCCGGAACATTCCACCGACGCGGTAACGCGATGTAACCGCAACATGCGGGCAGCGTCATTCTTCTTCGACGACGTTGCCGTTGCGGTTGGGCGCCAGAATTTCGCGGTTGCCGTTGCCGGACATGGCAGAGACGAGCCCCGCCTTTTCCATGTCTTCGAGCAGGCGTGCGGCGCGGTTGTAGCCGATGCGCAAGTGACGCTGCACCAGCGAGATCGACGCACGGCGATTCTTGAGCACCACGTCGACCGCCTGGTCGTACAGCGGGTCTGCTTCGCCGCCGCCAGCGCCGACAAGACCGGCACCGCCGCCAAAGCCATCGCCACCACTTTCACCGTCAACCACACCGCCTTCGAGGATGCCCTCGATGTAGTTCGGCTCGCCCTGGGCTTTGAGGTTGTCCACCACGCGGTGCACTTCGTCGTCCGAAACAAACGCACCATGCACGCGCACTGGGAGGCCGGTACCGGGCGCCAGGTAAAGCATGTCACCCATGCCCAGCAGCGCTTCAGCGCCCTGCTGGTCCAAGATCGTGCGCGAGTCGATCTTGCTGCTGACCTGGAAGGCGATCCGCGTCGGCACGTTGGCCTTGATCAGGCCGGTGATCACGTCCACGGATGGACGCTGCGTCGCCAGCACTAGATGGATGCCGGCCGCACGCGCCTTCTGCGCAATCCGCGCGATCAGCTCTTCGACCTTCTTGCCGACCACCATCATCAGGTCGGCCAGCTCGTCGATCACGATCACGATCATCGGCAGCTTGTCGAGCGGCTCCGGCGCATCGGGCGTGAGGCTGAACGGGTTGGGAATCTTTTCTTCGCGCGCGGCGGCTTCTTCAATCTTCTTGTTGAAGCCGGCCAGGTTGCGCACGCCCATCTTGCTCATGAGCTTGTAGCGGCGCTCCATTTCGCCCACCGCCCAGTTCAGGGCGTGGCCGGCCTGGCGCATGTCGGTCACCACCGGGCACAGCAGGTGCGGAATGCCTTCGTAGATGCTCAGTTCGAGCATCTTCGGGTCGATCAGGATCAGGCGCACCGCGTCGGCCTTGGCCTTGTACAGCAGCGACAGGATCATCGCGTTGATGCCGACCGACTTACCGGAACCCGTGGTGCCCGCCACCATGCAGTGCGGCATCTTGGCCAAGTCCGCCACCACCGGCTTGCCGGCGATGTCCTTGCCGAGTGCCATGGTGAGCTGCGACGCGCTCTCGTTGTAGACCTGCGAGCCGAGGATCTCCGACAGGCGCACCGCCTGACGCTTCGGATTCGGCAGCTCCAGACCCATGTAGTTCTTGCCCGGAATCGTCTCCACCACGCGGATGGACACCAGCGACAGCGAGCGCGCCAAGTCCTTCGCCAGGTTGACGATCTGGCTGCCCTTCACACCCGTAGCGGGCTCAATCTCATAGCGTGTGATGACCGGGCCCGGATAGGCCGCCACCACCTGCACTTCCACGCCAAAGTCCTTGAGCTTCTTCTCGATCAGGCGCGAGGTGAATTCCAGCGTCTCGGCGCTCACGGTTTCCACAACGGGCGGGATCGGGTCGAGCAGCGCCAGCGGCGGCAGGTCGGAATCCTCGATGTCGACAAACAGCGGCTGCTGCTTCTCGCGCTCCACGCGCTCGCTCTTGACCACGGCGGTCGGGCGCACGATCTGCACGGGCGGTGCTTCTTCGATGCGCACGCGGCGGGTTTCGACCACCTCTTCGCGCTCGACCTTGGCCGCCTCGCCGATGGCGCGGTCCTGCTTGCTCTCGCGGCGCGTCTTGAAGCCGACGAACAGCATCTCGACACCCGCGCCGATCTGCTCGGCCAGGTTCAGCCACGAAAAATGGAAGAACAGCGACAGCCCCACCGTAAACATCAGCAGCAGCACCAGCGTGCCGCCGGTAAAGCCCAGCGAGTGCTGCATCGCCCCGCCGATCAGGTCGCCCAGCACACCACCCGGCGCACGTGGCAACTTCATGTGCAGCGTGTACATGCGGATGGCTTCCAGCCCCATGCTGGAGGCCAGGATGAGCGCAAAGCCGATCCAGGTGACGCTGGCATCCACACGCGGCATGGCGGCGCGCGGCAAGCGTTCATCCGACATCAGCTCGCGCCAGCCACGCCAGACGCGACGTACCAGCAGCAACGCCCACCAATAGGCGGAGGCGCCAAAGACGAATAACAGCAGGTCTGCCAGCCACGCCCCCACGCGGCCGCCCAGGTTGCGGATCTCGTCGACCTGGCTGGCGTGGGTGAAACCGGGGTCGGCCCGGTTGTATGACAGAAGGATGATCAGGAAGGCGATGGTCACCGCCAGCAACAGGAACCAGCGGACCTCGCCCAGCAGCCGCCCAATACGGGAGGGCAGCGCGGCAGGGTCGGTACGGGTTGTCGGAGTGGTGGAAGCTCGGGCCATGCGGGAGACGGGTGCGCCGCTTGGGCGAGGCCCGCGCGGCTTAAAGACAGCACAAATGCGATGCCAAGGATTGTAACGCGCCCCTATCACTGCCATTGGAATTTACAACCGGGCGGACGAGGGGGTGCCACTTTATAATGTCGCCCGTCACCCTCACCTACCCTGCACGGCGATCGCTTCACCCCACACGCCGCGCAACTACGGAACGCATCATGGCAAAACACGCAAAAGTGCTGATCCTCGGCTCCGGCCCCGCTGGCTATACGGCCGCCATCTACGCCGCCCGGGCCAACCTGAACCCGGTGCTGGTTACCGGCCTGGCCCAGGGCGGTCAGCTCATGACCACCACCGACGTGGAAAACTGGCCCGCCGACAAGGAGCACCTGCAAGGCCCTGAGCTGATGCAGCGCTTCCTGGAGCACGCAGAACGGTTCAACACTGAAATCGTGTTCGACCACATCCACACCGCGCACCTGAACGAAAAGCCGATCCGCCTGGTGGGCGATTCGGGCGAGTACACCGCCGACGCGCTGATCATCTCCACCGGCGCCTCGGCCCAATACCTGGGCCTGCCGTCGGAAGAGAAGTTTGCCGGCCGCGGCGTGTCTGCCTGCGCCACCTGCGACGGTTTCTTCTACAAGGGCCAGGAAGTGGCCGTGGTGGGCGGCGGCAACACCGCCGTGGAAGAAGCGCTGTACCTGGCCAATATCGCCAGCAAGGTCACGCTCATCCACCGCCGCGACAAGTTCCGCGCCGAGCCGATCCTGATCGACCGCCTGCATGAGCAGGAGAAGAAGGGCAAGATCGAGATCAAGACCAACATGGTCCTCGACGAGATCCTGGGCGATGACTCCGGCGTGACGGGCGCCCGCCTGAAGGGCACGAACGCCAACGAGGGCAAGACCGAAGAGCTGAAGGTGGCAGGTGTCTTCATCGCCATCGGCCACAAGCCGAACACCGACATCTTCCGCGGTCAGCTCGACATGAACGAGACGGGCTACATCACCACGAAGAGCGGTCTGGCCGGCATGGCCACGGCCACCACGATCCCGGGCGTGTTCGCCGCCGGTGATGTGCAGGATCACATCTACCGCCAGGCCATCACCAGCGCCGGTACGGGCTGCATGGCCGCGCTGGATGCCCAGCGCTACCTCGAAAGCCTGGAATAAGCGCAACGCGTTTCCGCCGCCAAGGCAACGGCCGATGGGACACCATCGGCCGTTTTGTCATGCGTGGCGCATTCGTATAATCGACGCACGCTCCACCCTGATTCGCCAGTCGCCATGAAACGCGCTCCCACCCCCGCCACCAAGCTCAGCCTGACCGACCTGGGCAAGCTGCGCGAACAGCTCAAGCACGAAACCGAGGCACGCGAGGCCGAACGCCAGCGCGCCGAAGCCGCCGCCCGCAAGGCCGTGGAAGAGGCCAACGTGTTCCGCGCCAATGTCGGCGAGGTGAATGCGCTGCGCAAGAACAAGCGCGTCGAGCATCCACGCAACCCGCCTGCCCCCGACCCCGTACATTCGCGTGCGGAAGACAAGCGCGTGCTGGACGCCTCGCTGTCGGACGAATTCGACGTCGACAACTTGCTGGAGACCGACGACACGCTCTCCTACCGCCGCCCCGGCATCGGCGAAGACGTGCTCAAAAAACTGCGCCGCGGCGAATGGGCCACGCAAGACCAGATCGACCTGCATGGCCTGCGCCGTGAAGAAGCCCGCGAGGCGCTGGCCGCTTTCTTGCGCCGCGCCGTGCAGCGCGGTATTCGCTGTGTGCGCGTGGTCCACGGCAAGGGACTCGGCTCACCCGACAAGACACCGGTGCTCAAGGGCAAGGTGCGCTCGTGGCTGGTGCAGAAGGAAGAAGTGATCGCCTTCGTTGAGCCGCGCAACACGGCCGGTGGTGCCGGCGCGGTGCTGGTGCTGCTGCGCCAGCCGCACGGTTCCTGACACCCAATCAGCCCCAACCCACCAACAACAAAAACAACACCCCATGCACGTAACCCGCCTGCAGTTGGTGATGCACTGGATGGAGATCCTCGCGGTCTTCTCGTTCGCCATCTCGGGGCTGGCCGAGGCCAAGCGGCGCCGGCTCGATGCCGTGGGCGCATTCATCGTGGCCTTCCTGACGGCGTTTGGCGGCGGCACACTACGCGATCTGCTGCTCGATCGGCGGCCCTTCTATTGGGTCGAGCACGAGCACTACCTGCTCGCGCTGTTCATCATGAGCCTGTGTGCCAACTGGGTGATCCGGCTGGTGAGCCAACTGGTGTCCGACCGCGTGCTGATCGTGGCGGACGCCATCGGCATGGGGCTCTTTGGCGTGCTGGGCACGCAACTGGCGCTGGATGCGGGCGTGCCGATCTTCGTGTCGGTGATGATGGGCGTGATCACAGCGGCCTTCGGAGGCCTGCTGCGCGATGTGGTCTGCAATGAGGTGCCCATGCTGCTGCGGGACAACCATCCGTACGCGACCTGCGCGTTTCTCGGGTGTTTCCTCTACGTCGGGCTGACGTTCACGGACTTGCTGCCGAGCGTGTCCGTGGTGATCGCCACGCTGGCGATCGTGATCGGGCGGCTGGTGACACTGCGCTGGAACATCACCCTGCCGCGCTGATCGGCCAGCGCAGGCGCGCCGGCCAGAAGCCCCGCTTAGACCGCGGCTTCGTCCTTCTCGCCGGTGCGGATGCGGATCACCTGCTCCACCGGCATCACAAAAATCTTGCCGTCGCCGATCTTGCCGGTCTTGGCGGCCTTGACGATGGTGTCGATCACGTGTTCGACCTGGTTGTCGGCCACCACCACCTCGATCTTGATCTTCGGCAGGAAGTCGACTACGTATTCCGCGCCGCGATACAGCTCGGTGTGGCCCTTCTGGCGGCCGAAACCCTTGACCTCGGTGACGGTCAGGCCAGTCACCCCCACGTCGGCGAGCGACTCGCGCACTTCGTCCAGTTTGAAGGGCTTGATGATGGCGGTGATCTGTTTCATGGGTGTCTCGCTAACTAGTTGGTGAGGTATTCAAGCGTCCAATAATACTGGAGCCGGTTAATGCGCACATCCTGGGCGATGCCGGCCACGGTCTCGAGCAGGGTCCGGTCATCGGGAAAATTCTTCAGCACATCGTGTTCGCTGCCGTCCTGCAGGGGGCGGCGCTGCCACGTGTTGCCATGTTCGTCGTTGTAGGCGACGGGTGTGCTGGAGCCGAACACATACTGGTTATCAAACCACAGCACGCGCACCCCGGCGCCGAGCACGCCGTGCAGGCGTTCCACATGCGCGCGCAGGTGCTGCAGTGGCACGTGCGACCACCAGCAGCCGGCCGTCATCACGTCAAACGCGCCAGGCGCAAACGGCAGCGCATCGTTGTCGGCCCGCACGAACGATGCCCCCGCGATGCCCTTGCCGTGCGCAATGCGCAGCACGGTGTCGTTGTAGTCCGCCCCGACGATGCTACGCGCATCCGTCATCGCTTCAGTCCAGAAACCAGTGCCACAGGCCAAATCCAGCACCCGTGCACTGCGCGTCACGTCGCTCACGCGCGCCTTCAACCACGCCAAATCGTCCTGCCGTTCCGGCTTCGCATAAATGCGTTCGTATTCGGGGGCGCGTTTGGCGTAGTAGTCGAGCATGGTGATGGGCGCTCTCGGCTTATTCTTTGAAGCGCGAGGTGATCGGGTACCGCCAATCACGCCCAAACGCGCGCTGCGTCACGCGCACGCCTACCGGAGCCTGGCGCCGCTTGTACTCGTTGATCTTGATGAGGCGCACAATCTTCTGCACATCGGCTTCGGCAAACCCGGCGGCGATGATGTCGCTCACGCGCTGGTTCTGCTCCATGTAGCGCTGCACGATGGCGTCGAGCGCATCGTATTCGGGCAGGCTGTCCTGGTCGGTCTGGTTCTCGCGCAGTTCGGCCGACGGGGCGCGCGTCAGGATGCGCTCCGGAATGACGTCCGACAGCGTATTGCGGTAGCGGCACAGCCGGTAGACCAGCGTCTTGAAGATGTCCTTGATGACAGCGAAACCGCCAGCCATGTCGCCGTACAGCGTGCAGTAGCCGACCGCCATTTCGCTTTTGTTGCCGGTGGTCAGCACGATGCGGCCGGACTTGTTGGACAGTGCCATCAGCAGCGTGCCGCGAATGCGCGCCTGGATGTTCTCTTCCGTCGCATCTTCCGGCAGACCGCGGAATTCCTCCGCCAGCGCACCCTTGAACGCGTCGAACATCGGCGCGATGGAGATTTCGTCATACTGCACGCCCAGGCGGGCTGCCATGTCACGCGCATCGACCCACGAGATATCGGCCGTGTAGCGCGAGGGCATCATCACCGCGCGCACGCGATCCGCGCCCAGCGCATCGACGGCAATTGCCAGCACCAGCGCCGAATCCACGCCGCCTGACAGGCCGATGATCGCGCCCGGGAAGCCGTTCTTGCCGAGGTAATCACGCACGCCCACCTTGAGCGCTTCGTACACCTGCGCCTCCAGCGGCGCCTCGGGCACGATCGTGCCGGGCAATGCCTTGCCGCCGTCGAACTGCACGGTGCCGACGCCCTCGACAAACTGGCCCATCTGCACGACGACCTTGCCGTCGGCATCGAGCACGAACGAGCCGCCGTCAAACACGAGTTCATCCTGCCCGCCGACCAGATTCACGTACACATGCGGCAAGCCCGATTCCTTCACCCGCGCACCGATGATCTGCTCGCGCAGGTCTTCCTTGTCCAGGTGGTACGGCGAGGCATTGGGAATCAGCACCACCTGCGCACCGGCCGCCTTCGCGTAGGCCGTGGCGGTGGCGTACCAGGCGTCTTCACAGATGATGATGCCGAAGCGCGTGCCGTCCACTTCGAACACGAAGGGCTCGGTGCCGGGCTGGAAATAGCGCTTCTCGTCGAAGACCTCGTTGTTGGGCAGCTCCAGCTTGTTGTAGCGACCAAGCACGCGGCCATCCACAGCCACGGTGGCGCTGTTGGTGGGCTTGGGCAGTACGCCGGGCGCCGGGGCCTCCAGCGAGATCTGCGGATGCCCGATCAGCACGTGCAGGCCCGGAAACGCTGCCAGCTCGGCAATCAGCACGTCGAGCGCGCGAGCGCTGGCGTCGATAAAGGCCGGGCGCAGCAGCAAATCTTCGGGCGGATAACCGGTGAGCGACAACTCCGGCGTGAGGAGAATGCGCGCACCAGCCTGGTGCGCCTCACGCGCAGCAGCGACGATGCGGGCAGCATTGCCGGCGAAATCGCCGACGGTGCAGTTGATCTGGGCGAGAGCGACAGTGACAGTCATGGGGGCAATATGAGATGCAAGCGCAGCACCCCAGGCTGGAATTAGAATCGGCGGCATGACCTCCCGACCCCTCGCTCCCGAGCCCGAAACCCGCGCCGGATCACACCATTATCGCACGCGACTTGTGACCGATCTGCGCGACATCGGCCGCGATACGTGGGACGCCCTGCTCGCCCAGCAGACCGAGGCGACGCCCTTCCTGCGCTACGACTTCCTGCATGCCCTGCACGAGAGCGGCAGCGCATCGCCCGACACCGGCTGGTCACCGCAATACCTGACGCTGTGGGAAGACGGCGCGCACGGAGAAACGCTGGCCGCCGCCACGCCGCTGTACGTGAAGGGCCACTCCTACGGCGAGTACGTCTTCGACTGGGCCTGGGCCAATGCGTATGCGCAGCACGGGCTGGAGTACTACCCAAAGTGGTTGTCCGCCATCCCCTTTACGCCGGTGCAAGGCGCACGGCTGCTGGCGCACAGCGCCGACGCGCGCGCTGCGCTGCTCGACACGCTGCTGACAGTGGCGCAGCAAAGCGAGCTGTCTTCGCTGCACGTGCTGTTCCCGACCGCAGACGAAGCGGAGCAGATGCGCGCCGCCGGCATGTTGCTGCGGCAAGGGGTGCAATTCCATTGGTGCAATACGGGCTTTGGCAGCTTCGACGATTTTCTTGCCGCCCTGGAGCAGAAGAAGCGCAAGAACATCCGTGCCGAGCGCCGCCGCGTGCACGATGCTGGCATCACGTTCCGCCACGTCCCGGGCGCAGCAGCCACCGATGCCGACTGGCGCTTCTTCCACCGCTGCTACCGCACGACCTACCGCGAGCACCACTCCTCGCCCTATCTGAACCTGGAGTTCTTCCGCCAGATCGGCCAGACGATGCCGGAGAACCTGCTGCTGGTGATCGCTTCGCGCGCGGGGAATGACATTGCCAGCGCGCTGCTGGTCGTCGACGCGCGACCTGAGGCCTCAGTCATGTACGGCCGCTACTGGGGTGCGGTCGAGCATCACCCCTGCCTGCACTTTGAGACTGCGTACTACCAGCCGCTGGCGTATTGCATCGAACACGGCATCCGCACTTTCGAAGGCGGCGCCCAGGGTGAGCACAAGATGGCACGTGGCTTTGAACCGGTGGCAACGCTGTCAGCGCACTGGCTTGCGCATCCGGCCTTTGCCGACGCGGTGGGCCGATTCCTCGACCGCGAGACGGCCGGCATGGAAGCGTATCTGGACGAACTGACAGACCGCTCGCCGTTCAGGCAGCGTCCGGAGTAGAACCACCGAGGGAAAGACCGCGAAGGCGGGAGAGACAGCGTCCGCAACGGCAGCGGACGCGCAGAGACTTATCGCGCAGCGAGCTTCTGTGCGGGGACAGGGCACTGCGTCGGGCAGGCACCCGTCGTCGGCAGAACACCAACCGGCGCGACGCCACGTTCGCCAGCATGCGCGGCATCAGCCGGGCCAGCAAGCAACGCCCACACGGTAAAGGCGGTCATGGCCATGAGAGACAGCACGGGAACAGCAACGGTCTTGTTCAACATCGCAGTACCAGGGGTTGGAGTCAAACTTGACCGGGAGTCTAGAGGCGCTGTTTCCGACGGGCAAATGAGCGTTACTTAAATCTCTGTATAGCGGGATTGCGCTGCCCCATTTATGCACTGCGCGCGACAACGCATCGAAAAATGCATGATCTGCTATTCACTCACCGCAAATGGCGGTGTGACGCGGGTTGGTAGGAGATGCAACATTGCAGTCATTTCACCCGTGCAAACAAAAAATCCCGGCCATCCTTGCGGATGCCGGGATCTTGTCTGAGCAGACGTACGGCAAATTACTAAGGTTTCTTACTTCTTGTAATTGGCCACGCCGTCGACGATTTCCTTGTGGGCTTCTTCAATGCCGCCCCAGCCTTCGACCTTGACCCACTTGCCGGCTTCCAGCGCCTTGTACTGCTCGAAGAAGTGCTTGATCTGGTCCAGCAGGTTCTGGCCGATGTCCGACAGGTCGGTCATGTGGGCCGTCGCCGGGCTCAGCTTGTTGACCGGCACGGCGACCAGCTTGGCATCCACGCCGGACTCGTCCGTCATCTTCAGCATGCCCAGCACGCGGCAGCGCACCACGCAGCCATGGATCAGCGGGAACGGCGTGACGACCAGCACGTCCACCGGATCGCCGTCGCCCGACAGCGTCTGTGGGATGAAGCCGTAGTTGGCCGGATAGCGCATGCCGGTACCGACGAAGCGGTCCACGTGCAGCATGCCGGTTTCCTTGTCGGCTTCGTACTTGACCGGGTCGCTCTGCGCCGGAATCTCGATGATGACGTTGAAGTCGTTGGGGATGTCCTTGCCCGGCGAGACGTTGTTGAAGCTCATGGAAATGCTCCGGAATGCGCGAAATGCGTAAAAAACGCGACGCGAATGGTTGAAAAGAAGCTCGAAAACTGTCGGCGGGCATTATAGCGCCTGACACCCGGCAACCCTGGCGTACCCGTGCGAAAATCGCGCGTTGCCGATCTTTGCAGGAACCCCTTATGCACGCCCAGCACTTCATCGCCAACCGTTTGATGTCGCCCGATTCGGGTATGCGCATCAAGGTGTTCGACCCGTCTGACGGCCTGCCTTTTGCCGAGATCGCGCGCGGCAACGCCACCGACATCAGCGTGGCCGTGCATGCCGCACGGCGCGCTTTTGAGGGCGTTTGGGGCCAGTTGAGCCCCGCCGAGCGCGGCCGGCTGCTCATGCGCGTGGCCTTGCGCCTGGCCGATCACGAAGAAGAACTCGCCCGCCTGGAAGCCCGCGACACCGGCAAGCCGATGCGCCAGGCCCGCGCCGACGCTCGCGCCATCGCCCGCTACTTCGAGTTCTATGCCGGGGCAGCCGACAAGCTGCATGGCCAGACCATCCCCTATCCGGCCGATACCACCGTGCTGACCGTGCGCGAGCCGCATGGCGTGACGGCGCACATCATCCCGTGGAACTACCCGATGCAGATCTTCGGGCGCAGCGTGGGCGCCGCATTAGCCGCAGGCAACGCGTGCGTGGTCAAGCCGGCCGAAGACGCCTGCCTGTCGATTCTGCGCGTGGCCGAACTGGCTGCCGAGGCAGGGTTGCCCGACGGCGCGCTCAACGTGGTGACCGGCTACGGCCATGAGGCGGGTGCGGCACTGGCGGCACATCCGGGCATCAATCATGTGTCGTTCACCGGCTCACCAGAAACGGGCAAGGTGATCGTTCGCGCGGCGGCCGAAAACCACGTGCCCGTTACGCTGGAACTGGGCGGCAAGTCGCCCCAGATCCTGTTTGCCGATGCCGATCTGGAGGCAGCGATCCCGGCCGTGGTCAACGGCATCATCCAGAACGCCGGGCAGACGTGCTCGGCTGGCAGCCGTGTGCTGATCGAGCGCAGCATCTACGAGACCGTGCTGGATCGGCTCGCCAGCGTGTTCGAATCGATCAAAGTCGGCCCTGCATCGCTGGACCTGGATTGCGGCCCGCTGATCAACCCGAAGCAGCAGCAGCGTGTGTGGGATTTCGTCTCGGATGCACAGCACGCCAACATTCCGGTGATGGCGCAGGGGCAGGTCGTGCCGGAGGCGCCCGAGACCGGCTACTACCAGGCGCCGATGCTGTTGCGCGACGTACCGCACACGCACCGCCTGGCGCAGGAAGAGGTGTTTGGCCCGCTGCTGGCCGCCCTGCCCTTCGACAGCGAGGCCGAAGCGCTCACACTCGCCAACGGCACGCCCTACGGGCTGGTGGCCGGCGTATGGACGCGCGACGGCGGGCGGCAGCTTCGCTTGGCGCGCAAGCTCAAGGCCGGCCAGGTCTTCATCAACAACTACGGCGCAGGTGGCGGCGTGGAGCTGCCCTTCGGCGGCACGGGCCAATCGGGCCACGGGCGCGAGAAAGGCTTCGAGGCGCTGTACGGCTTCACCACCTTGAAGACCATCGCCATCCGCCACGGTTGAGCTGACACAGACAACACCAACACAACGAGGAGACACCATGCGGCTTGCCGGCAAGATCGCCATCGTCACAGGCGCGGGTTCGGGTTTTGGCGAGGGCATCGCCAACACGTTTGCACGCGAAGGTGCGCGCGTCGTCGTCAACGACTTGAACACCGAGGCCGGCGAGCGCGTGGCCAATGCCATCCGCGTGGCCGGGGGCGATGCGCATTTCGTGCACGCTGACGTGTCGGACGGTGACTCGGTCGCCAAGCTGCTCGGCGCCACACTCGCGCGCTACGGCGACCTGCACATCGTCGTGAACAACGCCGGCACCACGCACAAGAACAAGCCGCTGCTGCAAATCACCGAAGACGAGTTCGACCGCGTGATGGCCGTCAACGTGAAGAGCATCTACTGGACGGCGCGCCACATGGTGCCGCACTTCCGCGAGCGCGGCGGCGGTGTGTTCGTCAACGTGGCGTCCACCGCCGGCATCCGGCCGCGGCCGGGACTGGTTTGGTACAACGCCAGCAAGGGCGCCGTCATCACGGCCAGCAAGGCGATGGCAGCGGAGCTTGGCCCCGACAAGATCCGCGTGAATTGCGTGAACCCGGTGATGGGCGCCACGGGCCTCATCGAACAGTTCATGGGCATGCCCGATACGCCCGAGAACCGTGCGCGCTTTCTGGCAACGATTCCGATGGGGCGGCTGTCCACGCCGCAGGATGTGGCTAACGCATGCCTGTATCTGGCATCGGACGAAGCCGAGTTCATCACGGGCACGTGCCTGGAGGTGGACGGCGGCCGCTGCGTGTAAAGACTACCGAAAGCCCGAGCCGCGATTCGGGCGTACCGGCTCAAGGCGAGGCTTGCGCCGACACCTCCACCGGATGGGGATTCCCCACGTCGTCGATCCATTGCGCCTGTAACGGCAGCGCCTGTCCTGACGATGGCGTGATGCCACGAAGTTGCAGGCGCGTTTCGGAAAGCGGTGCGATCGTTCCCGCAGGTAACTGAGCGAGCAGGTCCCGCCCCTGCCCTTGCAGGGCATTGAGGCTGACATGCCAGGGCGTCGGGTTGCTGATAACCAGCGTTACCACTCCATCGGCGCCCTCCTGCTGCCAGCGCCAGCGTAATGCGTCTACGGCCTGTGCCGGATCACCCGCCAGCCCCTCCGGCCGATAGAACAGCTTGATGCGAGAACGGATGGTGACCGCCATCCGCTGATCACCCGACACGGGCTTCACGCTCCCCTCTGCAATGCCGCGCACGTTGAGCCAGAACATGGACTCGCGGTCAGCCGGCAGCTTGGCGTTGGTAAGCCGTGCGATACGTACGACGCGCTGGCTGTTGGGCTCGACGCGCACCAAGGGCGGCGTCACGGCAAACGGGGCTTTGCTGAGCTCCGGCGGCTGGTTTGGATCCCCCTCATCCACCCAGAGCGTGACACGCTCAGCGGGACCATCATTGCCCAGCGTCATGGAGACATCGGCGCGACTGCCGTCAAACACGACACGCGTGGTGGGCAGCAAGACAACGGCCTGAACGGATGACGACACAATCGCCACCCACGCCCCCATCAGAAGGGCGCACCAGGTGGCGCGGGATGGGCTATCTGCAAAGCGCGAACGCACGAAAACGACTCCTCGAGACAGAAACGAGCTCAGTTATAGGTGAAGGTGTAGGACACCGTGGCGTTGGCGGAGCCTGCTTGCGCAATCGGCCCGGTCTGGATGTAGCGCGCACGGAAGTCGACCTGCTCGCGGCCGCCGGTCGATGTAATACCGGCGCTGAACGTCTGGCCCAGGGTCACCGGGTTGCTGTTGTAGAGCAACTGCAGGCCAACGCCCCGTGCCGTGGAGGCGGGCGTCAGCGCCACGGTGCCATTCTCGGGCGCCCCCACCCGCGTGCCATCGAGTGCAACCGAGAGCCGCGTGCCGGCATCGCACATCATGGCGATGAAGAACGGTGTCTCTCCGGCAGTGGTGCCCACGCCGTGGAAGTCCATCGTCGTGGTGCGGTTCATGGGGATGTTGAAGGCGGTGGATACCGGCTGGCATGCCACCTGGGTAATGCTGCCGCCAGTCAAATTGCCTTGCGCAACACTCAGGGTGCCGCCACCCGTCTGCGGCACCGTCCAGCGGAACCACTGCGTAGGCGTCGGGGTGCCGCTGGTGATGGGACCGGTTTTCACCAAACGAATGCGGAACGGGCCAGGAATGAAATAGTTGGGACTGAACTGCCACAGCGTCGCCGGGTTGGTGAATTGGCGATCTGCCAGACCGGTCGGATAGTCCACCCGCACGGCGACCCCACTATTGAGAAATTGAGACATGCTGGTGTTGTAGTAGCCAGCCATGCCCGTCACAGCTCTGGCGTTGGGGAGCGCCATGAAACTGTTCTGCCCATTGCCGGTACCCGTGCAGTTCAAGAGCGTCAGGTTGTACTGCGCAGATGTCAGATCACGGTCCAACAGCACCGTCCCCACCGGCGCATCACGCTGCACGACGATATTGCCGATGTTGATGTTCCACACCAGCTCAGACCTTCCCGGCGCACGTGTGCAAGAGGCCTGCGCAGCCACCTTCGTGCAGGTCATCAGCAGCAGGATCGCAATGGCGGCTGGGTATCGCTTGTGCATAGGCAAATCCGGTTGAGAAGCCGGGGCGGTAGTTGGGGGAGCTTAGTCTGCGCTGCACTGGCTGACCACCATGTCGCCACTGGCTACGCCGGCCAGATTGTAGTTGACCGCACATTGCTGCGTGGCTTCCTCGCCCCAGCGCACGAACAGGCGCCCGCGCTCTTCCACGCCACGCACCCACAGGCGACTGGCCTGGCCGACCACGCCGATGACCTCGCCGGCTTCGTTCGTCACGTCCACGCCGAAAGGCAGCGGCTGGCCGTCCGGGCGCACTGCCTCGATCAGCGCGGTTCGGCCGCTGCTGGTCGGCACGACCACGCGCACTACTGCACCGGCGGTCGGCACGGTGGTGACGGAGGCGCTCTTGAGCTCCACATCCAGCGGCAGGCCCTTCGGGTCGATCGTCACTTCGTTGCGACGATACGGGCTCAGGTACGGCACGACCGCATACCCGCGCGCATCGGTCTTGACGCCAATCCCGTTGCCAACGCCTGCCCCCGGCGCGTCGGGCACGTGCACGATGCCAACGGTGTCGCCCATCTGCTGAGAAAAGGCCACGCCATCGCCATGCACGACCACGCCGCCCGATGCACTAAGCGAGAGCTGCTGGCTACCTTGGCTGCTGCTGATGCCGGCGCTCAGGTTGGCCACCGACGTCGTGTAGTTGACGTCGCCATTGAAGCGCGCACCCGCGTCCGAACCGTGGTTCGCAGACACGTTGTAGTTGCCTTGGCGCAGCTCGCCAAAGCTGCCGGAGACACCCACACGCGCATTCTGGCGACCATCGCTGTCGCGATCCATGCTGGTGCTCAGGTTCGGGGCATCGCCCGCCTTGCCCAGCGGGATGCTCAGGCTGAGGTTGATGCTGTTGGTCTGGCGCGATGCCTCGTTGCCGTACAGCGAGCGCTCCATCGTGCGCTGCGCCGAGATGCTGTAGGTGACCGACTTCCAGGTGTTGCTGTAGCCCACCGAAAAGCTGGTCGCACGCTGGCCGCGGTTCCAATAGTCCGCACTGCTGGCGTTGACGAACAGCGAGCCGCCTTTTTCACCCAGGCGCTGGTTGACGGTCAGATCCAGCCGGCCGCGCTGGCGCGCCACGTCTTGCCCGCTGAAGCCCTCGCGCAGGTCACCGCGCACACGTGCGGCGTCCGTTAGCGACAGATAGCCCTGGGTGGAATACCGATACGCCGCCACCGTGATGTTCGTGTTCGTGGCCGGCAGATCTTTGCTATAGGTCAGCCGATACGACTGGCCGCTCATGTTGCTGCCAAACCCCGGCAGCTCACCCGGCAACTGCGTTCTGGCGACAGTGACGTCACCAGAGAAGGCGCCGATGGTGGTATTTAGGGCACCGCCGACGAGCACGGCACCATAGCCATTCGACGCCGTCACACCGCCAAACAGCGTGACCTGATCGCTCACACCGCGGCGCAGGGTGGCTTCGACAAACTGAGTGCTATTGGGCAAGCCCGGGTCGCGCAGTTGGCCCACCGTCATGCTGTAACGCTGCTGACCATTGCGCAGCAACTGCGGCACGGCGGCAAACGGCACCACGAAGCGCTGCACGCGGCCGTCGGCTTCGATCACCTCGACATTCAGATCACCGCTGGAGGCGGTGCCATACAAGTCGCTGATCTCGAACGGACCCGGCGCCACCATGGTTTCGTAGATGACGTTGCCACGCTGGCGGATAACCACACGGGCATTGCTCTGCGCCACGCCGCGCACGGTGGGCGCGTAGCCATTCTGCGAATCGGGCAGCATGCGCGCATCGGTGCTCACACTCACGCCGCGGTAGTTCACACCGTCGAACAAGTCGCCCGTGGTCGACGCTTCGCCCAGCGTGAGCTGTGCGTCCATACCCGGCAGATCACGCTGAACCAGCGTGCGGCCCGCGCGGTAGCTGCCGCCAGTTTGGCTGTCGTAAGCAAAGTAGCCGTCGTGGCGAAAGCGCCAGGCGCCAATGTTCACGCCGGTGTTGAGCAATGCGCTGGTGGTGTTGCGGGTGGCGTAGCCGCTGCTGCTCTGCAACTGATGATTGACGCTGTAGTTCAGGCGCGCGGCATTGATACCGTTGTCGCGCAGCTCGGGGCTGACCCAGCCGCGCGGATCGCGCGCCAGATAGGCCTGCGGGATGCTGATGTCCAGCACCTGCTCGCCAGCGTCAAAGTTGACGGTGACGTCGGGCACATAGTTGGACAGGTCATCGCAAAACACCTCGGTCGGCAGCGGGCGTAGCGACTTGCCCGAGGCAGCGACGCGCTTGGCGTCCAGGCCGACCTGATCGAACAGCGCCGGGTCCAGGCAGACCTGCGTGCGGCCATCGTCAGTGATCTGCACGTCGATATCGCGCCGCATCACGAACGTGCCGTTGATGCGAATGTCGGCGCCGTAGGTGCCCGCCACGGTGTCATTGCTGGCGAAGCGGCTCCAGTTTGTGTTGCTGGCTGATTCGCCGTAGATCAGGCGCGGGTCAAACTCCACCGCCGTGCTCGCCAGCGCCACGCCCGGCAGCACGCCAGCCACCAGAGCCGCGATGAGGCGGCTCAGGTAGGCAGGCTGCAGAGGACGACGGTGGCGAGGGTTCATGGCACGAAAGCGATCGGTGGACGGACGCATCCCCCCTCAGCCCGTCCTGAAAGACGGTCTGGGCGGATGGCACAACGGGGAAAAACGGACTGCGGCGCGCGCGGGTGCGGCGTTGGACTGGCGCGGTTACGGCGCCGTCAGAGATGCAGAGCGGGCGAGGTTGGCACCCTGGTCATTGACGTACACGTACTGCACGTCGCCCTTGGCCGGCTTGCCGTTAAGCCCGCGCAGCGCAAAGGTTGTGGAGGCCAGCGGCGGCACCATACCAATGTCCGGGTGGCTGTATTCCTTGCCGTCCACCTGCAAACCGATCTTGCTGAAGTTGACGTAGTACGGCGTGGGATTGCTTGCTTGCAGCGCCCAGCCCTTGCCTTCCGGCACCACCGTCCAACTCAGCTTCTCGTGCGCCACTTCAGCAGCCTTGGCGGTCAAGCCCTTCGGGCGGTAGAAGATCTTGATGCGGGTGCGCACGCTCAACTGCAGGAAGTTGCCGCTGGGCACCTTGTCGGCAGATGGCGTAGGCGGGATATCCAGCGCATTGAACCAGTAGAGGCTCTCGCGATCCTGCGGCAGCGAGGCGCCGGTGAACTGCATCCGGATCACCTGGCTCTTGCCAGCATTCAGGCGAAACACGGGCGGGCGCAACACGAACGGCGTGTTGGCGGTCTCCGGCTTGGAATCGAGGCTGCCGTCATCCGTCCAGGTTTGCACAAGGGCCGGGCGTGCAGCGGTGTTCTGCAGGCGCACAGTGACTTCCCGCTCGTTGCCCGGAAAGATCACTCGCGTGCCATGGACGATGACCTGGGCCTGCGCAGAGACGGCGGCAAAGGCCAGCACACCAATCAGGGTGGCGCGGATCGTAGTGTTCATGGTCGGGTTCCTCCGTAGCGGTTACGTGCCTGGGCACCTGAGAGCAGCCAGAAGCGCGAGCCTCTGGCCTATGTCATCGCGCACTGCTGTGATCACGGGTAGACGATCGAGTATTCGACGCCGGTTTTCACCGTACCGGCACCCGCTGCGCCCGTGGCGTAGTACTGGCCGAAGAAATCGAGCTGAGCCTCGCCACTCACGATGGGCACGATTTTCGAGTTGGTGTTGTTGCTGAGATTGATGACATCGTGGTCGGAGTTGAGCAGCACAACGTTGACGTTGGCGGCGCCGGTCGGCTCATTGTTCAGTCGGCCCGCAGCGTTGACGTTGCCGCGGTTGTGGAAGTACGCCTGCACGTTGTTCTGGGTGCACGGGCTAGCCGCAGAGCCAATCTTGATGCTGAACGGCGTGTCGCCAATACGGGCGCCGTCAGCTTTCAGCGAGTTTTGAGCCACCTTCGGCAACTCAACGGTTGCGTCGGCGCCAGTGGTGCCGCCCGCCTCGATAACACAGCTGGTGGCAAGCACCTCGCCGTTAAAGGTAATGGTGCCGTCAGACTGCGCCTGAGCGGTAGCAGCAGCGCCGAGGGTCAGAGCACCCGCGATAGCAATAGCGATTTTTTTCATGGTTGGAAGATCCTTTTGAGTTGACATGGAGAGGCGCTGCTCTTGCAAGACGACCGCAGCGTTGGCCTGAGGGCGTTTGTGTTTTCCCTTCAACACAAGGTTACTTTTTGGACCCAAACCGATAAATGAGACTGCTCCTAAATCGTCAATCACTGTTACGCAGCCTCGGCTCTTGCGAGCGTGACAGGGCTGCGTAGGCGGGCGCTTGGCGACATAGGCCAACCAAGCGCACAATGCGCGAGCGGTACATCGGACCAGTCCTATTCTGTCGACAAGCCAGGTTGGGAATCGCAGCGTTGTCGAAGAACAAGGTCGGCCCGCTTCATAACAACTCAGGAGACCCGATGGCCCTCACCACTCCACCGCTGGGTAGCGCGAGCACCCTGCCGCAATCTGCAAGTGATTTCGAAGAAGCCACCTACCGCAAGGTGACGTGGCGGCTGGTTCCGTTTCTGCTGCTGTGCTACGTGGTCGCGTATCTGGATCGTGTCAACGTTGGCTTCGCCAAGCTGCAGATGCTCAACGACCTGAAGTTCAGCGAGACCATCTATGGGCTGGGCGCGGGCATCTTCTTCATCGGCTACTTCCTCTTCGAGGTGCCGAGCAACGTGATCCTGCATCGGGTGGGCGCGCGTATGTGGATCGCGCGGATCATGATCTCGTGGGGCGTCATCTCGGCGGCCATGATGTTCGTGACGACGCCGGCCATGTTCTATGTGATGCGTTTCCTGCTGGGGCTGGCCGAGGCTGGCTTCTTCCCGGGCATCATCCTGTATCTCACCTACTGGTATCCGGCCCAGCGGCGCGGGCGCACCACCACGTTCTTCATGACGGCGGTGGCGCTGTCAGGCGTGATCGGCGGGCCGCTGTCGGGCTGGGCAATGACCGCCTTCGCAGGCAAGTACGGCCTGGCCGGCTGGCAGTGGATGTTCCTGATTGAAGGCATTCCGTCGGTCATCGTCGGCATCGTCGTGCTGCTCTATCTGGATGACCGCATCAGCCACGCCAAGTGGCTGACCGATGATGAAAAAGCCCTGCTCGCCCGCAACATCGCCGCGGAAGATGCCGAGAAAGAAGACCCGCCCATCGGCACGGTCCTAGCCAGTCCGCGCATGTGGCTGATGAGCGGGATCTACTTCACCTTCGTGATGGGCTTGTATGGCGTGAGCTTCTGGCTGCCGACGCTCATCAAGCAGACCGGTGTGGCCGATCCGTTCTCGGTGGGCCTGCTGACGGCGATTCCGTATGGCGCGGCCGTCATCGCCATGATTCTGGTCGCCCGCAGCGCAGACCGCACCCGCGAGCGCCGCTGGCACATCGCCATTCCGGCCGTGGCGGGCGCAATCGGGCTGGTGCTCTCGGCCGTCTGGCACACCAACACCACGCTGGCGATGGCTGCGCTCACGCTCGGCACCATGGGCATCCTGACCACGCTGCCGCTGTTCTGGAGCCTGCCGACCGCCTTTCTGGCCGGTACGGGCGCTGCGGCTGGCATTGCGCTCATCAACTCGCTGGGCAACCTGGCGGGCTTCATCAGCCCCTACGCCGTGGGCTGGCTGAAGGACGCCACCAAGAGCACCGATTCGGGCATGTACATGCTGGCCGCGTCGATGGTGCTGGGGGCAATCCTCACGCTGTCGGTGCCGGCATCGAAGGTGAACAAGTAGGCGCCATCTGTCTGACGCCACCGCCGCGCGCGGTGGCGTTGTCCTTCCCGTTTCCTTTCCATCGCATTACGGCCAGCCGTGCTCTACGGAATTCCCGTATTGCGAATCATTCTTGTTTACTCTAGCCTGCCGTCTCCTTGAACCGTCATGCACCAGGAGACCCGCATGCTGAAGATCACCCTGGCCACCCTGGCCCTCGTCTGCTCCACCAGCGCCCTTGCCGGCGCCAAGTGCACCAAGCACCCGAAGAGCGAGTGGATGCTCGAGGCCGATGCCCAAGCCAAGATCAAGGCCGAGGGCACCACCATCAAGAAGTTCAAGGTGGACGGCAACTGCTACGAGATCTACGGCACCAACAAGGACGGCAAGAAGGTCGAGATCTACTACGACACCAAAACATTGGAGATCGTGAAGTCCGAGATCGAGAAGTAAGCGCGTGGCACCGGAGTTGCCAACATCCGTACTGGTGTGGGATCGGGTGGTCCGCATCACGCATTGGAGCGTAGCGGCATTGGTACTGTGGGATCTGTTCGAAGATTCGGGCGGTCCCCTGCACCGCAATCTCGGCTATGCGGCCGCTACGTTGGTCGCCGTGCGGCTGGTGTGGGGCTTCGTCGGCAGCAAACCCGCGCGCTTTGCGACGTGGTGGCCTCGCCTGCCGACCTTGCGCCACCATGCGGCGTCGCTGCGCGCCGGCAAGCCGATGCGGTTCGCGAGCCACAACCCCATTGGCGCGCTGGGCATGCTGGCAATGTGGGGGCTGATCCTTGCGCTCGGCTTGACGGGCTGGCTATCGCGGCTCGATGCCTTCTGGGGCGAAGACTGGCCACAAGACGTGCACGCCTGGCTGGCGTACGCACTGGCCGCATTGGTGATCGTGCACGTGAGCGCGGCCATCCTCATGAGTGGGCTGCATCAGGACAACCTCATCCTTGCCATGCTCACGGGCAAGAAAAAACGCCACGACTAGCGTGGCGTCCTTCCTGATCGACTTGGCTTGATTACTTGACCGCCAGCAGTGCGCTCTGGCGGTAGTGGCGCTGGGCCTCTTCCGGCCGCTCCGTCTGCTCGTACATCTGGGCGAGTGCCAGATGTGCGTGAGCGCGCAGGTTGCCATGGTGATCGGCATCCGCATACTTCAAGGCCGACTCCAGGCTCGACTGGGCCTTGCCCCAGAGCTGCTCCTTGAAGCACAGCATGCCCAGCGTGTAGAACAGGTCCGCATCCACCGGATGCTGCGTGAGCCATTTCTCTGCTTGCTGAATCAGCGGCAGCGCCTTGCCGGGCACCGCGCAGTCCGCATAGCGGCGGATCAGACGGCCGTCCCAATGCGCCTTCAAGCCTTCTTCGACGATGCGCTTGGCATCATCCGTACGGCCCAGTTGCGCGAAGTACAGTGCGGCCAGCGAAGCGATGCGCGGCGAGCGGCGCTCCTCTGTCGTCAGTTCACGCCAGAAGGTATGGAGCGCGTCGGCGTCGTTGCGGCGTTCGGTCAGCAGCGTTTCGCATGCCATCTGCTTGAGGCGCGCCGCCAGCACGGCGTGGATGGCGTTGCGCTTTTCCAGTGCGCGCGTCAGGCGCAGCACCTCGGTCCAGTTCTTCAGATGCTGATGCGCGCGCAGGGCGATCCGCTGCGCTTGAATCTGCCGGGCCCCCTGCGATTGCAGTTGTGCAATCTTCTCCAGCGCGCCGTCCGCATCGCGCGCATCGACCAGCAGTTCCGCCATCGATACCAGCTTGGCCTGTTCGCGATCGGGCGACTTCACCTCGGCCATCCAGGCATCGCGGCGCTCGGTTTCCTGCATGCGGTGTGCGGCACGTGCGCCGATCAGCGCAGCAGTTTCGCGCTGCGCATCCCAGGCCTGGGCTTCGCGCGCCTGGCGCTCGGCATGGCCAAAGCGGCCGGCAAACAAGCTCTCCATCGCTTCGCGCAGCGCGGCGGAGGCCTTCAGGATACGGTTGCGCTCGCGGTAAGCCGCTGCGCGTGCCGGCATGCCCGCCACATGGTGGAACAGGCGCATCACCAGATGCAGCACCACGAACGTCACCAGCAACGCGGCCAGCACGAAGTTGAGCGACATCTCCACCCGGTACGGCGGGTAGAACAGCACGACGTTGCTCAGATTGAGTTCAGTGAACAGCGCCAGCCCGACGGCGGCGGCAAACAGCAGCGCAACCCAGAATACCCAGCGCATGCTCACTCCTTGCCCTGACCGCGCGCGGCGGCAAGGCTGTCGGCCAGCGTCGGTACCTCCAGCGTGCCGACCGTCGTGCGCACTTGCGCCAGCAGGTTCTGCACGGCGCCCACACGCGGCGATTGCGTGTCGAAGTAGCGCGCGAGCAGCGTGTCGGCGCGACCCAGGTCGGCGCGGAACACGGCATCGTTGCGCGAGAGAAGTGCCAGGCGCGCGTTCATCAGGCGCAGCTTGAGGTTTTCGCGCAGGAACCACGCCTGATCCGACGACAGCAGAAGCGCCTCGGTCTGATCCACACGGCGTACCTGCACGATCTGGCCCAGTTCATCACGCACGTCACCCCACAGGCGGCCCCACCAGGCGCGCACGCCGGCCGACCATCCGGTGCCGGCTTGCGTCGATGCCGCCGGTACCGAAGCCGGTGCAGCCGCCGCGGCCTTGGCATTCTTCGCCGAGCGCACCTTCGGTGCCTGCGCAGCCTGCTCGGCATCCAGCGGCTGGGCCGACGACACCAGCGGCAACGTATCGATCCCGTTGATCGCGTCATCCAGGCGGATGGCCGCGCCGCTCAGGTCGACCGACGGCATGGCCTTGAGCTTGGCAATATCGCGTGCCACCGCACGGCGCAGAACGTTGAACTGCGGCTTGTTGAGCGATGCCAGACGGGCATCGACCACCTGCAGCGCGGCCAGCGCACCGCTGACGTTGCCGGTGAGCTGAAGCTGCTCGGTGGCGACTTCGAGCGAGCGTTCGATCTCAGAGCGCTGCCAATCGTCGCGGTTGCGCAGCAGATCCTGGCTGGCCTGCTCCAGCGCGCCCTGGCGGTCACGGGTTTCCGTGGTGCGGGCATCCAGCGCGCCGAACTTCTGCTGCAGTTGACCAACCGCATCCTGGTCTGCGCGCGACAGCACGCGCATCTCCTGCGCCAGCGCCTCGTTCTGCTGCGCGTGCTGGCGGATGTCACGCGCCAGGCGTTCGTTGCGCACCTGCAGCGCGGCCATCGCAATCACGACAACGGCCAACACGGTCCAGATCAACCAGCCGCCGCGTCGGGGAGCATGGTTGACGGTCATGGTGGGCGCGAACGGCGCGGGCGCCGGACTCGGCTGGGCAGCCGCAGGCTTCGCGGCGGGAGCGGACGAGGGAGCGGGAGTCTGCGTCACAGTGGAAGAAGAAGGAGAAGTATTCGATTCAGCCAGCGCCGTTGCTGGCGTGGATGCAGGCGCTGCCGCAACTGGGCCAGCCCAGGCCAGCACCCCCGCCAGCAGGCGGTCATCGCCTGCGCCGGTGAGCTTCACGTCGCGAAAACCGAGCGACTCAGCCTGTTCAACGATGCGCGCGTGCGGCGCAAAGCACGGTGCGCCGTGCAGCGCATTGACCTCGGCGGGCGTCAGGTTGGCGCGTGCCAGATCGTCGAGATTGCGTACGGCTTCGGAGCTGGTGAGCGTCCAGGCATGGCGGCCTGCCAGCACAGCCCGCAGCGCAACCCAGGCGGCCATGTCGGGCACGGGCACGCTTCGGCGATAGGCCTCAACTGTGCGCACGGAAACACCGGCTTCGCGCAGTTGGTCGGCCAGCCACTCGCGGCCGCCGTTGCCACGCACGATCAGCACTTCACGGCCGCGCAGCGATGGCACATCCAGCCGCGCGTACAGCGCTTCGGAATCCTGGCGCGCGTCGTCGGCGTGCGTGTCGGGCTTGATCACGCGATAGGCGGGCGGCGCGACGCCATGTGTGGCCAGGGCCTGTGCACTCGCCGGGCCCACCACGGCCACTGGCACTTCCTGCGGCCAGCGGAACCCTTCGGGCATGGCGGCAAACGCCTGCTGCACGGCATTCGGGCTGACAAACACCACGAGCGCATAGCGCGACGGATCGCCCAGTGCGGCGCGCAGGTCGTCCAGATTCGGCGTCGGCGCGATGTCGAGCAGCGGGAACTGGTGCGTACGCAGGCCGTGACGTTCAAGCGCCGTCACCAGCATGGGCGCCTGTACGCGCGGACGCGTGACCACCACCACGGGTGGTTCGGCAGACGGCGCGCTAGGTGAAGGCGACGAAGGTGACAAGCGATCGTCCATGGCGAGCCGTGGGAGTTAGGTAGCGGGCGGGGCGTCGGCGCCCAGCATGGCGAGAATCTCGCGTGCACCGCCGTTCAGCATCTGCTGGGCGACCTGCACGCCAAGCGCATCGGCCTCTGCCAGCGTAGACGGTGTGGCTTCGCCATCTGCGGCGAGCTTGCGGGTGCCATCCTGCGCACCAACGAAGGCACGCAACCGCAGCGTGCCAGCCTCCGACCACTGCGCAAACGACGCCAGCGGCACCTGGCACGAACCGCCCAGGATGCGGGACACGGCACGTTCGGCGGTCACGGCCAGCGCGGTGCGCCTGTCGTGCAGCGGTGCGAGCGCGGCCTGCACGTCAGCGCGATCGGCGCGAATCTCGATACCGAGCGCGCCCTGCCCTGCTGCCGGCAGCGATTCTTCCGGCGCGATGGTCGAACGGATGCGCTCAGCCAGCCCCAAACGCTTGAGCCCGGCGGCAGCGAGGATGATGGCCGCGTAGTCGCCACGATCCAGCTTGCCCAGGCGCGTATCCAAATTGCCGCGCAACGGCTGGATCACCAGATGCGGGAAGCGCGCGCGCAGCGAGGCCTCGCGGCGCAGGCTGGAGGTACCCACCACGGCGCCGGTCGGCAGCGAGGCCAGATCGGCGTAGTCGTTGGAGACAAAGGCGTCGCGCGGGTCCTCGCGTTCGAGAATGGCCGCCAGCGTGAAGCCTTCCGGCAGTTCCATCGGCACATCCTTGAGCGAATGGACGGCCAGATCGGCACGCCCCTCGGCCAGCGCGACTTCCAGTTCCTTCACGAACAAACCTTTGCCCCCCACCTTGGCGAGGGAGCGGTCGAGAATCTGGTCGCCGCGCGTGGTCATTCCCAGGATGGACACGTCGCACGCGGGATAGTATTTTTGCAATGCAGCACGCACGTGTTCGGCTTGCCAAAGTGCGAGCCGGCTTTCGCGCGAGGCGATGACCAGCTTGGTCGGCGCCTGGGCTGCAGGAGTCGTTGCAAGCTGGGATTCGACGGAGGTCGGTCGGGTAGCGGAAGACATGCGGCAATGGTAGCACGCAGCTTTTTCGCCACACTGGGCCTGTCATCCCATGAAACGTGCGCGCGCACGTTTCATGGGATGACAGGCCCGACTATCACGTCGGGATGATGCAGAAAAGAGGGCCGTTCAGGCACCTTACCGATCCAACCTAGGAGACACCATGACGCAGCCCGCCGCGCGCCGCGCTTCCTCGCGCGCGACCCCCGCCCGCAAGGCATCCGCCGCTCCCGCCAAGACCACCAAGGCCACAAAGTCCATCAAGACGGCCAAGCCCGCCACCAAGCCAGCGGCCAAAGCCAATGGTGCGGACGAGGCCAACGGTGCATCACTCGGGCCCGCGTTTAGCCCCATCGCACGTCGCTCGTCGGGCAGCGCTGCGGCCAAAGACCAGCCGCTGAAAGAGGACATCCGCTTTCTGGGGCGCCTGCTGGGCGACGTGCTGCGTGATCAGGAAGGCGGCACCGTCTTCGAAACGGTTGAGACTATCCGCCAGACGGCTGTGCGCTTCCGCCGCGACGGCGACCGCCAGGCCGAGCAGGAACTCGACCGCCTGCTGAAAACCCTGTCGCGCGACCAGACCACGTCAGTCGTGCGTGCGTTCAGCTATTTCTCGCACCTCGCGAACATCGCGGAAGACCAGCACCACAACCGCCGCCGCCGTGTGCACGCGCTGGCCGGTTCGCCGCCGCAGCCGGGCAGCCTGATGCGCGCCCTGCTGTCGGCCGCCGATGAAGGACTGTCGGGCGATGTGCTGCGCCGCTTCTTTGAGACCGCGCTGATCGTGCCGGTGCTGACTGCCCACCCGACTGAAGTGCAGCGCAAGAGCACGCTCGATGCGCAACGCGATATCGCCCGCCTGCTGGCCGAGCGCGATGCGCCGCTCACCACGCGCGAACGCGAGCGCAATACCGCGCTGCTGCGCGCCCACGTCACCAAGCTGTGGCAGACGCGCATGCTGCGCACCACGCGCCTGATGGTGGCCGACGAAATCGAAAACGCGCTGTCGTACTACCAGACCACGTTCCTGCGCGAAATTCCCGCGCTGTACCGCGAGCTGGAAGAAGACGTCGCCACCGTGTTCCCGCGCCGTGGCGCACGCGGTACGCCGGCCCCGCTTCCCGCCTTCTTCCAGATGGGCTCGTGGATCGGCGGCGACCGCGACGGCAATCCGTTCGTCACCGCAGCGACGTTGCGTGATGCGGCACGCAAGCAAGCGAGCGTGATCCTCGCGTGGTACCTGGAAGAGATCCACGCGCTGGGCGCCGAGCTGTCGATGTCGACCTCGCTGGTGGATGTGAGCGCCGAGCTGCAAGCCCTGGCCGAACGCTCGCCCGACCACTCCGAGCATCGCAAGGACGAGCCTTACCGCCGCGCACTGATTGGCGTGTACGCGCGCCTGGCTGCCACTTGCCGCGAGCTGACGGGTGAAGATGCCGGCCGCCATGCCGTCGGCCCCGCCCCGGCCTACAGCAGCGCGGAAGAGTTGCGCGCCGATATCCAGATCGTCATCGACTCACTGGCCGCGCATCACGGTGAAGTGCTGGCCGATGCCCGACTGGCATCGCTGGCACGTGCGATTGATGTGTTCGGCTTCCACTTGTCGTCGATCGATCTGCGGCAGGTGTCGGATGTGCATGAAGCGACGGTCGCCGAACTGCTGAAGGTGGCCGGCGTGGAAGGTGCGTACGCGGCGCTATCGGAAGCCGACAAGCGCACGCTGCTGCTGCGCGAGCTGCAACAGCCGCGCCTGCTGACGCTGCCGTTCCACGCGTACAGCGAGCAGACGACGTCCGAAATCGACATCTTCCGCGCCGCGCGTGAGGTGCGTGCCCGCTACGGCAACCGCATCGTGCGCAACTACATCATCTCGCACACCGAGACGCTGTCCGACCTGCTGGAAGTGATGCTGCTGCAGAAGGAAGCTGGCATGTTCCGCGCGAACGCCAACGGCGCCGGCGTGGGGCTCGACGTGATGGTGATCCCGCTGTTCGAGACCATCGAAGACTTGCGCAACGCCCCCGAAATCATGGGCGACCTGCTCGCCCTGCCCGGCTTCGACGCTGTACTGGCCGCGCAGGGCAACGAGCAGGAAGTCATGCTCGGCTATTCGGATTCCAACAAGGACGGCGGCTTCCTCACTTCCAACTGGGAACTGTACAAAGCCGAACTGGCGCTGGTGGAACTGTTCGAGCGCAAGGGCGTGCGCCTGCGCCTGTTCCACGGCCGCGGCGGCACGGTTGGCCGTGGCGGCGGCCCGACCTACCAGGCCATCCTGTCGCAGCCGCCGGGCACGGTGAACGGGCAGATCCGCCTGACCGAGCAGGGCGAAATCATCTCCAGCAAATTCGCCAACCCCGAGATCGGCCGGCGCAACCTGGAGACCATCGTTGCGGCCACACTGGAAGCCACGCTGCTGCCCACGCGGAATCGCCCGAAGGGCCTGGAAGAATTTGAAGCCGCCATGCAGGCGCTGTCGGACAACGCCTTTGCGGCGTACCGCAACCTCGTCTACGAGACGCCGGGCTTCAAGGACTACTTCTTCGCCACCACGCCCATCACCGAGATTGCCGATCTGAACCTCGGTTCGCGTCCGGCCTCGCGCAAGCTGATGGACAAGAAGCACCGCAAGATCGAAGACCTGCGCGCGATTCCGTGGGGCTTCTCGTGGGGTCAGTGCCGTCTGCTGCTGCCGGGCTGGTTCGGCTTTGGCAGCGCCGTGCAGCGCTGGCTGGACGATGCCGACAGTGCGAAGGCCAAGGCCGCACGCCTGGCCACGCTCAAGCGCATGCACAAGCAATGGCCGTTCTTTGCGAACCTGCTGTCGAACATGGACATGGTGCTGTCCAAGGCCGACCTGAACGTGGCCTCGCGCTACGCGCAGCTGTGTGACGACCGCAAGCTGCGCAATGCGGTGTTCTCGCGCATCTCGGCGGAGTTCACGTTGACCGAGCAGATGCTGGCGGCCATCACGGGGCAATCGGAACGACTGGCAGACAACCCGCTGCTGGCGCGTTCGATCAAGAACCGCTTCCCGTATCTCGACCCGCTGAACCACTTGCAGGTCGAGTTGCTCAAGCGCTTCCGCTCGGGCAAGACTGGCAGTGATGACATGCGCGTGCGGCGCGGCATCCACCTGTCGATCAACGGGATTGCCGCAGGCCTGCGCAATAGCGGTTAAAGGCTAGTCAAGCAGCCAGCGCGGTGGCGGCCGGACGACGGCTGATCCACGCCATCGCCATCGCGCCGGCGTAGGACACCGTCATCAGGCCGAACACCGCCGGCGAGGCGCGCACCAGATCGGGCATCACCGTGACGACCGCGCCCGCCGCCGCCACGCCCAGCAGGCTGCCGGTCTGCCGCGCGGCATTGAGCAAACCCGATGCCGTGCCGGCCAACTCGCCCGGCGCGGCAGAGAGGATGGTGGACGTCATGGGCGCGATGGCCAGCGCGGTGCCGCCGCCGTAGGCCATCATCGTCGCGCTGGCCACCCACAACGGCGCATGCCCCGTAAGCGCGGCCGACGTTGCCAGCAAACCCAATGCGCCGATCACGAGACCGCTCAGCATCATGGTGGGCGTGGAGAAACGCGCCATCAGCTTGCCCGCGAAGATGTTGCCCGCCGACAGGCTCACCGCCATTGGCAGCATGACCAAGCCGGTCTGGCGTGCGCTCAGGTGTTCGACGTTCTGCAGGTACAGGCTCAGCACGAACAGCGCGCCGTAGTAGCCGAAGTTCAGCAGGAACCCCACGCCGTTGACCGCGCCCAGCGTGCGGTGCCCCAGCCAAGCCAGCGGCACCAGCGGTGCAGGCGCCCGGCGTTCGGCCAGTACAAACAGCACGCCAGCGACCAGCATCAACAGCGCGGCACCCCACACCCACGGCGACTGCGCACCGCGCACCGGCCACTCAATCGCGGCAAAGCACAGCGCGGCAAGCATCACGGCGCTGGTCACCTGCCCCGCCCAATCAAACGGCCGGGCACGCGCAGGCTGCACGCGGCGCACGATGCCCCACGTGCCCAGCATGCCCACCACACCCAGCGGCACGTTGATGAGGAAAGCACTGCGCCAGCCGTACGTGTCGACCAGCACGCCGCCTAGCGCGGGGCCCACGGCGGCGGCCGTTGCCACAATGGCACCCCACAGGCCAATGGCCCAGGCGCGCTCGCGCGGGTCTTCAAACGTGCTGCGGATGAGCGATAGCGAACTCGGCAGAAACATCGCCGCACCCACGCCCTGCAAGATGCGTGCGGCAATCAGCGTGGTCACCGAAGGCGCCAGCCCGCAGCCAGCCGACGCCACGATGAACACGGCCATCCCCGCCATGAAGACGGTGCGCGCGCCAATACGGTCGCTCAGCAAGCCACCCGTCAGGATGAAGGCGGCAAAGGCCAGCGTGTAGGCATCGACGATCCAGGCCAACTGCGCGACGCTGCTGTGCAGGCTGTCGCGCATGGCGATGAGCGCCACGTTCACCACGGTGGTGTCGAGCACCGCCATGAACACGCCCGACGTGAGGATGCCCAGCGTGGCATTGCGGCGCCACCGGCTGAGATCAGGTTGCAAGTCCGGCTGAGAAGCAGCACAGACAGCGTTGGCATTGCAAGAGGACATGGCAGAACCGTTTGGCGATTTCATGCGGCCAAGTGTAGGCTGGGGAATGCATGCAAAAAAGCAGCGTTTTTGCATCGCAATACTGCAAAAATGCATCACCTGCCGACGAACCTCTGGAGCCGAACTTGAACTGGGACAACGCGCGCTTCTTCCTGGCCGTGGCACGCACCGGCACGCTGCGTGGTGCCGCGCAGCGTCTGGGCGTGGATCAGGCCACGGCCGGCCGCCGCATTGCTGCGCTGGAAGAAGAACTGTCGGCCAAGCTGTTCCTGCGGACATCAACGGCGCTGGTGCTCACGCCCGCCGGTGAAGCGCTGATTGGCCCGGCGGAAGCCATGGAACAGGCGGCGCACACCATCGAGCGCCGTGTCGCAGGCACCGACGAACAGCTCGCCGGCACCATCCGCCTGGCCACCACCGACACGATGGCAGCCACCTTCGTGCTGCCGGCCATCGCACAGTTACGGCAGCGGCACCCCGGCATCGACGTCATCTGCATGGCCTCCAAGAGCATCGCCAACCTGACCAAGCGTGAAGCGGACGTGGCTGTTCGCACGCTGCGGCCAAACTCGCCGGATCTCATTGCGCGGCGCATCGGGCAACTAGAAACCGGCGTCTATGCAAGCCACGACTACGTTGCTGCGCGCGGTGCGCCGGAGGAAGGCAGCGCCTTTGCGGGGCACGACTTGGTGCTCTACCCGCGCAACGAAGTGCCGTGGATGTGGGACGACCTCTGCGGCGAGCCGATCACGCGCGGGCGCGTCGTCCTGCAGAGCAATTCAGCGATGGCGTTGTTCGAAGCCGTGGCCGCAGGCATCGGCATCACCGAGCTGGTCTGCCGCCGCGCTGAGGCCTATCCGCAATTGGTGCGCGTGATGCCCAACCGCCGCAGCATGCAGGACGTCTGGCTCGTCACACACACCGATCTGCACAAGACCGCACGCGTACGGGCACTGCTCGACTGCATCATCGAAGCCTTCGACGCGCACAAAAAAACCGCCACGCCGTAACGAGACACCAGCGCGGCGGCCCAACCCATCTTCAGCTGATGAATGCAACCGGCACCGGGTCTTCACCCAGCACCGAGAGCAGCACCGCCCAGTGCATCGCTTCGTCGCCTAGGATGCTGGCGGCGGCCTTGGTCAGGTCACGCGTGTAGAAATTCGGCATCACGCCCAGGTAGGCGGAGGTGGCGCCCTTCTCCAGCCCGGCGGCAAAACGCAGCACGTCAGCCTGGTTCTTCAACTGACTGACGGGGAAGTTGTACTCCGCCACCTTCTTTTCCATGACCGGCGTGCCACCCAGCTTGGACACCGTGCCCGACAGCACCGACGCATGCGCCTTGTGGTGGCCCTGAAATTTCACCGCTGTGGCCAGCACCGGCTTTTGCAGCAGGCCGCTCTCCGCCCCCACCTGATAGGCCGCGATGGCTTGGTACTCCAGCCCGAGCGCCACGTTCAGGATGTTGATGTCGTCTTTCACGCTGCCCGATTGGGTCTGTGCCCAGGCCGGCATCGACTGCCCCAGCGACATCGCCGCCAGCGAACCCAGCGCCATCAGCCCCGGCGCGCGTAGCAGCACGCGGCGACGCACGTCAATGCGCGGGCTGTCGCCATCCAACAGATCCATCTCTTTGGTCGTATCCATCGTCGATCTCCTTGCATGTGGGGAAGAAGCACGACCCGCGTGATCCCGTCGCGCTGATCGTCGGCGTTTGTCCAGCGCCTGACCGCTTATACGAAGGGCAGACCCAACTGGATGCAAACCGCAGCGCCGCCCACGTGAATTCCCCCGGCGGCCGAGGTTTCTTCCTACACTTTGGGCAGACCCCTCCACACTACCGCCCCGTGCTCACCTTCCAGCGCAGCGCCGCCGACCGTGCAAGGCAAGACGCCAGCGAATCGCCTGCGGCTGCAGCGGGCCGCCCGCCAAGCGCTGACGCAGAAGAGCTGGCCGCCCTCCTGCAGCGCATCGGCCTGGGCGACCGTGATGCTCTGCGCACGCTCTACACGCGCTGCGCGCCGAAACTGTTTGGCCTCGCGCTGCGTATCTTGGTCAGGAAAGATTGGGCCGAGGACGTCTTGCAAGAATGCTTCGTCAACATCTGGCGCCACGCCGGCGATTACCGCCCGCATCTGGCCGCCCCCATGACGTGGATGACCACCATCGTGCGTAACCGCGCACTCGATTGCCTGCGCCGGCAGCATGCCGAACGCGTGCAGGAATCGGTGCCGCTGGACGAGACGCACGCCGAGGTGCTGGCCGACCACGCCCCCGGCCCGGCCGACCTTGCGCTCGCCGGCCAGCAGGCACGCGCGCTGGCCGAATGCCTCAAGCGCCTGGACCCGAAGCAGCGCGAAGTCATCTCGCTCGCCTATCTGCGTGACCTGTCGCACAGCGAGCTGGCGCAAGCGCTGTCGCTACCGCTGGGCACCGTCAAATCCTGGATGCGGCGCGGGCTGGACCGCCTGCGCGAATGCCTGGGAGCGCCCTGATGGACCTGCGCCGCCACCCCGATCTCGTCGACAAGCTGGCCGCTGAGTACGCGGTCGGCACATTGCGCGCGGGCGCTCGCCGCCGGTTTGAGCAGTGGATCCGCCGCCATGACGACATCCGCGTGACGGTGGAGCGCTGGGAGCGTTACCTGGCCGACCTGCCCGCGCTCCAGCCGGCCACGGCACCACTGCCGGAAATCCTCTGCCGCGTCGAAGTGCAGCTCGGCTGGCGCGAACCTGCGCCGCCACAGCAAACGCTCTGGCAGAAGCTGTGGCAAGGCACGAACTTCTGGCGTGGTGCCACAGCGGTTGCCGCGGTCATCGCGGCGGTGGCCATCGGGTTGAACCTCCGGCTATCGCAGCAGTTGCGCGACGCGCCTGTTGCCAACGCTGTGGCGGTGCTGCAGGACGCGCAGGCGCAGGCCGCCGTCCTCGTCACCTGGGATGCGCGGACCGGTACGCTGTCACTCAAGCGGCTGGATGCGACGCCGCTGACCACGGAGCAAGCGCTGCAGCTCTGGGCGCTGCCACCGGATGGGCACCCGCAGTCACTTGGTGTGATCGGGCATCAGCGCGCGATGCGGCTGGTGGTGACACAGCCGCTGCGGCAGGTGCCAGCGCTGGCCATCAGCGTGGAGCCGCGCGGCGGCTCGCCCAACCCCGATGGGCCGACCGGGCCAGTGGTCTTCAAGGGCGCACTGATCGACAGCACGCTGTAGCTGGAGGGCTGGCGGGGCCAGCCGGCGATATAATCGCGGTTTCCTGAATTTGCGGCCCGTGCACCCTGCTGGCCGCCCTCCTCAGCTGTCCGCCCATGACCTCCCAACTCGCCAAGAAGGCCGAAGCGTGGTCCGCCCGCTTTAACGAACCGGTGTCTGACCTCGTCAAGCGCTATACCGCGTCGGTGTTCTTCGACAAGCGCCTCGCGCTGTTCGACATCCAGGGCTCGCTCGCGCATGCGGCCATGCTCGCCAAGCAGGGCATCATCGCCGAAGCTGATCGCGCCGCCATCGAGAAAGGCATGGCGCAGATCCGCCAGGAGATCGAAGCCGGCACGTTCGAGTGGAAGCTGGACCTGGAAGACGTGCACCTGAACATCGAAGCGCGCCTGACCGCCATGGCGGGCGACGCCGGCAAGCGCCTGCACACCGGCCGCTCGCGCAACGATCAGGTCGCCACCGACATCCGCCTGTGGCTGCGCAGCGAGATCGACAACATCGTCGGTCTGCTCAAGGCCCTGCGCGGCGCGCTGCTGGACTTGGCTGAACAGCACACCAACACCATCGTCCCCGGCTTCACGCACCTGCAGGTTGCGCAACCGGTCGTGTTCGGCCACCACCTGCTGGCCTATGTGGAAATGTTCACGCGCGACACCGAGCGCATGCTCGATTGCCGCAAGCGTGTAAACCGCCTGCCGCTGGGCGCCGCCGCACTGGCCGGCACGAGCTACCCGATCGACCGCGAATTCGTCGCGCAGCAACTCGGCTTTGACGGCGTATGCCGCAACTCGCTGGATGCCGTGTCCGACCGTGACTTCGCCATCGAATTCTGCTCTGCGGCCGCGCTCATCATGACGCACGTCTCGCGCTTCTCTGAAGAGCTGGTGCTGTGGATGAGCCCGCGCGTCGGCTTCATCGACATTGCGGACCGCTTCTGCACCGGCAGCTCGATCATGCCGCAGAAGAAGAACCCCGACGTGCCGGAACTGGCGCGCGGCAAGACCGGCCGCGTCAACGGTCACCTGATCGCCCTGCTCACGCTGATGAAGGGCCAGCCGCTGGCGTACAACAAGGACAACCAGGAAGACAAGGAGCCGCTGTTCGACACGGTCGACACCGTGGTCGACACGCTGCGCATCTTTGCCGACATGGCGACGGGCATCACCGTCAAGGCCGATGCCATGCGCGCCGCCGCGCTGCAGGGCTACGCCACCGCCACCGACCTGGCCGACTACCTGGTCAAGCGCGGCCTGCCCTTCCGCGATGCGCACGAAGCCGTGGCCCACGCCGTGCGTGCGTGCGACGACCTGCGTTGCGATCTGGCTGATCTGTCCGTCGCACAACTGCGCGACATCAGCGGCCTGGGTGACAAGGCCAACCTGATTGGCGATGACGTGCACGCCGTGCTGACGCTGGAAGGCTCGGTCGCTTCGCGTAACCACATCGGCGGGACCGCGCCGGAGCAGGTCAAGGAAGCCATCGCGTTTGCGCGCGCTGCGCTGGCCGAGTAAATCTCGGCACGCTCCAAACAAAAACGCCGCGCTGATCTAGCGCGGCGTTTTGCTTTGTGCGGCGACTGCTTCGTAGCGCGCAATCTGGAGATGCCGGTTCATCTAGATGGATGCACGCACCACGCGCCTGTTGCGCGAATAGATCACCCAACATTGCGCAGTAAATCCCACAAGAAATAGTCCGAACCAGACCAGCAATGTGTGCAGTACCAGTGGGGACAGAGGCGCATCGGCCAGTGGGTGCGAGAGCGGTACTCGGGTCAGCGTTTCGTTTGTGCCAGGAACCAGCGACAAGAGAAAGCTGAAAGAGAGCCCGAATACAGATAGATACGGTCGAAGCCCGCCCAGGAAGGTGAGTTTGGTCGCGAATATGCCGCCGAAGGCGACAAGAAGAATCACGACGCCAAACGCATGCCCAGGATTCAGGCCACCCGTACTCGACACACCGAAGGAAGTGACTACCGACAGCACTAAACCAATGAGGTAAATCTTGCCGGAGCGCGTCGCCGTGTCAATCTTGCGATAACGGACAAAGCTGTAGATGCCCGCAATGATGGGAACCAAGCTGATAACGGTATGGACCGCGCCTAGAGGCGAGATGGGATGCGTCATGGGATACCTCTCTCAAAATCGCTGACAAAAATCAGCACCGTGTCAGCGGTGCCGGAAAACTCGCCGCAGTTCGGATTTCCGAGAACTGGGCTACATACAGCAAAATTATATCTACTAGTTGGTAGGCAACGTAATCCAAAAAAAATCGACCCTCGGTCTCATTGATCTTCCAGGGCAGCTCAGGCTGCCGAGGTCAACCTGTCAATCGCCAATCGAACGAGCGCCTGGAAGGTTTGGGGATCACCGGAACCTCGCGCGGCCAGCATTGCACCATGTACTGCGGCCATGAGAGCTTTGGCTTCGATCGCTGGACTGCCTTGCAGGTGGAATTGTCCCTTGGCCTTGCCCTTTTTGAGAACGGAGGTGAGCCACGCGGTCAGATCCTGAAAATGCCCGCGAACTTCATCGGCAATCTCGCCGGGGATGGTCGGCAGTTCCATGGCCAGCATCGCGCAAATGCAAAACGAAGACGTGCCCCCACGGATGCACGTAGACCAATAATCCGCATAGGCATTGAGTTCTGCCAACGGATCAGCAAGCTGCTGGTCGAGTGCGGCCATGCCCTCCCGTGCTTCCTCGCGATACCGAGCAACCACAACCCGCACCAACTCAGTCTTGCTTGGGAAATGATGATGGATGCTCGCCTTGCTGATATGCACCCGAGCAGAGATATCGGCATAGCTGAAGCTGTTGTAGCCACCAGCTTCAAGCAATGATCGCGCATGCGCGACGATCTCAGCGGCCTTCGGGGAAAGCTCAACGTTCATAACAGGGTTGCATCAAACTAATGGGCGGATTTAGGCGTCTGCAAGCACACAATGCAATGCGCACTGCGCGCCAATCTACTAGTAGGTAGACATTCTGTCAAGCACCACTGAAGCAGAAGCCCGCAGTGCAATTCGCGGCGGGTGGACGAAGAATGGTTCGCCGCACGCTCCAAACAAAAACGCCGCGCTAACCAGCGCGGCGTTTTGTTTTTGTGCGGCTGAAAGTCAGCGCACGCAATCCACGAAGTACCCCATCTTACCGTCGACTTCCTCCTCGACCAGCCCGTGGATATCCGTCTCAAAGCCCGGGAACAGCTTGTTGAACTCACGTGCAAACTGCAGGTACTGCACGATCGTCTTGTTGAAGCGCTCGCCCGGGATCAGCAGCGGAATGCCCGGCGGATACGGCGTCAGCAGGATGCCGGTGATACGGCCTTCCAGGTCATCGATCGCCACGCGCTCAGTCTCGCGGTGGGCCATCTTGGCCCAGGCGTCCGACGGGATCATCGCCGGTTCCATGTCCGACAGGTACATCTCCGTCGTCACGCGGGCCACGTCGTTGGCCTGGTAGACGCTATGGATGCTGTCGCACAGTTCACGCAGGCCGATGCGCTCGTACTGCGGGTACTGGCGCACGAACTCCGGCAACACACGCCACAGCGGCTGGTTGTTGTCGTAGTCGTCCTTGAACTGCTGCAGCTCGGTCACCAGCGAGTTCCAGCGGCCCTTGGTGATGCCGATGGTGAACATGATGAAGAACGAGTACAGACCGGTCTTCTCGACGATGATGCCGTGCTCGGCCAGGTAACGGGTGACGATGGCGGCCGGGATGCCCGAGTCGCTGAACTTGCCGTCCACGTCCAGGCCCGGGGTGATGATGGTGGCCTTGATCGGGTCGAGCAGGTTGAAGTCTTCGGCCAGGTTGCCGAAACCGTGCCAGCGCTCGTTGGCCTTGAGCATCCAGGCTTCGCGCTCTTCGATGCCTTCGTCCGACAGGTCGTTCGGGCCCCAGACCTTGAACCACCAGTCGTCGCCCTTGCCATTCCCGCCATTCGTGCCGACGTACTCCTGCTCCACCTTGCGCATGGCGCGGCGGAAATCGAGCGCTTCGGCAATACTCTCTTCCACCAGCGCCGTGCCGCCCGGCGCTTCCATCATCGCCGCGGCCACATCGCACGAGGCGATGATCGAGTACTGCGGGCTCGTCGACGTGTGCATCAGATACGCCTCGTTAAAGCGATACGTATCGAGCTTGCGCGTCTCGGAATCCTGCACGAGGATCTGCGAGGCCTGCGACAGACCGGCCAGCAGCTTGTGCGTGCTCTGCGTGGCGTAGACCAGCGCGTCCTTGCTGCGCGGACGGCCGTGGCCGATCGCGTGCATGTTCTCGTAGAACGGGTGGAACGACGCGTGCGGCAGCCACGCTTCGTCAAAGTGCAGCGTGTCGATCTCGGTCGACAGCATGTTCTTGATCATTTCGGCGTTGTACAGCACGCCGTCGTACGTACCCTGCGTGATGGTCAGGATGCGCGGCTTCTTGTTCTTCGCTTTGCTGGCAAACGGATGGTCGGCGATCTTCCTGGCGATCGTTTCCGGCTCGAATTCGCTCTTCGGAATCGGGCCGATGATGCCGAAGTGGTTGCGCGTCGGCATCAGGAACACGGGAATCGCACCCGTCATCATGATCGCGTGCAGATTCGACTTGTGGCAGTTGCGGTCCACCACGACGATGTCGCCGGGGGCCACGTTGGCGTGCCACACCATCTTGTTCGACGTGGACGTGCCGTTGGTCACGAAGAACATGTGGTCCGAACCGAAGATGCGCGCCGCATTGCGCTCGGACGCGGCCACGGGGCCGGTGTGATCGAGCAGCTGGCCGAGTTCTTCCACGGCGTTGCAGACGTCGGCGCGCAGCATGTTCTCGCCGAAGAACTGGTGGAACACCTGGCCCACCGGGCTCTTCAGGAACGCCACACCGCCCGAGTGCCCCGGGCAATGCCACGAATACGAGCTGTCCTGCGCGTAGTCGATCAGCGCCTTGAAGAACGGCGGCGGCAGCGAATCGAGGTAGTTGCGCGCTTCACGGATGATGTGTCGGGCCACGAACTCAGGCGTGTCCTCGAACATGTGGATGAAGCCGTGCAGCTCGCGCAGCACGTCGTTCGGCAGGTGGCGCGAGGTGCGCGTCTCGCCGTACAGGAAGATGGGGATGTCGGCGTTGCGGCGGCGCACTTCGGCCACAAAGGCGCGCAGGTTCTCAACCGCTTCCGGTTCCGGCTTGTCGTTGTCCGGGTTGATGAACTCGTCGTCGTCAATCGACACGATAAAGGTCGACGCGCGGCTCGACTGCTGCGCGAACGAGGTCAGGTCACCATAGCTGGTGAGGCCGATGACCTCCATGCCTTCGGTTTCGATGGCTTGCGCCAGCGCGCGAATGCCCGACCCGGAGATGTTCTCGGAGCGGAAGTCCTCGTCGATGATGATGACGGGAAAACGGAATTTCATCGTGGGTCCTTATGGATGAAGCTAAAGGCACCGCTCCGGATACGCCTGAACGCGCGGAAACGGACTACAAAGTTAGGTCTTGGGCAGCGTCACACCGTGCTGGCCTTGATACTTGCCACCACGATCCTTGTACGAGGTTTCGCACTCTTCGTCGGACTCGAAGAACAGCACCTGCGCGCAGCCCTCGCCGGCGTAGATCTTGGCGGGCAGCGGCGTGGTGTTCGAGAACTCCAGCGTCACGTAGCCTTCCCACTCGGGCTCGAACGGCGTGACGTTGACGATGATCCCGCAGCGCGCGTACGTGCTCTTGCCCAGACACACGGTCAGCACCGTGCGCGGGATGCGGAAGTACTCCATCGTACGGGCCAGCGCGAACGAGTTCGGCGGGATGATGCACACATCGCCCTTGAAGTCGACAAACGACTTCTCGTCGAAGTTCTTCGGATCGACGATGGTGCTGTTGATGTTGGTGAAGATCTTGAATTCGTCGGCGCAGCGGATGTCGTAGCCGTAGCTCGACGTGCCGTAGGAGACGATGCGGCGCCCTTCGGATTCGCGCACCTGGCCCGGCTCGAACGGCTCGATCATGCCGTGCTGCTCGGCCATACGGCGGATCCACTTGTCGGATTTGATGCTCATGGGATGCCTTGGATGAACAAATGGGGGCAGGCTTCGCGGTGCGAAAACTGTCCCCATTTGGTCACTTCGGCGGCCGGGCCCGCGCTTTGGTCCGCGTGTCGGTCCAATTTGGAACGCGGATTGTACTCCCAAACCCGTGACGGAAACCCCCGTGTAAGGCGATGGCTTGCGCCGGCCTTACCAGCAAGTCAGCGGCCGGATTCCGCCGCCTGCGGCAGCTCGCCGCGGGGTCCAACCGTCTTGGCCATGTCCGGCTCGGCCACAAACCGGTCGCGTCCGGTGTAGAGCAGGAAGTGGCGCCCAGTGCACCGCGCAAACAGCGACAGGTTGACCCGCTGCGCCATCTGATAGCCCATCTGCGTGACACCCGAGCGCGACAGAAGGAACGGAATGCCCATCTGCGCGCCCTTGATGACCATCTCGGAGGTCAGGCGGCCGGTGGTGTAGAAGATCTTGTCGCCGCCGTCCATGCCTTCCAGCCACATACGGCCTGCGATGGCGTCCACGGCGTTGTGGCGGCCCACGTCTTCAATGAAATGCAGCAGCCCGCCCTGCGCATCGAACAGCGCGCAGCCGTGCACCGAGCCAGCCTGCTTGTAGATCGACTGCTGCAAGCGGATGGTGTCGACCACACGGTACAGCGTGGTCTGCGTCATGCGCGCTTCCGGCGGCAGGTGGATGGCGTCGATCTCGTCCATCAGCGAGCCGAACACGGTGCCCTGCCCGCAGCCGGTGGTGACGGTGCGGCGGGCGGTCTTTTCGTCCAGGTCGGCAATGCCGGCGCGGGTGGTGACGGCAGCGGATTCGGTCTCCCAGTCGACCTGGATGGAGGCGATGTCTTCGACGCTGCTGACCAGGCGCTGGTTGCGCAGGTAGCCGAGCACGAGCGCTTCGGGTGCGCCGCCCAGCGTCATCAGCGTGACGAGTTCGCGCTTGTCCAAATAGACCGTGAGCGGGCGCTCGCCGGGGATGTAGACCTCGCGTGCGCGGCCCAGCTCGTCGAGCACTTCAACCTCGTCGAGCAATGGAACAGAAGCGTTGGTCAGTTCGGGGCGCAGCGGCATCAGATCTTCGTTCAAACAAAAATGCGCACGACGAGCGTGCGCATGGACATGCGGCTTGTACCTGCCCTGAGGCAGGTACCGCGTACGGGCGATCAGTTCGCCACGATCACGCCGCAAGCGATGCGCCCGCCGGAGTTGCCAGTGGGCTGGGTTACATAATCATCCTTACCGGAATGCACGACCAGCGCGTGGCCGACCAGGCTGGTCGAGCCGGGCGACAACGTCACGCCGGAAAGGACGATGGAGCCGACGGCCTTGCCGTTGGCATCGGATTGCAGCATCGGGATGTCACCTGCATGGTGCGCGCCGCTACGCGGATCGCCATGCTGCTGGCCGGTCGGGTTGAAGTGGCCGCCTGCGCTCATGCCGTCGGCCGAGGAGCAGTCGCCCTTCTCGTGCACGTGGAAACCGAACATGCCGTTGGCGGGCAGACCGGAAATATCCACGGCCATGGCAACCCGATTGTCGCCTTGCTGCGCCAGTTTCACGCTGCCCTGCACGGTGCTGCCGCTCTTGGGCGCCAGCACGGCTGAGGCCGCCATGCCTGAGTCGGCCGCCTTTGCCGTCGATCCAGTATTCGATGCACAACCGGCCATCAGGCCGATCACGGCGAGTCCAATCGCGAGTTGCTTCATGTGTCACCTCCAGTCAGGGTTCACTTGCGAGCGGACGATTGTACTGCCGGATGATGAACTCGCAACATGGGCGCTGCGTCAACCTTTGGCAACAGGGGCCGATGCTGCTGGCGCGGCCACGGCTGGCGTCGGTGGCACAAAGGGTCCCGGATCGACACACGGCGTGCCCGGCTGCGTATGCGCGCCCTTGCCGCTCGCCTGGTAAGCCCCTGCGGCTCGATCTTGTGCCTTGCACAACTGGAACGCGGCCACCTTGTCGCTCCAGGCTGCTTTGGCTTTGTCCACTTCGGCCTTGGCTTTCTGTTCTTCGGTCGGTGCCGGCAATTTGGCGAAGGCCAACCCGCTGGCGAGGCAAAGCGCGGCAGCAGCAAGCGTCGTACCTACGGTACGTGTCATCGTGAAAGCATGCATGGAGAGATTCCTCGATTCGGTGACAGCCGGGCGCATCACGACTTGGCGGGCTGCTCGCTTGGCGCCGGTAGCGCGGGCGGCTGCGAGCGCTGCGCCGGAATCTTGCCGGCCTTGATGTCGTCATACCAAAGCTCGTGGTGCTCCTTGGCCCAGGCTTCGTCAACATAGCCGTCGCGCATGGCGCGGTAAGCGCCTTCCATGCCGATCGTGCCCATGTAGATGTGGCCCAGCGACATGCAGATCATGCCCACCGCTGCAATGGCATGGATGATCTCGGCCAGCTGCATCGTGCTGCGGTAGTAATCCACGCCCGGGACGATGCGATCGAGCACCCAGCCAGAGGCCGACAGGATCAACCCGAACAGGACCAGGCCGCCCCAGAACCAGAGCTTCTCGCCAGCATTGAAGCGATGCGACGGCGGTTCATGACCGCCGCCAAACAGGCCACCGGCCTTCAATAGCCACTGCAGATCGATCCCGCGCGGCAGGTTGTCACGCACCCACATCACGAAGGCCACGATGATGCTGACCGTGAACAGCGGCCCAATCAGGTTGTGCAGGTTCTTCAGCACGTATGTCAGCCAGCCAAACAACTGGTGACCCAAGATCGGCAGCAGGAAATGCTTGCCCCACAGCATGACGATGCCCGACACGCCCAACGTGACGAAGGAGATCGCCATGGTCCAGTGCACATAGCGCTCGGTCGGCGTGAAGCGCTCGATCTTGCGGCCGGTCGGCGTGTCCTTCAGAGGAATCGCCCCCTTCCACAGGAAGAAGCCGAGGATGACCAAGGGCACCAGTACCACGAGCCAGCCACCCCACACGGTGATGACGCCGTTGCGGAACAGGCGCCATTTCTGCCCGGTGCGCTGGATCAGCACGCCGGCCTCCAGACCGGGGATGCTGGCGTAATGCGTCTGGTCGGAATTGACTTCGCGCCAGACCGGCGCGTTGTTGCCGGGCTGCGTGGTGCGTCGCGCAGTCTGGTCCTGCGCTTCCTTGGCCAGATCACGCTTCTGCACATCAAACACGTTCTCCGAAACGATATTGGAGAACGGCTGCGTTGGTTGCACGGCCGGGTTGACCGGTGCATTCGCGGCGGCGGGCGCACTGGCCGGCTGCTGTGCGCTGGCGAGCATCGCCGCACCGCCGAGCAGCAGCGCCATCGCAACGCACGTCAGGTGTTTCCAAGAAGTGCCCATGGACGGACCTCCGCTTGCGCGCGTCATGGCGTCTTGTTGTACTCGTTCTGATACTGGCCGCGCGCGCGAATCTGGTTCTCCCAGCTCGTGCGGTCGCCGGGCGTCCAGTTCTTGACCATGAACGGATCACCCTCGGCGCCCTTGTAGGCGGGCGTGTCGTCCTTGCGGTGCGAGGCGAAGGCGGTCTGCGCGCGCTCGCCGCAGGCCGACAACACCAGCACGGCACCCAGTGCGATCAGCAGGCTGGTCGATCGTACGCGGGCGCTCATGATTGCGCTCCCGGGGTTGAAGCGGGCGCTGGTTGGGACGAACCCGGCGCAGCGGGTGTAGCCGGCGCCGCCTGGCCACCCTTGCCCTGCGCACCGCCCGCGCCACCATAGGCCGTGCCCCACCCGAACAACTCCGCGCCCTTCCCCCGCTTCATCACGCGGTTGCGCAAGATGTCGGAAATCACGTCGCCGTCGCCGCCGAGCAGCGCCTTGGTCGAGCACATCTCCGCGCACAGCGGCAGCTTGCCTTCGGCCAGGCGGTTGCGGCCGTACTTTTCGAATTCCTCTTCGCTGCCGTTCTTCTCGGGGCCACCGGAGCAGAACGTGCACTTGTCCATCTTGCCGCGCACGCCAAACGTGCCCTGGCTAGGGAACTGCGGCGCGCCGAACGGGCACGCATACGAGCAGTAGCCGCAACCGATACAGACATCCTTGTCATGCAGCACCACGCCGTCTTCGGTGCGGTAGAAGCAGTCGACCGGGCAGACCGCCATGCACGGCGCATCGGAGCAATGCATGCACGCCACGGAGATGGATTTCTCCGCGCCGATCATGCCGTCATTGATGGTGACCACGCGGCGCCGGTTCACACCCCAGGGCACCTCGTGTTCGTTCTTGCAGGCCGTGGCACAGGCGTTGCACTCGATGCAGCGCTCGCTGTCACAGATGAATTTCATGCGTGCCATGTTGATCTCCCCGTCCTTATGCGAACCGCTCGATCTGGCAGACCGTCGTTTTCGTTTCCTGCATCATCGTCACCGAGTCGTAGCCGTAGGTGGTGGCCGTGTTGATGGCCTCGCCGCGCACGATCGGGTGGGCGCCTTCTGGGTAGTAGTCGAGCAGGTCCTTGCCCTGCCACCAGCCCGAGAAGTGGAACGGGATGAAGGCGTGGTCGACACCCACACGCTCCGTTACCAGCGCACGCACCTTGATCTGGGCGCCGGTCGGCGTCTTGACCCAGACGAAGTCGTTGTGGCGGATGCCCCGGTCGGCCGCAGCCTTGGGGTTGATCTCGACAAAGTTCTCCTGCTGCAATTCGGCCAGCCACGGGTTCGAGCGCGTTTCCTCACCGCCGCCCTCGTACTCCACGAGGCGGCCCGAGGTGAGGATGATCGGGAATTTTTCGTAGACCTTGTTCTCGATATTGCGCTGCTGCACCGTCTTGTACAGCGTGGGCAGGCGCCAGAAGGCCTTCTTGTCGTCGTGCGTCGGGTACTTGGCGACCATGTCGGGCCGCGTGGAATACAACGGCTCGCGGTGCTGCGGAATCGCATCGGGGAAGTTCCACACGATGGCGCGCGCCTTGGCGTTGCCGAACGGGTGGCAGCCGTGCTTCATCGCCACGCGCTGGATGCCGCCGGACAGGTCGGTCTTCCAGTTCTTGCCCTCGGCGGCCTTCTTTTCGGCGTCGGTCAGGTCGTCCCACCAGCCGAGTTTCTTGAGGAAGACGTGATCGAACTCAGGGTAGCCCGTGGTCAGGTCGGAGCCCAGCGAGAATGAACCGTCTTCCGCCAGCAGGTTGACGCCGTCGCGCTCCACGCCAAAGTTGGCGCGGAAGTTCCCGCCGCCTTCCATCACGTGCTTGCTGGTGTCGTACAGGTTGGGCGAGCCGGGGTGCTTGAGTTCCGGGGTGCCATAGCACGGCCACGGCAGGCCGAAATAGTCACCGGTGAGGTCGTAGCCAGTTTCCGGGTCCTTGCCGCCCTTGCAACGCAGCGTGCGCACATCAAACAGATGCATGTTGCGCATATGGGCCTTCAGGCGTTCCGGCGATTGGCCGGTGTAGCCGATGGTCCAGTTGCCGCGATTGATCTCGCGCAGGATCGATTCGATCTCCGGCTCGCGCCACGTCATGCCGGCGCGCTTGTACTCGGTGATCTTGCAACCCTTCGACAGCTCCTTGCCGAAGCCGAGGCGATCCGCAAAGGCCTGCATGATCACGTGATCGGGCTGCGACTCGAACAGCGGCTCGATCACCTTCTCGCGCCATTGCAGCGAGCGGTTGGACGCCGTGCACGAGCCCGACGTTTCAAACTGCGTAGCCGCAGGCAACAGGTAGACGGCGCGGTTCGGGTTGGGAGGCGTGCCGTCAGCCGAGGGCATGTTGGCCATCGCCGCCGTGGCTGACGGGTATGGGTCCACCACAACCAGCAGATCAATCTTGTCGAGCGCGCGCTTGATGTCCATCCCGCGCGTCTGTGAATTCGGTGCGTGGCCCCAGTAGAAGACGGCGCGGACGTTGTTGTCTTGATCGATCAGTTCGTTCTTTTCGAGCACCGCATCGGCCCAGCGCGAGACCGTCGTGCCGGACTTTTCCATCATCGCCTGCGAGGCGAAGCGGCCCTTGATCCAGTCGTAATCGACATCCCACACCTTGGCGAAGTGCTTCCACGCGCCAGTCGCCAAGCCGTAGTAGCCCGGCAGCGAATCCGGGTTGGGGCCGACGTCCGTCGCGCCCTGCACGTTGTCGTGGCCGCGGAAGATGTTGGCGCCACCGCCCGACTTGCCGATGTTGCCCAGCGCCAGTTGCACGATGCACGATGCACGCACGATGGCATTGCCGATGGTGTGCTGCGTCTGGCCCATGCACCAGACGAGCGTGCTCGGACGGTTCATCGCCATCATCTCGGCGACCTTGTGGACCTGTGCCTCGGGCACGCCGCACACCTCTTCGACCTTGTCCGGCGTCCACTTGGCGAGCACTTCCTCGCGCACCTTGTCCATGCCGTAGACGCGGTCGTGGATGTACTGCTTGTCTTCCCAGCCGTTCTTGAAGATGTGGTACAGCACGCCGAACAGGAAGGCGATATCGGTACCCGAACGGATGCGCACGTATTCATCGGACTTGGCCGCCGTGCGCGTGTAGCGCGGGTCGACCACGATGACCTTGCAGCCCGTTTCCTTGGCATGCAGCAGATGCAGCATCGACACCGGGTGTGCTTCCGCCGCGTTCGAGCCGATGTACAACGCGCACTTGGCGTTCTGCATGTCGTTGTACGAGTTGGTCATCGCACCGTAGCCCCACGTGTTGGCCACGCCGGCCACGGTGGTGCTGTGGCAGATACGCGCCTGGTGGTCGCAATTGTTGGTGCCGAAGAACGACACCCACTTGCGCAGCAGGTACGCCTGCTCGTTGCTGTGCTTGGACGAACCGACGAAGAAGAACGAGTCCGGCCCCGTCTCCTGGCGGATCGTCTTCATCTTGGCGACGATTTCGTTGAGCGCCTGCTCCCAGCTGATGCGCTGGTAGCGGCCGTCGACGAGCTTCATTGGCGTCTTAAGGCGGTATTCGCCATGGCCGTGTTCACGCAGGGCCGCGCCCTTGGCGCAGTGCGCACCCAGGTTGATGGGGGAATCGAACACCGGTTCCTGACGCACCCACACGCCGTTCTGCACAACGGCATCCACCGAGCAGCCGACCGAGCAGTGCGAGCACACGGTACGGCGCACGACGATGTCGCCCTTGCCGCCGTTACCCTCAGCGGCCTGGGCCTCGCCCACCACCGATTTCTTCACCAGCGAGAGTTGCGTGGCTGCCAGCCCCGCGCCCACGCCAATGCCGGAGCGTTTGAGGAAGGTGCGGCGATCCATGGTCGGCAACGCGCCGGCCAGACTGCGCGCGAGACTACCGGTAAGCGATGCGGCGCCCTGGCGACGTGCCGGGGCGGTTTTGGTGTCCTGTACCGCCGGTTTGCGGGTCAGAAGCATAGGGGTCACCTGAGGATGTGGGGTGCGTGCAATGACAACAACGGGGCAAGCGAGTGCGAATGCGCCCGCGTCAGATCCACGTCGTCTTGTAGTACTTGCGGATGTGTTCGCTCAGGCGATAGCCCGTCGCGCCATCGTCAGCGGGTTCGGCCTGCGGCGTGGCGGAGGCGATCGGCGTTTGCGCCAGATGACTTGCCGTGGCGGCAGTGCCGGCAGCAGCGGCGACGGCGGCCCCCATCAGGAAACGGCGGCGTGTCGGCGCGTTTTCAGTGGATTCCGCGGAATCTGCTTGCGGGCGGGCGTGAGGGACAGTGTTCGGACCTGGCATATCGATGCTCCCCGGCTTTGTGAAACCGATGATCGAATCTAATAGGAATTATCCGACATATTTTAGAAGCAACTGCCGGGGAAAACCATGCCTGACACCCCTCACCGGCTGAGTTTTCTGACGATTTGACGATAATTTTTCGCACTCAGCACAAATTGAACCACCCCGCCATGACGTGGGCGGGGCCTCGCTCTTGGCGGCGTGCTGATTTCTTAGGCAAGCATCCGGCGTGCAGTCACGCCAATTCGAGCGCGAGCCGTTCGACTTCAAAAAAGGCTTTGGCCAAACCCGCCGCGTCGGCATAAAAGCGCGCACGCGGATGCTGCAACACAGCATCGCAAGCGGTGTCGACCCACGACGCCAGATGACGCTGGAAGAAGGCGCGCTGCTCTTCCACATGGGCAATGGCAGCGTCGTCGCCGGCAATCAGGTAGCGCATGACCTCGCACAGGGTAGCAAGGTGGTCCTCGGTCTCGGTGATGCCCTCGGCGCGCTCCAGGCCGTAGCGGCGCAGGTCATCGCGCAGTACCACCAGCGGCTTCTCGTTCAGGAAACCCGCCTGGTAGTACGAGCCGTACAGGAACACCTCCGGCTTGCCGACGCCGATGAACAACTCGGTGTATTCATCGTCGGCCTGTGCGGCCGTGGTCTGGCCAGCGCGCGCAACCAAGCGGCGCCAGGCTTGCGTGAGCGCGCTGCTCACGGCGGCCTCCACATCGGCCGGATCGGTATCGCTCTCGCCGATGGGCTCCAGCGGTGCCGCCGCAATGCGTTGCAGCAAATCGGCGTCCGGCGCATGGAAGAACAGTGTCGCAAGCAAACCGTACAGATCTGCGCGGGCGAGATCCTCGGCACTGTCGGCGGGCGTGGCGGCGCGGTGGAATTGCAGGGGCTGGGCGTCGGTCATGGAAAACGGAAACGGAGGTTCGTTCTTCAGTGGGTGGTGCCCGGACGTTCGCCGCGCTCCATCATGTCGATCACACGGCAGTCGCCGCACATCTTCAGGCGCTCGGCAGCGGCACCAGAAAACGCCGGATGTGCGCCGAGCTTGGCCAGCATCGTGGTGACCATCTGCGCCGTGCCGAACGGCTTGCCGCAGCGGACGCAGTGGAATGGCTGTGTCTCGTTGAGCGTAACGGGCTGACGGGCTTCAGCGGACAGGTTCAGGCGTGGGATAAGCGCGATGGCGTCTTCGGGGCACGTGGTTTCGCACAGGCCACACTGGACGCAATTACGTTCGATCATCGAGAGCACCGGCCGCTCAGCCTGGTCGCGCAACGCCTGCGACGGGCACGCGCCTACGCAGGCCATGCACAGCGTGCAGCGCTCGCGATCCACAGTGATGGCGCCGAACGGTGCACCCGCCGGCAGCGGGATGGTGGCCTCAGTGGCCTTGGCGTGGCGAGCGAAGTGATCGAGCGCAAAGTCGAGCGTCTCACGCTTGGCGGCCGCCACGGCGAACGTCGCCGCGGGCATGTCACGGCGGAATCCATGCATCGGGCCGGATACCTCGGCAGCGTTAAGACGCACATCGAGGGTCGCCACATCCGCCGTATCGATCAGCACAACGCTCGGTACATCGGCGGACTCGCCCAGCCCTTGCAGCACGGCCTGCGCCACGGCGACCTGCTCGGCGAGCATCGCCCGGTACTGCGGCGCATCGTCTTCGGTCAGAAGAATGGCAACACGCGCAGCGCCATAGGCAAGCGCCGAGAGCCACACCTCCAGCCCCGTCGACACTGCATGAAACACTTCGACCGGTAGCACATTCACGGGCACGCCCTGCGCCTTACCGATACGTGCCGCGCGGCCCAGTTGTTCGATCAGCGTGCGGCCCCGCTCACCGTTGTGCAGCAAGACCACCGCATCGCGCCCGCCTGCCGACGCGTACGTGCTCAGCAACGTCTTGAGCTTGCGGCCCTGGTACGGCGCGCTTGGGTACGCGTAGGTGATGGCGCCAGTGGGGCACGCCGTCGTACACGCGCCGCAGCCAACGCACAGGTTAGGTGTGACGTGCACGCTGCCGCGCCCATCCTTCCATTGCGACGAGATGGCCGCTGCGGAGCACACCTGCACGCACGCATCACAGCCGACTTGACCGTTACGTCCGTGCGCGCAGATCGATTCTTTGTACTGGAAGAACTTCGGCTTCTCGAACTCGCCCACCATCTGCAGCAGTGCGAGCGATGCCGTCAATTGACGGCCCGCATCAGCGCCCGCGTGAAAGTAGCCCTGCGGCGACTGGTGCTGGGCAAAGGCCGGCGCATCGTTCAAGTCGAAGATCAGGTCGAACTGGCCCGACAGTGTTTGCGGTGCATCTACGCGGGCAAAGTCGATCGCCATCGCTTCGCCGCAGGCCTTCACGCAATCGCGATGGTCACGGCAAAGATCGAGATCAATCTGGTAGAGCGCGTCGATCGCGTTTTCCGGACACACGTCGATGCAGGCGTTGCAGCGTGTGCAACGGTCCAGATCGATCGGATTGCGGTTGCGCCACTGCACGTCGAAGGCGCCGAGCCAGCCCTTCACCTCCACCAGCTCGCCAGCGTGGACTGGCCAGCGGCGCTCCATCGGCGGCGAGAGTGGACCGGCGGAGCGATCGCGCCCTGTGGCCAGCACCGTCACGCTCAGTTGACCGGCCAGGCGCCCGGCCCACGGCATGACCCGTTCGGCGGGGCCGACGATGAGCAGGTTGCCCTCGGAGCGGTAGTCGACCACGGGTACCGGATCTGGCGCAGGCAAGCCAGCCACCGCCAGCAGCGCGGCCGTCTTCGCATGGAAGCCGCGCGCATCGCGCTTGGCCCCGGCCGACCACCCGCCCGTCTCGCGCACGTTCACGAAATGGATCGGTGCGGTCACACCCTCGTGCTGCGCAGCCACCTCGGCAAACAGCGCCTTCTCCTGCGTGCAGGCGACGATCACGTCTTCCGTACCGTCCAGCGCCTGCGTGAAGGCGCCGATCTCGCGGCGGCACAACAGGTGGTGTGTCTTGCCAGGCGCATCGAGGGCGGCATCGGACGCGCGCAGGGCGTCGCTCACCGCATCGGCATCGAGCGGCATGGTGTGATTGCAACTGCAGACCAGCGTGGGCATGGAAGTGTACGTATGCGCCCGCGTCTGGCGCGCGGGCTATGGGGACATGGCCGTACGGTCTCTGCCGCACGGTCTTCTTTTTTTATTCTACGGACGGTGGCTTAGCGCCGCCATGCCGGGTTGTCTGGGCGGGATCGCCAACGACGGGCGGCTCGGCAGGTTCAGGCGGCGTCTCACCTGTCACGGCGGGGGCAGCCTCGGCGTCGGGTGGCTCGAAACCCACCCTTTGCGCCACATCCTCGTCGAGCGGCTCAAACAACCGCAGTTCCGCCGTATGTCGCAGTTCGCGCAACATCTCGGGCGGAATCGGGTCGGGCTGAGAGTAATCGTCGATGTAGGTGTCGAGCCCGTCCATCACGTTGAAATGCGGATCGGCGAAGAGCTTTTTGAGCGCGGCGCGCTTGACGGCCTCGTCCACACCACGTGCGACAAAGGGAGCGAAATCGTTGGCCGGTGTGAGCTTCGCGGCGTCTTCGAGCGTCAGTGGCGGCGGCGCATCAGGCGCAGGCTCGGCAGGTACCGGCTCCTGCACTACAGCCGGCGCAGGCACCACCTCCACGGGCGGCGCGGCTTCCGGCTCGGGCTCACCGCGCCGCTCGGCCGTCTTGCGGCGCGACCAGCGCGACAGGAAAGATTCGTCGTTCACGGCAGCCTCGCTCAGAACTTCGCGCGGTCTTCCGGCGACAGGAACGACTCAGGCCGGCGCCGCTTCTTCGGCTCGGGCCGGTAGTTCTCGGCCACGTACGCCTGCAGCCACTCTAGCGCGGCGGCATCCAGCGGCACGTTCTCAACCGTCTCGCCGCCGTCGAGCCAGCGGCCGGCCTCGTTGTAGCTGAGCGAAACCGTATGCGGAATCGCCCTACCCTCGTCGGCCGTGCCCGCCTCGCCCAGGCGCCACAGCACGAACCAGCAGGGCGCGGCGGAGGTCACGTTCAGGTAGTAGCCCTCGGCCTCGTCGCGGAACAGCGTGACGTTGAAGCCGGGGGTGAGCCAGCGCTCTTCGGTGTCTGAGCGATCCAGGCAGCGTGGCTCGGTACCGTATTCGCCTAAATCCGGCACCACATCCTCCAGCCGCCACTGGAACGGCTGCCAGCGGTTGCCCGTCGGGCGACGGCACAGCACCACCGCCATCCGTACGGACGGGCGCTCAGTCGACAGCGGCTCGATGGTGTTGGTGTCCATGGCTTACGTGTTTTGCACGACGATCGAAGGGAACTTGCTCGTCATGTCCTTCGCCTTCTCGGCGACGGTGATGGCCACGCGGCGCGCGATCTGCTTGTAGACGCTGGCAATCGCACCGTCGGGATCGGCCACCACGGTCGGGCGGCCCGAATCAGCCTGTTCGCGGATGGAGAGGTTCAGCGGCAGGCTGCCCAGGAATGGCACGCCGTACTGCTCACACATCTTTTCACCGCCGCCCGCGCCGAAGATGTGCTCGGTATGGCCGCAATTCGGGCAGCAGTACACCGCCATGTTCTCGACCACGCCGATGATGGGAATGCCCACCTTCTCGAACATCTTCAGGCCCTTCTTGGCGTCGAGCAGCGCGATGTCCTGCGGCGTGGTGACGATCACGGCGCCCGTCACGGGCACCTTCTGCGACAGCGTGAGCTGGATGTCGCCCGTACCCGGCGGCATGTCGACGATGAGGTAATCCAGGTCGCGCCAGTTGGTCTGCTTGAGCAGTTGCTCCAGCGCGGACGTGACCATCGGGCCGCGCCAGACCATCGGGTTGTCCTGCTCGATCAGGAAACCGATCGAGTTGGCCTGCAGGCCGTGGCCTTCCATCGGCTCCATGGTCTTGCCGTCGGCCGACTCGGGCTGACCCTGGATGCCGAGCATCATCGGCTGGCTCGGGCCGTAGATGTCCGCGTCCAGAATGCCGACGTTGGCGCCCTCGGCAGCCAGCGCCAGCGCCAGGTTCACGGCGGTGGTCGACTTGCCCACCCCACCCTTGCCCGACGCCACCGCGATGATGTTCTTCACATTCGGCATCAGGTGCACGCCGCGCTGCACCGCGTGCGCGACGATCTTCATCGACACCTGCACGCTTACATTGTCGACACCTTGTACCTGACGCAATGCGCCGATCACCAGCTTGCGGATCGGGTCGAACTGGCTTTTGGCCGGGTAGCCGAGTTCGACATCCAGCGAGACCTCGCCGCCATCAACCCGGATATTGCGCACCGACTTGGACGACACGAGGTCGCGCTCGGTATTGGGATCCACCACGCCGCGCAGGGCTTCGGTGATCTGTTCGACGGTTACGCTCAACATTTACTCCACAAATCTAATGCAAATGGGGGACGGGCCAACGGCTGCGCGACGTGAACTTTGTCGGGTCCTGGCCACTCTATCTACTGTTTTGCTATTGTATTTTGCTGGCGCCACATTCGTCCGATTCCCCCCACAGATCCCTCGGTCGCGCCGGCTATCGGCAAGCCAAACAAGAACCGATCCCGTTTTCGTAGGAGAAACCACATGAAAGCCAAGCTTATTTCCGTCTCGCTCGTCGCCCTGCTGGCGGCCGGCTGTGCCACCCAGCAGCAGAACAATACCGCCGTTGGCACGGGCGTTGGTGCGGCTGTAGGTGCTGGCATCGGCGCTCTAGTGGGCAACGGCAAGGGCGCCGCCATCGGTGGCGCCCTGGGCGCCGCCGCCGGTGCAGCCGCCGGTTACAACTGGAGCGCCATCAAGTCCAAGCTGGCCGGCGACACGGCTGGCACGGGCACGCAAATTTCGGAGCAACCTGACGGCTCGCTTAAGCTGAACATCCCGAGCCAGGTCTCGTTTGATACCGACAGCGCGGTAATCAAGCCGTCGTTCCGCGGCGCGCTGGATAGCGTTGCACAGACGCTCACGGCAAATCCTGAGCTCGCCGCCAACGTGGTCGGCCATACGGATAGCACCGGCAATGCCAACTACAACATGACCCTGTCGCAGAAGCGCGCGCAAAGTGTGGCGAGCTACCTGACCGACCGCGGCGTCGCGCGCAACCGCCTGGCCGCTGAGGGCCGTGGCCAAACGCAGCCGGTTGCCGACAACGCCACCGAGGCCGGCCGGGCACAAAATCGCCGCGTCGAAATTTATTTGAAACCAATTCAAGGATGACCCAGTCATAGAGAACAGGTACCGCTTGCTACGCATTGCTGGCTCGCGATGCGTGGCTGACCTCCCGGGCGGTACCTGATTTCTCCTCCTTTTCCGTTGTGGAAAGCTGCGCCGGCTCTGACCGGCGCTTTTTTTTTTGATCACGCAACCTGCGACGTCCTGCCGCAGCGTCCGAGCCTCCAGATCCCCGCCATTCGTCGCCCAGCGGCCTGAGCCCGCTGGGCGCGCTAAAATATGCGTTTCTCCGCGCGCTGCCCTTTTTGCGGCCCGCCCGCACCCTTCTGGCCTGCCCATGTCCGAACGTCGCATCCTCGTCACTTCCGCCCTGCCGTACGCCAACGGCCCGATCCACATCGGCCACTTGGTCGAGTACATCCAGACCGACATCTGGGTGCGCTTCCAGCGCATGCGCGGGCATGAGACCTACTACGTGGGCGCCGACGATACGCACGGCACGCCCGTCATGCTGCGCGCCGAGAAGGAAGGCCTGACCCCGCGCCAGCTGATCGAACGCGTCTGGACCGAACACAAGCGTGATTTCGACAGCTTCCTGATCTCGTTCGACAACTACTACAGCACCGATTCCGATGAGAACAAGGAGCTGTCCGAACGCATCTACCTGCAGCTCAAGGAAAACGGCCTGATCGACGTGCGCGAGGTCGAGCAGTTCTACGACCCGGTCAAGGAGATGTTCCTGCCGGACCGCTTCATCAAGGGCGAGTGCCCGAAGTGCGGCGCGAAAGACCAGTACGGCGATTCGTGCGAGGTGTGCGGCGCGACCTACCAGCCGACTGACCTGAAGAACCCGTACTCCGTGGTGTCGGGCGCGACGCCGGTGCGCAAGTCGTCAGAACACTACTTCTTCAAGCTGTCCGACCCGCGTTGCGAGAGCTTCCTGCGCGAATGGGTATCCGACCTGGCCCAGCCGGAAGCCACCAACAAGATGCGCGAATGGCTCGGCGACGAAGGCGAGGCCAAGCTGTCGGACTGGGACATCTCGCGTGATGCACCGTACTTCGGCTTCGAGATTCCGGGCGCACCGGGCAAGTACTTCTATGTGTGGCTGGACGCACCGGTCGGCTACTACGCCAGCTTCAAGAACCTGAGCGCCAAGCTTGGCCTCGATTTCGAATCGTGGATCAGCGAGCACTCGACCACCGAGCAGTACCACTTCATCGGCAAGGACATCCTCTACTTCCACACGCTGTTCTGGCCGGCGATGCTCAAGTTCTCGGGCCACCGCACGCCGACCAACGTGTTCGCCCACGGCTTCCTGACCGTGGACGGCGCCAAGATGAGCAAGTCGCGCGGCACCTTCATCACTGCGCAGAGCTACATCGACACGGGCCTGAACCCGGAATGGCTGCGCTACTACTTCGCAGCCAAGCTGAACGCGACGATGGAAGACCTGGACCTGAACCTGGACGACTTCATCGCCCGTGTGAACAGCGACCTGGTTGGCAAGTTCGTCAACATCGCCAGCCGCTCGGCGGGCTTCCTGGTCAAGCGCTTCGAGGGCCGCGTGAGCGACGCCGCCCTAGGCCATCCGCTGATGGTGCAGCTGCGCGAAGCGGCTCCGCAAGTTGCCGATCTGTACGAGAAGCGCGAGTACAGCAAGGCGCTGCGTGCGGTGATGGAACTGGCCGACGCCGTCAACGCCTTCGTCGACACCGAAAAGCCGTGGGACCTGGCCAAGGACGAAGCCAACCGCGAGAAACTGCACGCTGCATGCTCGGTCGCACTGGAAGCATTCCGCCTGCTGGCCGTGTACCTCAAGCCGATTCTGCCGACCACGGTCGAGCGCATTGAAGCATTCTTGAACGTCGAGCCGCTGACCTGGCGCGCGATTGATTCGGCACTGTCGTCGGCCAAGCCGATCCAGCCGTATTCGCACCTGATGACACGCGTGGACAAGAAGCAGGTCGATGCGCTGGTTGAGGCGAATCGTCAGTCGCTGCAAGCCACCACGGATGCACCGGTCGCAGCCGCCAACGGCGTTGCCGCGATCGAGCCGATGGCTGAGACCATCACGATTGATGACTTCGCGAAGATCGACTTGCGCGTCGCCAAGATCGTGGCCTGCCAGCGCGTTGAAGGATCTAACAAGCTGCTGCAGCTCACGCTGGATGTGGGTGAAGGTCAGACGCGCAATGTGTTCTCCGGCATCCAGTCGGCTTACGCGCCGGAAGACCTCGTGGGCAAGCTGACCGTGATGGTTGCCAACCTCGCGCCTCGCAAGATGAAGTTTGGGATGTCGGAGGGGATGGTGTTGGCGGCTTCGGCTGCTGATGAGAAGGCGCAGCCGGGGCTTTACATTCTTGAGCCACACTCCGGAGCCGTGCCGGGCATGCGCGTGCGCTGATCGCCTGGGACACGCCAGAAACAGCAAGGCCAACCCCACGGGGTTGGCCTTTGCCTTTTGACGCACCACTCAGCCGGTACGCGGTCAGGCTCCATTCAACCGGTTATCGCTACGCGACGTCGTCGTAACCCGCCCATCCTGCCCAAAGTGGACATTGAAGAACGCCTTCTCAGTCGGACTTTCCATCCACTTGTAGCCCCACACCTCTTCCTGCTTCAGCTTAAACGCCTCGACTTTGCCCGGCTTGCCAAGCATCCGACGGATATCGTCCTTGCTCTGCCCCACCCGCACACGCCCAAAGTTCTCGGCAGTCAGCACCTGCTCAATCTTGCCGACATGGCCATCGGGAGAAATCGTCACCATCCACGTCGAGGTCCCTTCCGGCCCACGCGGATACTCAAGCTGGCGCGTACCACCTTCGTTCTCCCAGATCATCTCCGGCTCGCCCGCAGTCGCCTTCACATCCGCCTCGGTCGACTGCCCGGCAACGATGTCCTTGAACAGCAGGTTGTCGGGCTTGGCGGACTGCCATACCCGCTTGGCCGCATCCCCCGCGCGATCGACGGCTTGATCGACCTTCTGCTGATCGCAGCCAAACAGCCCGAGCAATGACGCCAGAATGCCCATGGTGACTCCCACTTGTGCGAGTTGACGACGATGCGGCATGGAACCCCCTCGTTCAAAACGTAGATCCGTCGCCATTCTGGCAGCCGGATCATCCAATTACCAACGCTTGTTGAACAGCACCGACGCGCCGTTGATCGTGCCGCCGCGCGCCACCACTGACCATCGCCGTGAGAACTGCCACGTCATCTTGACGATGGAATCGGCGGTCGACAGGCTCTGTTCGTAGCCCACGGTGATGCTCTCGGAGATGGCCTTGCCCAGGCTGACCACCTGCGGATCGGTCAGGCCCGAAGTGGACGCGCCGATCGAGAACTCATCCAGCCCAAAGCGCCGCGCCACATTCTTGCCCGCCACGTTGCCGAGCAACCCCAGTGCCGCACCGGACATCGCCTGCTGCTGGCCCAAACCGGCGTTGGATGCGCTGTAACCGAACATCAGCCACGAAAGCTTGTCTTCATCGGGCACGTTCGGCTCGGAGACCAGCTTCACGCGTGGCTGACGCACCGTGCCGGTCACCTGTACCCCGGCCTCGACCTCCTGGTTGCGGCGCATGGCGGTGATGTTGAACGATGGATTGTTGATTGGCCCGATGAAGTTCAGCACACCCTGATCGATCGCCAACTTGCGGCCGAAGGCCTCATAGGTGCTGCCCTGGCGCACGTAGATCGTGCCGGTGCCGCGCAGTGGCACCAGCGGCTCGCTGTGCACATGCATCTGGCCACCCAGCGACAAGTCCGCGCCGGCGCCCTTGAAGCGGAAGTTATCGCCAAAATCGACGTCGACATCAACAATCGGGCTGAAGCGGCCAGCAGGCTTCTCTTCGCGCCTGACGCCACGCTCGGCCTGATTGCGGGCTGCATCCGCGCGACGCACGATGACCACGTCGTCGCCGAGGGCGGGCGCGCCATCCTTGGGTAGATCGAACAGGCCGCGGTCGACCTTGAACTTGCCGGTAATGCCCACGCGGTCGTTGTCATTGGCAATGCGCGCCTGGCCCGAGAGCACCAGCGTGCGGTCCGGATCGGCAAAGAGCTGCAGCTTGTCGGCAACGATGGCGCCGGTCAGGTTGGGGTTGGCCTCGCCGAGCTGCACGCGACCCTGCGCGCGCACGGTGCCGTCGCCCCCATAAAACACCACGTCCTGCAGGTCGACCACGTTCTGGTCCAGCGCCACGCGCACCACGCCCTTGGTCAAGCGGATGCCCTGGTCGTACAGCGCCACCTCGATGTCCTGTCCGGTCAGAAAACCGCTGATCTTGGGCGCGCCAACCGTGCCGGCAAACTGCAGGCTGGCCGCCAGTTGACCATCGGTTGCGACGTCTGGGCCGAGCAGATCGCCAATGCCTTTGAGGTGCGGCAGGCTCACGGTCAGCCCGCCCGTCAGCGGTGACGCGGGCGACATCAGCGCCAGCGCGCCGGGCGCCGCATCGCGCGTCAGCCCGATTCCCGCATCGAGGTAGAGATTGCCGACGCGGGTCGACTGCGCATCGCCGCGCAGTGCCAGGCGCATGCCCTCGCCGCGCGCCTCTACGACCAGCTCGGTCAACCCAAGCGGCGTAAACCCACGGCCGGCGTTGATCGACAGGTCACCGCTGCGGCGGGCAAAGCGCGCCGTACCGGTGGCCGTGCCGCCGAGATCCAGATCCCATTGGCCATCGATGACGAGATCGGTACGCACCGGCGAGGCCTGGCCCGTCCACGTGCGCACCACCTCCAGCACGCGGGCGATCTGCAATCCATCGACGCGGCCCGCGCTGCGCAGGTGGCCCTGGTTGGATTCCACGCGCTCGATGTGGATAGGGGTCTGCTCCAGCGTCAGATCGGCACGGCCGATCGTCAAGCGGCTCGGCGCCACCGACACGCGTACCGGCGTCATCAGTTGCAGATTGGGTGCACCTTGCGCCGACAGCGTGGAAATCGTGCCATCCCACGCGTCGCCGTCCTTACCGGGCGTCAGTGCACCGTCGCCAGCCAGCGCAAACTTGAAGGGTTGAGTGCGCACGTTGCCATCGGCATCAGCGTGGAAACGATGCGCGCGACGCGTGCCTTCCAGCGTGGCACGCACCTCGCGCAACGACACATTCGGGGCCGTCACGCGCTGTGCGGTCAGTTCAAACTGCAGCGGGCCGTCAATCCCATCGCGCATTTGCGCACGGCCATTCGCCAATTCGATCTTGTTGCCCTGATACGCAAGCTGCTGCGCGCGGAACGTGGCATCCACCTGCGGGCGCTTGATCGTGCCGGACACATCGCCCGACAGGGTCAGCGCCCCACTCACGCCAAGTTGCAAGCGCGCGAGCTGCGGCGCGTCGACGTCTACGTGCAAGCGGTCGCCGGCGGCACCGAAACTGCCGCGCAGGCTGGCCTTGTTGCCGGCCACATCCAGCTTGGCGTCGCTCGGCAGCAGGCGCATCAGTTCGTCAACCTTGCGCAGGTGGACATTGCCATCACCCACCATCGGCAGGCCGGCGTAGTCGCTGTCGCGCACGGCAAACTTGATGGCTGCGTCGATCGGCTCGCCCAGCGTGCCACGCGCGTCGAACGTTGCGTTGATGCGGCCCTTGGCCACCTTGGCCAGCCGCGATGGGTCAAACTCCGTCAGGTCGCCCTTGAAGGCGAACGACTGTGCATCGTCGTGCTTGAGCGTGCCTGCCAGCGTCAGCCGCGACCGGCCCAGCGACACCTGTGCGCTCTCCACCGCCAACTGCGCCGCATCGAGCACCGCCTTGGCCTGCGCACGCATGTCACCACCGGCCAGGTCGAGCGCCACGCGCTGCGTACCCCCCGCAAAGTCCACGGTGACGGGGCCTGCGAGCCTGGTCTTTTCCAACGACGCATGCACTGCTTGCAGATCCAGCTGACGCACATCGACGCGCAGCGTGCCGTGCCCCTTCTTCACGTCAGCGCCGCCGGTCAGTTGCGCGCCGCCCAGCAGACGCACCTCCAGGCCGGTGAGCTGCTGCTCGTCTTCGTTCAACCGCACCTGCGCGCGCAGGGATTGCAGCGGCAGCTTCTGCTTGTCGAGCGTACCGGCCTGCGCGTTGTCGATCTGGATGGGGCCGGCTACGGTCAGCGTCTTGGCTTTCTCATCAGGGCGCAGGTCCGCGTGGATGGTGAGCGAAGCCTCCGGTGCACCCGGCGCGAACGCCCGTGGGTTCACGTGATCGGCGGACACCACCGCGCGCGACAAGGGCAATGCGCCGAACGGTGTGGCGTCGATCTGCGCCTGCGCGGTCAGCTTGGCACCGGTGCCGGTCGCGTCAATATGCAGCGCCTCCAGCGAGCCCGAGAGCTGTGCCGATACCGATGCGTCCTGCTTCTGCCCACTCGCTTCGAACTGCGTGGCAAGCGTGGCCGCACCCGTGAGCGGATACGGCCGCGTACCCGTCATGCGCAGCGTGGCGGCCAACTTGCCGGCGGGCGTTTCCATGCCGTCGAGCAGCACGTTGTGATGCGTGCCGTCGGTATGCAGGCTGCCGGCAATCGACTTGAGTTCAGTGGTTGACGTGCCCTCACGGATGGCGAGACGGTCCACGGCCAGTCGATCCACATCCAACGCCAGTGGCAACACCAGCGAAGCGGGCGGGCCACTCGGCGGTGTTGGTGGCGTCGGGTGCAGGATCACCTCGACATTGCCGGCGGTGAGATAGGCGAAGCGGGCATGCCATGGGCCGCGCGTGATGGCCCAGCGGCCTTCCACGTGGTCGATGCGCACTTCGGTGCTGCCCGCGCGCACGTGCAGGTCACGCAGCGACACCCCCTCGCGCAGCGTGCCGCCCGCCAGCTTGCCCGACACAGTGTCGTGGCCGAAACGCGTGGCGAGCGACCACAGTTGCGCCGTGCCCGTCGGTGAATGAATGGCCCAGGCCAGCCAGCCGACGATACCCAGCACCACCACCAGCACAAGCGCGGCAAGGCCGCCCAGCCATCGCAGCAAACGGCGGCCCCAGCCACGCTTGGGCGACGGTGTCTCAGGTTGTACGGATTCAGGCGTTTGCGTTTCGGTCATGGTGGCGCTCAAAACGCGATGCCCAGCGAGACGCTCGGCCGGAACTGCTTCTGCTGGATGCCGTAGGCCAGATCCAGCTGGATCGGCCCGACGGGGCTCTTCCAGCGTACGCCCACGCCCACGCCGTTGAACCAGCGACGCTCCGACCAGTTGTCGGTGGCAGTGCCGGTGTCCCAGAACACGGCGCCGCCCCACTGCGGCAGGAACCAGCGCTGGTACTCCACCCCGCCCGTCACGAGAAACTTGGTCGGCAGCGTACTGCCGTTGACCTCATTGCCAATGCTCTGGAAGTCGTAGCCGCGAACCGACTGTGTACCGCCCGTGCGGAAACGCAGCGTGGCCGGCACACCGTCGCCGGGGCCGGAGGTGATGACGCCGCCCAATTCAGCCCGCGCGACAAAGATGTCGCGCTGCCCCACCGGCACGTACTGGCGAATACGGCTGTACGAACGCACGAACGTCTGGTCGGTCAGGAACCCCTTGACCGCCGCGCCGAGCTGCGTGGTGATGATGTTGCCCCGACGCGGAAACAGCGGGTCGTCCACGTCACGGCGCGTCCATGCGAAGCCGGGCACCAGCGCCTTGCTCAACTCGCGATCGGCGCCCTCGGGGCGCAGGTCGTCGTAGTAGAAGTCGATGGTGAACGAGGTTTCGTAGATACCGCGTACGCGCGTCTGCTTGAAGCCCGAACGATAGCTGCGCGTCTCGGTGCCCGAGGTGTCGGTCCGGTCCATGCTGCTGTAGAGGCTGTTCACGTACTGTTTTTCGTCAGGCGGCAAGGTCACGCCGGCAAACAGATACTGCCGGCGCTGTTCAATGCGCGCCTGCGTGTCGAGCACCCACGCCTTGTTGAAGAGGTTCAGATACTGGTAGCGCCCTTCCACCGAGGCGCCCGTATCGGTGCCGAAGCCGACGCCGCTGGTCAGACGGTTGGGCGGGTACTCACGCACCCGCACGCGCACTGGGGCGTTGACCGGGTCTTTCGGATCGTCACCCAGATCGACAATGGCGTTGGCGAAATAGGGCTGTCCCTGGATGGCGGCCTGCAAGGCCTGCAGGCGGTCTGCGGAATAGTCCTCACCCACGCGCAGCGGATTGACGTTGGTGATGATGCCGAGCGGGTAGCGCGTCAGCCCCTGCACGTCCAGCGGGCCCAGCGTATAGGCCGGACCACTGTCATACGCAACGGACAGATCCGCCTTGTTCTCGTCCGGGTCAACGCGCGCCTGCGACGTGGTCTGCTTGGCTGCGTAATAACGTTTGCTCTGTAGCGCGGCCAGGCTGTCGTCCTTGGCCTTGTCCCAGCCGGACTGGCGGAACGCCATGTCCTTCTGCAAGCCCCAGGCCTTCTTCAGTTCTTCGATGCGCTTGGGGTCCTGCGTGATGGCACCGTTGAAATCCAGCGCTACGTTGTCGATGGTGGTGCGCGGGCCGGGCTCGACCTTGACGTGCACGACACGGTGATCCGGCGGGCCGTCCATGTTGGCCGTCGCCTTGGGCACGAAATAGCCCTCCGTGGCCGTCAGCTTGGTGACCTGGTCGCCGATGGTCTCGACCATGTATTGAAGCTGGTCTTCCGTGATGTCCTTGCGGTCCTTGTAGCGCGATAGATCGAGATGGCGCTCCAGCAGGTCGCGGACGGCCTTGGGCGCCTCGATCTTGACGTCGTACTCGGCGTGGGCCGGCGCGCACGCGAGCGACAGGGCAACGCCAGCCGCAAGCACAGCGGCATAAGCAGCAGGAAAACGAAATCGAGACGGTCGTGACGGTCGACGAAGGCCGGTCATCGTGGCAAGCGTGGCGCCGCCCCCACGGGCCGGCTAAGTCAACGGAAAGGCGTATTTGACCATACCGACCCCGGCAGGTGCCCAGGCAATTGCAACGAATGCTGCCCTTCGGATCAGTCCGAAGCCTTCCGCTCGCGCCGTGCCTACCGGCCAATACGGTAAAATGCGCCGGTTTTCCGCCCGGGAGCCTCCCGTGCGGACCAGATCACCCAACATCATCGATTGCCATGGCCCTGTACAAGTCCGAGATCACCCAGTTCCTGGAAGAACTCAAGACCCAGAAGCCCGACCTGGAAACGCAACAGCGCCAAGGCCGTTCCCTGCTGTGGGACAAGGACCCGGTCGACCTGGATGAGCGCGCACGCGCCCAGGCCGCACGCGTGGCGCAGAAGCCGTATGTGTACTCGCTGGACTGATCGGCTGGCCGATCCCCAGACCCCCAGGCTCGCCGCTGCATGACCACTTCTGCGCAGGACAAGCTGCCGCTACCCGTCGAGCTGCCCAGCGTGGCACCCGAGCAGGACTCCACGCCGGTACAGGTCGACGGCCTGGCCTTCGCGCGGCTATACGGCGAGCCGCTGTTCAAGCTCCCGCAAGACCTCTACATCCCGCCCGATGCGCTCGAGGTGTTTCTCGAAGCGTTTGAAGGGCCGCTGGACTTGCTGCTGTACCTGATTCGCCGCCAGAATTTCAACGTGCTGGACATTCCGCTGGCGCAGGTCACGCGGCAGTACCTGGCGTACATCGAGCAGATCCGCGCGACCAACCTCGAGCTGGCCGCTGAATACCTGCTGATGGCGGCCATGCTGATCGAGATCAAGTCGCGCATGCTGCTGCCGGTCAAGAAGACTGACTCCGGCGAAGAACCCGAAGACCCCCGTGCCGAACTGGTGCGCCGCTTGCTCGAATACGAGCAGATGAAGCTCGCCGCGCAAAAACTCGACACCGTGCCGCAGCTGGGCCGCGATTTCCTGCGCGCGCAGGTCTACATCGAGCAAAGCCTCGCGCCGCGCTATCCAGACGTCAATTCCGACGACCTGCGCATCGCGTGGGCCGATGTACTGCGCCGGGCCAAGCTCACGCAGCATCACAAGATCTCGCGCGAAGAGCTGTCCGTTCGCGAGCACATGAGCCAGATCCTGCGCAAGCTGCAGCATGCGCGGTTCATGGAGTTCACCGAGCTGTTTGAAGAAGCGATCCAGTCCGGCAAGGGCGCGCCCATCGTGGTGGTCAACTTTGTCGCCATGCTGGAGCTCTCGCGCGAATCGCTGCTCGAAATCACGCAGGCCGAACCGTACGCGCCGATCTACGTGCGCCTCGCCTACTCTCCGACCTGACCCGCAGTCAGGTCACACAACCACTATGAAAGTCATCTCGTCCATCCAGGAACTGCGCGACCAGCTGCGCGGCCAGAACCGCGTCGCCTTCGTGCCGACCATGGGTAACCTGCATGAGGGCCACCTGAGCCTGATGCGCCTGGCGCGCCAGCATGGCGACCCGGTGGTGGCGTCCATCTTCGTGAACCGCCTGCAGTTCGGCCCGAACGAAGACTTCGACAAGTACCCGCGCACGCTGCAGGACGACATCGAGAAGCTGCAAAAGGAAGGCGTGTACGTGCTGTTCGCGCCCACCGAGCGCGACATGTACCCCGAACCGCAGGAATACCGCGTCGACCCGCCGCACGATCTGGGCGACACCCTCGAAGGCGAGTTCCGCCCCGGTTTCTTCAAGGGCGTGTGCACGGTGGTGATGAAGCTGTTCTGCGCCGTGCAGCCGCGCGTGGCCGTGTTCGGCAAGAAGGACTACCAGCAGTTGATGATCGTGCGCCGCATGGCTCACCAGTTCGCACTGCCGGTGGACATCATCCCCGCTGAGACGGTGCGCGCGGAAGACGGCCTTGCGCTGTCGTCGCGCAACATGTATCTGTCCAGCGATGAACGCGCCGAGGCGCCCGAACTGTACCGTACGCTGCACCAGGTGCGCCAGGACGTGCTGGAAACCGTGTTGCAGGGCAAGACCTCGCACGAAGCGGTGACCAACAAGGCGATGGACTACCTGCGTGGCCGCGGCTGGCAACCGGACTACGTGGCCGTGCGCCGCCGCGCCGACCTGCAGCAGCCGACGCCCGAGAACATCGCCGCCGGCGAGCCGCTGGTGGTGCTGACCGCCGCCAAGCTCGGCAAGACGCGCCTGATCGACAACCTCGAAATCTGAGCGGCGCATCGTCCAGCAAAAAGCCCGGCAGTTGCCGGGCTTTTTTTCATGCCGCCGCTGACGTATCCGCGACGGTTGCCTGCGGGGGCGCTTCCCCCAGCCAACCGAGGATGCCGCTCCACTGCTCCACATCCTTCGCCACGCGCGAGGGCGCCACGTCCCACAGCGTCAGACCGTGCGCGGCCAGTTGCACGTAGTTCTGGGTATCGCGCAGGTAACCGAGGATCGGCACCTCCAACCCCTGCACGAAACGCTGGAGCTGCTCCGCGGCGCGCGTGCGCATATCCACGCGCATGCCGACCACACCCAGCTTGACCTCGCCGTGGCGGACGGCCTTTTCATCGGCCAGTTTGCGCAGGAAAGACTGCGTGGCAAGGATGTCGAACATCGAAGGCTGCAACGGCACGATCACGTGGTCCGACAGCTTGACCAGATCGGTCAGCCGCCAACCGTGCAGCCCGGCCGGCGTATCGAGCACCACATGCGTGGTGCCCTTGGGCGGCTTGGCGATGTGGTCGGCGCTGATCTCCCACGTGTGGATGGGCTTGGCCGTCTCGGGGCGCAACGCCAGCCATTCGCGCGATGACTGCTGGCGATCGGTGTCGCCCAGCATCACAGCATGATCCTGCGCGGCAAAGTAGCCCGCCAGATTGGTTGCCAGCGTGGTCTTGCCCACCCCGCCCTTCGGATTCGCTACAACGGCCACCGGCATGCCTGCCTCCTTGTACACATCGCGCGCTCGTCGAATCGTGTGCCGAGTGAATCACTCGGCGGATCTGCCCTGATTTTTCGTCAACCCTGGTGATTATGGCTCAGCCCGCACGTGGCAGCGTCCCGAACAGCGCGGCAAGGTCGAGGTGCGCCTCGCAGGTGTCGGCAAGGCGTTCGAGCGACGCCTCGCGCAACGCGGCGTAGTCCTGCACTTGGGCATCGCGCACGCCGGCCCAGGCGAGCAGCGCTCGGCAGGCTTCAGGCGCATCGAACAATCCGTGGAGATACGTGGCGAGGATCTGTCCGTCGGGCGAGACGGCCCCATCGGCGCGCCCGTCGTCGAGCTGCACGGCTGGCCGTGCGAGTGCTGGTCCCTCGGTCACGCCCATGTGGATTTCGTAGCCGGCAATCGCTGCCCCAGCCGCACCGCCGTCGGCGAGTGTGCCGCGCACTTGCCGCAATTGCTTGGCAGTCTCCAGCGTGGTCTCAAAATCGAGATACCCGAGCCCATCAACGCTGCCGGGCACGCCTTCCAGCCCCTGCGGATCATGCAGGCGACGCCCCAGCATCTGCATGCCACCGCAGATGCCGATCAGCTTGCCGCCATAGCGCAGGTGCCGCGCGATGGCCGCCTCCCAACCGTTGGCACGCAGCCAGGCGAGGTCAGCCTGCACGCTCTTGCTGCCGGGCAGGATGATGAGATCGGCCGGCGGAATCGGCTGCCCTGGGCCAATCAGGCGCACGTCCACCTGTGGATGCGCACGCAGTGCATCGAAATCCGTGTGGTTGGACACGCGCGGAAGCACCGGAACCACCACGCGCAGCGCATCGCCTGAGGCGATACGCTGCGCCGTCTGCACGGCGTCCTCCGCATCCAGATGCAGGCCGTGCAGATAGGGCAGCACACCAAACACCGGCTTGCCCGTCTGCGCTGCCAACCAATCCAGCCCCGGTGTCAGCAGCGAGATGTCGCCGCGAAACCGGTTGATGACGAAGCCGGTCACGCGTGCGCGCTCGCTCTCCGACAGGCACGCGAGCGTGCCGACCAGGTGGGCAAACACGCCGCCACGGTCGATGTCGGCCACCAGCACGACGGGGCAATCGACGGCTTCGGCAAAGCCCATGTTGGCGATGTCGCGGTCACGCAGGTTGATCTCGGCGGGGCTGCCGGCGCCTTCCACCAACACGAGGTCGTATTGCGCGCGCAGGCGCGTGTGCGATGCGAGCACCGCTGCCATCGCAGTCGGCTTGTAGTCGTGATAGGCACGGGCATCCAGATCACAGCGCGGCTGGCCGTGGATGATGATCTGCGCGCCGGTGTCGCTGTTGGGCTTGAGCAGCACGGGGTTCATGTCCACCGTGGGTGCAACACCGGCGGCCTGCGCCTGTAGTGCCTGGGCGCGGCCGATCTCGCCACCGTCTGCGGTGACGGCGCTGTTGAGCGCCATGTTCTGCGGCTTGAACGGTGCCACACGCACACCAGCGCGACGGGCAACGCGGCACAGTCCGGCCACCAGCGTGCTCTTGCCGGCATCGGATGTGGTGCCCTGGATCATCAAGGTGCCCTGAGGCAAGAAGGACAGCACAGGAAAGAGTGGCTTTGGCATGCGCGAATTATCGCATTCGCCTGTCTGCGCCTGGCTGCACCAACGCGTACCCACGGCTAGAATGCGCGGATGTCCCGTCGCCTCACACTCGTCCTTGGCGGTGCCCGTTCGGGCAAGAGCCACCACGCAGAACAACTCGCGCTGCAATGCGCGGGGCCCGTCACGTACATCGCCACGGCGGGTGAAGGGGATGAAGAGATGCAGTTGCGTGTGGCCCTGCACCGCGCACGTCGGCCCGAGCATTGGGGCCTGGTCGAGGAGCCCGTGCGCCTGGCCGAAGCGCTCTACACGCATGCGCAGCACGGCGGTTGCGTGCTGGTCGATTGCGTCACGCTGTGGCTCAACAACCTCCTCTTCGCCGAGCAGCGCGACTATCCCGACACCGGTCTCATCACGCCACCCGAGGCCTGGACGGCGGAAATCGATGCCCTGCTGACCGCTCTGCCGCTGCTGCCCGGCGAGGTGATTCTCGTAAGCAACGAGATCGGCCTGGGCGTGGTGCCGATGGGGGCCATTACGCGTTTCTACGTGGATGAGCTGGGACGCCTGAACCAGCGTCTGGCAGCACTGGCGGACAACGTGCATCTGCTGGTGGCCGGCATTCCGATGGTGGTCAAAGGGCCGGCCCTCGGCACTGGGTCGTGAACCTGCCGACTGGCGGTGTGACCGACCTCGGGTGGTCATTCGTGGCACTGGCTGCGCTGGCTGGCGTACTGCTCGACCGGCTGCTGGGTGAAGTGCCGCGCTGGCATCCGCTGGTGGGCTTCGGGCGCATTGCCAACATCGTGGAACGCGCCATGAACCGCAAACCGGCGGCGCTGGCATGGTCACGTGTCATCGGCCTGATCGCCTGGGCGATTGCCGTGCTCCCCTTCGTGCTGCTGGCGGCATGGCTTGTCGCCATGGCGCATGCGGCGTCAACATGGGCGGTGGTAGCGATTGATGCGGTAGCGCTCTACTTCGCGATCGGTGCGCGCAGCCTGCACGACCACATCGCGCCGATTGCGCTCGCCCTGCGTGATGCAGACCTGCCCCGCGCCCGCGCACTCGCCTCGCGCATCGTCTCGCGAGACCTCTCCGGGGCAACCGACGAACCTATCGCCCGCGCTGCCGTGGAGTCCGCCCTGGAGAACGGCAGCGACGCCGTATTCGCACCCTTGTTCTGGTTGATCGTGGCCGGCGCACCCGGCGTGATGCTGTATCGGTTGGCCAACACGCTCGATGCCATGTGGGGCTATCGCAATGCACGCTTTACCGGCTTTGGCTGGGCTGCTGCGCGCATTGACGACGTGCTCAACTGGATTCCTGCCCGGCTGACGGCGATGAGCTATGCGCTACTTGGCCAAACCATCGGCCACACCGCAGACGCACTGCGCTGCTGGCGCCTGCAGGCACCCCAATGGTCGAGCCCCAACGCGGGGCCGGTCATGGCTGCGGGTGCGGGCAGCCTGCGTGTGCAGCTTGGCGGCACCGCGCGCTACGAAGGCGTGGACGAAGCCCGCCCGCCGCTGGGCACCGGTGCGCCCGCCAGCGCCGCCGACATCAACCGCGCACTGACACTCGTCTCACACACGTTGTCGCTGTGGCTCGGCGTGTTGAGCGCCGCCGCCGTCATCGCATGGAGCCTGGCATGAGTGCCATCGTCCACGGCGGCAATCTGGCCGCGGCACGTGCGCGATATGGTGAACCGGCGGGCGGCTGGCTCGATCTCTCCACGGGCATCAACCCGCACGGCTATCCGATCCCACCCATCCCGCCGAATGCGTGGCTACGCCTGCCAGAAGAGGACGGCCTGGAAGCGCTGGCCGCAGCGCATTACGGCGTAAGACATGCCAACGCAGTACTGGCAGTCGCGGGCTCGCAAGCGGCCATCCGTACACTGCCCTCCCTGCTGCCACGCGGCCGGGTCGGCGTCGCGCACATCGGCTACAGCGAATACGCGCCCGCCTTTGCGCGCGCCGGACATGACGTCGTTGCGCTGCCCGAAGCGGCATTCCTGGGCGATCTGCCTGACGATATTCAGCACCTGGTCGTCGTCAACCCGAACAACCCAACGGCACGCGTGCTGGCCGCCAGCACATTGCGTGATTGGCATGCGCGTCTGCACACACGCGGCGGCACGTTGATCGTTGATGAGGCGTTCATCGAAGCGCTGGAAGATGGTCCGACACTTGCACCATTGGCGGGTGCGCCGGGTCTGGTGATCCTGCGTTCGATCGGCAAGTTCTACGGGCTGGCCGGGGCACGGATCGGCTTCGTGCTGAGTGCGCCAAATCTGCTGGCTGCACTGCGCGACGCATTGGGACACTGGACCGTCAACGGCCCAGCCCGCGCCGTCGTGCGTGCTGCGCTGGCGGATACCGCCTGGCAGACCACCAACCATGCCCGCCTGCAACGCGAGGGGATGCGCCTGCACACGTTGCTCAATCGCCACGGTTTTCCGAACACCGCCACGCCACTCTTTGCCTGGGCGCCGACCTCACACGCGCCGTCGCTGCACGCACAACTGGCGCGGCTCGGCATCTGGACGCGCCTCTTTGATGTGCGGGGCACACCGCCCATGCATGACGTGCTCGGCCTGCGCTTTGGCCTGCCTCCGGACGACACTGGATGGCAGCGCTTGAGCGTTGCGCTAGCATCGCTGTCGCTCTCTGTCTGACCTGCCCCCCCTTTCGATGCCCGTTTGCTTCCCTCACTTTGCCCGTCGCCTGTGTGCGCTCGGCATGACCGCGCTGGCGGTTGCTGCAGCACCGGCACTCGCCGCCATTTCCGTCACCGATGACACGGGCGCCACCATCACGTTGCAGCGCCCTGCGCAGCGCATCGTCAGCCTTGCGCCGCATGCGACCGAGCTGCTGTTCGCAGCGGGTGGCGGCGCACGCATCGTCGGCACGGTGGCCTATAGCGACTACCCGCCGGCCGCCCGCGACATTCCGCACGTGGGCGACAACCGCGCGCTCGACCTGGAACGCATTGCCGCGCTCAAGCCCGATCTGGTGGTGGTCTGGCGCCATGGCAATGCACAGAAGCAGATCGACCGCCTGCGTGCACTGGGCATTCCGCTGTTTTTCTCCGAGCCGCACCGTATGGGCGATATTCCGCGCTCCATCGAGACACTCGGCACGCTGCTCGACACACGTGCCAGCGCACATGACGCGGCCCAGCAGTTTCGCCAGCAGGTCGACGCGCTGCGCAACCGCTACGCAGGCCGGCCGCCGGTGCAGGTGTTTTACCAGGTGTGGGAGCAGCCGCTGATGACGCTCAACGGCCAGCACATCTTTACCGACATGCTGGCGCTGTGCGGCGGCCGCAATGTGTTTGCGGGCGAGCCGCTGCTGGTGCCGACCGTATCGACCGAGGCCGTCATCGCGGCCAACCCCGAAGTCCTGCTGACCGCCAGCATGGGCGCCACGCAAGGCAATCGCCCGATCGACACGCTCGACGGCTGGAGGCGCTGGCCGCAACTGCTGGCCGTGCAGCGCGGCAACCTGTTCAGCATCAACGGGGACCTGATCAACCGCTTCGGCCCGCGCCTGGTGGAAGGCGCAGCGCAGTTGTGTGAAGACCTGGAGCAGGCGCGCGCCAAGCGCACGGGCGCACAGGCAGTCAACGGACGCTGATTGTCAGCGGTTCCAGAACAGCAGCACCGGCGGCGCATCCGGCTGCCCGGGCTGCAGGCGGAAACCACAGGCGCCACCCCACTGCAGCGGCCATTGCAGCGTTTCAGCAAGCGGACGCTGCAGCCAGTGCGCAGCCAGCGCACGCATGCAGCCCGCGTGCGTCACGGCCCATAAGCACGATACTGGCGAAGCCGCCATCGATTCGGCCCACGTGGTCACGCGGGCTAGCAAGTCAGCAGCGGACTCTCCACCGTGCGGGTTGCCATGCACCAGATCGCGCGCCCAGCGATCGACTTGCGCGCGCGGAATGTCATCCCACTGACGACCTTCCCACGCGCCAAAGTCCAGCTCCATCAGTTGGGCGTCAACCTCCAGCGGGGGCAGCTCGGCAACCTGCAGGATCGCCTCTGCGGTGAGCCGGCTGCGCTGCAGCGGGCTAGCCAGCAGGCGTTGCGGCGGATGCGCGCCGAGTTTCTCCGCAATGACCAAGGGGGCCGGGTCCATCGGCGCATCCAGCGGCAGATCGGTGCGCCCGTAGCACAGGCCTGCCGTCATAGCAGGCCGCGCGTGGCGGATCAGGATGAAATCCATGCCAACAGCCCCCACAGGATCAGCAACTCGAACATCTGCTGCGCCATCCCCAGGCAATCGCCCGTGATGCCGCCAATGCGACGTACGAAGTAGCGGCCCAGCAACCAGCGCGCGACAAACAGCGCAACGACCACGAGCGCTGCACACACCGGTCCGAACCACAGCAAGGGCGCGATGCCGAATACGCCCGCCCACAGCGTATCGCTGGTGCGCATGCGCTGTGCAACGGGCTTGGCCTTGCCCTCGGCGCGTACGTAGTCATGCGTGACCAGGTAGCTGACGGCAGCGGCGCGGCTGGCAGCGTGCGCAGCCACCATCGCCGCGAGCATGGCAATCGGATGCGCGGCCAATGCGGTCAGCAGCTGCCACTTCAACAGCAGCGCCATGCACACCGCAATGGCCCCGAACGCGCCGATGCGCGAGTCATGCATGATGCGCAGCCGGTCTTCCGGCGTGTAGCCGCCGCCAAAGCCGTCAGCGCAATCCGCCAGACCGTCTTCATGGAACGCGCCGGTCAACAGCAGCGTAGCCACCATCGACATGGCCACCGCCACGCCAGGCGCGGGCACTGTGCGCGACACCAGCCAGTACACCGTTGCTGCCACCGCCCCCACCAGCCAGCCGATCAACGGAAAGTAGCGCGCTGCGCGATTCAACCCCGCTTGCAAGGAATCCAAACTGCGCCCGACCGATGCCGGCACGGGGATGCGGGTGAAATACCCGACCGCCGTCCACAGCGCCTGCCAGTGTTCGCGCAGTCGGGTCATCGTCATGCGCGCTCGCTCACGCCTGCACTGGCGAAGGTCGCCATCTCGCGCAGGAAAGCCACGGCAGACACGACCAGCGGATACGCCAGCACCGCCCCGCTGCCCTCGCCCAGGCGCAACGACAGCGACAGCAGCGGCCGCGCATCCAGCACCTCCAGCAGCGCACGATGGCCGCGCTCATCCGACACGTGGCCGAACACGCAGTAGTGCAGCACGTCCGGGGCCACGCGCGCAGCCACAAGCACAGCCGCCGTGGCGATGAACCCGTCGACGAGGATGACCATGCGGCGCTTGGCCGCCTCGATCACAGCGCCCGCAATCGCCGCAACTTCGAAACCACCGAAGCAGGCGAGCACGTCCAGCGGATCGCGCACGTCGGCATGTTTGGCCAGAGCGGCCTCCAGCGCGGCGCGCTTGCGGGCGAGACCTTCATCGTCGAGGCCGGTGCCACGGCCAACGCATTGCGCCACCGGCATATCGCACAGCCGCGCCATCAGACATGAGGCAGACGCCGTGTTGGCAATGCCCATCTCGCCGAATGCGATCACGTTGGTGCCGAGCGATGCATGGTGTGCCACGCGTTGCGCGCCAAGCGCCATGGCGCGGTCGCGCTCGTCGGCGGTCATGGCGGCTTGGTGGACATGCTCGTCGGCAAAGTTGCGGGTGCCGGGGCCAACCGGCGCGTCCACCAGACCCGGCGTGTCTGCCGTCCAAAGCGGCGCGGCCACGCCAGCATTGACCACTTCCAGCGCAAACCCATGCTGCCGGCTGAACACGTTGATGGCCGCGCCACCCGCGATGAAGTTCAGCACCATCTGCGCCGTCACCGCTTGCGGATAGGCGCTCACACCGGCATGCGCGACACCATGGTCCGCAGCAAACACCACCATGGCGGGACGCTTCAGCACCGGCGCTTCGGTGTTCTGGATCAGACCGATCTGCACCGCCAGCGGCTCCAGCCGCCCCAGCGCGCCAAGCGGCTTGGTCTTGCTGTCGACAGCGGCTTGCAGGCGGCTGCGCAGCGCCGGATCAAAAGGAGGAATCTGCATGATGAAAGGCTACAGTTCGACACCCGGCTGGGCCTGGATGCCTTGTGAAAATGCGTGCTTGACCAGCGTCATGTCGGTCACGGTATCGGCGGCTTCGATCAACTCCGGCGGCGCGCCGCGTCCGGTAATGACAACGTGCTGTGCGGCCGGCCGCGCACGCAAGTCGGCCAGCACCGTCTGCACATCAAGGTAATGGTATTTGAGCGCGATGTTCAGTTCATCCAGCAGCACCAGGCCGATGGACGGATCCTGCAGCAGTTCGCGCGCGCAGTCCCAGGCGGCCTGGGCTTTCTCGATGTCGCGCGTGCGGTCCTGCGTCTCCCACGTATAGCCCTCGCCCATCACGTGGAACTCGCATTGCTCAGGAAAGCGGCGCAGGAAGCGCTCTTCACCCGTGGGGATCGCGCCCTTGATGAACTGCACCACGCCCACCTGCATGTCGTGGCCCATGGCGCGGATCACCATGCCAAAGCCGGAACTGGATTTACCCTTGCCATTACCGGTATTGACCAGCAGCACGCCGCGCACGTCGGTGGCGGCGGCAATCTTGGCGTCCACCACGGCCTTCTTGCGCTGCATGCGCGAGCGGTGGCGCTCGTTCAGGCCATCGTTGTTGTCTTCAATTGTCATCGGGGTCGTCAGGAATCAGTGCTGTGCGGCGGCCGTCCGCCACCTCGGCAATCGGGGTGCGCAGCACGCGGGCGCAATGTTCAGGGGTGAGCACGTCGGCAGCAGGGCCGGCGTTGGTATGGCCCTCGCCATCCATCAGGAGGGCGTGCGTGGCAAAGCGGCGCGCGAGGTTCAAATCGTGCACGGTCAGCACAACCAGCCAGCCGTGATTGCGGCAACCGTCGCGCAGCAGGCGAAGCACTGCAATCTGCTGGTGCAAGTCCAGATGCGCAACAGGCTCGTCGAGCATGAGAACGTGCGAGCCCTGCGCAAACACGGCGGCCATGGCGACGCGCTGGCGTTCACCACCGGAGAGCGTGCGCACATCACGCTGTGCAAGCGGTTCCAGCGCAAGTGCGGCGATGGCGGCCTCCACGGCACGCGCATCGGCATCGCCCTCCCACTCCCAGCGCGCGAGGTGCGGGTGACGGCCGGTCATGACCGCCTCATGCACGGTCATCGGGAAGGTGTCATGCAACGTCTGCGGCAGGAACGCGCGGCGGCGGGCCATCGCAGCGGCAGGCCAATCCGAGATCGGCTGCCCGTCAAGCGCCACACTCCCGCCGTCCGCATCGCGCAAACCGGCCAGCACCGATAGCCACGTCGACTTGCCGGCGCCGTTCGGGCCAACCACGCACCAGAGCTGCCCGCCGGTGGCCGTCATCGACAGGCGCTCGATCAGCATGCGCCCATCAATGGTCACGCGCAGATCGCGCAGCGCGAGTTCAGGCACGGCGTCGGTTTCCACAAACGCTGCAGCGACAGGCGTACGGCGCAGCCAGCTCATCGCGTGCTCCGCATCAGCAGGTAGAGAAACGTCGGCACGCCCAGTAGCGTGGTGATCACGCCCACCGGCAACTGCGTCGGGGCGATCAGCGTGCGTGCAATCAGGTCGGCCAGCATCAGCAGGCCACCGCCGGCCATCACCGTGGCGGGCAGGTGGATGCGCACATCGCGCGTCCATGCCAGGCGCACCATGTGCGGTACCAGCAGGCCGACGAATGCGACGGAGCCGGCAATCGTCACCGCCACCGCCGTGCACAGCGAGGCCACCACGTAGATCAGCGTGCGCACACGCGCCACCGGCACGCCCAGCGCACGGGCGCGTGTCTCGCCAGTCAGCAGCACGTTCAGGTCACGCGCGTGCGGCAGTACCACGGCCACCGCCACAACGAGTGCGATCAACGCACCCACATAACGATCGGCACCACCCAGGTCACCGACCATCCAGAAGATCATGCCGCGCAGCTTGTTCTCGGGTGCGACCGTCAGAATGAGGGTAATCAGGCCAACCCAACCGGAGGCCATCACCACGCCACCCAAGAGCAGGCGCGCGTTGGCTTCACCCGGTTCGCCGCGCCACAGATGCTGGCGCGCCAGCGCCGCCACCAACGCCATCGACAGCAGTGCGCCGGCGCAAGCGCTCACCTGCACACCCCACCACGGCACCGAGAACAGCATCGCCGTCAGCGCCGCTACCGCACCGCCGCCAGACACCCCCAGCACATACGGATCAGCCAGCGGATTGCGCAGCAGCATCTGCATGAGCGCCCCGGCAAACGCCAGCAGCCCGCCGGCAGCAAATGCAGCGCCCGCACGCGGCAGGCGCAACTCGGTGACGATGCCCGCAGCCAGACCATCGCCACCGCCAATCAGAGCCCGCCAGACTTCGACGGGCGACAGCTTCACGCTGCCGAGCATCAAGGACGCCATCAGCACCACCACGCACGCGAGCGCCAGCAGCGACCACAGTCGCCAGGAAAAACCGCGTGCGGGCAGCGCAGATGTCATTGCTTCTTCGGCTCGTGCTGTTGCCACGACAGCGTGAAGAACACCCCACGCGATGCCGTGTTGTACGGATAGATCAGCTGGTAACTCTTGTTCGTCACGTTCTCAAGGCGTGCCGACAGTGCCCAGTCCGGCGTGATCTGGTAGCGGCCAACCAGGTTCAGCAGGCCATAGCCGCCGAGCGTCTTGGTCGAATCCTGGCGATCACCCGCGGCATTCCACTCCACGCCCGCCGAGAACGGCCCGAAGGTCTTGTAGGCCGACACGCTGCCGAAATGCCGTGCGCGGCGCGACAGCAACTGGTTGGCCGACAAGTCCTGCGGGTTCTGCATGGTAAAGCTGGCACGCAGGTCCACACCATAGATCGAACCCCGATACGAGGTCTCGACACCATTCACGCGTGCACGGTTCACGTTGGCTGCGAGGAAGGTGCCTGCCACCGGATCGAACACGCTGGTGATCAGATTGCTGTAGTCCGTCTCGAACACCGTCATGCGCACCAGGCCGATCGCGCCGCTGTATTCCACGCCGCCTTCCACCGAACGCGCCTTTTCGGGCTGCAGATTCGGGTTGCCGAAGAACGGGTAATACAGTTCGTTGAAGCTCGGCGCGCGGAAGGCATTGCTCACGCTCGCCACGGCCTTCCACTGCGGGTTGAAGGCGAAACCGTAACCAGCGTAGTAGCTGTTGGCACCGCCGAAGTCCGAGTAGCGGTCACGACGCACGTTCAACTGCAACTGGTGCGGACCGAACTTGCCTTCGTAGCCGATGTAGGCGGAATCGACATTGCGCGTCGGCACGTTGTAGGCATCGCTGTCGATGCTCGTCTGCAGATGCTCCAGGCCCACCTTGAGCAACTGATCGGGCATGAAGACCCAATCGTTCTGCCAGCTTGCCGTCTGGTTGCGCGTATTGAAGCGCGCAGGCACCTGCAGCACGCCGTTGGTGAAGTTCAGGCTGCGATCATCGCCCTGCGAAAGCGTCAGACGCGTCTTCCAGTCCTGTGTCACCTTGCCGTCCACGTAGGCCGACATCGAGCGCACCACGTTGTGCGCGATGTTGATGTCGGTCGGCTTGCCGAAGGCATTGTCGTAGCTGACGTCACCCCAGGTCTGGAAGTACGTCAGGCCCGCCTGCCAGTCCGCGGAGAACCGATGCGACAGTTGCGCCGACACGCTCTTGTTCGTGTACGGGTTGTCGTTCGGGTTGGCCTTCGGTGCCTGCAGCGGATTGATGGTCGAGAAGCCGCTGGTCTTGAACTCCGACACCGACACCGCAAACGACGTATCGCCGCCCTCGCCCAGCGAGCCGCTGATGCCGGCCTGCGCACGCTTGGTGTTGCGCGCGCCGTATTCGATCTCGGCATTGGCCAGCGGCGCGTGCCCGCGGCCGCTGCGCGTGAAAATCTGCACCACGCCGCCAATCGCATCCGAGCCATACAGCGCAGACACGTTGCCGCGCACGATCTCGATGTGGTCGATCTGGTCGGCCATCAGTTGCCCAATCTGTGCGCCGCCCGACGTGCCGGAAGCCACACGCACACCGTCGATCAGGATCAGCGTCTGGTTGGAGCCGGCGCCGCGCATGAACAGGCTGGCGTTAGTGCCCGGGCCACCGTTCTGCGCGATTTCGATGCCCGCCTCGCGACGCAACAGGCTCACCGCATCCGGCGCCTGCGAGCGTTCGATGTCGGCGCGGCTGATGACCGTGGTATGCGGCAGTGCATCCGACAAGGGCTGCTCGCTGCGCGAGGCCGTCACCACTGTCGGGTTCAGTTCGCCCACCGGCGTACTTGCCGTCTGTACGTTGCTTTGTGCCCAGGCCGGTACGACTGCACCCGCCATGACCCCCGTTAGTGCGCTGGCAAGCGCGCGCATGGCCGTCCGGGGCATCCGGAGTGGCCGCTTTGTAGTCAAGCTCATGTTGAAAAGACAAGAAGCGTCAGCCGGACCCGTTCCCCCGCGGGTCGCTGGCAGCAGGATCTCGATGCGGTTCCCTCCAGGGTCGCACATCAGCTCTGAGATCCACCGTCCTGGCCGGTATCCGGGCTGGCGAAGCGGCCTGCCCGCCTTCCCATTCCCAAAGGAACAGTGGCATATGGACAGCCCGCGCGGCGCCCTCCTCTTCTTGCGAGAGATGGTGGGCACACGCGACGTTCGCTTACCGTTGCGGGGGCAGCGCAGGTTGGCGCATCGCTTTGGGGGCGGCGCTCCCTGCTTCCCGTTTAACTGCAGATGGTGCTGCGGGCACCAGGACGGCAGCGAGTTTAACGGAAAAGGCTCGCCAGGCCCGCATCGCGCATGCCACAGTGCACCGATCAACACTTGTGCCCTCGCCGCCGCCTCGCCTTGCGCATCCGTATGGAGGACATGCGCAATCGGCATGATGGGCTAAAATCTCCCCACTCGATTCTGATTGACAACCGATGCTGAACGAACTCGAACACCTTGCCGACAAGATTGCGCGCGTGCTGCGTCACGCCGATGCACTTGCCGCCGAGAACCAGCGCCTGCGCGCTGAAGTCGAACGGCTTGCCGCGGAAGCCGAGGTCTCCAAGACCGAGCGCGACGCCATGGTGGCTGATCGCAGCGTGCTCAATGCCAAGATTGAAGAAGCGCAGCTGCGCATCCAGTCGATTCTCGACAAGCTGCCGACGGCCACCGACGCCCGCCAGCTTGACCTCCTCGGCCAGGCCGCCGGCGATGATGCCGCCACCGCCCCGCACTCGGAGACCTAAGCATGAGCAGCAAGCAAATTGAAGTGAACATCGCGGGCCAAGCCTACAAGTTTGCCGTTTCGTCCGACAACGAAGCCGCGCTGCGTGAAGCCGCCGCCATGGTCGACAACCAGATGACCCGCATCAAGAACGGCTCGAGCACCAAGGGCATCGAGCGTATTGCCGTGATGGCCGCCATCAGCATCGCGTCAGATCTGCTTTCGATGCAGCGTCAAGCCGCATCCGATTCGGCCCTGCCGATCGACACGATTCGCGCCAAACTGGCCGATCTGAACGCCCGCACCGACGAGGCACTGCGCCAGTACGGCGAGGTCATTTAGCGAAGGTCAAAATGTGTTTGTAACCGGATCGCATCCGGGCTTGGGTTCGGATGCGAACGGGTGTATAGTGTCACCCAATGGCTACCGGCAGTCTCCCGCAAACCCTTACACCATAAGGCTTTAGCGACTACAGACTCACAAGCCGGTTGCTCGTAATGAATCTCTCAGACGCATCGCCATGTCGTCAAAGACATACCTCCACAACGTGGTGATCCGTCTGACAGTTTCCCTGCCTGGTTCGCCATGGCCATTAATTCCTTGAACCGATAAGCAATTGCTTGGTGCGGGATATGCCGTGTGGGCGAGCGCGTCTTCCAGTGCATAGCGTGCGACGCAAGTCGTAGGCTCCCTGCGCCGGTGATGTACCCAAAATGCGGCTTCCGCAGCCTCTCTGAACCTCACTTGGGTTCAGGATGCGGGTCTAGCGGCCGAGGTGGGGACCCAACAAAAGGCGGTAGTGCACATGTGCGCTACCGCCTTTTTCTTTGCGCGTTTCCTTTGTGCATTCCATGATGCATCGCCAATAGCAAGGCCATAGCGCTATTGCTATGCTGCGCACACCATCACTTCCGCACGCCGCGCATCATGGCCGCCCAATACTGGTTGATGAAGTCCGAGCCCGACGAGGCCAGCATCGACACGCTGCACACCGAGGGCACGCTGCCCTGGACCGGCGTGCGCAACTACCAGGCACGCAACTTCATGCGCGACCGCATGCGCATTGGCGACGGCGTCCTGTTCTACCACTCGTCCTGCCCACAGCCTGGTATCGCAGGGCTGGCGGAGGTCTGCTCGACCAGCTACCCCGATCCCACGCAGTTCGACGCCAAGAGCCACTACCACGACCCGGCCTCCAGGCCGGAAGCACCGCGCTGGATGCTGGTCGACGTGAAGTTCGTGCGCAAATGCGCGCTGATCGATCTGCCCACGCTGCGCGCACAGGAATCGCTAGCCGATATGACCGTGCTCCAACGCGGCAATCGCCTGTCGATCACGCCGGTCACGCCGGCGCAATGGCGCTACATCACGACCAAATTGATGCGCGATTCTGAGTAAATGGCACGCAACGGTTGGGAATTGTTACAAACGTGATGAACGATGCGCGTTGTAGCCGGTCAGACGCATCACATTGCTTTTTTGGGAGAACACAATGAAATCTGTGCTGGCCGCAACCATTCTGGGGACCGCAATGATGACGACTGCCTTTGCGCAAGCTGCACCTGAGACGAATCATTCGGGCGTGCTGTCGCTGGATGCACAGGCCGTGACCGAAGTGCCGACCGACACCGTCACCCTCACGCTGGGTGCCGAGCAGGAAGGCGCGGACCCGGGTGCGATCTCCACAGCGCTGTCGCGCAAGGCCGACGAGGTGATCGCCCAGGCCAAGCGCACGTCCGGCGTGCAGGCAGAAACCGGCGGCTTCAACATCTACCCGAACACCAATCGCGACGGCAAGATCAGCACTTGGCGCGGCCATGCCGAAGTGCGCATCACGTCGAAGGACTTTGCTGCAGCCTCCAAACTGGCCGGTCAACTGGCCAACCAGATGCAGGTGCAGAACGTGAATTTCACGCTCTCGCGCGAGGCACGCACGGCGGCTGAAGCCAAGCTGATCGACCAAGCTGTGAACACGTTCCGCGACAAGGCACTGGCAACCACCAAGCTGTTCGGCTACACGAGCTACACGATCCGCGACGTGCACGTGAGCGAAGGCAGCAACAACCCTGGCCCGCGTCCGATGATGCGCATGGCAGCCGCGCCAGCTTCGTTCGATTCGGCACCGGTACCCATCGAGGGCGGCAAGGCACAAGTGACGGTGACCGTCTCCGGCGCCGTGCAGATGCTGAAGTAACGCATCCGCCAGCCATGAAAAAGCCACCGCAAGCGGTGGCTTTTTCTTTGCGTCGAAGTGACCTCAGGCGTGTGCCTGGGTTTTCGCGCCGTTGCCCGCGCGGCGATAGGCCCAGACCAGCATCGCGATACCGATGACGATCATCGGCAGCGACAGCCATTGCCCCATCGACAGGTTCGCCGCCAGCAAGCCGAGGAAGTTGTCCGGCTCGCGCGCAAATTCGGCGAGGAAGCGGAACACACCGTAGCCGAGCAGGAAGGCGCCCGACACCGCGCCCATCGGCCGCGGCTTGCGCGAGTACAGCCACAGCAGAATGAAGAACAGCACGCCCTCGCCGAGGAACTGGTAGATCTGCGACGGGTGGCGCGGCAGCATGTGGTACTGGTCAAACACGGCCTGCACGCCGCTGGTGACCGCCTGTTGTGCGTGCGAGAGCAACCACTCACGGTCTTCGCCCTGCGCCTGCGGGAACATCATCGCCCACGGCAGATTGGGCGAGGCCACACGGCCCCACAGTTCACCGTTGATGAAGTTGCCCAAGCGGCCCGCAGCGAGGCCGCACGGCACCATCGGCGCGATGAAGTCGGTCACCTGCATCCAGGAGCGGCCGCGCATGCGGGCATACACCATCATCGCCACGACCACGCCCAGGAAACCGCCGTGGAAGGCCATACCGCCCTCCCACACCTTGAAGATGTCGAGCGGGTGGGCGAAGTACCAGTCGGCCTTGTAGAACAGCACATAGCCCAGACGCCCGCCAAGGATCACGCCCAGCACGCCGTAGAACAGCATGTCGTCGAGGTCGCGGCCGCTCCAGCCTTCGGCGGCGATGTGCGGCTGGCGCGTGCGCAGCCGGCCGAACCACAGGAACATGATGAACGCCGCCAGATACATCAGGCCGTACCAGCGGATGGCGAGCGGCCCCAGATGCAGGGCGACGGGATCGAATTGCGGATGGATGAGCATGAATCCTGCGGGTTTCAGGTTTGTTTGTCTGTGTGCAGCTTGGCGACGGCGTCGGCGCTGGCCACGAACCACGGCAGCACCGGCGAGGCCGCGTCGCGCCGCCACACCAGCCCGGTCTCAATGAACGGGCTTGGCGCGGCGAGTTCGAGATAGACCACGCCAGTCCGCTGCAGGTTGCATAACGATGCAGGCACCAGCGCGACCCCCATCTCTGCGGAAACGAGGCTGACGATGGTCTGCATCTGGATGGCTTCCTGGCCGATGCGCGTGGCAGCCTCCCCGCCACCGTGCGCGGCATGATAGCCGGTAATGATGTCATACAGCGCAGGCGCAGACCGTCGCGGGAAGATGATGAGCGGCTCGGCCGCCGCATCGGCCAGCGCAAAGGGCTGGCCGGGCGCGATGCCCCACTTTTCTGCACGCGATGTGGGCACCGCTAGCACCAAGCGCTCCCGCACCAGCGGTCGATACTCCAGCTCACCGGGGACAGAACCCGCGTGATGCGCAATCACCACGCCCGCATCCACCTCGTCGGCCAGAAGCGCTTCGATCTGCACATCGCTGGTGGCTTCACGCAGCTGGAACTGCACATCCGGGCGGGCGTCACGGAAGTGCCGCAGCACGGCAGGCAAGATGCCGTAGTCGGCCGTGCTGACGAAGGACAGCGACAGCGAGCCTACCTCCCCGCGCGCAAGCCGCTGCGCCAGCGCTGGGAGTGCACCCGCCTCGGCCAGCACGCGCCGCACCTCGACCAGCCACCGCGCCCCCACCGGCGTGAGTGCCACCGAGCGCTGCGTGCGGTGGAACAGCGTGACGCCCAACTCCTCCTCCAGCGCACGGATCTGCTGCGACAGCGGCGGCTGCGTCATCGACAGACGCTCGGCTGCGCGGCCGAAATGCAGCTCCTCGGCGACCGTCACGAAATAGCGAAGTTGGCGCAAATCCATAGTGGCGATTGATAGTTTTTTCGACTCAATAATCGCTCAATAATATATTTGACGCGCCTTTTTCCCAAGCGCATGCTGGGCGCCACGCTGTTTCCTATAACGACATACCCGCCCCACGGAGACTCCCATGCCAGACAACAAGCGTTCGCAGCACATCACCCAGGGCGTGGCGCGCTCGCCCAATCGCTCGATGTACTACGCGCTGGGCTACACGAAAGACGACTTCAACAACCCGATGATCGGCGTGGCGAATGGCCACTCGACCATCACGCCGTGCAACTCGGGCCTGCAGAAGCTGGCCGATGCGGCGGTGGCCGCCGTGAAGGATGCCAAGGCCAATCCGCAGATCTTCGGCACGCCCACCATCTCCGACGGCATGTCGATGGGCACGGAGGGCATGAAGTTCTCGCTGATCTCGCGCGAAGTGATTGCCGACTGCATCGAGACCTGCGTCAACGGTCAGTGGATGGACGGCGTGATCGTCATCGGCGGCTGCGACAAGAACATGCCGGGCGGCATGATCGCCCTGGCGCGCACCAACGTACCGGGCATCTACGTGTACGGCGGCACCATTAAGCCCGGGCACTGGAAAGGCAAGGACCTGACCATCGTGTCGTCGTTCGAGGCCGTGGGCGAATTCACCGCTGGCCGCATGAGCGATGAAGACTTCGAGGGCATCGAGAAAAATGCCTGCCCGTCGAGCGGCTCGTGCGGCGGCATGTACACGGCCAACACGATGAGTTCGTCGTTCGAGGCACTGGGCATGTCGCTGCTGTATTCGTCGACGATGGCGAACCCGGACCAGGAGAAGGTCGACAGCGCGGCCGAGTCCGCGCGCGTGCTGGTCGAAGCCGTACGCCGCGACCTCAAGCCGCGCGACATCATCACGCGCAAGTCGATCGAAAACGCCGTGGCCGTGATCATGGCCACCGGCGGCTCGACCAACGCGGTGCTGCACTACCTGGCCATCGCCCACGCGGCGGAAGTGGAATGGACCATCGACGACTTCGAGCGCGTGCGCCAGCGCGTGCCCGTCATCTGCAACCTCAAGCCGTCGGGCCAGTACGTGGCGACGGACCTGCACGAGGCCGGCGGCATCCCGCAGGTGATGAAGCTCCTGCTCAACGCCGGCCTGCTGCATGGCGATTGCATCACCATCACCGGCAAGACGCTCGCCGAAGAACTGGCCCACGTGCCGGACCAGCCGCGCGCGGATCAGAACGTGATCCTGCCGATCGACCGCGCGCTCTACAAGGAAGGCCACCTCGCCATCCTGAAGGGCAATCTGGCCGAGGAAGGCGCCGTGGCGAAGATCACCGGCCTGAAGAACCCGGTCATCACCGGCCCGGCCCGTGTGTTCGACGATGAACAGAGCGCGATGAGCGCCATCCTGGGCGACCAGATCCAGGCCGGCGACATTCTCGTGCTGCGCTATCTGGGGCCCAAGGGCGGCCCAGGCATGCCGGAAATGCTGGCGCCCACATCCGCCATCATCGGCAAGGGGCTGGGCGAGTCGGTGGGCTTTATCACCGATGGGCGTTTCTCGGGTGGCACGTGGGGCATGGTGGTCGGCCACGTCGCGCCGGAAGCGTACGTGGGCGGCACGATCGGCCTGGTGCATGAGGGCGATTCGATCACCATCGATGCGCATCAGCGCCGGTTACAGCTGAACGTGCCCGACGATGAACTCGCCCGCCGCCGTGCCGCGTGGAAGCAGCCGGCACCGCGCTATACGCGTGGCGTGCTGGCGAAGTTTGCGAAGCTGGCCGCGCCGGCCAGCAAGGGTGCCGTGACGGACTGATCTGGCAACAGCCGTCCCCAGGCTGCACATGGGGACGGCGCCTCCCTCCCAACATCATGTGGAACACGACAAGCGCCGCCGTGCTGATCGGCGTCGGGGCAACCGCCCTGATGGATAGTTGGATTTACACATTGCACCGCGTATTCAAGCAGCCGATGACGAACTGGGCACTCGTCGGACGCTGGTTCTGGCACCTGCGCACCGGCAAAGTCTTCCACGACGACATTGCCCTCGCCAAGCCTTACGCGCATGAACTGGCGTTCGGCTGGTTCTGCCACTACGCCATCGGCATCGCCTATGCCGTCATCCTGGTGCTGATCGCGCCTGATTGGTTGGTTGCGCCTGCGTTGTTACCGGCCTGGATATTCGGCATGGTGACAATCCTGCCGGGCTGGTTTCTGCTGCATCCGGGCATGGGAGCGGGCTGGGTGGTATCCAAGCGCAGCAACGCCACGCAGCTCCGCTGCCTGAGCCTCCTGAGCCACAGCGTCTTCGCGGTCGGCCTGTATGGCGTGGCGCGACTTGCTCAGTAGGTACGCGTATCGTTAGATGTTGCTTAGCGCGACGGCGGCTTGCGCTGGTCGGCCAACGCATCGTCCAGCGCAGCACCCAGCCAGTCCATCAGGCGAGCTTCCAGCGTGCGCGTGAGATCGGCAGCCAGTTGCTCGGTCAGCAGCGAGAGGCGCGATTCCAGCGCCGCGCGGCATTGCGCCTCGATCAGCGTCGGCCATTCGGATTGAAAACGCCACATCACCTCGCCCATCACGCGCGCGGCGTCTGTGCCGGCCGGCGGCAGGGCGGAGGTAGGCGCCAGGCCCTGCTCGCGCAAGACAGGCGGCACAGCAGGTGTAACAGGGGCAGCAGTTGGAGAAGGCGCGGCGGCCGGAGCAGCCACCGGTTCAGCATCCTCCAGCTCGACGATCTCCGTCAGAACGGGGATGTTGTTGTCCGCGGGGGACCCAGAGTTGCGGCCGTCGGTCATGCGCGCCCCACGTCGTGGTGTTGGATCGGATAACCGCGGTCGCGGTAGAAGCGGAAGCGGTCGCGCGCGGCGGCGCGGTCCGCATCGTCATCGCCGACGATCTCGATCAGCCGGGCAAAGCGCGCAAACAGCGGCGGCGGCTCGTGCGACAGGTTGACCAGAATGTCGTGATGCGGCGCGTCGTCCAGCGGCTCGGCGGCATCGGCCAGCAGGATGGGCGTCTGCGCGGCCAGCGGGTGCCGCAGGCCGCAGTGCGGCAGAAAATCGAGCTGACTGAAGGTCCACAACTGTGTGTCGAACGCTTGCAGTGCAGCCTGATCCCCCACCACGATCACCTTCTGGCCCGCGCCGTAAGCCTTGCGCACGAGCCGGCAGGCATAAGCCAGCTTGCCGGGCACGTTGCTGTGAAAATCGACGCGGGTCATGCGGCTCCTCGGCTGACTTGGCTCGCTCGGCTCAAGCGCGGTCCATCAGGAAGCGCGTCAGCAGCGGCACCGGGCGGCCCGTGGCGCCCTTGGCTGCGCCGCTCTTCCAGGCGGTGCCGGCGATGTCGAGGTGGGCCCAGTCATACTTCTCGGTGAAACGCGCCAGGAAACAGGCGGCCGTCACGCTGCCGGCCGGGCGGCCGCCGATGTTGCCCATGTCAGCAAAGTTGGACTTGAGCTGCTCTTGGTATTCCTCGTCCAGCGGCATGCGCCAGGCGGTGTCGAGCGATTGCTTGCCAGCTGCGATCAGCGAATCCGCCAGCGCATCGCTGCGGGCGTACATGCCCGTGTTGATATGGCCGAGCGCGATGATGCAAGCGCCGGTGAGCGTGGCCACGTCGATCACCACGGCCGGCTTGAAGCGCTCCACATAGGTGAGCGCATCGCACAGGATCAGGCGGCCTTCGGCGTCGGTGTTCAGGATCTCGATGGTCTGGCCCGACATGCTGGTGACCACGTCGCCCGGCTTGGTGGCGATGCCGCTGGGCATGTTCTCGCAGGTCGGCACCACGGCGATGATGTTCTGCTTGAGGCCCATTTCGGCCACAGCACGCAGCGTGCCCAGCACCGAAGCGGCGCCGCACATGTCGTACTTCATCTCGTCCATGCCCTCGCCCGGCTTGAGCGAGATGCCACCCGTGTCAAACGTGATGCCCTTGCCGACCAGCACGACCGGTGCCTGCTTGGCCGGGCCACCCTCGTAGCGCAGCACGATGAACTGCGGCGGCTCTTCACTGCCTTTGGTCACGGCCAGGAACGCGCCCATCTTCAGGGCTTCGATCTGCTTGCGGCCGAGCACTTCGACCTTGAGCTTGAAATCCTTGGCGATCTGGCGTGCGGTGTTGGCCAGGTACGTCGGCGTGCAGATGTTGGACGGCAGGTTGCCCAGGTCACGCGTCAGGTCCATGCCGTTGGCGATGGCGGTGCCGCGCGCGGCGGCCACGCTGGCGGCCTTGGCGTCAGCAGCCGGCACGGTCAGCACGGCCTTGCGCAGACCAACGCCGTTCTTGTCGCCCTTGCTCTTCAGTTCGGGATGGCGCGCGATGAAGCGGTAGCTGGTCTCGCGGATGAGCGTGACGGCGGTCAGCACGGCCCAGGCGGTGTCCTTGTCGCGGGCGGTGTGCTCGGTGAGCGTCCACGTCACGTTGGCGGCCTTGGTGCCGGACAGCGCGCGCAGTGCCGTGCGCACGGCTTCGGCATAGGCGCGGTCGGTGAAGTCGGCTTCCTTGCCCAGGCCGACCAGCAGTACGCGGGCGGCGCCCACGCCGGCCACTTCGTGCAGCAGCAGCGAGGTGCCACGCTTGCCTTCAAAGTCGCCCAGCTTGATCAAGCGGCCAACCAGGCCCTTGGTCGCAACATCCAGCGCCTTGGCGGCGCCAGCCAGGGTCTGCGACTCGAACAGACCGATCACGAGGCAGTCGCTTTTGGCTGCCAGGGCGCCCGCTTTGGCCCAGTCCAGGGCTTTTGTGCTAAATTCCATCGCGCTTCTCTCTATGAGGCGAGTCAACGAAAGCCCACATTATCCGCGATTTTGCGCGGGGGCTCCGATGGAACCCACATCGCAACACGTTGATCCTGACCTCGCCCTCCTTCCCGCATCCGCATGATTTTCGAACAAGCCCTGCGACGCGAGCTGTCCTTTACCGCCGGCGCCGTCTTCCTCGTGCTGCTGACGTTCATGCTGACCACCCTGGTGATCCGCATTCTCGGCATGGCCGCCAATGGTGAAGCCAACCCGAACGACGTCCTGCTCCTCATCGGCCTGGCTACGCTGGGCTACCTTGCAATTCTCTTATGCGCCACGCTCTTCATCTCGGTGCTGCTGGTGCTTACGCGCTGGTACAAGGATTCCGAGATGGTGGTGTGGTTCACCTCCGGCATCAGCCTGACCGATTTCATCCGCCCGGTGCTGCGCTTCTCGCTGCCGTTCATCGTGCTGGTGGCGCTGCTGGCGCTGTTCGGCTGGCCGTGGGCCAACCAGCAGAGCGCGCTGTTCCGTGACCGCTTCGAGCAGCGCGACGTGCTGTCGATGATCTCCGCCGGCCGCTTCATCGAGCCCTCACACGGCAACTACGTGCTCTTCATCGAAGGCGTGGACTCCGGCATGAAACACGCCCGTAACCTGTTCGTGGCCAACGCCTCGCAGGACAAGATCGGCGTGGCGCTGGCCCAGACCGGCGAGTTCAAGACCATGCCCAACGGCGACCGCTACGTCGTGCTCGACAAGGGCCGCCGCTATGAAGGCAAGCCCGGCCAGCTCGACTACCGCATCGTCGAGTTCGATAAGTACGGCGTGAAGGTCGCCAACAAGCCGCCGCAAGCAGACGCCAACCAGCCGACCAAGAGCCGCTCCACCAAGGACCTGCTCGCCAACCCGACACCCGAAAACCTGGGCGAGCTGGTCTGGCGGATCGGCCTGCCGCTGCTGGCGCTGAACTTCGTGCTGATCGCCATTCCGCTGGCCTACGTCAACCCGCGCCTGGGCCGCTACACGCCGATGATCTTCGCGGTGCTGATCTACCTGACGTATTCGAACTTGCTGAACCTGTCGCAAGCCTGGGTCTCGCAGGGCAAGATGAACGTGTTCATGGCCTGGTGGCCGATCCACCTGGCAGCCTTCATCTGCGCGGTGCTGCTGTTCCGCTTCCGCCATTACAGCGCGGCCGGCCTGAAGGGCATCTCCGCCCTGCTCGGCTTCTCTGCAAAGAAGGCGGGCGCATGATGAAGATGCCGGTCTACGAGAAGTATTTCGCGCGCCAGATCTACGGGGTGTTCGTCTTCATCCTGTTTGCGGTGCTGGCGCTGTTCATCTTCTTCGACATGCTGGGCGAGCTGGGCTCGGTCATGGGGCGCTACACCACGCTCATCGCGTTCTTCCACGTGATGCTGCAGGCGCCGACGCGTGTGTATGAAGTGATTCCGGTGGCGGCGCTCATCAGCGCCATCTATGTGTTCTCGCAGATGGCGAGCCAGTCGGAGTTCACGATCTTCCGCGTAGCGGGACTCGATACGCGGCGCGCGCTGATGTCGCTGTTCAAGATTGCGCTGCCGCTGGCGCTGGTGACGTACATCTTCGGCGAATTCATCGGTCCGAAGGCGGAGCAGTATGCGCAGAAGGTGCGGCTCGAAGCGCTGGGCGCCACGGTGTCGGCGGGCTTCCGCTCGGGCGTGTGGGTCAAGGACCGCGGCCCGGCCAAGCCGGACGGCAGCGGCGGCGAGGTGACACGCTTCATCAACGTGGGTGCGTTGCAGGCAGACCAGTCCATCCAGGGCCTGCGCATCTATGAATTCGATTCGGACTACCGTCTGAGCACGATCCGTGTGGCGCAACAGGCGCGATACGAGGGGCATCAGAACTGGCAGTTGAGCAACGTGACCGAGACGCGCTTCATCGAATTCCCGCGCAAGCCAGCGACCGGTACGCCACAAGACAACGTACAGGCCGCACCTGGCGCACCCGATGCGCTGGCGCCGGATTTCCGCGGCGAACAGCTCTCGGTGGCGCAGCAGGAGATGCGCTCGGAACTCACGCCGCAGTTGCTGTCGGTGCTGATGGTCACGCCCGACCGCATGGCCACGCTGGACTTGTTCCAGTACATCCGCCATCTGCGTGACAACAAACAGGATTCACAGCGCTACGAAATCGCGTTGTGGAAGAAGGTCGTGTACCCGTTCACCGTGCTGGTGATGATGGCGCTGGCCCTGCCCTTTGCCTACCTGCACGCCCGTGCTGGCGCCGTCGGCCTGAAGGTGTTCGGCGGGATCATGCTGGGTCTGTCGTTCCAGCTGGTGAACAACCTGTTCTCACACGTAGGGCTGCTCAATACGTGGCCAGCCATTTTCACGGCCATCGTGCCAGGCGCCCTGTATCTGGCATTCGCGCTGGTGGCGCTACGCTGGGTGGAGCGTCACTGATGACCGCGCGCGCGCTCGTACTGTTTGCGCATGGCGCGCGCGATGCCCGCTGGCGCGAGCCGTTCGACCGGCTGCGCGAGCGCCTCGCCGCTCAGCAACCCGATGTCGACGTCCGCCTCGCCTTTCTTGAATTGATGACGCCCGAGCTGCCGGGCACGATCGACGAACTTGCTGCTGCCGGTGTGCAGCACATCACCATCGTGCCGGTGTTCTTTGGCCAGGGCGGCCACTTGCGGCGGGATCTGCCGGCGCTGGTCGAGCGCTGCGCACAGGCCCACCCCGCCCTCTCCATCCGTTGCGCCGATGCCGTCGGTGAAGACGACGCCGTGCTCGATGCGATTGCCGGCTATTGTGTGCGGCAACTCACCTCGCCAAGCTGATCTGCCGTCCGCCGGCAGCCCCCCCTTTCAGGGCGGCAGAAGAGCGCCCCCGCCGTTGCCGCAAGCCCCTTGGGGGTTGATACTCCCAGTAATCGGCATCAACGAGGTCAGATCCACCACAGCGCGACCGAAATCGACACGCGTTGCATACCTTGGCATCGCGCCTCCCTGACAGCGCATGTATGGGAGCAGTTGCCCGGCGACCGAGCCGATCGTCGGCGCCACCTGCCTCAAGAGATCCCCGAAGATGCCCGCGGGCGGCGGCGCGGGCAGATACCGCTGATGAATGGGGCTGTATGACGCGGCATTCTCGCCCGCAGCAGCAAGAATCGGCGCAAGTTGATGGTTCAGATGAGCAACGCCAGCGTTGACGCTGATGGGTGTCACACGCCGGGTCAGCATCTGCGGCGACGCCAGCTCAGCCGGATCATCGTGTTCGCTCAGTTCTGCCACCAGAGCCGAGGTCAGGATCGATACGTTCACAATCGCCTCGTCCTCATCGGCCGGCAGTTCTGGCAGCACCGAATAGAGCGTCGGGTCATCACCGCTGGCGTCGTCTGCGGTGACCAGCAACGGAGCAGTCAACCCGGTCAGCGGAATCTCGTAATGGCCCGCGCTGTCAGTGACCGTGCTCAGCGTCCTGCCCTGGGCATCGGTCACCTTGACTTGGGCACCCGACAAAAGCTCGCCCATCGCCACGGTGCCGCTCATGATGCGCGGGGCCGATGTGGCGCTCGCACTGTCGCCACCACCACCGCACGCGGCCAGCGTCGCGAACACTGCAACAACGGGCATCAACGCCCCAAGACGCACGGCGGAAGATTGAATCGACGAATGGGTAGCAGGCATGGCATGGGGCTGGAGATCCCGCACTCAGGCGGAGGCGGCCTGGATACTCCCATGGCAACCATGCTGGCTCAAGCGCGCAAGCGCGCGGTGTGTACGACTGGTGCGGGTGTCTCACCAAGCTTTCGCCACGTCTCACGCAACCCCGTCTAGCCACCCTCGGCTTCGAGCTGCGCAAAGCGCGCGTGCACGTTGTTTTCAACGTGGAAACCGTGGGTGTCGAACTCCACCAACTCCAGCGTCAACCCGAGATTGCGGCGTGCAAACACGTCAGCCAGATGCGCGCGCAGGGCGGCGAACAATTCCGCGCAGATCGGCCCGGTCACAGCCTTGGGCCGACCGGCCTTGATGCGGAATACCACGTGGACGAAGGCATCGTCCTCAGCGCCGTCTGCCATGCGGTAGTGGTCTAGGCGCAGCGCGCGTGTGCGGATGCCACCGGTCGGAAACACATCGGCATGGCGGATCAGCACGCCGTTGAGCAAGCGCATCAGCTCGGGGATGCGCGCGTCAACTTCAACGTTGGCGGTGTACTCGATGATGACGTGCGGCATCGCAGGCGTCCGAAGAAGGGGTTAAGTGATTAACGCGCCGCGGCGGCCTCGGTGGACATCGCCAATTCGAGCGCATCCACCACGCGCGCCAAACGCCCGAGTGACGGCGCACGCTGCACGCAGACATCCCATTCCGATGGGGCCGAGGTGAGCTTGTGCACCGACAGCATGCCTTCGGCAATCTGCGGCCCGATCAGCCGCACAGGCGCGAACCCGAGCCCAAAACCCTCTGCCACCAACGCATGCTGCAGCGGCACGGATTGCACTTCGGCGGCCACGTTCGGCGTCAGGCGGTCGGCCTCGTAGCGGCCCAGCAGCCAGGCCCGCATCTCGCACCCGGCCGGATTCAACACCCAGGCTTCCTCCGTGACTTGCCCCATCGACAACGTCGGTGGCAGCTTGCGCGAGGGCGCGGCAATCAGGCTGACGGGCTCTGTGCCGATCACGCGGATGTCGGCATCGGCGTGATGGCCACGCGCGTTGGCTGGTGCCAGCCACAGCGCGACGTCCAGCTCGGCGCGCTTCAGACGATCACGCAGCACGCCACCCCACTCGCAGCTCAGGCGAAACGACACGCCCGGATAGCGCGTGCGCAGCCCCGACAGCAAGCGCGCAAACCGCGCATCGCTCACCGCATGGCTGACGCCCACGCGCAGCGCCCCCTCCGGCTCGCCGGTGGCACGTACAGCACCGCGCAACGCCTCAAATTCACCGACGATGGTGCGGCAGCGTGCCAGCACGGCCTCGCCCTCGGCAGTCAGCCGAAACGGTTTGACGCGCCGGTCGAACAGCACGGTATCGAGCGCGCGTTCCAACCGCTGGATCTGCTTGGTGACGGCCGGTTGCGTGAGCGGCAGATGCTCAGCCACGCGGGCAATCGACCCGGTCTGTGCCAGCAGCACGAAGGTACGCATCTCTTCAAGCATGACGACATTCCCAATCGTTATGTTTTCTCTGAACAAATTGAATTGGATTCATCTTAAGCGACAGGCCACAGTATCGCCAGACGCGCTTTTGCGTTGCTTTCCTCTCCCAACAACCACGAGGACACCATGAAAGCCCTGGCACTGATCGACGGTTACGGCATCGACGCCCTGCGCGCCATCGAGCGCGACGACCCCACGCCCGCCCACGACGAGATCATCGTGCGCACACGCGCCGCCTCGCTTAACTTCCGCGACCTGGAAATCGTCTCCGGCAAGTTCTTCACGCGCTTTCCACTGCCGCTGATTCCGCTGTCGGACGGTGTGGGCGAGGTGGTGGCCGTTGGTAGCAACGTGACGCGCGTGCGCCCCGGCGATCGAGTCGCCGGCACGTTCTGGCAGCGCTGGGACGGCGGCGACTTCCGCAACGCCGACACGCGCCGCATGCTCGGCGGCCCGATCGACGGCTGGCTGGCCGACACCATCCGCCTGGATGCGGGCGGCGCAGTGGTGGTGCCACCGCACCTGAGCGATACCGAAGCCGCCACCCTGCCCTGCGCCGGACTCACCGCATGGCACTGCCTGATCGAAGCGGGCAGCCTGCAGCCGGGCGAAACGGTGCTCGTGCAAGGCACGGGCGGTGTGTCGATGTTTGCGGTGCAGTTCGCGCTCATGGCGGGGGCACGGCCCATCGTCCTGTCGAGCAGCGATGCGAAGCTCGAACGCGTGCAGACCCTCGGCGTGCCCAAATCCGACACGGTCAACTACCGCACCACGCCCGAATGGCACGAAGCGGTGCTCGCGCGCACGGATGGCCGCGGTGTCGATCACGTCATCGAAGTGGGTGGCGGGGGCACGTTTCAGCGCTCGCTGAAAGCGCTGCGGGTGGGCGGACAGATCCACCTCGTCGGCTATCTGGCTGGGCGCGAGGGCGGCGTGAGCCCGCTGGAGATCTTCGCGCGCAAGGCGGTGATCCGGCCGGCGTCGGTCGGCTCGCGGGCGTCGTTTGAAGCGATGAACCGGGCGCTGGCGGTACACGGCTTGCACCCGATCGTCGATCAGGTGCTGCCGTGGCAAGACTCGGCGGAGGCGTTCCAGGTGATGGAAGCCGGGAGAGTCTTTGGGAAGATCGCGCTGACGTTCTGAGCGATGCTCAGGCCGCCAGAACGTGGGGCTCGCTGGAGACGGCTTCAGGCGCAGCGTTGGTTGCACGCGCGGCAAACGCATCGCCGATCATCAGCAGGCTCGGGTGTTCCGGGTTGATCCACTCAGCAGCAGCGCCATCGGCCATCTGCTGCAGCGTGAAGCACGCCGAGCGCTGTTGCGGCGTGGTGGCGGCCTCAACCACCCAGGCGGGTGTCGACGGTGCGCGACCACGGGCGATCAGGTCGGCCGCGATGGAGGCGGCTTGATCGCGGCCCATGTAGTAGACGAGCGAATCGGCCTGCGCGGCCGGTTCAGGCGTGATGTTCTCCGGCTGCGGCGTATCCGGATCGGCAGCCTTGGCCTGCGTGACGAACGCCACGCTGCGAGCGACGCCGCGCTTGGTCAGCGGTTGGCGAATCGCCGAAGCGGCCGCCAACGCAGCGGTGATGCCCGGCACGACTTCGTAATCGATGCCGGCCTGCTCCAGCGCTTGCAGTTCTTCATCGGCACGGCCGAACAGCATCGGGTCGCCGCCCTTGAGGCGCACGACGCGCTGGTACTTGGTCGCCAGATCAACGAGTTGGCGGTTGATGAAGCGCTGCGCGGTCGAGCGCTTGCCGCAACGCTTGCCGACCGCAATCAGCACGGCCTGCGGGCAATACTGGAAGACCTCGGGCGAGACCAGGGCGTCGTGCAGCACGACCTCGGCTTCGCCCAACAATCGTGCACCGCGCACCGTGATAAGGTCCGCGGCACCGGGGCCGGCACCAATCAGGCTCACGCGGCCGAGTGTCTTGTGGGTCTTCGCTTCCATTTGCCTAGCTTCCTTCGCTTTTTCCTGCGGGGCGCAGATTACCGTACCCCATTCACTTTAGGAAAATGCACGGATCATGCCTGCCGCCACCGTATGGTGCGTCGCTTCGTCCACCAGGATGAAGGCGCCGGTGGCCGGGTTGTCGCCATACGCATCGCAGACGATCGGCTTCTGCAGGTTGATGTTGACGGTACCGATGTCATTCAGCGCAATCTGCTTGCGGCCGGTTTCGTGCGACAGCGTGTGCACGTCCAACACGCGCTCGACTTCCGACACGCGGGCGAACACGGTGGCCGTGGTGTGCTTGAGTACGTACTTGCGGGCCGGGTTCAGCTCGTGTTCGTCGAACCAGCAGAGATCGGCGTGCAGTTTCTTAGCGGCGTTGGCAGCCGTGGTGGGCGCTGCGACGATGGTGTCGCCACGCGAGATGTCCACGTCGTCCGCCAGGCGCACGGTGATGGTCTCGCCGGGACCAGCGGAATCAGCAGCGCCGTTCGGCGTCAGCACTTCGGCCACGGTGGTCTCGCGGTTGGCGGGCAGCACGCGCACAGCCTGGCCGACGCGCACGGTACCGGCTTCCACACGGCCCATGTAGCCGCGGAAGTCATCGGCTTGCGAGCCATCCTGGCGTGCCACGAGTTGTACCGGGAAGCGCAACGCATCGTCACCAGTCGGCGCCGTCTCTTCCACCTTCAGGTCTTCCAGCAGCGCCAGCAGCGGCTCGCCTTGGTACCACGGCATGGCTTCGGACGCGTGCACGATGTTGTCACCGCGCAGGGCCGACACCGGCACGTAGCGCACATCGCGCAGGCCGAGTTGTGCGGCCAATGCATCGTAAGCAGTGCGGATTTCGTTGAAGCGCGCTTCGCTGTAGTCAACCAGGTCCATCTTGTTGACGGCCACGATCACGTGTTGCAGCTCCAGCAGCTTGACGATGGCCGAATGGCGCTTAGTCTGGGCCAGCAGTTGCGCCTTGCCATCCACGGTCGTCACGCGCGTGACGTCGATCAGGATGATGGCAGCGTGCGCAGTGGATGCGCCCGTCACCATGTTGCGCGTGTACTGCTCGTGGCCCGGCGTGTCGGCGATGATGAACTTGCGGCGTGCGGTCGAGAAATAGCGATACGCCACATCAATCGTGATGCCCTGCTCGCGCTCGGCTTCCAGGCCGTCGGTCAGCAGCGAGAAGTCGATGTCTTCGCCGGCGGTGCGCTTGTTCTTGGCGCGCGTGAGCGCTTGCAACTGGTCGGTCAGCACAGCCTTGCTGTCGTACAGCAGACGGCCGATCAGCGTGCTCTTGCCGTCGTCGACGGAGCCAGCGGTGATGAAGCGCAGCAGCCCTTGGTGCGATGTTTGGTTGCTCATGATCAGAAATACCCTTCCTTCTTGCGCTTTTCCATCGAGGCTTCGCTCGTCTGGTCGTCCATGCGCGTGGCGCCGCGTTCGGTGATCTCGGTGATGGCCGTCTCGGCGATGATCTCGGCCGGCGTGGCAGCCGTGCTTGCCACCGGGCACGTGCAGCTGATGTCGCCCACGGTACGGAAGCGCACCGACAGGACTTCGCTCTCGTCGCCATCGGCCTTGGGCGTGATCGGCGTGACGGGCACCAGCAGGCCGTTCTTGCGCACGACTTCACGTTGATGCGCGTAGTAGATCGGCGGCAGGGCGAGGTTCTCGCGGGCGATGTACTGCCACACGTCGAGCTCCGTCCAGTTGGAGATCGGGAACACGCGCATCTGTTCGCCTTGCGCCATGCGGGCGTTGTACAGGCTCCAGAGTTCCGGACGCTGAGCCTTCGGATCCCACTGGCCGAACTCATCGCGGAACGAGAAGATGCGCTCCTTGGCGCGGGCCTTCTCTTCGTCGCGGCGGGCGCCGCCCATCAGGGCGTCAAAGCCGTGCGATTCGATCGTTTCCAGCAGCGTGACGGCCTGTGCGGCGTTGCGCGAATCGGTTTCCTTGCGCAGACGGACCGTGCCGCGCTTGATGGAATCTTCCACATGGCCAACCACTAGGCGCGCGCCGAGCTCAGCCACGCGCTGGTCGCGGAACTGGATCACTTCCGGGTAGTTGTGGCCCGTGTCGATGTGCACCAGCGGGAACGGCAGTTCGATCTTGCGATCGCCCAGGCGGAAGGCCTTGAGCGCCAGGTGCAGCATGACGATCGAATCCTTGCCGCCCGAGAACAGCAGCGCCGGGTTGCGGCACTCGGCCACCACCTCGCGAATGATGTAGATCGACTCGGCTTCCAGCCAGTCGAGATGCTCGTTCTGCACGGGCGTCAGTGCCGTGCCGGGGATTTCGCTCATGACTCCCATGTTCCTTTCCTTAGCTCTTTTGCGACACGTTGGTCGCATGCAAACCGCATTCTTTGCTATCGCGCGATTCCCACCACCAGCGGCCGGCGCGCACATCTTCACCAGCGCGCACTGCGCGCGTGCAGGGTTCGCAGCCGATGCTGGGATAGCCCTTGTCGTGCAACGCGTTGGTGGGCACGTTGTGCTGCTCAAGGTAGGCCCAGACTTCAGCCTCGGACCAGTCGAACAGCGGGTTGTACTTGGCGATGCCGCGGGCGTCGTCGTCTTCGGCAAACGGCAGATCGGCACGGGTGACGGCCTGTTCGCGACGCTGGCCCGTGAGCCATGCATCGGCGTCTTTGAGTGCGCGATTCAGCGGCACCACCTTGCGGATGTTGCAGCAGGCCTTGCGCAGCTCGATGCTGTCGTAGAACGCGTTCAGGCCGTTGTCGCGCACGTAGGCTTCGACTGCGCGGGCGTCCGGTGCGTATTGCTCGATCGCATAACCGTAGTGCTCGCGGATGCGGTCGAGCATCGCCAGCGTTTCGGCGTGCAGGCGGCCGGTCTGCAGCGTGAAGATCGGCAGGTGCGCGCGCACAGCTTCGGGGTTGCGCAGGATCGCGTCAGTCACGACCATGTCTTCGGCGGCTAGGCTGGTGGCGAACTTCGCCACGCCGTGCTTGGCAGCAATCTCGGCCAGGCGCTCGAACAGCGCGGCTTCCTTCGCAGCCAGGGCTTCAGCCGTGCCGGTGTAGACGGGGCGCGTCCACAGCACCGGGCGTCCGATCGCGGACACCGGCACTTCGGACACGGCGATGTCTTGCGTGTCACTCATGCTGCGCTCGCCTCAGTCGCACGCTCGCGGCGGAACAGCGGACGCGGCTCGTCGACGGCACCCTGGTAGCGCACGCTGATCTCGCCGAAGCCGTTCAACGCATCGTCGATGCTCTTGTCGGCGCGCACGGCGTAGGCGTCGAAACCGCAACGGCGCATGAAGTCCAGTTGATCGCGCAGCACGTCACCGATGGCGCGCAGCTCACGCGTAAAGCCCAGGCGCTGGCGCAGCAGGAACGCCGTGCTGTAGCCGCGGCCATCGCGGAACACAGGGAAATCCACCGCCACCAACGACAGGTTCGGCAGATCGGCCTCCAATGCGAACGGCTCGTCGTCCGGGGCCAGCCACACGGCCAGCGTGCCGGCGCGGGCGCGCGTCAGCAGCGCGTCGCGGTTGGCTTGCCAGAAGGCCAGCGGCACGATGGCGTGTGCGGCGGCATCCACGTCGGCTTGCGTCAGTTCACCACCCTCGGGGGCGCGGAGCACCGTCCACTCGTCGGCCACGATTTGCGGGGCACCGTTTTGCAGCTTGATGATCTTGCTCATGTTCGTTTCCCCTCGGCTTAGGCTTCTTCACGGGCGTAGACACGTTCCTTGAACGGGGCCATGCCGATGCGGTTGTAAGTGTCGATGAACAGCTCGTCTTCCGTGCGGTTGGCGACGAAAGTGTCGATGATGCGTGTGATCACGTCGGGCATTTCTTCGGCCTTGAACGACGGGCCAATGATCTTGCCGATCGCCGAATCGTTGCCCTGCGCGCCACCCAGCGACACCTGGTACCACTCCTCGTCGTGCTTATCGACGCCCAGGATGCCGATGTTGCCCACGTGGTGGTGACCGCACGAGTTGATGCAACCCGAGATGTTGAGCGACAGCTCGCCCAGGTCGTACACATAGTCGAGGTTGTCGAAGCGCGCTTGAATGGCCTGTGCGATGGGGATCGACTTGGCGTTGGCCAGCGAGCAGAAATCGCCGCCCGGGCAGGCGATCATGTCGGTCAGCAGGCCGATGTTGGCGGTAGCCAGGCCGTGCTGCTTGGCCAGTTGCCACAGCTCGAACAGGTCGTGCTTCTTCACGTCCGGCAGGATCAGGTTCTGCTCGTGCGCCACGCGCAGCTCGCCAAAACCGAAGCGCTCGGACCAGTCGGCCACCAGCGCCATCTGCTCGGCGGTGGCGTCACCCGGGGGCAGTGCCACGCCCGGCTTGAGCGACAGCGTGACCGATGCATAGCCCGGCACGCGGTGCGCGTGCACGTTGCGGCTGACCCAGCGCGCGAACGCCTTGTTCTCCAGCAGCGCCTTCTCGTAAGCGGCGTCGGTGTCGGTCAACTTTTCATACGCGGGCGGCGCGAAGTCCTTGGCCACGCGGTCGAACTCGGCCTGCGGGATGGTCGACGGGCCGTCCTTGATCTGCTGCCATTCTTCTTCCACCTGGCGGGCAAATTCTTCCGCACCGATGGCCTTCACGAGGATCTTGATGCGCGCCTTGTATTTGTTGTCGCGGCGGCCGTAGCGGTTGTACACGCGCACGGCGGCTTCGATGTACGACAGCATGTGCTGCCACGGCAGGTCTTCCTTGATGACCGCGCCCAGGATCGGGGTGCGGCCCATGCCGCCGCCGGCCAGGATGCGCAGCAGCGTCTGGCCGTCTTTCTCATAGGCATAGACGCCGATGTCGTGCAGTTGCGTCACGGCGCGGTCTTCGCGCGTGGCCGAAATGGCGATCTTGAACTTGCGCGGCAGGAAAGCGAACTCGGGGATGAAGGTCGACCACTGGCGCAGGATCTCGCCCAGCGGACGCGGGTCCACAAACTCATCCGCCGCCACGCCGGCAAACTGGTCTGTCGTGATGTTGCGGATGCAGTTGCCGGACGTCTGGATGGCGTGCATTTCCACCGAGGCCAGCTTTGCCAGGATGTCCGGCACCTCTTCCAGCTTGATCCAGTTGAACTGGATGTTCTGGCGCGTGCTGAAGTGGCCGTAGCCACGGTCATGTTCAGCGGCGATATGGCTGAGCATGCGCATCTGGTTGGCACGCAGGTGGCCGTACGGAATCGCCACGCGCAGCATGTAGGCGTGGCGCTGGTAGTACAGGCCGTTCTGCAGACGCAGCGGCAGGAACTCCTCTTCCGTCAGCTCACCCGAAATGCGGCGGCGCACCTGGTCACGGAACTGCGCAACGCGGTCGGCGACGAGGCGGTGATCGTAAGCGTCGTATTGGTACATGGCTTTGACTGTTCAGTCCGGGCCAGCTTGCGCCGGCATGCAATTCAATTGGGGAAAAGCGTTCGTTGTGCTGCTGGGGTCGTCTCAGCGACAGCAACAACACATGACAAGCGGCATCAGCATCGCATCACACACGGGCGCACGCATCACGACACCAGCTTGATGGCCGTGACCGTCAGCGTGGCGGCAAGCGCGCCGCGCACCAGACGTTCCGGCAGATTCTTGGAGAGACGGGCGCCCAACCAGATACCCGGGATCGAGCCCACCAGCAATGAGAGCAGCAGGTTCCAGTCGATCGTGCCCAGGTACATGTGGCCCAGGCCCGCCACGGCGGTCAGCGGCACGGCGTAGGCGATGTCGGTGCCTGCCACTTCGGCGCTCTTCAATTCGGGGTAGAGGATCAGGATGAGCGTCGCGCCCACGGCACCGGCACCAATGGACGACACCGTCACCAGCACGCCGAGCACCGCGCCGACGACGATGGTCGCCACGGCCAGCGCGGTGCCCTGCAGGCGGTAGCGCGGGTTGCGGGCCAGCCAGCCCAGCACGCGCTGGCGGAACAGCAGCGAGATCACCGTCAGGATGACCGACACGCCGATCGTCAGGCGGATGAGGTGCATCCACTCCGCATCCAGGTTGCCGGCGTTCTTGAGCACGATCACCGTCACCAGCGCGGCGGGTAGGCTGCCCAGGCAGAGGCGCTTGACGATGTCCCAGCGGATATGGCCGTGGCTGCGGTGCGCGATCGTGCCCACGCCCTTGGTCAGCGATGCAAACGCCAGGTCCGTGCCCACGGCGGTGGCCGGCGAGAAGCCGAACATCAGCGTCAGCAGCGGCGTCATCAGCGAACCGCCGCCAACGCCCGTCAGGCCGACCAACAGGCCGACCAGCAAACCGGAAACCGTATAGGCGAGCGTCATGGGGGACAGTGAGGGCGTGTTATCACGGAGTTCGAGCATCGTAATGACGCCGCCTCATATCCCAAACCAATAAAAAATTGTTTGTTTATATGGCCTCGGTTATAAGTAGCGATCAGATCGCTCTCGTTCTTCTATATCGACCGCGCAGCCATGAACCTTCACCAATTCCGCTTCGTGCGCGAAGCCGTGCGGCAGAAATTCAACCTGACCGAGGCAGCAAAAGCGCTCTATACGTCACAACCAGGGGTCTCCAAGGCCATCATCGAGCTGGAAGAGGAGCTGGGTGTCGATATCTTCACGCGGCACGGCAAGCGCATCCGGGGCCTCACGGAGCCCGGCCGGCGCATCCTGGCCTCGGTGGAACGCGTGCTGGAAGAAGTCGAAACGCTCAAGCGCGTGGGCAAGGACTACGCCGCGCAGGACCAGGGCAACTTCACCATCGCCACCACGCACACGCAGGCGCGCTACGCGCTGCCCAAGGCGATTGCCGAGTTCACCCGCAAGTACCCGAAGGTGCGCCTATCTATTCAGCAGGGCACGCCCGCGCAGATTGCCGAGATGGTGCTGCACGACCAGGCCGACATCGCCATCGCCACAGAAGGCATGTCGCATGTGAAGGATCTGATCTCGATCCCGGGCTACCAGTGGCAGCACGTGGTGGTGACGCCACCCGACCACCCACTGCTCTCGCGCCAGCACCTGACGCTGGAAGACCTGAAGGGCTATCCGATCATCACGTACGACCAGCACTTTGCCGGCCGCCCCAAGATCGACCACGCCTTCGAGCTGCGCCAAATCAAGCCAGACATCGTGCTCGAGGCCATCGACGCCGACGTCATCAAGACCTACGTGGAAGTGGGCCTGGGCGTGGGCATCGTCGCCGGTGTCGCGTTTGATGCCGAGCGCGACCGCAACCTGCGCGCGATTCCGGCTGGGCACCTGTTCGGCACCAACGTCACGCATCTGGGCGTCAAGCAGGGCGCGTACTTGCGCGGCTTCGTCTACACCTTCATCGAACTGTTTGCGCCGACGCTCACGCGCAAGCTGGTCGAACAACTCATGTCCGGCGATCACGAAGCGTACGAGCTTTGATTCGCCAGCACCTTGGCCTGAACTTCCCGGAGATTTCATGACGACCCGACGTCGCCTGCTGTGCGGCATGGCGCTCTTTGCGAGTGCCGCCGCCCTTGCCATGACGGCCCTCCCCGCCCAAGCCGACATCCGCGTGGGGGTGGTGCTGTCGACCACCGGCCCGGCTGCGGCCATCGGCATCCCCAGCAAGAACACCGTGCAGATGTGGCCCGCGACCATTGGCGGCCAGCGCGCACAGGTCATCATCCTGGATGATGCGTCCGACCCATCGATGGCGGTGCGCAACGTGCGCAAGCTGATCGCCGAAGACAAGGTGGACGTGATCGTCGGCCCGACGATTGTGCCGACTGCACTGGCGTCGCTCGATGCCGTGGCCGAGGGGCAAACCCCGATGGTGACGCTGGCCGCATCCGCCTCCATCGTCGAGCCGCAGGACGCCAAGCGCCGCTGGGCCTTCAAGATGCCGCAGAACGACTCGCAGATGGCGACGCTCGTCACACAGCACATGGCCGACAGCGGCGTGCACACGGTAGGCTTTATTGGCTTTACCGATGCCTATGGCGAGAGCTGGTGGCGTGAGTTCTCGAAGCTGGCCGACGTGCGCAAGCTGAAGGTGGTCGCCAACGAGCGCTTTGCCCGCACAGACGCCAGCGTCACCGGCCAGGCGCTCAAGCTGATGGCCGCAAAACCCGATGCCATCCTGATCGCCGGTGCCGGCACGCCGGCCGCGCTGCCGGAGCGCACGCTGGTCGAGCGTGGCTACAAGGGCCGCATCTATCAGACGCACGGTATCGCCAGCACGGAGTTCCTGAAGGTCGGCGGCAAGGACGTGGAGGGCACCCTCTTCCCGACCGGCCCGGTGGTCGTCGCCCGTGAGCTGCCGACCAGCCATCCGGTACGCAAGGTGGCCGTGGAATTTGCCGATCGCTACGAAGCCAAGTACGGCACCAACTCCGTCACGCAGTTCGCGGGCGATGCCTGGGGAGCCTGGCAGTTGCTCGACAACGCCACCGCCCGCGCGCTCAAGACCGGCGCACAACCTGGCACGCCCGCCTTCCGCTCCGCCCTGCGCGATGCGCTGGAAACCACACGCGACCTGACCGTGCCCAATGGCGTGCTGAACCTGAATGCCCAGGATCACCAAGGCTTCGACCAACGCTCGCGCGTGATGGGCATCATCAAGAACGGCCGCTTCGCGTATGCGGGCCCGCGCTAAATCAACACGCAGAGATTTGCCATGACACGACTCGCCTTCATCGGCCTCGGCAACATGGGTACGCCGATGGTCCAGCACCTGATTGCCGCCGGCCACACCGTGCGCGCTTATGTGCGCCGCCCGGAAGCCGCCGACAACGCCCGCGCCATCGGCGCCGAGCCATGCAGCACCCCCGCCGAAGCCGCGCGCGACGCCGAGGTCATCTTCACCAACGTCACCTCCACCGCCGACGTAGAAGGCGTGCTGCTGGGGCCGGATGGCGTCATCCATGGCGCACCGCGTGGCGCGGTGTGCATCGACCACAGCACGATCTCCGCCGTGGCCACGCGCCGCATTGCGGCCGAGCTGGAAGCCGCGGGGCTGGAATTCCTGGATGCGCCGGTTTCCGGCGGCACGGGCGGCGCGCAGAAAGCCACGCTGTCGATCATGGTGGGCGGCAAGCCCGAGGTGCTCGAACGCGTGCGCCCGTTGCTGCAACTGCTGGGCACCACCATCACCTACATCGGCGGCCATGGCTCGGGCCAGGTTGCCAAGGCGTGCAACCAGATCGTTCAGGTCATCAACATCCAGGGCATTGCCGAAGCCATGCTGTTTGCACGCGCCCAGGGCACTGACCCGTCGCGCGTGCTGGCCGCCATCGGCCCGGGCTTTGCCGGCAGCCGCATGCTCGACATGGAAGGGCCGAAGATGGCGGAGCGCAACTTTGCCGCCGGCATCGAAGCGCGCCTGCACGACAAGGATTTCGGCCTCGTGCGCGAGATCGCCCAGGAACTGGGTCTGCAAATGCCCGCAATGGAGCTGGTGGCCTCGCAGCTCAACACGCTGGTCGCCAACGGCTGGGGGTATGACGATACGGCGTCGCTGCTACGCGTGCTGGAGCTGCAGAACGCGCAAAAAGCGGGTTGATTGCGCCCTTCCCGGCGTGCCTTGTTTGGCTGGCCGGACTTCTGGCATAATGACTGGCTCAGCTGTACCTGCCCGAGTGGTGAAATTGGTAGACGCAGGGGACTCAAAATCCCCCGCCGCAAGGCGTGCCGGTTCGATTCCGGCCTCGGGCACCACCTTCTGGACTCACTTGCTTGCTCCAAGCGAGCCCCCGAACCCCGCTAGAGCCTGATGCCAGCGGGGTTTTTTGTTGCTCGGCGGTCCATCTCCGCCCCATCCCAAGCGCCATCATGTAGGCGCACGACCCTGTTACAGAACGCTCGCAGCGTCCTGCCCGCATCGATGCGGGTCACAACGCCCCTACTCGCGGACAGCAACGCAGTCGATCTCAAGCATGAAATCGGGGTTCGGTAACGGGGTGACAGCAGTGGTCCGGGCTGGAAACTTCCCGTCCGGGAAGTAGCTGGCGTAAATGCGGTTCATCTCTTTGAAGTCTTCGCGGCGTGTGATGTAGACGTTGACCTTGACGACACGATTCCAGCCAACGCCGGCCGCTTTGAGAATGCCCGTAATGCTGTCCATCACCTGCTTCATCTGGGCCGGAAAGTCATTGACGGCCAGTTTGCCGTTCTTGTCGTAAGCTGGGATGCCCGATACGAAGACCAGGTTGCCAGCCCGCACGGCGGGAGAAAGCGGCACGGGAATCGCGAACTGGCCCTCCGCATGAATGAACTCAAGCGGCGTCACGGCAGGCTTCGCCTCCTGTGCCCAGCTTGAAGCTGGGGCGACCAGGCCCAGACAAACAAGCGTTCCGAGCATCCAACGTTCGAGCATGATGGCCACCTCCTTTCATGATTGTGGCTGTCTACCACCTGACCGCTGACGCCGTGGCCGAACTGCCGAGCGGCGCGCGCACGGGTTTCTCAAAAATGCTAGGAAGCCATGCCGGGGAAAACCATCGGCAAAAGGAACGAGGGATCGCTGACACAACAGTGAACCAGCAACATTCCGCGCTAAGGTGGCCCCGACAGAAGTGGCATTCTCATTGCGCCGTCGCCCGGATACGCTGCCTAGCAACACCTGCCGCGCGGCGTGGGATAATGCGCGTTTTGCCCCGGGCACGGCTCAAGAGGTTGATCGCACGGGCGCGCGAGGGCCTTTATCCGCGTGGCCCGCTCCCACAATCGACCTTCTTCAGTACCCACAATGCCCGCATACCGTTCCAAAACCTCCACCGCCGGCCGCAACATGGCAGGTGCGCGCTCGCTGTGGCGCGCCACCGGCATGAAAGACGAAGACTTCCAGAAGCCGATCATCGCGGTCGTCAACTCGTTCACCCAGTTCGTGCCCGGCCACGTGCACCTGAAGGATCTGGGCCAGCTCGTCGCGCGCGAGATCGAAGCCGCGGGCGGTGTAGCCAAGGAATTCAACACGATCGCCGTGGACGACGGCATCGCGATGGGCCACGACGGCATGCTGTATTCGCTGCCCAGCCGCGACATCATTGCTGACTCGGTCGAATACATGGTCAACGCGCACTGTGCGGATGCCATGGTGTGCATCTCCAACTGCGACAAGATCACCCCGGGCATGCTGATGGCCGCCATGCGCCTGAACATCCCGGTGATCTTCGTGTCGGGCGGCCCGATGGAAGCCGGCAAGACCAAGCTGGCCAACCCCGTCACCAAGGCCATCGAGATCAAGAAGCTCGACCTGATCGACGCTATGGTGATCGCCGCTGACAGCAAGTACAGCGATGCGGAAGTGGCGGAAGTCGAGCGCTCGGCGTGCCCCACGTGCGGTTCGTGCTCGGGCATGTTCACGGCCAACTCGATGAACTGCCTGACCGAGGCGCTGGGCCTCTCGCTGCCGGGCAACGGCACCGTGGTCGCCACGCACGCAGACCGCGAGCAGCTCTTCAAGCGCGCCGGCCACCGCATCGTCGAACTGGCCCGCCAGTACTACGAGCAGGAAGACGAGCGCGTGCTGCCGCGCTCGGTCGGCTTCAAGGCGTTCGAGAACGCGATGACGCTCGACATCGCCATGGGCGGCTCGACCAACACGATCCTGCACTTGCTGGCGATCGCACAGGAAGCCGAGATCGACTTCACGATGGCCGACATCGACCGCCTCTCGCGCGTCGTGCCGCAGCTCTGCAAGGTGGCGCCGAACACGAATAAGTACCACATCGAAGACGTGCATCGCGCCGGCGGCATCATGGCCATCCTGGGCGAGCTGGACCGCGCCGGCAAGCTGCACACCGATACGCCCACTGTGCACGCCCCCACGATGAAGGACGCGCTGAACCAGTGGGACATCGTCCGCACGTCGGACGAAGCCGTGCAGACGTTCTATCGCGCTGGCCCGGCGGGCATCCCCACGCAAGTGGCGTTCAGCCAGAACACGCGCTGGCCGAGCCTGGACCTGGACCGCGCCGAAGGCTGCATCCGCTCGAACGAGCACGCGTTCTCGAAGGAAGGCGGCCTGGCCGTGCTGACGGGCAACATCGCGCTGGATGGTTGCGTGGTGAAGACCGCCGGTGTGGACGACAGCATTCTCGTGTTCGAAGGCACCGCCCACGTGACCGAATCGCAGGACGAAGCGGTCGAGAATATCCTCGCCGACAAGGTCAAGGCCGGCGACGTGGTGATCGTGCGCTACGAAGGCCCGAAGGGCGGCCCCGGCATGCAGGAAATGCTCTACCCGACGAGCTATATCAAGTCCAAGGGCCTAGGCAAAGCCTGTGCGCTGCTGACCGACGGCCGCTTCTCGGGCGGCACGTCGGGCCTGTCGATCGGCCACTGCTCGCCGGAAGCGGCGGCGGGTGGCGCCATCGGCCTCGTGCGCGATGGCGACAAGATCCGCATCGACATCCCCAACCGCACGATCAACGTGCTGGTGAGCGACGAAGAACTGGCGCGTCGCCGCGAAGAGCAAAACGCCAAGGGTTGGAAGCCCGCCAAGGCGCGTCCGCGCAAGGTATCGGCTGCGCTCAAGGCGTATGCCAAGCTGGTCATGTCGGCCGACAAGGGTGCCGTGCGCGACCTGTCGCTGCTGGACGACTGACATGGCGACGGGCCCTGTGCCCAGTTGTCGAAGCCGCTCTCCGGAGCGGCTTTTTCTTTGGACGTTGCCCGCCGCAGCATCCACAAGATGTCGCAAGTGCACGCGCCGAACTCCCCGTGTCGGCCGTTGTCTAGCGTCTCATTGCCTATCTTGACCGCAGATTCCTCATGATGAGTGTTGGCCCGTTCTCAGTGCACGTGATTGTCGTGGTGCTGGCAGCCCTGATTGCGTGGCTCGTTGCACGGTCCATGCAGCGCGGCGAGCCGCGCAAACCGGCGGCCAACCTCCTGCTCGATGCCCTGTTCGCTGGCCTGATTGCCGCGCGCATCGGCTATGTCGCACGCTGGTGGCCGGAATATGCTGCCGTGCCCAGGTCCATCATCGCGATCGGTGACGGCGGGTTCGACTGGTGGATCGGGCTGCCGGCTGCCGTTGTATTCGTGCTCTGGAAATCGCGCCATGCACGCGCACTGCGCCGGCCAGCCTTGATGGGCATTGCTGCCGGCATGCTGGCGTGGGCGGCTGCGCAAGGCACCCTGGCGACGCTTCAACGTGCAACGCCGTCGCTCTCTGCGTTGCAGCTTGAAGGCATGGACGGCGCCGCCGTGTCGTTCGACAAACCCATCGGCAAACCCGTTGTCCTGAACCTGTGGGCCAGCTGGTGCCCGCCGTGCCGGCGCGAGATGCCGATCCTCGCCCAGGCGCAGTCCGACTACCCAGGCGTCGCCATCCTGATGGTCAACGAGGGCGAGCAGGCACCCACGGTGCAACAGTTCCTCGCACAACAGGGGCTGACGTTCAACCAGGTGCTGCTGGACCCGCTGTCCGAAGCCATGCAGACCTTCGGCTCGCGCGGGCTGCCGACCACGCTGTTCTTCGATGCGCAGGGCAAGCTGGTCGACTCGCACATGGGTGAGATCACCGCCGCCCGCCTGAAAGACGTGGTGGAGCATCGCCTCCAGCCCTAGGGCCTGTTGACGCGGCGGGGTACCGTCAAATCAGTCAATTCTGATATGCGTTACGACTTGTGCCTTCTACAGTCGGGCGCATGAAGACATCGATCCGAAAACTCGTGAGCATCGTGCGCCACGCCGCAAGCGATGCCGTCAGCCCGGCGCGGTTTCAGCGCAACCTCGATATCGTGGTGCTGGGGCTGATCGTAGCCAGCGTGCTCGTCGTCATGGCCGATAGCGTGAAGGAGTTTCACGCGCAATACGGCCAGGCGTTGTATGTGACCGAGTGGGCGTTCACGCTGCTGTTCACGGCGGAATATCTGTTCCGCCTGCTCACCGCCCCCAAGCCTGCGGCCTACGCGCGCAGCTTCTTCGGCATCGTGGATCTCGTCTCCGTGCTGCCGACGTATCTCGCGTTCTTCTTCCCCAGCCTGCATGCGCTGATTGACGTGCGCCTGCTGCGGCTGCTGCGCGTGTTCCGCATTCTCGGGTTGTCGATCTATCAAGAAGAAGGGCAGGCGCTGATGCGCGCCCTCACCCGTGCACGCCGCAAGATCTTCGTCTTCATCGGCGGCATGTTCGTGCTCACGGTCATCCTGGGCACGGTGATCTATCTGGTGGAAGGGCCGGAGAACGGCATTACGAGCATCCCCGTGGGCGTGTACTGGGCAGCGGTCACGATGAGCACCACCGGCTACGGCGACCTCACACCGCAAACACCGCTCGGCCGCCTCATCACGTCATGCGCGATCCTGCTCGGCTACGGCATCATCGCGTTCCCGACCGGCATCATGGGGGCAGAACTCGTAGCGACAGCGCTGGAACGCAATCGATCACAGAAACCAGCAACAGAAGTCGATCCGCCGCGATGCCCCTACTGTGGCGGTACCGTATCGGCACCCGAATCGACCGCCACAAACACTGCACAAGGCGCAGCTGCGCCGTGCAGTCGCGACTAGGAAAGCACCAGGGCCGGTCAGCAAGATCGGACGATTCTCATTTTCCTGCGTCACAGCCTGTCACACACTGGAGTCATCAATCGGCCCCGCCGCGGTTGATCGCATTGGCCCCGACGGACATGCCTTGAGAAACCACGGGCGGCTCCTTCCCAGGCCGGGTATCGGCTTGGGCCTGCACTTCAGTGAATCCCTTCAGGAGTTTTCATGATCATTCGTTCTGCTTCCGCTCTGGCGGCAATCACCCTGGCAACGTTGGCTGGCACCGCATCCGCGCAAGCACTGCAGGAGAAGAACCTGCCCATGAGCGTGGCCGCCGAGATCGCCCAGCAGGCCGTTCAAGCCTGCGCAGCAGACCGCTACAACGTGGCCGTTACCGTACTGGATCGCACGGGTGTGCCGCGTGCTGTCCTGCGCGCAGACAACGCCGGGTTGCATACGGTCGATGCATCGCGTCGCAAGGCCTTCACAGCACTGTCGACACGCACGCCCACCACCAAGATGGCGGAGAACATCCAGAAGAATCCGGCGCTGGCACAACTGACGGCGATTGACGGCTTCCTGGTGCTGGGTGGCGGTGTTCCCATCAAGGCTGGCGACGAGGTGATCGGTGCCGTCGGCGTGGGTGGCGCGCCCGGCGGCCATCTGGATGAAGCCTGCGCATTGAAGGCCATCGAGAAGGTCCAGGCGAAACTGATCTAACGCCGCAGTACACCTCAACGGAAAAAGGCCAAGCAGTTGCTTGGCCTTTTCTATTGCATCAGCAATGCGTGGCTCAGTCCCACTGCGCTGCGAGCCCCTCGGGCGACACCTCGCGGCCATTGCGTTCAAGCGCGGCAATCTGCGCCATGTCGTCGTCCGTCAGACGCAGCGTTTGCGCGCGCAGGTTGCTCGCCAGGTTCTCGCGCTTGGTCGACGACGGGATCACCGAGTAGCCGAGCTGCATCGCCCAGGCGAGCACGACTTGTGCCGGCGTTGCTTCATGCCGCTGCGCGATCGCGCCGATCACTGGATCACCCAGCACCTTGCCATACGCCAGCGTCATGTACGAGGTGACATGAATGCCTTCGCGCTGCAGGAAATCCACGAGCTTGCGGTTCTGCAGATACGGGCTCAGCTCGATCTGGTTGGTGGCGATGGCGTCTTTGCCGACGGCCGCAATCGCCTGCTGCGTCAGCTCGATATTGAAGTTCGAGATGCCGATCTGGCGGGTCAGCCCCTTGACCTTGGCATCGGCCAGCGCGGTCATGAACGCCTCCAGCGACACACCGTTGTTGGGCGCGGGCCAGTGGATCAGCGTGAGGTCGACGTAATCCGTGCGCAGCTTGGCGAGGCTGTCTTCGAGGCTCGGCACGAGCTTGCCCTTCGCGTAGTTGTCGACCCAGATCTTGGTGGTCAGGAACAGGTCTTCACGGCGGACGTTCGCGTCGGCAATCGCCTCGCCCACGTCGGCTTCATTACCGTAGATCTGCGCGGTGTCGATGGCGCGGTAGCCGAGCTCGAGACCATTGCGGACCGAGTCGATGACAACTTGGCCCTTCAGGCGGAAGGTGCCGAGGCCGAAGGCAGGAATGCTGTTCATCTTGTGCTCCAAAGGAGAGGTATCAAGGATGGAATGGATGGCATCGAATCAGGGGTTCATGGCCAGGCGCGTCCGGCGCTGCACCACGTGCAGGCCCACCAGTGCAAGGCCTGCCGCCGCGATCACCGCGCCGACGATCGGCACCGCTGCATAACCGAAACCTGCTGAGATGGCCGCACCACCGGCCGCCGCACCCAGCGCGTTGCCAAGGTTGAACGCACCTACGTTGACCGACGACGCCAGCCCGGGGGCCTCGGCCGCAGCGCGCATCACGCGCATCTGCAACGGCGGCACCACGGCGAAGGTCGCAATGCCCCACACCAGCAGCGCGGCAGCCGCACCCACATGGGTTTTGGCTAGCGCCGGGAAAGCGAGCATCGTCACGATCAGCAGCACAAGGAAGCCGATCAGGCTGCCATCAAGCGAGCGATCCGCCAGGCGGCCGCCTGCGATATTGCCAATCGAGAAACCAATGCCAATCAGCACCAGCATTGCCGTCACGAAAGCAGGCGCGGCGCTGGTCAGTTGGGTGAGTGTCGGAGCGACGTACGTGTAGAGCGTGAACATCGCACCCGCGCCAAGCACCGTGGTGAGAAGCGCACCGAGCACAACCGGGCGCGTGAGCACCGCGAGTTCAGCACGCAGATTGGGCATCTTGCCGGCCTCACCCTTGGGCAGGGCGGCGAACAAGCCAGCGATGGCAATCACGCCCAGGCTTGCCGTGGCGGCAAACGACATGCGCCAGCCGATCATCTGACCCAGCCATGTCGCGGCTGGCACGCCACCCACGTTGGCAATCGTCAGGCCCATGAACATGGTCGCCACGGCACTGGCCTGCTTCTCGCGCGGCACGAGGCTCGCCGCCACCACTGAACCGAGGCCGAAGAACGCGCCATGGTTGAGGCTGGTGACGAGTCGTGCGAGCAGCAGCGTCGTGTAATCCGGCGCGACGGCCGACAGCAGATTGCCGATGGTGAAAATGCTCATGAGCGCAATCAGCGCCTTGCGGCGGGGCCAGCGCGCGAGCAGCAGCGTCATCACCGGCGCGCCAACCATCACGCCGATGGCGTAGGCGCTGATCAGCATGCCGGCCTGCGGAATCGACACATGCACGCCGTCGGCAATCACGGGCAACAGGCCCATCGGCGAGAACTCGGTAGTGCCGATGCCAAAGGCTCCGGCGGCAAGCGCGAGCAGCGGCAGCGTTGCGCTGCTGCGTGCGTGCTCGGCGGAAGGAGTGGTTGGGTTCATGCTGCGTGCTCCAGTACAGGGGTATGGGTATGGAAGATCGGCAGAACTTCTGCAGCGATTTCCGCAAACGTTTCAGCAAGCGGGCGACGATTGCGGCGGAAATGCAGCCCGATATGCTGCACACCCGCGTCACGCATCGCCGCCAGTTCTTCAGCCAGGGCGATACGGCCAGCGCGTGCGCCAAAGCGGTGGCGCTGCAGCGGCATGTACGGATCGTCGGCAAGATCGAGGTGGATGAAGCTCACATACGGCTTGTCACCCGCCACGGCACGCCACGCGGCGGCGCGCTGTGCGTGGTCTACCGGCGTGCCCGGATAGGCAAGGCAGCCATCCATGTGCACACCAATCCAGGCCGGTGTCTGCTGTGCGAGGCCCGCGACCAGCAACGGGAACGGCGTACGCAGGGTCGGCAGGACTTCCACGCCGGCGGGCAGATTGCCTTGGGCGCCGTCGCGCAGCATCGCGATCTGGTCGCGGAAGCGTGCGCCACGCGATTCGAAGTCGCGGTTGAACAGCGGATATTCGACCGGCCGATCACCGCTTGCCACGCCGAGCAGCAAACGGCCGCGGCTGAGTTCTTGCACCGTCGCGGCGGACTTCAGCGTCAACAGCGGCTCGCGCAGCGGCAGCACGATGGCCGCCGTACCGAGCAGGATGTCGCGGGTGGTGCCCGCAAGGTAGCCGAGATACGAAAACGCCTCGAACACCTGCGCGGCATCGCCGAACGCGGGATCGTACACCGGCACGTCCCGCACCCAGAGGGCACGGAAGCCGAGCGTATCCGCCAGTTGCACCAGGGTTGCGTGGTGCTCCATGTCTGGCACGCCGGGGCGGCGTCCATCCTGCTGGCGTTTGGCTTCGCCTGCAGGGGACCAATCGTTGTCGAGCGGCAGCTCGATACCGATGCTGAAGCCGCCGCGTGTCAGTTTGTCGAGTGAAGTAGACATGATCGTGACCGGCTCAAAGCGCGCGCAGGTCGCCTTCCAGGCGGTGCAGCTCCAGAGACGCTGTCGTGAAGAACGAGCGCGAGGTGCCCGCGCCAAAGTCGTCAATGTGGACCACCGTCGAGCGGTCGGCTTCTTGCCACGAAATCGCGTAGATGCCGTTGGCCACCGGCTGCCACGTATAGGCAACCTCGCCGCGGGCACCGGCAAACGGCCCTTCGGTGATCTCGTAGCGCATATGGATGCCGTCCTCGGCATACGCGTTGGTAGCCGTGAGGCCGCCGTAACGGACTTCGAACGCCTTGCCGGCAAACGGTGGGAGGGTTGATGCGTGCATGTTGGTGATCTCCTGAAGCCACCACACCAGCGGCATGACCGTTCAGTGCAGTAGGAATGGAGCGCAGTGTGCTGGCTTTACCTGTGCGCATAAACCCGGTTTGACAAGAAAGACACTTGATTCCCAATCAACAATCGAGGGACCCCGGCAGCCACCGCCAGCGGCATCGCCTTGACCGGCACGTTGCAATTCGGCTATCGATCACCTCTTCCATATATGTCATATTGTGATACATTCCACCAGAAACGTACTGCCATACCATGTCGCCCTCCACCCCACGCCCCCTGTCCAAGCAGGATTTCGAGACCCTGTCCGATTTCCGCTATCACCTGCGCCGCTTCCTGCGTGCGTCTGAAGACCTGATCCAGTCCGAGGGGATCACGCCGCTGCAATATCAGCTGCTGCTGCACATCAAGGGCTATGCCGGACGCGAATGGGCGACCGTGGGTGAGCTGGCTGAACGCCTGCAGGCCTCGCCGCACGGCACGGTGGCACTGGTCACCCGCTGCGAAGAAGCAGGCCTGGTCGAACGCCGCCCGAGCGAAGCCGACGCCCGCCAGGTGGAAGTCCACCTCAGCAAGAAGGGCGACCACCTGGTCGCACTGCTGGCGGCACTGCACCAGAGCGAGCTGTCCATCTTCAGCCGCGCCTTCAAGATTCCCTACCTTGAACAACCCGTCGAACAACACTCAGTCGAGCAGTCACGTCATGCAAGCCCTTGACCATCGGCGTGATTTCGCGACCGACACGACGCTCTTTCGCACCACCACGCTGGCGGTCGTCATTGCCGCCTTCGCCACGTTGGCGGCGGTGGCGCTGCTCAACCTGATCCGCTTCTTCACCAACCTGTTCTTCTTCCAGACGCTGTCGCTGGCCGACCATTCGCCGGCAGCCAACACGCTGGGGCTGCGGGGGATCGTGGTGCCGGTCATCGGCGGGCTGATCGTCGGGCTGATGGCACGCTTCGGCTCGGAGAAGATTCGCGGCCATGGTATTCCCGAGGCCATCGAAGCTATTCTCTTCGGCAAGAGCAAGATGTCGCCCAAGGTGGCGGTGCTCAAGCCGCTGTCGTCGGGCATCGTGATCGGCAGCGGCGGGCCGTTCGGCGCGGAGGGCCCGATCATCATGACCGGCGGCGCACTCGGCTCGCTGTTCGCACAGTTCTTCAAGCTGACCGCCGCCGAGCGCAAAACGCTGCTGGTAGCAGGTGCCACGGCGGGCATGACAGCGGTGTTCGGCACACCGGTGGCCGCGCTGCTGCTGGCGGTGGAACTGCTGCTGTTCGAATGGCGCCCACGCAGCATGCTGCCGGTGGCGGTAGCGTGCGCGGTGGCGGGCTTCCTGCGCGTACTGGTGCTGGAGCCCGGCCCCCTCTTCCCACTGGAGACAGCTCCGGCGACGCTGCCCGCGCTGGGCTCGTGCGTGGTCGCGGGGCTGCTGTGCGGCGCGCTGGCGCGCTCGCTGTCGATGGCGCTCTACAAGACGGAAGATCTGTTCGGCCGCCTGCCGATCCACTGGATGTGGTGGCCGGCCATCGGCGGTCTGGCAGTCGGCATTGGCGGGTACTTCGAGCCGCGCGCGCTGGGTGTCGGCTACGACGTCATCGGCGATCTGCTGCACAACCATCTGGCCATCAAGGTGGCGCTGGCGTTGCTGGTGGTCAAGGCCATCATCTGGGTGATTGCCCTGGGCTCGGGCACCTCAGGCGGTGTGCTCGCCCCGCTGCTGATGATGGGCGCGGGCCTCGGTGTGCTGATCGGCCCCGTGCTGCCGGGCGGCGATCCGGGCCTGTGGCCGCTCGTGTGCATGGCGGCCATGCTGGCCGGCGTGCTGGGCGCCCCGCTCACGGCCATCGTCTTCGCGTTCGGGCTCACGCACGATGTGAATGCGCTGCTGCCGATCCTGCTGGCGGTGGCGGTGTCCTATGGCTTTGTCGTGCTAACCATGCCTCGCTCGATCATGACCGAGAAGATCGCGCGCCGCGGCTTCCATATCTACCGGGAATACGCCGTCGACCCGCTCGAGCGCCACGCCGTGGGCGAGGTGATGACACGATCGGTGCAGACCATCGAGGCCACGGCCTCCATCACGGACGTACTGACCGCACGCTTTGGCACTACACAGGCGCATCGCGCATTTCCTGTCGTGCGCGACGGTGCGCTGGTTGGCACGCTCGACCGCGACGCCCTGCTGGCTGGCCAGCAACGCGGCGCAACCACAATTGCCGAACTGTTCGGTGCCAACGCACCCGTGATGGCGCTGCCAGATGAAACCTGCCGCATCATCGCCACGCGCCTGGCCGTGCATGGCTTGGAGCGGTTGCCCGTGGTGGCCGACTCGCAATCGCGCAGGCTGGTGGGTATCGTGTCGCGCAGCGATCTGGTCAAACCGTCGCTGGCGTTCTTTGATGAAGAGCAGCGCCGTGAGCGCTTCCGCCGCGCGCCGCTGTCAGGCGCGCGCACCCAGCTGGAGCTGCGGCGCCGGCGTGCCGGCCGGGCGCCACGTTGATGCATTGAGACTTACTGCAGGACGAGCTCGACGCGCCGGTTCCTTGCGCGTCCGGGCTCGGCGTCGTTGCTGGCGACAGGTGCCAGCGACGCCACACCCTTGCCCGACAAGCGCCCCGCCGCGATCCCGTACTGCGAAGACAGCGCCTTCGCCACCGCATCCGCACGCTGCTGCGACAACTCCTGGTTGTGCGCAAACTGCCCCTGGTTGTCGGTGTGCCCGACGATGAATACCTTCAGCGCGGGCGCCGTCTTCAGCAATTGCGCCATCTGGTCGAGCTGTGCCTTGGATTCCGGCTTGAGCGTCGCCTTGTCTGTGTCGAAATAGACGCCGTACAGCGCGACCTTGCCATCGCTCTGCAGAGCCTTCTGCAGGGCTGGCGCGTCCAACAACCGCACTTGCCCCGTCTGCATGGCCTGCCCGTCGACCACCTGCTCGTAGACATACGCACCACCATTGCCTGAAGTGCTTGCTTCCATCACGTGCAGGAACACCGTGGTGGTGCCCTGCGCGTTGGCACGCTGCGCCAGAATCGCGCGATGGGGTGGGCCGAACGATGCGTCACCAAACCCCGTCGGGGCGACCTTGTTCGCGTTGTGCACGTAGCCGCCAAATCGGCTTCCGCAGGCATCGTTCGCACACTGGAACAACACCTTGAACTCCGATTTGGCCAATGCCTGCTCGTAGTTGCGCGTAATCTCCAGCGCGCTCTTGTCGCCAGGAATCCGGTAGCTGATGTAGGTGATCTTGCCCTCGGTCTTGAGCACCTTCGGGTTGTGGTCGTCCTCGATAGGGGCGTTGGGCAAGACGGCCTCATCGAAGCTCGTCACCTTGTAGGCGGCGATCGTCGCGCCGGCAAAGCGCCCCAGCGCCGGATGGTCCTTGGACCCTTTGATATCGGCAGCATGCGCCAGCGCGGTGGCACCCAACAGCGGCAGCACCGCCAATACGGACAAGCGATTCGACAAAATTTCCTCCGAAGCACGATCGACACGCGCCATCTGGCGCGTCGGCCGAGTATAGGAAGCCGCCCGCCGCGTTGTGTTATGCCGTCTTAACCTGTTTAACCCGCAATGTGCCGGTTGCGCCCGCTCTCCTTGGCGCGGTACAGCGCCAGATCGGCGCGCTTGAGCATCTCCGATGCCGTGTCGCTGGCACGGTGGCTCGTCATGCCCATGCTGACGGTCATGGTCAGGCCGGTGGGGAAGCTCTCATCGGGCTCGGCCACAGCGGTACGCAGGCGCTCGGCCACTTCGGTGGCCTCCTCCATCGTGGTGCGGCCCATCACGATGGCGAACTCCTCGCCCCCAAGGCGGCCAACGAGATCGCTGCTGCGCAGGGCACTGGTCGCCAGCGAGGCAAAGCGCTGCAGCGCCATATCGCCCACCGCGTGGCCCCATGTATCGTTGATGCGTTTGAAATGATCCAGATCGGCCAGCACCAGCACGAGTGGTTCACCACGGTTGTGGGCCCGCGTGAGCACCGTATCGAACAGCGCAAGGAAGCGGCGCCGCGTCAGCACACCCGTCAGGTGATCAAAGTGCGCCTCGTTGGCGAGCGCGCTGTTGGTACGCTGCAGCCGCTGGTTCAGGTGGCGCGTGAGGCGGTGGTGCTGCCGCTCGCGCACCAGTGACCACGCCACCAGAACGAAGCTCAACAGCACGCTCACGAACAGCACGAAACCGATCACGCGATTGCGGTCATGGTTGGCCATCTGCTGAGACCACGCCGGCAGCGGCTCGGCCACCACGATCGTGAGGTCCGCGCTGGCGTTGCGCGACACGGTCAGCGAAGGTGTGGCCACGCCATCTCGCCAGGTCAAGGCATTGCGCACCTCCACCGGCACCCAATTGGGCACGTCACGGCGCGACTGCGTCATCGATCCGTTCGGGTGATATGGCCAAGCATCAAAATCGACACGCTGATACGCGTTGTAGCGCTCGCTGGCACTCATGTGCTGCAGGTGCGAGTCCGGCAAGATCTTGCCCACCAACGATGCATCGGTCGACAGGATGATGAGCCCGTTTGGATCGGTCAGCAGCGAGGTCGGATGCGACACCCAGTGCTGCAGGCGCGTGAGGCTCACCTTGGTGGCCATCGCCGCCACGAGGTAACCCGCGTCGTCATACACCGGCGCCGCGAAGAACAGGCCCGGCACGGCAGTCACCATCCCCACGGTGAACTGCTCGCCCAGCCCGCCTAGCATCGCCTCTTTCATATAGGGCTGCATGGCCGACTGCACGCCGAGGAACGATTCGGCGTGGCCGGCGTTGTTGGCCAGCACCACGTAGCCGCGCTGGTCGACGACCCACACGTAGTCCAGCCCGAGATTCCCCGCGGCGGTGCTCAGGAAGGCGCTGGTATCCACAACCTCCGGATGCGTCAACGCCTCCTTCGCGCGCGAGCCCTGGTCCATCAGGTTCCAGCGTCGCGTGTCGACGCGGTCCACGGCACGCGGGATGGCTTTGATCTGCGCGAGCGTCTGCGGAACGGCGCGCAGCAGCGCCACGTCGGCAGTGATCTGGTTTGACATGCCCTCGGCCACCTGCGCAGCCAGTTGGCGGCGTGCATCCACCATCTGTTGCACATCGCGCGCGCCCATTGCATCGGCCACCATGTTGGCGGCAAACCAGCACAGCACCACACCCACTGCCAAGCCCGCCAGCACAAGTGCAACGCGCACCATGCGCTTGCGCTCGGTGGGCGAAGCCGGTGCGGGTGTTGATGTGGGCGCGGGCTCAGCCATGTCAGGCCTCACCTTGCAGGAAGTCGGCCACGGTCGGATAGCGCAGTGCCACACGCAGTTCGTGCGTCAGGCGCGCATTGCGCAGCCGGCGCGATTCGCTCATGAAGGACAGCAGCGACGGCTCGATCTGCGCAACGGCTTCGGCCCGGGAGATGCGCGGCGGCCGCTGCAAGCCGCGCGCATCGGCCACGGCATCGAAGTAATCACCCATGCGCAACTCGGAGGCATCGCTCGCGTGTACGACACGCTGCGCACGGCCGCGCACCAACGCTGCGATCAACGCGCGCGCCAAGTCGTCGGCATGGATATGGTTGGTGTAGACATCGTCTTCTGCGCGCAGAGCAGGCGTGCCGCGCTGCAGGCGCGCCACCGGCAGGCGGTCGGCGGCATAGATGCCGGGAATGCGCAGGATCGACGTGCGCCAGCCGCCGCCCACACCAAACCAGCGCACCCGGCGCTCCGCCGCCACACGACGCTGGGCACGCGCGGTAGCCGGGTTGACCGGGCGAGATTCGTCCACCCACGCGCCGGCCGCATCACCATAGACGCCGCTGGTGCTGGCATACACGAACGACCGCGCTTGGAGGCGGGTTTTCAAGCGGCCTGTCAAGCCACCAAACCGGCGCGCCCGGTCGGGTAAAATGCGTTGTTTTGTGCCTCGGGGCAGTTGACCTGGACGGGCCAATGCATGCAGCAGCGCGGCGGTACGCGGGTCGTCATCACCAGTGGACGGTGGCGGTGCCAGGTGCAGCACGCGGGGGCTCAAGCCTCGCAAGCGTCGCAGCGATGCGGCATCGTCCAGGTTGGCCAGGACCGGCACGGCGCCGGCTTCGCGCAACGGTGCGCAGCCATCCTGACGTGAGGTGACGGCAAAGACGCGAAAACGCGTGCGCAACATTGTCAGGCAACGCTGGCCGACATCGCCGCAGCCGACGATGAGCACGCTTGGTGCCCCCAGGCGGGACATGGATTTCGGTGGCCGGGCTCTTGCCGGGGTCATGATTGGACGTGCCGCAGCAAGGCGACCAGACACTCTTTTCAACATATTCGGATTGTAGTATGGCTTACCAGATCAACGTGCTGCCCAGCGGCCGCCAGTTCCAGGCCGAAGACGGCGAGACCATCCTTGCAGCAGCGCTGCGCCAGGGCATCGGCCTGCCGTACGGCTGCAAGAACGGCGCATGCGGCTCGTGCAAGGGCCACGTGCGCGAAGGCTCCATCGTGCAGGGCAATCATTCGCCCAATGCGCTCTCCGCCCAGGAAGCCACTGAAGGCCGCGCGCTGTTCTGCTGCGCCACCCCCGCCACCGACGTCACCATTGAAGTGCGCGAAGTGCAAGGCGCCGGCGACGTGCCCATCAAGAAGATCCCGTGCCGTGTGGCATCGCTGGAAAAGGCCGCGCCGGACGTCACCATCGTCAAGCTGCAACTGCCTGCCACCGAGCGTATGCAATTTCTGGCCGGGCAGTACGTGGAATTCATCCTGCGCGACGGCAAGCGCCGCAGCTACTCGATTGCCAACCCGCCGCACGAAGAAGGCCCGATCGAGCTGCACATCCGCCACATGCCGGGCGGCGCATTCACCGATTACGTCTTCGGCGCCAAGGAAGGCGCGCCGGCCATGAAGGAACGCGACATCCTGCGCTTCGAAGGCCCGCTCGGCAGCTTCTTCCTGCGTGAAGAATCCGACAAGCCGATCATCCTGCTGGCCTCCGGCACCGGTTTCGCACCCATCAAGGCCATCGTCGAGCATGCCCAGTTCATCGGCAGCACGCGCCCGATGACGCTGTACTGGGGCGGCCGTCGCCCGCAAGATCTGTACATGCATGCCAAGGCCGAGGAATGGGCGCGCACGATCCCCGGCTTCACGTACGTGCCGGTCGTCTCCAACGCCCTGCCCGAAGACGCCTGGACGGGCCGCACCGGCTTCGTCCACCAGGCGGTGATGGCCGACCACCCAGATCTGTCCAACCACGAGGTGTACGCCTGCGGCGCGCCGGTGGTGATCAACTCGGCCCGCGCGGACTTCGCTGCCCAGTGCAAGATGCATCCGGACGCGTTCTTCGCCGATTCGTTCACCTCGGAGGCAGACCTGCACCCGGCGGGCTAACGTTGCACAAATCCAAAGACCGTCGAAATTTCGTTTTGACTTGACTTGGCATCCGTCTTATTCTTGCGCCTTATGAACCACGCCCTGCACCTCCGACGCCGCCGTACGTTGCTCCCTCCGGGAAGCCGCGCGGCTGTCTGCTGATTGCATATCGGGTTCACAGGATTCGACGATCACAAGGCCACGGGCTCACCCCGTGGCCTTTGTCTTTTTCCAACTCGCGTTTTTCCACGTTTTCATCTTCCTGCCGCCTTTTTCTGGAGCACTGCCATGGCGTTTGCTGACTACCCCGTCCAGTCCCTGATGTACATCACCAACCGGCCCGAAATCGTCTTCACCGAAGGCAAGGGCTCGTGGCTGACGGATCACAACGGCAAGCGATACCTGGACTTCGTGCAAGGCTGGGCGGTCAACTGCCTCGGCCATTCGAACGACGGCATGATCGAAGCGCTCAACGCGCAGGCCAAAAAGCTCATCAACCCGAGCCCGGCCTTCTACAACGAGCCGATGGCCAAGCTGGCCGGCCTGCTGACCGCGCACAGCTGCTTCGACAAGGTGTTCTTCGCCAACAGCGGCGCCGAAGCCAACGAAGGCGCCATCAAGCTCGCGCGCAAGTGGGGCAAGAAGCATAAGAACGGCGCCTTCCAGATCATCACGTTCGACCACAGCTTCCATGGCCGTACGCTCGCCACCATGAGTGCATCGGGCAAGGCCGGCTGGGACACCATCTTCGCACCGCAGGTGCCGGGTTTCCCGAAGGCGATCCTGAATGACATCGCATCGGTGGAAGCGCTCATCACCGACGAGACCGTCGGCGTGATGCTCGAACCGGTGCAGGGTGAAGGCGGCGTGCTGCCGGCCACGCCGGAGTTCATGCAGCAACTGCGCGCGCTGACCAAGAAGCACAAGATCCTGCTGATCGTCGATGAAGTGCAGGCGGGCTGCGGCCGCTGCGGCACCCTCTTCGCCTATCAGCTCTCGAACATCGAGCCGGACATCATGACGCTGGGCAAGGGCATCGGCGGTGGCGTGCCGCTGTCGGCGCTGCTGTGCACGGATGAAGTGGCCAGCTTCGAAGCCGGCGACCAGGGCGGCACCTACAACGGCAACCCGCTGATGACGGCCGTCGGTTGCTCGGTGATCGAACAACTGCTCGCCCCGGGCTTCCTGGCCGGTGTTGAGGAGCGCGGCGCCTACCTGCGCAAGCAACTGCTGCAGCTGTCGGAAGAATTCGGCCTGGCTGGCGAGCGCGGCAACGGTCTGCTGCGCGCCCTGCTGCTCGGCAAGGACATCGGCGGCCAACTGGTCGAATCCGCACGCGAGATGAACCCGACGGGCCTGCTGCTCAATGCGCCGCGTCCGAACATCCTGCGCTTCATGCCGGCGCTGAACGTGACGACCGAAGAAATCGACACGATGATCGGCATGCTCCGCACGCTGCTCAAGGCGCACGCTTAAAGCTAGACGCATCACCCAGGGCGGCGTGCAATGCGTCGCCCTTCATCGCTCCACCGCTGTTTCCCATTCGAGGTTTGCCATGGCCGCAACGCATGTTGTTCCGGCCACGGGGATCGTTTTGTCCGACGATCCTGCGTGGCTCCCGCTGGACGAGATCTACGGTTTCCTCTCGCAGGAAACGCATTGGGCCCGCGGTCTGCCGCGCGAAGTGTTCGACCGATCGATCGCCAATTCGCTGTGCTTCGCTGCCTACTCCCTGAACGATAACGGCACGCACGGTGAGCTCGTAGGCTTCGCACGCGCCATCACCGACCGCGCGACGTTCGCCTATCTGTGCGACGTGTTCGTGCTGCCCGAGTGGCGCGGCAAGGGTGTCTCGCACTCGCTGATGGATTTCCTACGTGAGCACCCCGAACTGCAGACCCTACGCCGCACGGTGCTGGTCACCACGGGCGCCGACTGGCTCTACCGCAAGCATGGCTTTACCGACGTGCCGGAAGGGATCGGCTTCATGCAACTGCATCGGCCGAACATCTACAAGACGGCAGCCGCCTGAAACGCCGGGCACACGCCAAAGAAAAAGCCCCGCAGTTGCGGGGCTTTCTCATGGTACTGCGAGGTACTTATTCGCCCAGGTAGGCGGCACGTACCTTCGGATCATCCAGCATCTGCTTGGCATCGCCGCTCATGGTAATGAGACCGGAGTCCATCACGTAGCCGCGGTGCGCTGCCTGCAGTGCCAGGCGCGCGTTCTGCTCGACGAGCAGCACGGTCACGCCTTGCGCCGAGATGTCACGCACCACCTCGAAGATCTTCTCCACCATGATCGGCGAGAGACCCATCGACGGTTCGTCCAGCAGCAGCAGCTTTGGTTGGCTCATCAGCGCGCGCGCCATGGCCAGCATCTGCTGCTCGCCGCCCGACATCGTGCCGGCCAGCTGGTTTGCACGCTCCTTCAGGCGCGGGAAGATGCCGAACATGCGGTCGATGTCGGCCTTGATCTGGGCATCGTCGTCGCGCGTGAAGGCGCCCATCTGCAGGTTCTCGACGATGGTCATGCGCGCGAACACGCCGCGGCCTTCCGGCACCATCGCCAGACCCTGCTTGAGCAGGTTGTAGCTCGGTACGCCCTTGATGGACTTGCCCAGATACTGCACGTCACCAGCGGCCCAGCCCTGCAGGCCGGTGATGGCCTTCATGGTGGTCGTCTTGCCGGCGCCGTTGGCACCGATCAGCGTGACCAGCTCACCTTCGCGAATCTCCAGATCCACGCCCTTGACTGCCTGGATGCCGCCGTAAGCGACCTTCAGGCTGTCGATCTTCAACATTACTGGTTTCATATTCCGTTCCTCTGCGTCAGTGCGCTGACGCGCCGAGGTAGGCCTCGATCACGGCCGGGTTGCTTTGTACTTCGTGCGGCAGGCCTTGTGCGATCACCTTACCGTAGTCCAGCACGGTCAGGCGGTTGCACAGACCCATCACCAGCTTCACGTCGTGTTCGATCAGCAGGATGGTTTTGCCGTCGGAACGGATCTTGTCGAGCAAGCCACGGAGTTCCACCTTTTCCGTGGCGTTCATGCCGGCAGCCGGTTCGTCCAGGGCCAGCAGCTTGGGCTGCGTAGCCAGGGCGCGCGCGATCTCCAGACGACGCTGGTGACCGTACGACAGGTTGCGCGCCGTGTAGTTGGCGTACTTGCCGATGCCGACGTAGTCCAGCAGGTCATGCGCCCAGTCTTCGATGGAGGCTTCTTCCTCACGTGCGGACTTGGTGCGGAACACTGCGCCGATCAGGCCAGCCTTGGTGCGCACGTGGCGGCCGACCATGACGTTTTCCGCCGCAGTCATGTCGCCGAACAGGCGGATGTTCTGGAACGTACGGGCGATACCGGCCTTGGCCACCTCGTGCACGGCGGTCGGCTGGTAGGGCGTACCGCCCAACACGAACTCGCCGGCGTCGGGCGTGTACAGGCCCGTGATGACGTTGAAGAACGTGGTCTTGCCGGCGCCGTTCGGACCGATCAGACCGTAGATTTCGCCTTCGCGAATTTCCAGGCTCACGTCGGACAGCGCTTGCAGGCCACCGAAACGCTTCTGCACTCCTCGGATCGAGAGGAGGACGTTGTTATTGCTCATGTGCGTGCCTCCATCAGATACGGGACAGTCCACCAGCCCGCTGCTTTTGCGGACGGTCTTCCTTGCGCGGCGAGGGCCACAGGCCCGACGGGCGATACAGCATCACCACCACCATCGCCAGGCCGAACAGCAACTGACGAAGCACTTCCGCTTCAACGATCACATGACCAAATAGCTTGTTCTGCACCGGCTCAGCCAGCGCACGCAGCAGCTCTTGGAAACCCACCAGCAGGATGCCGCCCAGGATCACGCCCGGGATATGGCCCATGCCGCCCAGCACCACGATCGCCAGGATGTAGATCGACTCCCACAGCACGAACGATTCCGGCGACACGAAGCCCTGGAACGACGCGAACATCGCCCCCGACACACCACCGAACGACGCACCCATCGCAAAGGCCAGCAGCTTGATGTTGCGCGTGTTGATGCCCATCGCCTTGGCAGCGATTTCGTCTTCACGCAGCGCCACCCATGCACGACCGATACGCGAGTTCTGCAACCGCAGGCACACGATGATGATGATCGCTGCCAGGAGCACGAACAGGTAGTAGTACATGTAGACCGAGTCGAAGCGGATGCCGAAGAAGTCATGGCGCTTCGAGAAGTCGAACCCGAAGATCTTGACCGGCTCGATCAGGTTGATGCCCTTCGGACCGTTGGTGATGTTCACCGGACGGTCGAGGTTGTTCATGAAGATCCGGATGATTTCACCAAAGCCCAGCGTCACGATGGCGAGGTAGTCACCGCGCAGCTTCAGCACTGGCGTGCCCAGCAAGATGCCGAACAATGCCGCCAGCCCAGCACCCAGCGGAATCACCCACCAGACGATGAGGTGCAGCCCATTCGGGAACAGGTTGTGGATCCACTCGAACTGATTGGAAAGGTGCGGCGAGCCCAGCAGCGCCATCATGTAGGCGCCCACCGCGTAGAACGCGATGTAACCCAAGTCGAGCAGGCCGGCAAAGCCCACCACGATGTTCAGGCCCAGGGCCAGCATGATGTATAGCAGTGCGAAGTCCAGCACGCGCACCCAGTAGTTGCCACCTGCAGCACCCACGATGAACGGCGCGAAGATCGCAAGGATCAGGAAGCCGTACAGCGCGGCGCGCGTCTTCATCGGCGCTTTGAAATTTTCTGTCATGGCGCTCCCCTTCTTATGCGCGGTCCGCAACGCGTTCGCCCATGATGCCGGACGGGCGGAACAGCAGCACGCCAATCAGCACGATGAACGCGAACACATCCTGGTAGTTCGAACCGAACACACCGCCAGTCAAGTCCCCGATATAGCCGGCACCCAAAGCCTCGATCAGGCCCAGCAGCATGCCGCCCACCATGGCGCCTGCCAGGTTGCCGATGCCGCCCAGCACTGCGGCGGTAAACGCCTTCAGGCCAGGGATGAAGCCCATGTAGAAGTGGGCATTGCCGTAGTTGGTCGCCATCATCACGCCCGCGACGGCTGCCAGGGCAGCACCGATCATGAACGTGGCGGAGATCACGAAGTTCGGGTTGACGCCCATCAGGCCTGCCACACGCTGGTTCTCGGCGGTAGCGCGCATGGCGCGGCCGAGCTTGGTCCGGTTGACCAGCAGGATCAGCCCGATCATCACCAGGATAGCCACCACGATGATGACGATTTCCTTGCCGGTGATGGTCGCGCCCGTGGAGCCGATATCAATCGGGCTCGAAGGCAGCAGCTGCGGGAAGGTCAGCGGGTTACGCGACCAGATCATCATCGCCAGGGTCTGCAGCACGATCGACACGCCGATGGCGGTGATCAGCGGCGCCAGACGCGGCGCATTGCGCAGCGGCCGGTAGGCAACCCGTTCGATGGTGTACGCCACGATGGCACAGACCGGCATTGCAAACAGCAGCGCAATGACGAGCGTGAGCCAGTCAGGCAGATTGGGGAAGTACTTCTGGAGGAAGTTGATGGCGGTCAGCGCGGACATTGCACCGACCATCAGGACATCGCCGTGGGCGAAGTTGATGATGCCGAGAATACCGTAGACCATGGTGTAGCCAAGTGCGATCAGCGCGTAAATGCTGCCGAGCACCAGGCCGTTCACGATCTGCTGGATAAAGATATCCATGAGAACAGCTCCTGCTATGCCTTGCTTTGTTGTAGGCGACGGGATGGCGCGCCCGCAAGGTATGCGATCAATCGGATGGGTAAGGTGAGGTTGCTGGTAAGCGGCCTGCCGAACGCGCCCATGGTGAGGGCCTTGTATGACTGGCTAGGCTATAAAAAACGGCACCGCAAGGGTATGCGCGGTGCCGTTTTTAAGGGCAAATCGTAATGAGAATCGCCCTTCGATTACTGATTACATCTTCACAACGTCAAGGACGGTCTTCTTCTTGTCCTTGTAGTTGTACAGGGTGATGGAGCCTTGCTTCAGGTCACCCTTCTCGTCAAACGAGATGTTGCCGATCACGCCGTTGTAGTTGGTTGCCGGCATGGCAGCCAGGATCTTGGCCGCATCGGTCGAGTTGGCGCGCTTCATCGCGTCGATGATCACGTTGACAGCGTCATACGTGAACGGTGCGTAGATCTGCACCGGCGTGTGGAAACGGTCTTGGTACTTCTTGTCGAAGTCCGCGCCCTTTTCCATCTTCGACAGCGCCAAGCCTGCTTCCGAGCAGACGATGTTGTCGATGGCGTCGCCAGCCAGTTCAGCAACCTTGTCGGTACACACGCCATCGCCGCCGACGATCTTGGCGGTGATGCCAAGTTCCTTGGCTTGCTTGGCGAACGGACCGCCGGTGGCATCCATGCCGCCGTACATGATCACGTCCGGCTTCTTGCCCTTGATCTTGGTCAGAATGGCCTTGAAGTCGGTGGCCTTGTCGTTGGTGGCTTCACGTGCCACAACGCTTACGCCGTCCGCCTTCGCGGTCTTCTCGAACTCGTCGGCCAGGCCCTTACCGTAGGCGGTGGCATCGTCAACGATGGCCACGGTCTTGGCGCCCAGGGTCTTGGCGGCGTAGTTCGCCAGTGCCGGACCTTGCTGCGCGTCAGTTGCAACCACGCGGTAGGTCGTCTTGAAGCCTTGCTTGGTGTAGTCGGGGTTCGTCGACGACGGCGAGATCTGCACGATGCCTGCATCGCTGTAGATCTTGGAAGCCGGGATCGAAACGCCCGAGTTCAGGTGGCCGACGACGGCAACAACCTTCTCGTCAACCAGCTTCTGCGCCACGGCGGTGCCGGTCTTCGGGTCGCCCGCATCGTCTTCACCGACCAGTTCCAGCTTGATCTTCTTGCCGTCGATGGTCAGGCCTTCCTTGTTGGCTTCTTCAACGGCCAGGCGTGCACCGTTTTCGTTGTCTTTGCCAAGGTGAGCAATACCGCCCGTGAGCGGAGCCGCGTGACCGATCTTGACGACGGTCTCGCCGCCGCCAGCAGCAGCGGCCGGAGCCGACGTTGCTGCAGGTGCAGCAGCTTGGTCTGCGGGCTTTTCCTCGTTCTTACCGCAAGCTGCTACGAGTGCCACGGCAGCCGCAAGCGGCAGAACTTTGGCAAACTTGATTTGCATGAGTGATCTCCTAGATCTCGCAAGAGCAAGAAGAGCGTCCTGCCTCCCGGCCGCTCCCCCTGCGCCGATTGTTTCAATTTGAAACGCGCGAATTGTATCCCCTTTTTTTGCGGATGCAATACGCGTCGCAACAACGATTTTTACAGTAACTACGCCGCTTTACGGGCTTTCCCCAATGCCCAAACAGGCGTCATTTCGCGCAGGCATTCGCGAATGGCAGACAGGCATATCAAGAAGCATGCCAGAGTAGGGGAAACCCTGTATTTACGCGGCTTGGCGGGCGATCCGCACGGTAAATCAAGGCTTTACAGGCATTGAAGCCGTTTTTGCGATGCACAAAACAAAACGGCCACTCCAGTTAGAGTGGCCGTTCGCATGTCAAAAGCGCTTTATGCACCGCATTAGGGCGCACCGCTTTTGTGCGCGCATTACCCACAATTAAGTGGGCATTTACATAATCGACTTCAATTGATTTGAAGCCCCCTCGGAAGAGGGAAGGACATGTTTTCTTGAATACCCTCGAGCGGACGCACGGTGCGCGCCCCCAGGGCCTTGAGTCGATCGACAATCGACTGTGCCAGTTCTTCCGGTGCCGAAGCGCCTGCCGTAAGACCCACACGGCGCTTGCCGGCCAGCCATTCAGGTTTCACCTGCTCGGGCGTATCCACCATATAGGCAGGCACACCCAGCTTTTCGGCCAGTTCGCGCAGGCGATTCGAGTTGGAGCTGTTCGGGCTGCCCACCACGATCACCACCTCCACCTGCGGCGCCATGAACTTCACGGCGTCCTGGCGGTTCTGCGTGGCGTAGCAGATGTCCTGCTTCTTCGGTTCGTTCACGGCAGGGAAGCGCGCCTTGATGGCGGCCACGATCTCCTGCGTCTCGTCCACCGACAGCGTGGTCTGCGTGACATACGCCAAGCGCGTCGGGTCCTTCACCACTAGATGCGCCACGTCGTCCACCGACTCGACGAGCAGCATGCCGTCGTCGGCCTGGCCCATGGTGCCTTCCACCTCGGGATGGCCCTTGTGGCCGATCATGATGATCTCGAAGCCCTGCGAGCGCATCTTCGAGACTTCGACGTGGACCTTGGTCACCAGCGGGCACGTCGCATCGAACACGCGCAAGCCGCGCGCCTCTGCCGCCTCGCGCACCGCGCGGGACACGCCATGCGCGCTGAAGATGACCGTGCCGCCCACCGGCACATCGTCCAGCTCCTGCACGAACACCGCACCCTTGTTACGCAGATCGCCCACCACATAGGCGTTGTGCACGATCTCGTGGCGCACGTAGATCGGCGCACCAAACAGTTGCAGCGCGCGCTCGACGATCTCGATGGCACGGTCCACGCCGGCACAGAAGCCACGCGGCTGCGCGAGCAGAACCTCAGCATCGATCTGGGTAACTGGGTCGACCGGGGTGTTCATGGTGGTGCTCATTACAGAATGCCGATCAGCTGGACTTCGAACAGGATGGTCTGCCCAGCCAGCGGGTGGTTGAAATCGAACAGCGCGGAGGTCTCGCCAATCTCTTTCAGCACGCCGGCGTACTTGCCGCCGCTCGGTGCATTGAACTCGACGAGATCGCCCGGCTGGTAGTCCTCTTCAAACGAGGAGTTCTCGCGCAGCGTGGCCAGCGACACGCGCTGCAGCAGCTCGGGATTGCGCGGGCCGAATGCATGCTCGGGCGCTAGGCGGAACGTCGTGCGCTCGCCCTCGCGCATGCCGAACAGCGCCTGCTCCAGCGTCGGCGCCAGTTGGCCCTGGCCAAGCAGCAGCGTCGCGGGCTTGTCACCAAAGGTGGTGACGACGTCCGTGTCGTTTTCCAGGGCAACGCGGTAGTGCAGCGTCAAATAGGAATCCGCCCCAACTACCTTGTCTGCGCCGCTTGCCGACGCCTGATTCGTCAAATCTTGCACGCTCAACCTGCTTGACCAAAAAGTAACCCGTTATTGTACGTCAGCCCTCCCTCCGGTCGCTGGCGCGGCGCCTGCTCCACACGGCTGCACACGGGCGTCAACGCCCCCCTTACTATTATCTATATGGCAATTGTCGACTGGCCCGTCCACGAGCGGCCGCGTGAAAAACTGCTCGCCCATGGCCCGAGCATCCTGTCGGATGCAGAATTGCTGGCCATCTTCCTGCGCGTTGGCATGCCAGGCAAAAGTGCGGTCGACCTGGCGCGTGAGTTGCTCGCGCATTTCGGCTCGCTCGGGCGGCTCTGCCACGCCTCGCGGCAAGAGTTTTCGTCGATCAACGGAATGGGACCTGCCAAGTACGCGCAACTACATGCGCTGCTGGAAGTCGCCAGGCGTGCGCTCAAGGAAGACATCACCCACGGCCAGACCTTCGAATCTCCGCAGAGCGTGAAGGATTTCTTGCGCCTGTCGCTGGGCCACCGCCCGCACGAAGTCTTCGCCTGCCTGTTTCTGGATGTGCGGCACCGGCTGATTGCCTGGGAAGAGTTGTTCCGTGGCACGCTGACCGAAGCCCGCGTCTACCCGCGCGAGATTGCCAAGCGCGCTCTACATCACAATGCGGCGGCCGTCATCCTCGCCCACAATCACCCGACTGGCCACGCCGAGCCCAGCGAATCCGATATCGTCCTGACCCGCGAGTTGTGCCGCGCGCTGGCGTTGCTTGACGTGATCGTTCTGGATCACATGATCGTCGGCCGGACCACGGTCTACGGTTTTCTGGAGCACGGCAAGATGTAGCGCAGACGCCGCATCGCGCGTTGCTCAACGGCAATCCACTGATCTCGTTGATTTGCCAGCGGTTTTGTGTGTATAATCCGCGTTTCGCTGAAGTCCCACCTCTACAGTGGCGCTGCGCTTGGTTTTGGTCCCAGCGCCCGGTCGCAAACTGTAGCCAACGAATTTTGTTAGGAGTGCTCCATGGCACGCGTCTGTCAAGTGACCGGGAAAGCGCCGATGGTCGGCAATAACGTTTCCCACGCAAACAACAAGACCAAGCGCCGTTTTCTGCCGAACCTGCAGAACCGCCGCTTCTGGGTCGAATCCGAAAACCGCTGGGTGAGCCTGCGCGTCTCGAACGCCGGTCTGCGCCTGATCGATAAAAAAGGCATCGACGAAGTGCTCGTGGATCTGCGCGCACGCGGCGAAGTCTAATTAGGAGTTAAATCATGGCCAGCAAAGGCGGACGCGACAAGATCAAGCTGGAATCGACCGCAGGTACGGGTCATTTCTACACGACCACCAAGAACAAGCGCACCAAGCCGGAAAAGATGGAGATCATGAAGTTCGATCCCGTCGCCCGCAAGCACGTCGCTTACAAGGAAACCAAGATCAAGTAATCCTCGCGATTGCATATCTTGCTTCCGTCGGCACGACCGACAGCAAAAACCCGCTTCAAGGCGGGTTTTTTGTTGCCTGTCGTTTAGCGTACGCTGGGGTGTACACTGCTCCCCTTTCCGATTGACACGCGACTGTGTTACCGCCAGCCGCGTTTGCCCAGCGTCTCGCGTCTTCCATGAATTTCGATGTTGCCGTCGTCGGCAGCGGCCTGGCGGGCCTGACCGTCGCCCTGCACCTCGCCGATCACCGCCGTGTGGTCGTCATCAGCAAACGCAGCCTGCCGGAAGGCGCCAGCGATTGGGCACAGGGTGGCATTGCCGCTGTGCTCGATTCGAGCGACAGCCATGACGAACACGTCGACGACACGCTCATCGCCGGCGCTGGCCTCTGCGACGAAGCGGCCACGCGCTACATCGTCGAGAACGGGCGTTCAGCCATCGAATGGCTGATCGGACACGGTGTGCCGTTCACGCGCGATGAACAGGCTGAACTCGGCTTCCATCTCACGCGCGAAGGCGGCCACCGCCGTCGACGCATCATCCACGCAGCAGATGCCACCGGCCATGCCGTGGTAACAACGCTGGTGGAAAAGGTGCGCAATCACCCGAACATCACGCTGTTGGAAGACCATTTCGCGATCGACCTGATTACCGATGCGAAGCTGGGCCAACCGGGCATGCGCTGCCACGGCCTGTATGTGCTCGACTGCAAGAGCGGCCGCGTCAAAACGCTCACTGCCAGTCAAACCGTGATGGCCACAGGCGGTGCGGGCAAGGTCTATCTCTATACGACGAACCCAGACACAGCCAGCGGCGACGGCATTGCCATGGCATGGCGCGCAGGCTGCCGCGTGGCGAACATGGAGTTCATCCAGTTCCACCCGACCTGCCTATATCACCCGTTCGCCAAGTCCTTCCTGATTACCGAAGCCGTGCGCGGTGAAGGCGGCAAGCTGATCCTGCCGGATGGCACGCGCTTCATGCCCGCGCACGATGAACGAGCCGAATTGGCGCCGCGCGACATCGTCGCCCGCGCCATCGACTTCGAAATGAAGAAGCGCGGCCTGGACTGCGTCTACCTGGACATCAGCCACCAGAGCCCGGCGTTCCTGAAAGAGCATTTCCCGACCATCCTGGCGCGCTGCCTGGAACTGGGCATCGACATCACGCGCGAGCCGATTCCGGTGGTGCCGGCCGCGCACTACACGTGCGGCGGCGTGGTGACGGATCATCTCGGCCGCACCGACATTGCCGGCCTGTACGCAGTGGGCGAGACGGCCTACACCGGTCTGCACGGCGCCAACCGGCTGGCGAGCAATTCGCTGCTGGAATGCATGGTGATTGGGCGCGGTGCGGCGGAAGACATCCTCGCCCAACCGCAATCGAAGCCGACGACGATTCAGATGCCGGCGTGGGATGAAAGCCGCGTCACGGATGCCGATGAAGATGTCGTCGTCTCGCACAACTGGGATGAGCTGCGCCGCATGATGTGGAACTACGTCGGCATCGTGCGCACGAACAAGCGGCTCGAACGCGCGCAGCACCGCATTGCCCTGCTGCGCGAAGAGATTGCCGAGTACTACAAGAATTTCCGCGTGAGCCACGACCTGCTGGAGCTACGCAACCTCGTCGAGGTGGCCTCGCTCATCGTCGATGGCGCGCTGTCACGGCATGAAAGCCGCGGTCTGCATTTCTCGCGCGACTACCCTGAGACGCTGCCCAAGGCACTGCCGACGGTCATGCAGCCGACCCACCGGCAGATCGCCCGCAAGAACTAAGCGGGCTGATTCAACCGCTTATTCGACAATGCGCAGAGAGTAGTCGGTCGCTTGCACGTCCTTCGTGAGCGCACCGACGGAGATGCGGTCCACGCCCGTCTCGGCAAACGTGCGAATCGTGTCGATGTTCACGCCACCGGATACCTCCAGCAGTGCCCTGCCCGCGGTCACGCGCACAGCCTCGCGCATGGCAGGCGGTTCGAAGTTGTCGAGCAGCACGGAGGTGGCGCCGGCCGCCAGCGCTTCATCGAGCTGCGCGAGCGTTTCCACTTCCACCTGGATCGACACGCCGGCATTCAGCGCCTGCGCCGCGCGCAGGGCCGCCGTCACGCCGCCCGCTGCAGCGATGTGGTTTTCCTTGATGAGGATGCCGTCGTACAGCGCTAGGCGCTGGTTCTCGCCACCACCGATGCGCACAGCGTACTTCTGCGCCAACCGCAGACCGGGCATCGTCTTGCGCGTATCGAGCACACGAGCACGGGTGCCTGCGATGACATCGGCATAGCGCGCCGTTGCGGTCGCCACGCCGGAGAGCAGTTGCAGGAAATTCAGCGACGGGCGCTCGGCGGTCAGCAGCGAACGCGCCGGGCCTTCGATCTCGCACACCACCGAATCGGGCGCCATGCGATCGCCCTCCTGCTGGCGCCATGTCACGCGCAGCGCCGGATCCACCGCGCGCATGCAGGCGTCGAACCAGGGCGTGCCACACAGCACGGCGTCTTCACGCACGATCACGCGTGCGCGCGCATGGCGATCAGCAGGAACCAGCAAGCCAGTGCGATCACCTGTGCCAACGTCCTCGGCAATCGCGGCAGTCACATTGGCAGCCAGCGCTTCACGCAGCGCCGGGCCAAAGCTATCGAAAATCGCCTGTGCGGCGTTCACGTTCATCTGAGTCACCGTCATGCTGGACCAATTCCTTGAAAGAGCTGTGCATTGGCCGCCAGATCACCCTGCGGCCGGACCCCGGCTTTCTCGCGTGCGGAGAAGTCCAGCATGCGGTCAATGCAGACCACGGCTTGTTTGCCGATGGCCGGATCGACGTGAATTTCGTTGGCGCCGGTTTCCAGTACCTCGGCCAGATTCGTGAGCGCATTCATCGCCATCCACGGGCAGTGCGCGCAGCTCTTGCAGGTCGCACTGTTGCCAGCGGTCGGCGCTTCGATGAAGTGCTTGCCCGGTGCGGCCATGCGCATCTTGTGCAGGATGCCGTTGTCGGTCGCGACGATGAATTCCTGCGCCGGCAGCGACTGTGCCGCTGCAATCAGCTGCGAGGTCGAGCCAACCACGTCCGCCTGTGCCACCACAGATGCCGGCGACTCCGGATGCACGAGGATCTTCGCGTTCGGGTGCTCAGCGCGCAGCAGGTCCAGCTCCACGCTCTTGAATTCGTCATGCACTAGGCACGAGCCCTGCCACATCAGCATGTCGGCGCCGGTCTGCTGCTGGATGTAGTTGCCGAGATGGCGGTCCGGCGCCCAGAGGATCTTCTTGCCCTGCTCGTGCAGGTGCTTCACGATCTTCAGACCGATGGAGGACGTCACCATCCAGTCCGCACGCGCCTTCACAGCAGCACTGGTGTTGGCATAAACGACCACGGTGCGATCCGGATGCGCGTCACAGAAAGCCGCAAACTCATCCGGCGGGCAGCCGAGATCCAGCGAGCAGGTCGCATCCAGGTCCGGCATCAGCACAGTCTTTTCCGGGCTGAGGATCTTGGCGGTCTCGCCCATGAAGCGCACACCCGCCACCACCAGCGTCTTGGCCGAATGGTCGCGGCCAAAGCGCGCCATCTCCAGCGAATCCGACACACAGCCGCCGGTTTCCTCGGCTAGGTCCTGCAGATCGGCATCCACGTAGTAATGCGCGACCAATACAGCCTCGCGCTCCTTGAGCAGCCGCTTGATGCGGGCCTTCAGTTCATCGCGCTCCTCGCGCGACAACACGGGCGGCACCTTGGCCCAGGCGTGCGCTACGCAGCTGGCGCCGGACTGCGCCTCGGTGAGCATGTCCGGGCGATCGAATTCAACCGTCTTGATGTGTGCTTCCATGATGGTCTCCCCGTCCGGGCAGGACGCCGAGAAGCTGGCGTGGCAATGAAACGGACGGCGTGTGAGGAGGACTCGTACCGCGATGCGCTCTCGTGGGCGATTCGTGCGGCCAGTTAAATGTGTGATCTGCCAGTTTACCCAAAAGAAAAGCCCCGCTGCGGAGCGGGGCTTCACCTATGAAACAGGAAACTCAGGCGTAGCGGCGCAAACGCAGGGCAAATTCCTGCAGTGCGTGGATACCGCTTTCCTCGGCGCGCTTGCACCAGTCCTGCAATTGGTGCAGCAGTTGCTCACGCGTGGCGTTCGAACGACCCCAGAGGGCGCCCAGTTCGCGGCGCATCTCAACAAAGGTGTGCAGCGACGAGTGGTCCGACACGATTTGCGAGAGCTGCTCGCGCTGCGGCGCGCCCAGCTTGGTTTCGTCGCGGTGGAACCACTTACGGGCCGGCTTCAGCGCACGGTATTCGACGTCGCGCGAGTCCTTCAGCTTGGCCAGTTCCTGACGGTAAGCCGCCTTGACGGTCTTGGCATAGCGGGCCATGACGTCGTAGCGGTTGGCGATGATGGCTTCCAGCGTGTTCTGGTCAACCGGCTTCGCATCCACAAAGCGTGCCTTGGGCGCCACTTTCTTGACCTTGGCCAAGCCAACGATCTCCAGCGCGCGGATGTAGCCCCAACCGATGTCGAACTCGTACCACTTGACCGAGAACTTGGCTGACGTGGCGTACGTGTGGTGGTTGTTGTGCAGCTCTTCGCCGCCGATGATCAGGCCCCACGGCGACACGTTGGTCGAAGCGTCTTCGCAGTCGAAGTTGCGATAGCCCCAGTAGTGGCCCAGGCCGTTGATGATGCCGGCGGCGTTGATCGGAATCCACAGCATCTGCACCGCCCACACCGTCAGACCGATCGCGCCGAACATCAGCACATCCAGGATCAGCATCAGGCCAACGCCCTGCCACGTGAACTTGGAATACAGGTTGTGCTCGATCCAGTCGTCCGGCGTGCCGTGGCTGAACTTCTGGATGGTTTCCTGGTTCTTGGCCTCGGCGCGATACAGCTCGGCGCCTTCCAGTAGCACCTTGCGGATGCCGCGCGTCTGCGGGCTGTGCGGATCGTCTTCGGTTTCGCACTTGGCGTGGTGCTTGCGGTGGATGGCGGTCCACTCACGGGTGACCATGCCGGTGGTCAGCCACAGCCAGAAGCGGAAGAAATGCGCGGGAATCGGATGCAGATCCAGCGCACGGTGCGCCATGCAGCGGTGCAGGAAAATCGTGACAGCGGCGATGGTGATGTGGGTCACCACCAGCGTGAAAATCAGGATTTGCCACCAAGCCCAATCCAGGGTGCCGTTGGCAAGGAAATTCAGAAAGGAGTCGATCAAAGTGTTCTCCGTGGTCAACTCGGGGTGATCAAGGCAGACTAGGTCGAAAGCGACGTTGCTGCCTCTTAAGGCCATCCGCTGTCGCGGCGTTGCGACAGTGGGGTCGTCTTGGCGGGGAATCGGGTGTTGGCACCCGGCTTGCGCGTCACATCTGCGAGCGTTCTGTCGCCAATGATATGACCTCCGCCCCTGCGCAATACAAGGCTTTTGCGGCGCTTTGTCGCTAGAGCTAAGCCTTTGCGACGAGCCGTCTGATCCTTTGTGGGAGCATCCAACATTTTAACTGAATAGCCCCTCTATTCCATGAGGGAAAACCGTCAGTTTGACCCAAAACAAAGGGGCATCGTTCCTGACGACAGTGTGCTAGACCATCAGGTCGGCACTGATGGATTGGCAGATGGGGCGCCTGCATCACCTGGGGCACCCTGCTGCAGTGCCAGCGGCCCAAGTACGCGCACTTCACGCTGTGGGTACGGAATCTCGATCCCCGCCTCCTTGAAGCGGCGATAGATGGCACGGTTCAGGCCGGACTGCACACCCAGCTTGCCGTTGTGCGGGTCACTGATCCACACGCCCAATTCGTACTCGATACCGCTGTCGGCAAACAGTGCCATGAACGCGGCCGGCGCCGGATCGGCCAGCACGCGCGGAACGCCCTCGGCGCATTGCACAAGCAGCGCGAGTACGACTTCCGGGTCCGCCGCATACGACGCCTGCACGCGCACCGCCACACGCACCATGCCGCGCTCGTTATGGTTCTGCACGGCCTGCGCGACCATCAATTCGTTTGGCACCAGCGTGTCGCCATCGCCGTTGCGCACCACGGTGTAGCGCGTGCGGATCTGCGTGACGATGCCGGTATAGGTGCTGACCGTGATCTGGTCGCCCAGCTTGAGCGAGCGCTCCAGCAAGATGATGAAGCCCGACACATAGTTGCTGGCAATCTTCTGCAAGCCGAAACCCAGGCCCACACCCAACGCACCGCCAAACACCGACAGCACCGTCAGGTCGATCCCCACCAGCGACAGGTTCAGCAGCAGCGACACCAGCAGCAGCACCGCCTTGGCCACGCGCGACAACACCACCTTCAGGTTGGCGTCGAGCGCCTTAGCCTGCGTGATGCGGTTATCCAGCCACGAACCGAACCACATCGCGACCAGCACGGTGAGCAGGATCCACACCGCACCCATCAGCATGGCTGCGAGGCTCACCTTCTGCTTGCCGCCGATCGCGAACCGGATGCCATCCAGATAGTCGACCACGTCGCCCAGCACACCCAACACGTAGAGCACCGTGCCGATCCACATCAGCGTGGTCAGCACGCGCTGGACGAGCACCAGCATGCCGTGCAGCTCACCGTTGGCCGACAGCACGCGGCGCAGCACGTAGAACGCGAGGTAGAGCATCGTCAGGCCGAACAGCGGCACGGCGGCCAGCCGGAACACGCTGATCGGCATGATGCTGACCAAGGCATAGCGTGCCCCGAGCACCAGCAGCCAGCCGATCAGCGGGAACATCGCCCGCTCCAGGCTCGACCACGCAAAGCGCAGCGCGAACGTGTCATTCACGTGGCCGGCATGCAGGCGCCGCGCGATCGGCCGCGCAATCAACCAGGCGGCGCCCAGCAGCAGCACCAGCACCACGAGTTGCCAGATGAAGCGCGGGCCACCCAGATCGGAGACGATGTCGCCAATCATGTGGCCCAGTGCGATGTGGTTCAGTGGGAGTCCGTTCATTGAGGATGGCTGCTATTGCGCACGCTCATTGGGCACGATACGGCAACGCATCACCCACATGCTTCTGCCAGTTGGCGGCGTAACGCTGCGCGAGGTCCGCATCGCCGCGCACGATCAACACGTTCTCGGCGTTGCCGCGCTGCGCGGTCTGTGTGAAGTTGAAGCTGCCGGTCACCAGCACCGGATGCGACCCGCGCGGGTCAACCACGATGACCTTGTTGTGCGCGTTCTTGTAGCGCACCTCCAGCCACACAGGAATGCCGGCGTTGGCGATCTCGGGCACACGGCTGCCACCCGAGCGCGTCATCTGCTCTCGGTCGGCCAGCACGCGAACGTCCACACCACGCTGATGCGCGGCCAGCAACGCCCGCGTGATCGCCTTGTTCGAGAGCAGGTAGGCCTGCACCAGTACCTGCTCGCGGGCCTGGTCGATGGCATCTGCCAGCAGCCCTTCGATGTCGTCGTCCGGCGTGAACGCGGCCTGCACCGTGCCCTTCGCCGGCTGCACCGGCGGCGTGTTGCGCGCCTGGGCGATGCCGCCGGCGCTGAAGGCCAACGCAGCGGCCAACAGCAAACCCAACCGGCGCATCCTCATGCGCGACGCTCCAGCACGGCAGCAAAGAAGCCATCGGTCTGGTGCACTTGCGGATACAGCTCCAGGTACGGGCCCATCTCCAGCGCGATCTTCTGCGCGGCCAGCACCTCGCCGACGGGCACGAGCACGAAGTCTTCATGGGCGGCCAGGAACTGCTCGACCACCTGCTGGTTCTCACGCGCCAACACACTGCAGGTCGCGTAGACGAGGCGGCCCCCCGGCTTCAACAGCCGTGCCGCCGAAGCGAGGATCGACTGCTGCTTGGTCGACATCTCTTCCACCGCCTGCGCGGATTGGCGCCACTTCAGGTCCGGATTGCGACGCAGCGTACCCAACCCGCTGCACGGTGCATCGACCAGCACGCGATCGATCTTGCCAGCCAAGCGCTTGATCTTGGCGTCGTGTTCGCTGTCGATGCGGCTCGGATGCACGTTCGACAGGCCGCTGCGAGCCAAGCGCGGGCCCAGATTGCTCAAGCGTTTTTCCGACACGTCAAAGGCGTACAAGCGCCCCGTCGAGCGCATCGCCGCGCCGATCGCCAGCGTCTTGCCGCCTGCGCCCGCACAGAAGTCCACCACCATCTCGCCGCGCTTGGGGGCAAGCAATTGGCACAGCAGCTGGCTGCCCTCGTCCTGCACCTCGACCGTGCCGTTGGTGAAGATCTCGAGCTTGTTCAGCGCCGGCTTGCCCGCCAGGCGAATACCCACCGGCGACAGCGGCGCCACTGCGCCTTCGATACCGGCTTCGGCCAGCGTGGCAAGCACCGCATCGCGCTCGCCCTTGAGCGTGTTGACGCGCAGGTCCAGCGGTGCCGGCGTCAGCCAGGCTTGGGCCAGCGTCTCGGTAAATTCGGCGCCGTGCTGCGCGACCAGCGCGTCGAACAGCCAGTCCGGCAGGTTGGCGCGCACGCGCGGCGCCAAAGCAGCACGATCTCGGAGTTCCCAGCGGTCCAACCACTCGGCTTCGACCGGCGTCAGGAACGGGGCGATGGCCTCGCGGCCGGCGGTCTGCAGCAGACCGAGCACCACCAGACGACGGCGTGCCGGGCCGGAGCCACTCTCAGCAAACTGGCCGAATTCGACCTTGCGACGCAGCACCGCAAATGCCGCCTCGGCGATGATGCCGCGCTCGCGGTGGCCCAGTTCGTGGTGTTCACGGAAGTACTGGCTGACGACCATGTCGGCCGGTGCAGCAAAGTGCAACAGGCGGGCGAGCACCTTGTCCAGGTGTTCGAAATGGCTGCCGTGCACGCCCGTGCGGGGGCGCGGGGCGCTGCGTTGCTGGGGCTTGCCCTGCGGCGCGCGATACCACCCACCACCACCCGCGCCGTGACCTGAACTCTGGCGCTTGTTGCCGCCACCGCTGTTACCACCGCCGTTGCGCGAACGCTGACGATCCTGACTCATGCTGCCTCCTGGGCGTCAACGCCAATGACAAGTTGCGACGCGTCCGGCGAAACCCGGACCACGCCTTGTTCGACGCGCAAGCGCCCTTCCACAAACCAGCGCACGGCACGCGGATAGATCACATGCTCCTGCGTCAGCAGCCGCCCGGCGAGCGACTCCGGCGTATCACCCTGCCGCACTTCGATGGCGGCCTGCAGCACGATCGGTCCGTGATCCAACTCGGCGGTCACAAAATGGACCGTCGCGCCGTGCACCTTCACGCCCATGGCCAGCGCCTGTTCGTGCGTATGCAGACCGGGGAAGCACGGCAGCAGCGACGGATGAATGTTCAGCATGCACCCGCTGTAATGATTGACGAAGCCCGGCGTCAGGATGCGCATGAAGCCCGCCAGCACCACCAGATCGGGCGAAAACCCGTCGACGACCTGCGCCAGGGCGGTATCAAAACTGTCGCGGTCGGGAAAGCCCTTGTGGTCGACCACCGCGGTGGCAATGCCGTGCGAGGCGGCAAATTTGAGGCCGGCGGCGTCGGGACGGTTGGAGACGACGGCGGCAATGCGCCCGGGCCAACCCTCGGCCTGACATGCGCGAACGATGGCTTCCATATTCGAGCCACGTCCGGAAATGAGAATGACGATGTTTTTCATCGCGGCATTTTATCAAGTGCGCCGCTCTCCCCCGAGAAAATCCGCTATGACGGCCCGGGGTGGCGCCTGCATGGCCGTGCCAGGCCCACTTTTGCCGCTAGCGTGGTATTTAGCCGACGGGCTTCAGCAAAATCCCTCCCGTGCCGATAAAAACGGGCGGGGCAGGCGTGAAGGCGTTGGCACGCCGCGCTGCGGTCTGATAATCTCGACCCCATAATTGTCCGCGCACCCGGGGGTCGGGGTGCTGCCAGCGGTGATCCGTCGCATATCTCGCTTCCGATCATCCTGCGCCGCAACATTGCGCGGTCGACAACCGTGACGGCCGATCGGCATCAAGCTTGACGGCCAACCGCCCGCGCCGGGTCGGCACGCGTACAACAACAAGAGGGCACTGCCCTCACCGGGGAATAAGAATGACGAGCTCGCTGCGTAGCCTGCTGGTGGTCGACGACCACCCTCTCGCCTTGTCTGGCACGACCACGTTTCTTGCACAAGCCTTGCCTGAAGTCCAAGTGCACGCGGCGATCGGCCGCCGCCAGGCGCTGGCACTCGTCGATGACGGCGTCCGCCCGGACGTCGTGCTGCTCGACGTATGGCTGTCCGACTGCACCGGCTTCGATGCCATGCGCGAGTTGCGCGGCAAGCTGCCCGAGGCACGCTTTGCCTTCATGTCGGCCGAGAACACGCCTGAGATCGTCGCCAAGGCGCAAGCCCTGGGTGCCATCGGCTTCATCGGCAAGCACGCCGATGCGCATGCGTTCTCCAAGGCGGTGGCCGGCATCTTCGGCGGGGACTCGTCGTTCCCGTCGGAAGACGACATGGGTGGTGTCAACGGCAAGGGCAGCGCCTCGCATGGCATCCCCATCACACCGGCGGAACTGGGCCTGACGCCGCGTCAGGGCTCGGTGCTGGCGCTGCTGCTTGAGGGCTTGCCGAACAAGTCGATCGCGCGCCAACTGGGTCTGACGGAGAACACCGTCAAGGAGCACGTCTCGGCGATTCTGCAGCGGCTGGGCGTGCGCACGCGCATCCAGATCATCTCGCGCATGGAGCGCTTCCGCCTGACCGGCGCGGCTTGATCGCCTGATCTGATCACGGCGCCGCATTCGACGGCGCCGCCTCCTTCCTACCTCAGTAAGCGATCTGCGGTTCGGCCGCGCGCCCGCGCAGCCAGCGCTTGAGCAGCACGCGCAGCATGTTCGGGTCCATCGGCTTGGCCAGCAGCAGGTAGCCGGCTTCTTCGGCACGCGCCAGGGCGGCGGAGTTGCGGTCGCCCGTGAGCAGCACGGCATGTGCATCGGGGTGGCTGACCTGCCAGCGCTCGAGCAGTTGCAGGCCGTCTTCCTTACCCGGCAGGCGCAGGTCGCAGAAGATGATCTGCGGGCGCAGGCCCTTCGCGAGCAGTTGATCGGCGGCAGTGCCGTCGGCGGCGCTGTGCACCTCCACACCCCAGGCTTCGAGCAGCGCGTGCCAGGCCTTGCGGATCTGCGGATCGTCGTCCACCACCAGCACCACACCCGAGAAGCGCGGCTGATCCAGCACCGCACGCTTCTGCTCGGCGCGCGGCTGGGCAGCCAGCGGCGCCTTGATCTCGGCGGGCACCGGGCGCAACGCCATCCAGAACATCGACCCCCGCCCCGGCACCGAACGCACGCCAAACGTGCCGCGCAGCAAACGCACACACTCCTTGTAGATCGACAGGCCCAGGCCGAGGCCCTGGCTCGGGTCGCGCTCGGGGTTCTCGACCTGGTAGTACGTCGAGAAAATGTCTTTCTGGTGCTCCGGCGCGACACCGATACCGGTATCCCACACCTCGATGCGCAGATACTTCTGGCGCACACGCAGCGCCACCATCACGCCGCCGCGCTCGGTATAGCGCAGGGCGTTCTGCAGCAGGTTGAACAACGCCCGGCGCAGCAGCACCGGCTCCGCCATACCGAACACCGGCAGCGGCGGAATGCGCTGCGTGAGCGTCAGCCCCTTCGCACGCGCATCGGGCATGAACTGCTGGACCACCTCGGTGATGACCTCGCCCAGATCCACCGGCTCCAGCGTCGGTGAGGTCTTGCGGCTTTCCAGCTTCGACAGATCCAGCAGCGAGCGGAACAGCAGGTCGATGGTGGCCGCACCCGAAGCCAGTTGCTCCACCAGCGGCGCCAGCGACTCTGACTGGTTGCGCGCCCGCAGCGCCTCCACCAGCAGCACGATCGCATGCACCGGCTGGCGCAGGTCGTGGCTGGCCGCGGCCAGGAAGCGCGACTTCTCCTCCGACGCCGACAGCGCGCGCTGCTTCTCGTCCTGATAGCGCCTTGCGAGCTGACGGCTTTCGTTCTCAAGCTGGATTTCGCGCACCAGCGTGTTGTGGATGTTCACAGCATGCCGCGTCAGCAGCGCCGCGAAGAACAGCAGCACGCCGCGCAGGTACAGCCCGTGCCCAGGAAACGCCTGCTCGGCCAGCAAGAAGTGCGGCGCCAGGATGCCGGTCCCCAGGATCAGCAGGCTGGACGGCACCGGCGCCTGCGAAAGCACCGCCGCTGCCGCCACCCCGATGATGACGATCATCAGCAGGCTGCCGAACTCCAGCGACGGCGACATCAGATACAACCCCGCCGAACAGCCCCACGCCACCCCGCCCACGGCCGACATGACATGCATGCCCGTCCACCACTTGCGGGTATGCGCGGCCAGCGTCATGCGGGTCAGGTCGTAGCGATAACCGAAATAGAAGCGCAGGCCCGAGGCGGTCAGGCACAGCATGATCAGGCACCAGCCGAGCAGTGCCGGGCGGATCGAGACATCCCCCCAGAAGGCCGCCATCGTCAAGGCGGGCAGCACGACGGAAGCCGCGATCCCCATGGGGGCGCCGCGATGCACGGCAGCAAGCAGCTTGGCTCGGGCGTCCAGTTCAAGCGGCGCGCGGCTGGCGAGCCCGAACTTGGTGAAGAAGATGCGCAACGGGGCGTTCAAAGGTAGGCGGGGAAGAAACCGGATATGGGATTGTGCCGCAAGGTTACGGCGGGCGGACACACCATTCGGACGATTGTGCAACACCCCTGCCCGTTCGCCCCCGCACCCGCCGACGCTGGGGCAATCCCTTATATAATGTGCGTTTTGCTGGATTTTTGCGGATTGCCACGCCAATCCAGCACGAAAACAGTTTCTTTTTTTCCTCGACCTCCGACGCCTCTCGTGAAAGTCTTTCGCGGCCTGCCCAACGCTGAAAGTCGCGCGCCCTGCGCGCTGACCATCGGCAACTTCGACGGCGTGCACCGTGGCCACCAGTCGCTGCTGGCCCGCGCGCGCGCGGCGGCCGACGCACGCGGGTTGCCGCTCACGGTCATGACCTTCGAGCCGCATCCGCGCGAATTCTTCATGCCGGACCGTGCGCCGACCCGCATCGCGCTACTGCGCGACAAGCTGGAAAGCCTGCGCCGCCAGGGTGTGGACCGCGTGGTCGTGGAGCACTTCAATGCCCACTTTGCCGGCCAGACGCCGGACGAGTTCGTGCGCAACGTGCTGGTCGACGGCCTGCACACGCGCTGGCTGCTGGTGGGCGACGATTTCCGCTTCGGCGCCAAGCGCGCGGGCGACTTTACCTATCTGCAGGCTGCCGGTGCCCAGTTCGGCTTCGAGGTCGAGCAGATGGGCTCGGTGTCGGAGTCCGGCATCCGCATCTCCAGCTCGGCCGTGCGCGAGGCGCTGGCCGCCGGTGACCTGGAACACGCGCGCCGCCTGCTCGGCCACGGTTACGCCATCAGCGGACACGTGGTGCACGGGCAAAAGCTCGGCCGCTCGCTGGGCTTCCCGACGCTGAACCTGCGCATCTCCCATAAAAAGCCAGCGGTATCGGGCATCTTTGTCGTGCAGGTGCATGGGCTGACTGACAAGCTGTTGCCGGCCGTCGCCAGCATCGGCGTGCGCCCGACCGTGGACGATTCCGGCCGCGTGCTGCTGGAAGTGCATATTTTCGATTACAACGCCAGCGTCTACGGCAAGCTGGTGCGTGTCGAATTCATGAAGAAGCTGCGCGACGAGGCCCGCTTCGATTCGCTCGATGCACTGAAAGACGCCATCGCGCAGGACTGCATCGACGCGCGCCACTTCTTCGGTCTGCCGATTCCCGCAGCCGGCGAATCGCCAGCCTTGCGGCGAGACTTCGCCACCTCCGCCACCGACCGAATTCAGTAGGCGGCTGACACACTCGCCGCCCGAAAGCTACGCCGCGCACGCGCCCTGCTCTGATGGACGCGCTGCACCGATCCGATTTGCCCGAATCTGCCCCACATCACACCATGTCCGATTCCAAGAAGCCCACGCCGGAGAAGAGCAAGTACCCGGTCAACCTGCTGGACACCCCCTTCCCCATGCGCGGCGACCTGCCCAAGCGCGAGCCGCAGTGGGTCAAGCAGTGGCAGGACAAGCAGCTCTACAAGAAGATCCGCGCCGCGCGCAAGGGCGCGAAGAAGTTCATCCTGCACGACGGCCCGCCGTATGCGAACGGTGACCTGCACATCGGCCACGCGGTCAACAAGATCCTCAAGGACATGGTGATCAAGGCGCGCGGGCTGACCGGCCTGGACGCCGTCTATGTGCCGGGCTGGGACTGTCACGGCATGCCGATCGAGATCCAGATCGAAAAGCAGTTCGGCAAGGGCCTGCCCGTCAAGGAAGTGCAAGAGAAGGCGCGTGCCTACGCCACCGGCCAGATCGCCCGCCAGAAGGTCGATTTCGAGCGCCTGGGCGTGCTGGGTGACTGGGCTGATCCGTACCTGACGATGAACTTCCGCAACGAAGCGGATGAGGTGCGTGCGCTGGGCAAGATCCTGGAAAAGGGCTACGTCTTCCGCGGCCTGAAGCCGGTCAACTGGTGCTTCGATTGCGGCTCGGCACTGGCTGAAGCCGAAGTCGAATACGCGGACCGTACCGACCTGTCGATCGACGTCGGCTTCCCGTTTGCCGATATCGATGCACTGTCGAGCGCCTTCCACGTGGGCGCCGACGTGCTCAAGGCCAAGCAAGGCTGGATCGTGATCTGGACCACCACGCCGTGGACGATCCCCTCCAACCAGGCGCTGAACCTGCACCCGGAAATCGAATACGCGCTGGTCGATACGACGCGCGGTCTGGTGATCGTTGCCAAGGAGCGCGTCGAGGCCTGCCTGCAGAGCTGGAAGCTGGAGGGCACCGTGCTGGCCACGTGCGAAGGCGCGGCGCTCAATGGCGTGCGCTTCCACCATCCGCTGGCCAAGATGGACGCCGGCTACGACCGCACCTCGCCCGTGTATCTGGGGGACTACGTGACGATCGACACTGGCACGGGCATCGTCCACTCCGCGCCTGCGTATGGCGTGGAAGACTTCCAGTCGTGCAAGGCGCACGGCATGGTCGACGCCGACATCATCAATCCGGTGATGGGCAACGGTGTGTATGCATCGACGCTGCCGCTGTTTGGCGGTCAGATGATCTGGGACGCCAACCCGAAGATCGTCGAAGTGCTGCGTGACTCGGGCAACCTGTTCGACGCGCACAAGCACCCGCACAGCTACATGCACTGCTGGCGCCACAAGACGCCGATCATCTACCGCGCCACGTCGCAGTGGTTTGCCGGGATGGACGTGCAACCCAACGACGGTAACGCCACGCTGCGCGAAACGGCACTCGCCGGCATCGACGCCACCGCGTTCTACCCGTCGTGGGGCAAGCAGCGCCTGCACAACATGATCGCCAACCGCCCGGACTGGACGCTCTCGCGCCAACGCCAATGGGGCGTGCCGATGGCCTTCTTCGTGCACAAGGAAACCGGCGCGCTGCACCCGCGCACGCCCGAGTTGCTGGAGCAAGTCGCCCAGCGCATCGAGAAGAGCGGCATCGAAGCCTGGCAGACACTCGACCCGCGCGAACTGCTCGGCGACGAGGCTGACATGTACGAGAAGAATCGCGACACGCTCGACGTGTGGTTCGACTCGGGCACGACCCACTGGCACGTTATCCGCGGCTCGCACGCGGCGGATCTGTACGACGCCTCGGCCGACCTGCCGGACGGTCGCCTGGCCGATCTGTACCTGGAAGGCTCGGACCAGCATCGCGGCTGGTTCCATTCGTCGCTGCTGACGGCTTCGATGCTGTACGGCAAGCCGCCGTACAAGGGCCTGCTCACGCACGGTTTCACGGTCGACGGCGAAGGCCGCAAGATGTCCAAGTCGATCGGCAACACGATCGCGCCGCAGGAAATCGCCAACAAGATGGGCGCCGAGATCATCCGCCTGTGGGTGGCCTCGACCGACTATTCGGGCGAGCTCGCCATCTCGGACGAGATCCTCAAGCGCGTGGTGGAAGGCTACCGCCGCATCCGCAACACGCTGCGCTTCCTGCTCGCCAACCTGACCGACTACGACCACGCCAAGCACGCGCTGCCGACCGAGCAATGGCTCGAAATCGACCGCTACGCGGTGGCGATGACGGACGCGCTGCAGAAGGAAGTGCTGTCGCACTACGACGTGTACGAGTTCCATCCGGTGGTCGCCAAGCTGCAGACGTTCTGCTCGGAAGACCTGGGCGGCTTCTACCTCGACGTGCTGAAGGACCGCCTGTACACCACGGCGCCGGATTCCGTGGCGCGCCGCTCGGCACAGAACGCGCTGTACCACATCACCCAGTCGATGCTGCACTGGATGGCGCCGTTCCTGTCATTCACGGCCGAAGAAGCGTGGCAGGTCTTCGCCCACGGCACGGAGCACACCGACACCATCTTCACCAGCACCTACTACGACGCACCGGTGCCGCAAGGCGCCAGCGCGCTGCTGGAGAAGTGGGCCGCCATCCGCAACGTGCGTGGCGAAGTGACCAAGCAACTGGAAACGCTGCGCGTCGACGGCAAGATCGGCTCATCGCTGCAGGCGGAAGTGACCGTCGCGGCGGGTGACACCGTGTACGACGCACTGGCCAGCATCGGCGACGATCTGCGCTTCGTGCTGATCACGTCGGCAGCCAAGCTGGAGCGCGCACCGGAAGGCGGCGACCTGCTCATCAGCGTGGTGCCGTCTTCCCACGCCAAGTGCGAGCGCTGCTGGCATTACCGCGCCGACGTCGGCCACGACGCAGCCCACCCGACCCTCTGCAAGCGCTGCACCGACAACCTGTTCGGCGCCGGTGAACAACGGAGCGCTGCGTAATGGCGACTCGTAACAGCGGTAAGAGCAAGTCGGTCGGATTGAAGAAGAGCAGTAGCGGTAGCGGCCATGGCGTAGGCCCGTGGCTGGGCCTGGCGGTCATCTGGATCCTGCTGGACCAGTTGACCAAGGTCGCCATCCTCAAGACCTTTACCTACGGCGAATCGCGCCCCATCACCGGGTTCTTCAATCTCGTGCTGGCCTATAACCGGGGCGCGGCGTTCTCGTTCCTCGCGGCAGCGGGCGGCTGGCAGCGCTGGTTCTTCACGGGCCTTGGCATTGCAGCGGCATTGTTCATCGTGTGGCTGCTCAAGCGGCACAGCGGGCAGAAGATGTTCTGCTTCGCACTGGCGCTCATTCTGGGTGGCGCGCTGGGCAACGTGATCGACCGCGTCATCTATGGCCACGTGGTGGACTTTCTCGATTTCCACCTGAACACCTACCACTGGCCCGCCTTTAACGTGGCGGACTGCGGTATCTGCATCGGCGCGGTACTGCTGATCATCGACGAACTGCGCCGCGTGCGGCGTTGACACCAGTCGTCCTCGTTCAGCGAAGCATGCCAGTCAGTTGAACGCTGACTGGCATTTTTTTTTGTCGGGAGTTGATGATCACCGCCCCGATGCAAGGCGTGTAGGTCCCAGACTACAAACCCGCGTTAAGCATCTGTAGACGGTCATGACAACAACGCGCTGCTCAAGTAATGTTGACCGCCATAGCCAGCGACAGCCTCACACATACATGCATCGCCCAACCTTTTTCATTTCTTCCACGATCCACGATTTTCACGATCTCCGGTCAGCGCTCAAGTTCCATCTTGAGGAGCAGGGCTGCAAGGTGCTAGCGTCGGAATTCAATGACTTCGAGAAGCCGCTGGACCAGCACTCGTACGAAGCCTGCCTGCAAGCTATCCATTCAGCCGACTATTTCGTACTCTTGATTGGCAGCAGGGTCGGGGGATGGTATGACGAGGCCAACCAAGTTTCGATTACCCAGAGGGAATATCGGGAAGCCTATCAATTGTACAAAGCGGGGAAGCTGAAGCTTCTCAATTTCGTGCGCTCAGACGTCTGGCAAGCGAAGGACGATCGCCGTGAACTCGTGAAATTTCTCGAGTCTACGAGTTTGGACAACAAGACACGCAACGCTATCGCAGGCCATCCGAGCAAGTCTGCCTCCAACCCAGACTTTCTGGTCAAGTTCATCAATGAAGTGAGCCGAAATGAAGAGACCAAGCTTGCTGTTCGTGGACAAGGACCGGCTCCTTCCGGCAATTGGGTTCACGTGTTCTCAGGATTTCGCGACATCGTCGATGTCCTGAACGGACAGGCTTTCGCGTCAATCCCGGTGGAAGACATGACTGCGAGGCGGTTGCTTCGACGAGAACTACGAGATTTCGTCGGTCAATGTCTTGTCAAATTCAATGGAGCTGTCCACTCCCCTCGTGTTGTCATCGACCGCTTTCACGAAGCACATCCAATTACGCTCGAAGGGAGAGCCAACGATTTCACGACAGTCAGCGCCAAGCGCTGGGACATGATCTCGACATTCTCCATCCATCTACTGGGGCGTACGCTACATCCGGTCGTTCTTCCTCAGGTACTGTCCAGACCAACTTTTTTGGAGTTCGATCTAGCGACCAATTCGTACCGTGAAACACCGGTTCAGGATGCTCTGGTGCACCTGCAGGAGGAGATCCGCAGGTTTAATCAAGCAAACACATCGGAGAACTTGGCCGTCATCTTCCAGCACACGCCGCGTAATCGCACAAACAGGGCCGACAATATTGAAATCGAAACAGTAAAACTTGCTGGCCTACTCCACCTGCTCGACAGATGGTCCAATGTTCTTGACCTTTCTGCCAGCGTGCTCAAGCACTTGGATGGCGAGCCCTTTGTATTGCCGAACCTGCGCCCCGACACTCCTGTTCAGGGAATGCAATCAGCCCTCGACGCTGAGAGGGCGACTGACAGCGACATCACGTCTTACTTGGCTAATGGCGGCTAGACGGTTCGCCAACGTGCGCGCAAAATCCCTCGCCATGCGCCGCTCGGCGCCGGTCCAGCGGATCAACTCGTGCGTTTTGATGGCGACATCGTCCCCAGCGTCGCGGAAGGCTTCGGTGCGCGGTATCGAATCGCGTACCACGCCCGTTTGACGTACTCGGCCAGGATCGAGCCGCTCTCGTAAAGCGGCAGCGATTTGGCTAGCGTATCGCCCGGAAACACGCCGCGCACACCCCATGTCACCTCGGGCCACACTTGGCGGAAAGCCTTGAGCGCACGGCCGGTGTGATACCAGCTCGTGACCAGCACAGCGCTATGGATGTCCTTGTCCGCGAGCGTCTGGCGCGTCATCCGAGCGTTTTCCATCGTGCTGCCCGATTCGCATTCATGGTCGATGCGATCCGCCGGCACGCCGGCCATCACAAGGCGGCGCACGATCACCAGGCAATCGCCCTGCCCGCTCACGAACACACGCGGCGCCACGCCTGCGTGATACAGCTCGGCCGCGCCGATCACACGCTGGCCCGATTCCCCACCCAGCACGACGATCACGTCTGCGCGGGCGGGTACCGACTCCTCCCGTAACCAAGCCTTGGACTCGCGCACGAGCACGGCACCAATCACCACGGCGACGATAGCGCCAGCGCCAATCACAGCCAATACGTTGCGAACTGCCGGGCGACGAAAAACCGGACCAAAAACCATATCGAGAATGCGCATTTGAGGACAAATCCAGGCGCCGGACGCGCCTGAAGCCAAGCCGGTATCATCGCCACTGTTCAGCGGGCAATGCAAACACTGGGGCACCGGGTTGTATCCTGCCCACGCACATTGCGTCAATCGGATTCAAAAGCAGGTGTTTATGGAACTGCAAGGCAAACATTTCGTGCTCGGCCTGACGGGCGGCATCGCGTGCTACAAGTCGGCCGAACTGGTACGGCTGCTGACCAAGGCCGGCGCTACGGTGCAGGTGGTAATGACCGACGCCGCCACGCACTTCATCACGCCGGTGACGATGCAGGCGCTTTCCGGGCGCCCCGTCTTCACGTCCGAATGGGACAACCGCATCGGCAATAACATGCCGCACATCGACCTCTCGCGCGAGGCCGATGCCATCGTCATTGCCCCAGCGTCGACGGACTTTCTCGCCAAGCTCGCGCACGGCATGGCGGACGATCTGCTCTCCACGCTGTGCATCGCGCGCGACTGCCCGCTGCTCGTCGCTCCCGCCATGAACCGGCAGATGTGGGCCGCGCCCGCCACGCAACGCAACGCCACCCAACTGCGCGCCGATGACGTCACCCTGCTCGGCCCCGATGCCGGCGATCAGGCCTGCGGCGAAGTCGGCGACGGCCGCATGCTGGAGCCGGAAGACATCGTCGAGCGGCTCATCGGCTTCTTCCAGCCCAAGCTGTTGCGCGGCCACCGCGTGTTGCTGACGGCCGGGCCGACATTCGAGCCGATCGACCCGGTGCGCGGCATCACGAATCTGTCCAGCGGCAAGATGGGCTTTGCGCTGGCGCGGGCCGCATCGCAGGCCGGTGCAGAAGTCACGCTCGTCGCGGGGCCGTGTCACCAGGACACGCCCGCCGGCGTGCTGCGCATTGATGTACAGACCGCCCAGCAAATGCACGACGCCGTGATGCGCGAGCTGGATACAAGCAAGAACGACATCTTCATCGCCGTGGCTGCCGTGGCCGACTGGCGTGTCGCACAAGCCGCCGATCAGAAGCTCAAGAAACAGAACGACACCGACGTGCCCACGCTCGCGTTCACGCAGAATCCGGACATCCTGGCTGGTGTTGCTCGCCGCCCGAACGCGCCGTTCTGCGTCGGCTTTGCGGCCGAAACGGAGCGTCTGGAAGAGTTCGGTGAGGCCAAGCGCCAGAAGAAAGGCATTCCGCTGCTGGTCGGCAACCTCGGCCACCAGACCTTCGGCCGCGACGACAATGAAGTCGCGCTGTTCGACGCCAAGGGCATCACGCGCCTGCCGCGCGCCGACAAGCTGACGCTGGCGCGCCAGATCGTCGCCGCCATCGCTGATCGTGTGAACGGAGCGCGCTCATGAGCACCCCCATTCGCCTATCCGTCCTCGACCAGAGCCCGGTCATCTACGGCCACAGCGCGCGCGATGCCATCGCCGCGACGGTCGACTTAGCGCAACTCGCTGATTCCCTCGGCTACACGCGCTACTGGTGCGCCGAGCACCACGGCCTGCGCGGCGTCAGCAACCCCGCGCCGGAAGTGATGATCGCCCGCGTGGCGAGTGCCACGAAGCATCTGCGCGTCGGCTCCGGCGGCGTGATGCTGCCCTACTACAGCCCGTTCAAGCTGGCCGAGCAATTCCGCCTGCTGGAAGCGCTGTTCCCCAACCGCATCGACCTGGGCGTCGGCCGCGCACCGGGCGGCGACATGCGCACGGCTGCTGCCGTCGCCATGGGCGACTACAACCGCGGCGACATCTTCCCGCAGCAGGTGCAGGAACTGATCTGGCACCTGACGGGCACGCTGCCGTCCGATCACCCGGCTTATGGCGTGCTCCTGCAACCCGAGATCGACACCAAGCCTGAGCTGTGGATGCTCGGCTCCAGCGATTTCGGCGGCGCACTGGCGGCCCGTCTGGGCATCCGCTTCGCCTTCGCGCACTTCATCAACCCGCACGTCGGGCACATCGTCACGCAGCAGTACCGCACGGACTTCGAACCGAACTACGACGCACGCCCGTACAGCGCCGCCGCTGTCTTCGTGATTGCCGCAGACACGGAGGCCGAAGCGCGCCGCTACGAAGCCGCCGTCGACCTGCGCCGCCTGCAGATGGCACTCGGCGCCAACGGCCCGATCCCGACGGTCGAGCAAGGCGAAGCCCACGTCTATACCGAACGCGATCAGGCCATCGTCATGCGCGAGCGGCCGCGCAGCATCATCGGCACGCCCGAGTCCATCGCCGACCAGATGCACACACTCAAGGACCGCTTCGTCGCCGACGAACTGATCGTGCTGACCGTCGCACCGAGCTACAAGGCCCGCCTGCGCTCGTACGAGTTGCTGGCCGAGGCGTTTGCGCTACCATCTCCCGCTTCTGTCACCTCCTCTTCGGCCTGCCCCGCATGAAACTCGACGTCAAGATCCTCGACGCCCGCCTGCACGAACAGCTCCCGCAGTACGCCACCACCGGCAGCGCCGGGCTGGACCTGCGCGCCTGCATCGATGCCCCGCTCACCATCGAGCCCGGCACCACGCACCTGATCCCGACCGGCATGGCCATCCACCTGGCCGACCCCGGCTATGCGGCGCTGATCCTGCCGCGCTCGGGCATGGGCCACAAACACGGCATCGTGCTCGGCAACCTGGTCGGCCTGATCGATTCGGACTACCAAGGTCAGTTGATGGTCAGCACGTGGAACCGTGGCAGCACAGCCTTCGTGCTCAACCCGATGGAGCGCCTTGCGCAACTGGTGATCGTGCCCGTGGTGCAGGCCGAACTGAACATCGTCGATGACTTTGCGGAAAGCGACCGCGGCGCAGGTGGCTTCGGCAGCACTGGGCGTCACTAAGCATCGTCCACGCACATAAAAAAACGGCCCGGGATTTCCGGGCCGTTTTGTTTTGGAGCGATCGACTGAACGTCAGGCTTCCGCTTCTTCCTGCGCGGGTGCCGGCGGCGCCTCGTTCTCGGAGAACTCCAGCTTCACCGCATCGGCATCGTCCAGGTCCACAACCACCTTGCCGCCGTTGGTCAGCTTGCCGAACAGCAACTCGTCGGCCAGCGCCTTGCGGATCATGTCCTGGATCAGGCGCTGCATCGGGCGCGCGCCCATCAGCGGGTCGAAGCCCTTCTTCGCCAGGAAGCGACGCAGGCGCTCGGTAAAGATGGCATCCACCTTCTTCTCGTGCAGTTGCTCTTCCAGCTGCATGAGGAACTTGTCGACCACGCGCATGATGATTTCCTCATCCAGCGAGCGGAAGCTGATGGTCGCATCCAGGCGGTTGCGGAACTCCGGCGTGAACATGCGCTTGATGTCGGCCATCTCGTCGCCCTGCTCGCGCGTCGTGGTGAAGCCGATGGTCGCCTTGTTCATCGTCTCGGCGCCCGCGTTGGTCGTCATGACGATGATCACGTTGCGGAAATCCGCCTTGCGGCCGTTGTTGTCGGTCAGCGCGCCATGGTCCATCACCTGCAGCAGGATGTTGAAGATGTCCGGGTGCGCCTTCTCGATTTCGTCCAGCAACAGCACGCAGTGCGGCTTCTTGGTCACGGCTTCCGTCAGCAGACCGCCCTGGTCGAAGCCCACGTAGCCCGGAGGCGCACCGATCAGCCGGCTCACCGCATGGCGCTCCATGTACTCCGACATGTCGAAGCGGATCAGCTCGATGCCCAGGATGAACGCGAGCTGCTTGGCGACTTCCGTCTTGCCCACACCGGTCGGGCCACTGAACAGGAATGAGCCGATCGGCTTGTCCGTCTTGCCCAGCCCCGCACGCGACATCTTGATGGCCGAAGCCAGCGCATCGATGGCCGGGTCTTGACCGAACACGACCGACTTCAGATCGCGCTCCAGCGTCTGCAGCTTGCTGCGATCGTCCTGCGACACGCTTTGCGGCGGGACGCGGGCGATACGCGAGACGATGTCTTCGATCTCGCTCTTGCCAATCGTCTTCTTCTGCTTCGACTTCGGCAGAATGCGTTGCGCGGCACCCGCTTCGTCGATCACGTCGATCGCCTTGTCCGGCAGATGGCGGTCGGTGATGAAGCGTGCCGACAGCTCAGCCGCAGCGGTCAGCGCCGACGATGCGTACTTCACGCCGTGGTGCTCCTCAAAGCGCGACTTCAGCCCGCGCAGGATCTGCACGGTCTGGTCGACAGTCGGTTCCACCACGTCGATCTTCTGGAAGCGCCGCGACAGCGCTGCGTCCTTCTCGAAGATGCCGCGATATTCCGTGAACGTGGTCGCGCCGATGCACTTGAGCGCACCCGACGACAGCGCCGGCTTGAGCAGGTTGCTCGCGTCCAGCGTGCCGCCCGACGCGGCGCCCGCACCGATCAGCGTGTGGATCTCGTCGATGAACAGGATCGCGTTCGGGTTGTCCTTGAGCGACTTCAGCACGCCCTTCAGGCGTTGTTCGAAGTCCCCACGGTACTTGGTACCGGCCAGCAGCGCGCCCATGTCGAGCGAGTAGACAACGGACTTCGACAGAATGTCCGGCACCTCGCCCTTGGTGATGCGCCATGCCAAACCTTCCGCAATGGCGGTCTTGCCGACACCAGCCTCGCCCACCAGCAGCGGGTTGTTCTTGCGGCGGCGGCACAGCACCTGCACCACGCGCTCGACTTCCTGCTCGCGGCCGATCAGCGGATCGATCTTGCCGGCCTTGGCCAGACCATTCAGGTTCTGAGTGAATTGCTCCAGCGGGCTTTCCTTGCCGTCGCCGCCTTCACCTTCGGGGTTGGCGTCACCGTGCTTGGCCGGTTCTGCCTGATCCTTGCGGATGCCGTGGCTGATGAAGTTGACGACGTCCAGCCGGGTCACGCCCTGTTGCTGGAGGTAGTACACCGCGTGGGAATCCTTCTCGCCGAAGATGGCGACCAGCACATTGGCACCCGTCACCTCTTTCTTGCCGTTGGAGGTGGATTGCACGTGCATGATGGCGCGCTGGATCACACGCTGGAAACCTAGCGTGGGCTGCGTGTCCACCTCGTCCGTGCCGGGCACCACCGGGGTGTTGTCGGCGATGAAGTTCTTCAGATGCGTTCGGAGGTCTTCGATATTGGCGGCGCAGGCACGCAGCACCTCCGCGGCCGTCGGGTTGTCCAGCAGCGCAAGCAGCAGATGCTCCACCGTAATGAATTCGTGGCGAGCCTGGCGGGCTTCGACAAACGCCATGTGCAGGCTGACTTCCAGTTCTTGCGCGATCATGCTTCCTCCATCACACACTGCAGCGGGTGGCCCGCCTGCCGTGCATGGGTTGACACCAATTCCACCTTCGTCGCGGCGATATCCCGGGTGTAGATACCGCACACGCCCTTACCTTCCCGATGCACAGTCAGCATGATCTGTGTGGCCGTCTCCCGGTCTTTGCTGAAATATTGCTGAAGGATCATCACGACGAATTCCATCGGGGTGTAGTCGTCGTTGAGCAGCAGCACCTTGTACATCGCGGGCGGTTTGAGCGCTTGCTCTTTCCGCTCGAGGACGGTGCCTGCATCGTGTTGTGGAGTGGTCGCTTGCCGGATTGCCATGGTCTTATTCTAACCACTCCTTTCGACTTCGCAATTTAGGGAAATAACGCCGATTTCAAGCCCTGCAAATGGTTTGGCCTGAATTGCGTTCGCCTGTCGGCACTCTGGGCGAGGGCGCTCCGCCGGCCAGCCGAGGGCTGGAAACGGGAGACGCGCCAAGCTTGAATGCTGAGCGTTTCCGGCACGTGGGGACGATTTGCGGAATTTCGAGCAAAACCTCTTCAAAAACTGACCGATTTTCGCCACAAACCCACCTTTGGTAGCCTTGACAGTCAGTTACTTTCCTCGAACAATCGAATTCAACATGTGCGTCTTACTGCCCCAAAAACACTTGGCAGCAAGCCTCATGAATGGTGAGCCCGGGAGGCCTCACACCAGTCGACAACAGATCGACAACCGCATCAGGCTGTGGCGTTTGCCACAAGAAGACCGATCGCTGGCGGCGCGGTTCCACCCGCGCCTTTCGTCGTACCTCAAGCACGACGATCCGGCGATGACTGCGCGGTACCGCTCTGGACTGCCCCGACAGGCATACCCTCCCGGCTTGGACTTGTGTTTTCTCGGAGGGGTTTTCATGGCACTCGGTACGGTCAAATGGTTTAACGACGCCAAGGGTTTCGGCTTCATCTCGCCTGACGAAGGCGGCGAAGAGCTGTTTGCGCATTTCTCGGCCATTCAGATGGCTGGCTTCAAGACGCTCAAGGAAAATCAGCGCGTCTCGTTCGAAGTGACGCAGGGCCCGAAGGGCAAGCAGGCCACCAACATCCAGGCTGCCTGATTGGCGTCATCCGGTACCCGGCCCCTGGCAAGGGTACTGAAATGCAAAAAACCCGGCGACCTGCCGGGTTTTTTGTTGCCCTGGCGGTGGAAAATGGCGGCAACACCGCACTTGCGCAACCCGCCATTTCGGCTGGCCGTGCGCTACGGTAGTGGTGCCCCCCCCCCCCGTTTGTCCGCCTCATCCCCTCAAGGAGCCCCGTATGACTTGCCACCTGATCCGCACCACTGCTGCCCTCGCCCTGGTTGCCGCGTTGCTGCCCGCCACCGCCCAAGCCCAGATCGGCGATCTCATCAAGGGCGCGACACAGAGCAACAGCCAGGGCGCATCCGGAGGCCTGGGCAGTCTTGGCAATCTCGGTGGATCGGGCGGTCTGCCCTCGCTGGGCTCGCTCACCTCCGGCAGCACCGGCAACGTGGCCGGCGTGCTGGAGTTCTGCCTCAAGAACAACTACCTGGGTGGCGCATCGGATGCGGCTTCGGTCAAAGACAAGCTGCTCGGCAAACTGGGAGGCGCCCCGGCCTCTGACACTGGATACAGCAATGGCACGAAGGGCCTGCTCACCGGCTCCAGCGGCAGCACGTTCGACTTGAGCAGCGTGAAGGAGCAGATCACGAAGCAGGCCTGCGACAAGATCCTGTCGCAGGGCAAGTCGTTGCTGTAAGTCAGCCGGGCAGGCGCGCGGGCACTACACTGCCACTATCGGCAAGCGCCCGTCTGCCTGCCCGAACGCGCAAGGAGCCCCATGCTGGAAACTGCCGCGCTGGCCGCAGGCCTGTCCTGGACCAGCGGATTCCGCCTCTACCTGGCCGTGTTTGCCGCCGGTGTACTGGGCCGCACAGGCTGGCTGCACCTGCCGCCGGGGCTGCAGATGCTCGAATCGTGGTGGGTGATCGGGCTGGCCGGTGTGCTGGCCGTGGCTGAGTTCCTAGCCGACAAGATTCCGGGGTTCGATTCCGTCTGGGACAGCATCCAGACCTTCATCCGCATTCCTGCCGGGGCCATCCTGGCGGCAGCCGCTTTTGGGCAACTCGATCCGCAATGGATGGTGGCGGCGGGGTTGATTGGCGGCACCTTGGCTGGAACGGCGCACGCCACCAAAGCCGGCACGCGTGCGCTGATCAACGCTTCTCCCGAGCCGTTTTCGAACTGGGTGGCGTCGTTCAGTGAGGACATCACGGCGACTGGCGGGCTGTTGATGTCGTTCTTCCTGCCAGTCGCATTCTTGGTGGTGCTGGCGATCTTGCTGCTGGTGGCTGTCTGGCTGCTGCCGAAGCTATGGCGTGGTGTGCGGCGCCTGCGTGATGTGCTGCGCGGGCGCACATCGGAGCCGCCTGCTGCCGGCCCCACCCGCCTGCCGCGCTGACGCTTCACCCCAAGAAGCGCAGCAACCCAAACAGCGCCAGGGCCAGCGCGCAGGACCACCCTGAAAACAACACGCGCCACACCCGGTGGCGCGGAATGAACCCCACACCACGCACCAACCCCGCACTCATCGCCCAGAACAGCAGCATGGCGAGGGTGTGGTCCGCATGGCCAGCGCCATTGGCGACGATGTACGGGTACACCGTGCCGACCGCCATGACGATCAGTCCGGCAGCTAGGCTGGCTGCGTGGATGCGCGGCTTATGGGCGTCGCTCACTTCGGCCGTGCTCACACGCGGTCCTCGTCAGTGGCGGCACCAGCGGCGCGTGCGTCGCTCACCTCACCCCACATCGCATTGAGCACAGCCAGCAGCACGGCAAAGCCGACGCCCAGGACCCAAGTGAAGTACCACATGTCATGTCCTCCGGTGGCTAGCAGGGTTAGTAGAGCGAGTGCTCGTTGGCCCGGATATGTTCGACCGTTACCTTGCCGCGCATCACGCGGTAACACCAGCTCGTATAGACGAGGATGATCGGCGTGAAGATGATCGCTGCCCAGAACATCAGGCCCAGCGTGAAGTGGCTGGAGACGCTGTCCCACACCGTCAGGCTGGCGGCTGGCATGCTGGACGATGGCAGTACGAACGGAAACATCGATGCGCCCGCCGTGGTGATGATGCCCGCCAAGCCCAGCGCGGACAGCACGAAGGCCATCAAGGTACGCCCTGCCCGCACCAGCACCGTCGCCAGCAGCGGCCCAATCACGCCGAGCAAGGGCAACAGCCAGAGCAACGGCTGCACTTGGTAGTTGTGCCACCACGCATCGGCGGCGCGCGCCACCGTCTTGGCCATCGGGTTGGACACGCCAGCCGGGTCGATGGCTGAGGTGACGGCATAGCCTTCGATGCCACCCCAGCGCAGCCATGCACCCGCCGCGACGAAGGCAATCACGGCGACAATCGCGGCGCCGGTTGCGGCCTTCGTCGCACGTTGCTGGATCGCCCCTTCGGTACGGTGCGCGAGATAGATGCCGCCGTGCATGGTGATCATCGCGCTCGACACCACGCCGGTCAGGATGGCGAACGGGTTCAGCAATTGCCAGAAGGTGCCGGTGTACGTCACCACCATGAAGGTGTCGAAGTGGAACGGCACACCCTGCAGCAGATTGCCGAACGCCACACCAAAGATGAGCGGCGGCACCGCGCCCCCGATGAAGAGCCCCACGTCCCACGCTTTGCGCCACGTGGCGTTGTGGATCTTGCTGCGGTAATCAAACCCGACCGGGCGGAAGAACAGCGCCCACAGCACCGCGAGCATCGCCCAGTAGAACCCGCTGAACGCCGTGGCATACACCAGCGGCCACGCGGCAAAGATCGCGCCGCCGCCGGTGATGAACCAGACCTGGTTGCCGTCCCAGTGCGGGGCGATGGTGTTGATGGCGACACGGCGCTCGTCGTCGGTCTTGCCGACAAACGGCAGCAACGTGCCAACGCCCATGTCGTGCCCGTCCATGATGGCGAAGCCGATCAGCAGCACGCCGATCAGCAGCCACCAGATGACCTTGAGGGTGGGATAGTCAAACATGGTGGCCTCCTCAAGCGTGGGCGGCTTCGAAATCGTAGCGACCGGTGCCGAGGCTGCCGGGGCCCTGCCGTGCGAACTTGATCATCAGGTACATCTCGACAATCAACAGCAGCGTGTAGAAGCCGATAAAGCCTGCCAGCGAGCCGTACAGGCTGGCCTCGCTCAGCGTCGACACGCTCAGGTGCGTGGGCAGTACGCCGTAGATCGTCCACGGCTGGCGACCGTACTCGGCGACCACCCAGCCAAGCTCAGCGGCAAGCCACGGCGCGGGCAGCATCCACAGTGCCCACCGCAGCAGCCAAGCCGGCGCCTTGCGCTGTGGCCGCAGCGTGCTCCAGAACGACAGGCCGAACAGCGCCAGCATCAGGAAGCCCAATCCGACCATGGCACGGAAACCCCAGAACATCGGCCACACGCGCGGCACGGTGTCGTCGACCGCCTTGTCGATGATCTCGGGCGTGGCTTGGCGTACGTCGGTCACATACTTCTTGAGCAGCAAGCCGAAGCCCAGGTCTTGCTGATGGATCTGCAGCGTTTGGTGGGCAGCGGCATCGTCCGGGTTCTTGCGCAGCGTTTCCAGTGCGGCCACGGCTTCGATGCCGCTCACAATACGACCGCGGTTGCGCACCTTGATCTCGTGAATACCCGGAATCTGCTTCGACACGGAGCGCGTGCCGATCAAGCCCATCACATAGGGAATCTCGACCGCCCAGTCGTTCTTCTGCTCGCGCTGGTTGATCGACGCAATCACGTTGAAGCTGGCCGGTGCGGGCTCGGTCTCCCACATGGCTTCGATGGCGGCCATCTTGGTTTCCTGCGCTTCGCCCACCGTGTAACCGGATTCATCGCCCAGCACGATCACAGAGAGCACGCTGGCCAAGCCAAACGCCGCCGCCACACGAAAGCTGCGTCGCGCGAATTCCACATCGCGCCCGCGCAGCAGGTACCAGCTTGAGATCGACAGCACGAACATCGCGCCTGTCACGTAACCGGCTGACACCGTGTGCACAAACTTGGCCTGCGCCACCGGGTTGAAGACGACGGCCCAGAAGTCCGACATCTCCATGCGCATGGTCTGCCAGTTGAAATCCGCACCCACCGGGTTCTGCATCCAGCCATTGGCGATCAGGATCCACAGCGCGGAAAGGTTGGTGCCGATCGCCATGAGCGTCGTCACCAGCAAATGCTGCGTCTTGGTGAGGCGATCCCACCCGAAGAAGAACAGGCCGATGAAGGTGGATTCCAGGAAGAACGCCATCAGCCCTTCAATGGCCAGCGGCGCCCCGAAGATGTCGCCCACGTAGTGCGAGTAGTACGCCCAGTTGGTGCCGAACTGGAATTCCAGCGTGATACCGGTGGTCACCCCCAGGGCGAAGTTGATGCCGAACAACTTGCCCCAGAAGCGCGTCATGTCTTTCCAGATGACCTTGTTGGTCATCACGTAGACGCTCTCCATGATGACCAGCAGCCAGACCATGCCCAGCGTGAGCGGCACGAACAGGAAGTGGTACAACGCCGTCGCCGCAAACTGCAGCCTGGATAGATCGACCAAGTGCTCGGATATCACGGATGCCCTCCCTGCGCGGGTGTTGTCACGCCAAACCGGTCGGCGGCCCGCTCGGCATCGACCGGCACCTGGTGATCCCGCACGAAGACCCACCACAGCACGGCCAGCACCGCCACCTTGATGGTGACGGCAACAAACAGATGGCGCGCAAGGCGGCGATCGTTGGGGCTCACAGGGTCGGGCGCTCCAGGGGCGGGCCAGTGCCATCGGCGAAGCTTCCTGCCGATGGTACAGAAAGTCACATGGGAGCCAGTCTAGTCACCGTTGCGGTGACTGACAAACGTTTCCCGACCGCATTTGTGAGGTATTGCCCACCCGCAGCCGCGTCACGACGGTGTGCGACGCGTGCTGCACCGCGCCAGCACGGACGCACCGCTAGCCAATGGGGCTTTATCTGACCCGCGAGCCTGACGCTAACTGCAGAGCCGCTGCAATCCGGCAAGGTCGCCACGGGTTGCCAGCTGGTGCACCTGGGTGGCAAACGCCTCGCACTGCGGATGCTCGGCGCGCAGCGCATCGGCCCAGTCGATCAGGTCGGAGATGGCGCCGAGGTCGATCAACGCCAGTGCAACGGCGCGTGCCTGCGGCGGCGGTCCGACCAGCGGAGCGGCCTCCGAGGTGTCCGTCACCGGTGGATGACGCCGCAGCCCCAGCAGCTGCGCCAGCGTCTCCTGCAACTCGGCCAGGTTGATCGGCTTGAGCAGCGCCGCATCAAATTCGGGCGCGGCGGGGTCGTCGCCAGCCGTCGTGGTTTGAAGAATTGCCGACAGCACCACCACGGGAACCCCCGGGAGGTGTGCTCGGGCGGCACGCAGCACAGCAAGGCCGTCGGCGCCGGGCATCAGATAGTCGGTCAGTACCAGGTCGGGGTGTGCACCGCCCGGCTGCGTCATCCGCTCGATGAGCGACGCGCCATCGGGCGCGGTTTCAACAGCAAAGCCGAGACTGGACAATTCATCGGCAAGCAGGCGACGGATGTCGGCGGTGTCCTCCGCAACCCAGATGCACAGGCCTGTGCCGTCGATGCTGGGTACCGCTGCACCGATGGCCGCGACATGGTGGCGCGATACCGCGTCCTCGGCGGCAACCATCGCCGTCACGTCCAGACGCATCGACGTACCAACGCCCGGGGTGCTGTCGACCGTCAGCGACCCGCCCATGCGCTCGGTCCATTGCCGGACGATGGCCAGCCCAAGCCCAGTCCCCGGCTGCGTGCGTGCCGTGTCCAGCCGCTGGAACGGTTCGAAGATGCGTTGCTGATCTGCGGGCGCGATGCCGAGCCCGGTGTCCTTGACGATGAACGTCAGCCGCACCGGCTGCGCGATCTCGACCTCACCCGCACAGTCGATCAGAAGTTCGATTCGGCCATCGGTGGTGTACTTGGTTGCGTTGTCCAGCAGATTGCCGAGCACCCGCCGCAGGCCCTTGGCATCCAGCTCCAGCACGGGCGGCAACGGACGCTCGATACGGAAGCTGAACTGATTGCCACGGCGTCGCGCCAACTCGGCACCTTCCTGCACAACGGCATCGAGCAGGGCATGCACGTAGACCGGCGTGCTGTGCAATGCATCGGGCTCACCACCGCGTGCGTAGTCGATCAGGTCGTTCACCATGGCGAGCATGTGCCGCGCACTGCGGCCGATGATCCGGCCCCGCTCGGCATTCTCATGACCGGCGGCCTGTACCAGCTCGGCAAAGCCGATAATCGACGTCAACGGTGTCCGCAGATCGTGGCTGATGCGGGCGAGGAAATCGGTCTTGGCGCGGTTCGCTTCGTCAGCATCGATGAGCGCGGTGCGCAACTCCTGCGTGCGTTCGACCACCGCACGCTCCAGCTTGTGTTGCTCCTGGCTCTTGGCATCCAGCAGCGCCTGCTGCATCGCTGCATGCGATGCGGATGTCTCACGCGAGCGCCGGACAACCAGTGCACCCATCATCAACAGGGTCGCCAGTTCCGCCAGCCAGGACAGCTTCAAGCCCGCATGCCAACCACGGCTCAGGATGCCGTGAATCTCCAGCAACCCGATCACCTGCACCAGCCAGACCATGCCAAACGAGAGCATGAACAGCCTGGCATTGGGCAAACCGCGACGCCAGGCATCGGCCATGGAGATCACCCACAGCACGTTGAACGATGCGACGACAACGTTCGAATAGATGGCCCCAGCGCGGTAGTCCCCCAGTGCCGTCCATACGCCCCCGACCAGCAAGAGCATGACGACGATGCGGTAGAGCCACTTCCACGCAGCAATACGACCCAAGCCGACAAAGGTCACGGTGGTGGCCGCATAGAACACGGTGGTCAGCACGCCCAGTGTTGAAGGGGCGCGCAGGACCCACTCGCCGCCCGCCTGCAAGACGTAGCGGTACAGGTAGCCCTGGATGGCCATGTTGTAGAGCACCGCCAGGCAGATCCACCCGAACAGGCCCAGGAAGGCGCGGTCGCGCCAGGACCATCCCTGGATCAGCGCGTACAGGGCCAGCAGCAACGCCGGGCCAACCAGAAACGCCTGCAGCATCAGGTCATGACCTTCCTGCTGCCGGAACGCAGCCGGCTTCCACAGCCGGGGGTCGAGGTCGACCGCCGATCGGCTGTAGATGCGCAAGACAAACGTCACCCGCTCGCCCGGCGCCAGGGTGATGGGAAACACTGGAATCGTTGCTGCAACGGCGCGCGTGCTCAGCGGCAAGCGGTTACCCGCAAGAATGGACTCTCGTGCCGCATCTTCACCGGGCGGGAGCCGGAAGTAGTCCACCGACTCCAGCCGCGCGGGGCCGACCGCCAGCCAGCGCGTGACGTGCTCGGCGCCGCTGTTGTAGAGCGTGCCCTGAAGCCAGAATCGGGAAGCGCTATAGCCCGGCGTCAGCGTTGTCCCGGAAATGGGCTTCCAACTGGCGCTGGCGAGCGCGTCCTTGAGATCGAGCTGCCCGGCCTTGTCTTCCAGCACGGACAGGGTCGGCAGCAACGCAAGCGATGGAGCATCCGTGTGCGCGCCACGCCCGACATCAACCGGCTCCGCCCACGCAGCCCGACCGACCAGCCCCATCAACAGGCTGAGCACAAAGGCGACGCAAACCACCCAGCGCAAGCGCCGTCCCGACGATCTGATGGCGAGCGCGGGAGCGCTCACACCCGGTCTCCGGAGCGCTGCCGGAAGTGGCTGGGCGGCAGACCAAAGCGCTCACGAAATGCGGTGGAGAAATTGGCCGTGGTGCTGTAGCCCAGCTCCCGCGCAATCGTCTGCACGTCAAGCGCAGTTTCGGACAACATGCGCCGAGCCTCCTTCATGCGCTCCTCGCGCAGGAAATCGAACACGGTCACGCCCACGCATTGCTTGAACGCCGCATTCAGCCGCCGCGCATTGGTGCCGACTGCGGCAGCAAGCTCCACCAAGCTGGGTGTTTCGGCAAGCCTTTCGAGCAACAGCTTGCGCGTCGCCCGGTACAGAACGGCGTCCAGCGTGCTGGAATGCGCACTCACCGCATCATCCGCCTGCGGCGTGCCACTTGGCGCAGCAACGGGCTTCAGGTGAATGCACAGGCGCAGGCGCACTTCCTCGAAGTCGAACGGTTTGGTCACGTAGTCCACCGCGCCGGCCGAGAGCCCCGCCACACGCTCCTCCGGCAACGCGGCGGAGGTCAGGAAAATCAACGGAATCGCCCGCGTGACCGGGTTGGCCTTGAGCAGCCGGCAAGCGGTCATGCCATCGCAGACGGGCATGCGGATGTCCATCAGGATCAAGTCCGGCACCACGCTCTGAGCCTTCTGCACGCCGTCCTGCCCGTCCTGGGCGATATAGACGCGGCAACCCCTGCGCTGCAGAAAGTCCACCAGCAGCATGCGACTCTCGTCGACATCGTCAACGATCAGGATGCGTTGACCGCGCAACGGATCCGAAGACAGGGGTACAGGGGTGTCGGGCATGGGCGCGATTAAAGCATGCCCACGACTGAAAATGGGGCGCCCCTCTCCGCCTCTCGGCAGCAAAAATTGCGGTACTGCGCCCCTCAAGTTCCTGTACCGATTGCCGCCCGAACAAAATTCTTCCTGTCAGCAAAACAAATGCGCATTGGCGCAAAACCCCCAGCCCCTCGCACCGCAACGCGCGAGATAAGTTGGTTGTATGCGTTGCGCTCGCAGTCTGCCCCTCCCCCGGCAAGCCAACGCGAGCAGACCTGACAGGAGACCAGCGTTGCTTGAAGCGCTAGCGGACTTGGCACAGCCCCCCATTGACATGAACCATCCAGCCGACGGCGGAATGAGGCATCGACTCACCATCGAAGTCTTCTTCGACCTGATTTGCCCGTGGAGCTGGGTCGGCATCCGCCAACTGGCCACAGCCATGCGCGAGTTCCAGAGGCGGTACCCCGCCGTCGAGATCAAGATCCACTGGCGCTCACGCCCGCTGTTGCCGGAAGTACCGCTAGGCGGCACGACATATCAGCCGTTCTATCTGGCCCAGTCTGGCAGCCCCACTGCTGTGGCCTTGCGGCGCTCACAAGTGCAGCACGCGGGGCAAGCCGTGGGGATCGCGTTCGATTTCAAGCGCATCCGCATCCTGCCGAACACCGCAATCGCGCACGGCCTGATCGAGCACATAGCCAGGCAAACCAGTCCACAGCAAACCATTGGATTGGTCGAGCGGTTGTTCAAGGCGTTCTTCTCTGACGGCGAGAACATCGGCGACCCGCACGTGCTGGAGCGGCTGGGTCTGGAGCAAGGTGTGGGACGACCGATGCTGCTTGCCTGTCTGAATGACGTGCGCAGTCACCTCCCCCCTCCTGCCCCGGAACGGCCACGGCGCGGCCGCCCGATAAAGGAAGACGTACTGAGCACGCCCCACTTTGTCTTCAATGGCGTTGCCGCCGTGTCCGGTGCGAGGTCCACGGATGCGCTGCTGATGAGCATGCTGCGCTCCATCGACGAAGCGTGAGTAGCGCGGCGGACGGGTGGCGAACGCCTAGCTAGGCGGGAAATCCGCCGCGCTGGCGAGCAGCCCCAGCGACTGCGCCACCGGCGACCAGAGCATCCACTCGGCCAGGGCCTGGGCCGGCGTCATGCCGGTCTGTGCAATCGCACCTAGGGCCGCCGCGAGGGGATGTCCATCACGCAGTGCGCTGAGCGCTGCGTATTGCCAATCGCTCAGGGCATGCATCGATACCCGGTAGCGCACGCGGCTGACCGCCACATGGCAAGGCGCGATCCCGGGGCAGGCCGGCACCGCATCGCCAGCTTCCATGGCCTGCCAGAATGGAATCAGGTCGAGCCTGAGCGCGAGCAGCCTCACGCAGGGCGGAACCGCCCAGGTCATTGCGGGGTCCGGCGCAAGCCCCAGCAGATGGGCGGAGGGTGGTTTCACCGTGCTCGCCTGCTCCATCCCGCGTGCGCGCAAGACCTCGGTACGCGCCCGTTCCAGGCTCGCAAGCTCGATCGGCAGCAGCGCGACGCCGTCATCGGGATCGGTGCCCGCAGGTAGGTGTCGCGCCAGGAAATCGGGAAAGCCGTTGCCCAGATCGTAGAGCGTGGTCGATCCGGATGGATTTTCCCAGAGGCAAGCACGGGCGAAGAAGCCGAACACGTCGCGCCCCATGAGGCGTTCGAGCATGGGGTAGTCGGCGGACAGGCAGTCGTACAGGCGCTGCAGGTAGCCGTCGGCATAGACCCCCAACCGCCGCTGCGGGCTCGCCACGCCGCCCGCACGAATCAGGTCGTCGGCCGTGAAGCCGAAACGATGCCGCGCCAGCGTCAGACCGTGGTCCGCACCGCCGGGCGCAGTCATTACGGTCATCAGCCAGCGTTGAACATCATGGAGCGGGTGTGATGGCATCGCATTCCCTCACCTGGAAATCCAGCGGCGTCGAATACACGGTCGTCATGCCTGCCGTGGCGCCGGCTTGCCCGCTCACCACGTCATGCATCGGCGCACCGGCCGGCGACGGCATCTCGCCGCGGAGCGCGACGCGGGCCTTGTCCAACTCGGCCAGCAAGACCGGATAGTCGGGAATGTCAGCATCCCATTCGAGCAAGGTGGAGACCGCGCCGCGCGGCATCGGCGCATCGTCGGGCACCGTCGCCCCACACAGTTGCTGCGCCAGCACATAGAGCTGCCACACACGCGGCGGCACCGCGCGGTCGTGCGTATCGACCAGCAGGTCGCCGCAGTCGGTCGGGCCGGCCAGATGCAGCTGCACGATGTGCTCGGGCGGCAACCTGCGCAAATATGCCTCCGGATCAAAGCCATGGTTGTGGCCAGACACGTAGACGTTGTTGACGTCGAGCAGCAGGCCGCAGCCGGTTTCGCGCGCCAGCCGCGCCAGGAAATCGCACTCGGTCATGGTGGCGCCAGCGAACTCGAGGTAGCTGCTGGGGTTCTCAAGCACCAGCGGACGCTGCAGGAAATCCTGGACGGCTTCCACGCGCTGCCGCACGTGCCGATAGCTGGCTTCGGTCAAGGGCAGCGGCAGCAGATCATGCGAATTCACGCCGGCCACGCCCGTCCAGCACAGATGATCGGACACCCAGGCGGGTTGGATGTCATCGGCCAGTTGCTTGAGCCTGGCGAGGTAGTCGCGGTTCAGCGGATCGGTGCTGCCGATCGACAGCGACACGCCGTGCATCACGACCGGCACCTCGGCGCGAATGCGCTCCAGTGCATGGCGCGCGTAGCCGTGGTGGTCGATGAAGTTCTCGCTGATGATCTCGAACCAGTCGACGCCGGGGCCGTGGCGCAGGATATGCGGAAGGTGCGTGGTCCGCAGGCCAACACCAAAGCCGAGATTGGGCAAACCCAGTCGCTGAACACGCATAGGAAGAGGAAGACGGGTGTTCGGGTGAAATCGAACTGAGCCAACGCAGCGCCCCGCCCAACCCGGGCAGGGACGCATGCACGACAACGCTCAGGTCGACGGCGGCAGCGCGATACGCAGGTCGGTCGGCTTCGGCGGATCGCCAACTGGCTTGCCGCGGTGGGCCATGACCTCCTTGTAGGCCTGCCATGCCTTGTCGTAGACGGAGTCCCCCAGCGCGAAGGTCATTTCACCGATCTTCTGCTTGGTATGCTGCGGCCCGACAAAGTCATACAAGAGCATGGTGCCGCCCTCCGGATAGAGCTGCGACGCGGAGATCGGTACCGCGCAGCCACCCAAGCTGCCGCAACGATTGTCACTGGGCGCGCTGTACGGCCCCGGTGCCGGGGTCGGGCCGCCGCACAGATTCTGGTCAACGGCATGGCTGCGGCTCTTGCGGCCATGCACCCTGAAAGGCGCCGGCCCAGTGCCCTGCCCGGCCGTGGCTGTGTTGGCAGCACTGCTGCTATGCCCACAGGAACCACCTCCGGTGTCGAGCTGGGCGAAGCCACAGCCGCCTTGCGCCTTGCAGCCATTGGAGCCGCGGCAGCTGTGGTAGATCTCGATGGCAGCACAACTGGCCTGGTCGCCACCGTTCAGATCAAGCGCCTGACAGGCGTGGTAGAGCCGCTGATCATCCGGCTTGCCAATGCCCAAGCCGAGGTCCGGCGCCCGCCCGAAGACAGCCCAGCACAACGAGACACGATCGCCCGAACCGACCATCGACGGATACGGGAAGGTGGTCGAGGCGACTTTCCAGTACACGTCGAGTACGGTCGTGATGCCCGCAATGGCACCGACGGCCACCTTGCTGAGGGTGGCGTATTCCGTCGCGCCCTGCTGCTTGAGCCGGTTCAGCGCATCGGCAATCGCCTGCGGGGCCGGAATCGATTGCGAATCGTTGGCCGGGTTGTAGTCCGGGCTGGTCAGCATCTTTGCCGTCCACGTGTTCTTGGGATCGGCGTGCCACTTCTCCCAGGTCATGATGTGCGGCAGCTCGTGGCGCAACGCCTCGAAGCGCTCCAAGTGGGTCTCGGCCGCATAGTGGTACCTGGCCTCGGCGTCGGCTGACGGCGCATCCTGGCCACTCGCGGTGTACGAGGGATAGTCGACCTCGAGGGACTGCCGGTCTTCACGGTATTTTTCCTTGACGGCGTTCAGCGACAGCGGAGCAGGCTGCGTGGGGCCAAGCTGATAGCGCAGCAGCGAACGGCCCAGCGGGACCTGGCTGCCTTCGCCCTGATCGGTGATGGCCGACATGAAGGTGATGACCTTGTTGAATGCCTTCACCGGATCCGCCAGGTCTTCCTTGTTCAGGACGGTCTCAAAGCGTGGGTATTCGCGCCGCGGATGCCCCTGGACCGTGGTGTTGAACATGTCCTGCTGGACGCAGTTCGGGTCGAACAGCTTCTGCCAAAGCGTCTGGCCATCGGTGTATTCGATCCGCAGGTACTGCGCGTAGCACTCATACATGTGGCCGATGGAGCCAAACATCGGCAGATCCGTCTCGCCCTTGCTGGGGTTCCAACCGTTGAACGGCACCGTCGGGAAGTAGTCCCGGCGCTTGTCCGGCTGCAGAACGTCCATCGCATCCTTCTCGGTCTGCTCGATGGCACAGAAGAGGTCAAGCGTGTTCTTGTTGAGCGCGCCCAGATTGACCTTGGTGTCGTGATAGCGCGTCGTGTCCAGCAGATTGAGCACGTGCGGAATCTTCGTTTGTTCCGGGCCGTAGCAAGACCAGCCGTGGTCGGGCTGCTGAAGTGCGGGACTGGTGAACGACGGCGTGCCGCCAATCGCCGTGCAGATGTTGGCCGCCATCTGCAGATGCAGCATCTCCTGGATGAACACGCTGAACACCAGATTGAACGCCTTGTCTTCGCGCGTAGCCGGCCGGGCCGTCGGGGCCATGCCCGGCCAGCGGCGCCCCTGGTAGTAGCTGATGTCCTGCGCGTTGATCTCGTGGGTGCCGAACACCGAATACAGACCGGTCATGTACAGCGGGATCGTGAACAGTTCCACATTGATCGCCGCTTGCGCTAGCGCCCGCACCGCAGAGGTGTCTGTGGCCAGATCGTCCAAGCTCCGCTCGCGATAAAGCAGGAGATTGCTGCTCGCCTCTCGAATGTTCATGCGTTGTCTCCGTTGAAAATTCATGCAGGGAATGGGCCGGACACGCCACCATGCAGCCACATCAGGAGATGGCGAGGTCCGGACACCGAGCGACTGCACGGCACACCACGCGCGCTTGCCCTTCATCGCGATAGCGCGCGCTTCGGAGAGAGGGGATCGTTTTTATGTGCCGCGTGACATCGGAAGTACCGGCGGTCTGGAAGTACAGCCTAGGAGGCCACCCACCCGGTCGCAATGCGACGGCGGAGGGGGATCAGATGGAGAGAAAGGATGGAGGGGATGCGTCCACGCAGTCCGATCCGTGCGGTTCCACGGGGGCGCCGATAGCGTTTAGACCGTCGCCTAGGCGCCATGTCTAATCATCATTGTGTAGGTGACACCCGCCCGTAAGAAAACGGCTGAAAGGCTGCCCACGATCGTGGCTGGTCAGCATCGACACCCAGCTCGGTTCGATTGTGGTTCGGTGACTGCCCTGCTCGGAGGAAGCTGCGGTCACTACACTCAACGCAATCGCTTTCACTGATAGTGCGCACAACAAAAAACCCCGGTCAGCCGAAGCTGCCGGGGTTTTTTCACATCACGGCCGAAGCCGCGAGGCGTGTTCGATCATTCTGTGTAAATCGCCAGCAAAGCCTTATGCATCAATGGTGGCTTGTTGTCAGCCCTCAAAAAACCCTCCGATTTACACTCACTAGCGCGCGGCTGGCCTTCGTTGCAGCACCCAGCCGATGCGCCGCCTACCCGAAGTAGAGCCAGCACATCGCAAGCGCCAACACTATCAACACCAGCATCCATGGCCAGCCTGAACGCCTAGGCACATCCTGGTCGCGCAGGTTAGACATGCGCTGAGAGTACGACAGACCAGTGCCGGGAACACCTACAGTGCCGCGAGGGCCGCTTCGACCGCCAATATTCAGGGTCGCCCCTTTCCCGCCGACGGACAGCGATATGCCCGATTTGCTGATGTTCAGATGCACACCTGGGGCGATCTTGATGCGGCGTTGAAATCGGAATGGCATAGCATGCGTTCTCCCTTTTCCAGGCGATTCTACTTCCGAGTCCTGTACCGGCGCCTGATCAGCGAGCGACGCCGGTATCAGAGCGTCGGTGACAAATAGATGGGGCACCGAGTGCATAAGCTACGTATTAGGCACACCTAATACGCAATGCCGTAGAGTCCATGGCTGCGCCATCTACCCGCGTCATGCCATGACACCACGTTCCGCCGGCACATTCTTCGCCAGGCTGATCCCGTCCATCATTTCTGACCTTCGTCGCATTGCGAGCCGCTCACGCGGCGAAACCACGGTCGAAGATCTCCAAACTGAGGCGTGGCTCGTAGCGGAGGAGTTAAGCCGAGACCGTGATCCTCCGCCAGATGCGGGCGACAGGGGCTTCCAGCAGCAAATACTCGGTCGGCTCTACAACCGCTTTGTCAACTTCGCAGACAAACACCTGCGCTTCGCTACGCGTATCGACGAGCAGAGAGAGGATGATGATGGTGGGACGCGCGAGAACTCTATCGCGGCAGCCTTGGCAGCCCCACCGGAGTACGAACCATCTCGGGCAATCGAGAAGCAAGAAGACGAACACAGGCAAGAGCGGCAGATCTTGGGACATTTCGCCGAAGCCGTTGCGTACCTTCGCATCTTCGCATCCATGGGAAACGATCGATGCGCCGTCGCGGATCACCTGGCGATTGGGGCCGCCACCCTGCGCAGGAGAATCGAGCATGCGGAGTGGACAGTGAAAACCCAACCGTCACTGTTCGATGGCGTCACGGCCATACCGGACGACTTCATGCCCCCACGCAGGAATCGCCTCGCGTTGGTTACCACTCGCACCGCGAGTCGGTTGCCGCTCCCTCTCGCGCAGTTCCGGCTATTTGTCCGGGCCTACATCCCCATACGCCGAATCTGATCGCGCCCAAGTGGTAACCACCACTGGTAACTTGTTCTTACTGGACACGCTAACGCGGTCGCGGGGTCGCCGGTACCCGCGGTGCCCGAAGCGCCGAAGGACCCGGGCGCGGCTGGGAGGCTGACCAACCCCGTCAATTCAACAGGGATTGCGCTTTCTCGGGCGCGCCGCCGCCCGACACGAGCGCAGCACGTGCGACGCTCCTTGCGTGCCCTATGGCTTCTGCGGTGACTGCATCCGTCAGATCGCACCGGATGTATAGCGTTTCCCTGCCTCGATCAAGCGTGCGCCGCAGACCGACAGGCTGAATCTGGCGGCCGCACGGCTTGGCGAACGCAATGGCGAGGTAGGCCTTGGTCGTGCCCAGATTGAGGAATTCGCTCGGCACGAACATCGTGCCAGCAACGGACAGAATCCCGCGCGCGGCCAACCAAGGCCATCAGCCCAATCGGTCGTGCCGGAATTGCGCTTTCTGACGCCTGGATGACCGAAACAAAAACGCTCACGGCACCTCGGTCACCGCCGGATTCCATAGAATCTGGCATCTGCTATGGCCGTGGCGCGAGTACGGCATAGCCTCGGCCCATTGCTCGCCGGCCTCGGTCAACTCCCATTCGTCGCGTTCGTTGCGAAACGGCAGGCCGCGCTTGGCGAGCCTCAGATTGGTTGCCTTGCCCGACAAGCCAAACAATTTGCCAAGTTGCGCCGCATTGAGCGCGCAGACCGGCGCGTGGTCTCGACGGCAATGCTGGTGTTCTCGTGGACGCAGCAGAGCAGCGCCGCCATCGCGATACCCAGCTTGACGCCAGGAACCTTGGCAATCGCCTCGCCAATCAACAGGATCGACGACATACGGTCCTGGGTCGGCGCCGGCAGCGCGGCTATGGTGTTCGGCATCGCGTATGCGCCAGTCTTGCTGATGGCTGGCAGCACCTCGTGCGTGACCCACCGCTTGAACCGCTTGGATTCCTCCTTGGTGCTGCCGAGAATCAAAGAGTACAAACCCGACTCGTTGATGTGGTTCGCAAGTTGCGTGCGGCCCAGGCTGTCGATGACCTCCAGTTTCTGGAGGTCATCATTATCGACGTGGGTCGCCAGTGCTCAGTGCGGGTTGACATAGCCCAGCGCAGTGCAGACGGCATTGGCCGGGAACCACGGATCGCCGTGGTCGTCGGAGACGACGCGCACGTCATGACTTTCGAACTTGAACGGAATGATGTTGCTCACGGTTTCTCCAGGACGAATCAGCCCAATGCTTGACGGATGCGCGCGGGGTTGCGCGAAATCACGTTAATGATCTGTTGCTCGCCGGCGGCCGTCTCAAGGTGCTGGCCTAGCAGAGACGAATCTGGAACGTTCACGAGTTTCACGTTCAGTCCACCGCCTCCGCCAGCCACCATACCGCCCTGCGCGTAGCGGTGCACTGTCGGCGTGGTCGCGCGGGCAATGCCGGGCGTGCCATTGATTGCATGCAGAAGCGCCAACATTCCCGGCTTCGCGACCGCCCCAGCATTCACGACGAACTCGCCATCGGAAAGCATTGCCGGAATGCTGTCGCTAGTGGATGTGCCAGGCCCGCGGATATGACCTCCGGTAGCCGCTGCAATAGCAAGTGCACTCGCACCACCTAGGCTTGCCAGCAAGCCACCGCCGCTGCTGGCTGCACTGCCAGCCTCAAGCAACGCTGCAGCAGCTGTGAGCTGTGCTGCAGCCGCGGCCAACCCGGTCCCGGCGGCAGTCAACGTTGTCCCAGCCGTAGTGAGCGCAACGCCGCTGGCCGCGCCACCTGCAGAGCCCGCAGCATCACCGCCTCCGCTCGCCCCGCCGAACAGGTTTCCAATGGCATTGAGTACACCACCCGCACCACCTGCACCCCCAGAATCCCCCGCAAGCCATTTCACAAACTGCTTTGCAATGAATTCCGATTCCATCTTGGCAATCGACTGCACAAAGACGAGCGCCATGTTCCGAAAGGCATCCCCAGCGTTCTTTGCGTGCGTCACAATATCGAACAGCATCGTCGAGACGCCGTTCTGGAAAGCGTTCTCGGCCGTTTGTTTGAGAGCGGCCATGTGCTGTCCCGCCTCATCGGTCGCCGTCTTGATCTCATCGATCTTGAGGCGGAATTGCTCAGCTTGAGCAATGATCGTCGGGTCCTTCGTTTTCTCAGCGAGAACCTGTAGTTTCTGTGCAGTGGCCTCCAACATCGGTAGGCGCGCACGCTCCAGATCGATAATCTGCTGTTCGGCTTGGATTGGGAACAGAACACCAGCGCGCACCTGATCTTGGATCGCCTTGATCTTGGTGGTGAGGCTGGTCAGGGTTGCATCAGCCTCATGCTTGGTCTGGTCGTAATTGATCTTCGCCAGCCCTTCGTCTTCGTGTTTCTGGAGAGCGGCATCGATTTCCGGCTGAGGGGCGCCGCTCTTCTTAAGATCAAGAGCGAGCTTTTCCATTTCCAACTGGAGCTGTAGCTTCGCAGCTTCAGTCTTCTTTCCTTCCAGTGTGAGCAACTTTGCCTGCGCTGAAAGTTGCTCTTCGTGCAATTTTCGCTGTTCCTGCAGCTCCTGGGCCTTGAGGCTATTGAGCTGCGTCTGGCGCTCGATTTCCTTAGTCTGAATCTCACCGTCGAGCTTCACCAATTCGGCCTGATTACGCAGTGCATGCGATCCGTCATCACCAAGCGGCGCAGGCGCTGATGCAACGGCAGCACGGCGACGCCTCAAAATCGAGATCTCCTCATCAACCCGCGCGTTGAGCATATTGGCGCGGTCAGCGAAGTACTGTGCGAGTGCGATCTTTCCTTGTTCATAGGCATTCTTCTCCGCCTCCTCTTTGAGTTTGGCCTGAGCTTCGAAGATATGGAGTTCGGTATCGAGCATCGCATTGATGAGGGCTAGGCGAGCTTGCCCGACAGCGCTGATGTCCTTTTGGACATTCGTAGCGTTTTCATCTTCCGCCCCTTTCCCGGGCTTTGCTTTGCGGTCAAAAACGGGCTGATGCACCGCCTCATTCAGGCTCTTCAGGGCTTCCGCCGTGCGCGCATACGATGCCTCCGGTGTCGCCGGCATATTTCGAATATAGGCAAAGTCACCCTTAAACAGGTGTGACCAAGCATCGGCGAAGGTGGACAGGCGCGCCGACACGTTGCCGAGCGTTTCGCCAATCGCACTACCGATCACCTGCATCGCCTTACTGACGACATTGACTGACCAGCCAACGACCTCGCCAAGCATCTTGAAGCCGCTCGCACCCTTGTTCGTGTCGCGCACGATGCCATTCATGGCGTCTTGCACACCTGGCATAAGGCCGGCCATGAATTGAGTTGCCAGGCCCTTGCTGGTCTCCCCCATCTCCTTCATCTGGCGCTTGACGGCCCCCATTGCGACGATGGTGTCGCGATCGAGGTACAAACCCATCTCCTTGAGCTTGTTCAACAGCGTCTCGAAGCCTTCATGAGCAACCTTGTCGAGCGCGGCCTGCATGCCTTGCGCACCCTTCCCGAATAGCTGCACCTGCAATGCCGCGCGCTGGGCAGGATCCTGAATACCGGCGAGCTTCTTCGTAACGGTTTCGAGTTTTTCATCCATGCTCATTTTGGCGAACTCGGACGACTTGATCCCCATCTCAGCAAGCGCAACAGCGGCCTTCTTGGACCCAAGCTCAGCCTGCCCGGCCGTGATAGCGAATTTCTGGAGGCCCTTGGTGAGAGCTTCCTGCGCGGCAGCGGATGGCCCGGCCGCTTTCATGTAGACCTGAATGGCGTCGGTCGACAGCCCCGTTTGCTTAGCCAGCTTGCCCATGGCGAGAGCGTTTTCCTGCACCTCGTTGGTGAGCGCCTTGAACTTGGCGACGATCGCGCCAATGGTGAAGGCAGCCGCGAGCGACGCGGCGTACTTTTTGACGAAGCCGGTTAGCTTGTCGAAGGCGGCCGATCCTGCGTCGCCGGTCTTCATCGCCTCGTCGCGGATAGCCTTCGTCGCGGCGATGATCTCGGAGACCCCCTCGGCGCTAAATCGTGTCTTGACTTCATCGGTCATCGTTCACCTTCACATTCGAATCGCCGCGCTGGATCTGCGGCAGTTGGGGCGGCTTTCCGTCGCCCTTCATGTGTGACGCCAGGGGTACCAGGCCAACTCAGCGAATTCATGGTCGCGGCGTACCGGCTCGCGTAGTAGATGCATATAGCGCAGCAAACCCACGCGCAACGGCCACCACAGCACGACCCTGACGCGGGTCGTACTCGGCATTCACACGAATCAGGTCGTCCCAATCCACGAGGTGCATGCATCCCCCATTCCAGGGAGATCCGATTTCGGGGAAGTCTCTGAAGAGGAAAGCCCCGTGATGAAAAAATAGAAGAGAACACCGCCAGCCAACTCGCGAAGGTCGCTCTTGGCCTTCTCGTCGGTGACACCGCCAAAGAACAGCGCATTCGCTTTCACCATCTCGATGGTCCATTCGGAGTCTTGCTTGTCAGCCGGAATCAGCAAGCCTGCGAGCAATTCCAGTGCCGATCCGCTCTGCCACACTGTTTCAGCTACCCGGTTACCGAAATGCTGTTCGCTCTCGCCTTCGGCAAGCCGAAGACTTGGCAATCCAGCTTCGCGCACACGCTGCATGAGCCAGGTGCTGTGCGCCAATGTCCCATTCTTGATCGGCCGAAATTCGCGCCCTTGAATGATGATCGTCTGCATCTCAACTTCCTATGTGGTTGAAAAAACCGGGCTGCCCCGCCCCAAGCAGACCAGCCGATAAGCGGAGGCAAGCGCCTCCGGAGGGGGAACGTTGAGCCAGTTGCAGCAAGTGGTACCGCGGCTCGGTCGGATGATTCAATGGCTCGTCGATGCACATGCATTGACAAACCCGACGATCTTTTCGATCTGGTTTGGTCTCGATTGACTGACAGCGGCGCATGCCATTTACCAGGCAATACCGCTATTGACCGGAGCGCCGGGCCTTTGTGCTGGCCTTGGCCGTTCGGCTGAGCGTATCGAACACGGATGCCGCCTCGCCGAGCGCATCACATTCCGTTCCCAATAGCTCAATCTGGTCCAGGATTGCAGCGGCGTTGACGCCGGTGAGCGAACGGCCGCCGGTGATGTATGACTGGTCGGGGGCGAAAGCCACATTCGCCGCGATCCACACGTCGAGCTGTGTCTGTGCCTGCAGTGGGGTGATACTGGTCATGTCAAAGGACGCGGACCGCCTGAATGCGGCGATTCTGTGCGCCCCCTCACTCGACCATCAATGAAAGTTTCCCTTTCGGTCCTGTCGACATGCTGGGATTGCGCACTCTGGGGACACGCCGACCAGCGCTGAACGGCTGGCCCGCTTCGAGCATCTCGTGAAGCTTGCCAAGGTCACGATAGAGCGCAGGGTTCACAACCGCCTCCAGGCCAAACAGCATGCCGAGCACACACATCTCAGGGGCAGGGTTTCGACGGCATGGGACAGTCCACCATCTCCCCAAACGCTTCACGCACCAAATCGTCGATCACACCGACATCATCCGCCGACAAATGGGGAATCCGGCTCTTGGCCTCGCTCGCAACGGCCGGCATCCACGTCTTTAACTTGCTCGCGAGCTTCGACCGCACCGCATTCACGTCCACCACGTCGATAACGTTGCCCTCGGCCTCGTCCGCCTCGACCTTGCCGACGCACGCCAAGTCTTGCTCCCGCATCGCACGGCTGTCCATATCGCTGCTGGCATCAGTCACTTCAGCCGGCCACATAAACACCAGCGAACCATGCGAAGCCTGCGAAGGAACCTTCGCAGTGTCGCCAAGGCCGGTGTTCGGCTTGCTGGCGCCTGTGTTTTTCGCCGAGGAGATGTCTGTGGCGACTCGGCCGAGTTTCCCGTCAAACCCTTTAGATATGCGGCAGTCCGCCCGTGCGGGCTGTACGGCTCGCCGGCTCACGCCGCAGTATTCCGCGCAGCCTGTGGCCTCCTTCCAATCGGGCAGATTGCCCCTCGGCTACACCCCCTGCGAAGACGCTCCATTTCGCATGTCTAGATACTCGTTGGGGTCGCCGGTACCCGCAGGCCCCGAGTCGTCGAAGGACCCGTGCGCGGCCGGTCGGACCGCCAACCCCGTCAATTCGGCCGGGATTCCGCTTTCTTTTCTTGGGCTCGCCGACTGAGGCGGTGAAGTCGGCACGTATTCAACGTATCCGGCGCATCCAACCACTCATGATGCTGCCAGCGCAGCGCCGTGCCCATCTGGCACCGTACCGGCACACCGTGCTCGTGACGCGTCATATGCTGGCAAGTGCTGCACTTACGAATAGCGTCATGCTCGGCCACTGCCTGCCGCCCTATGTCAGCGACACGTGCCACGGCCTCGATAGCGCCCAGGCGCTCACGAAAGTACGCCAGATCGTCAGCCAGGCTGGAAACAGGCTGACGAGCAACCAAACCCAGCAAATGAGCCCGGTAGTTATCCGGCCAGCCCTCTATGTCAGCCACCTTGCCGATGGTCGCGCGGAGGTCAGCATGCAAACCCGCCACGCCCTCTGGCGACATCGGCGGACACCACGGCATAAATGGCCCATCCGCCACCGGGTAGCCCGACGGATCAGCGACGTCAGTCGCAGCCCGTCGCAGATAGGCCACGATTTCTGGTTTGCGGGCGGCGAGTTCTGGCTTGAGCGCGGCAATTGAATCGGCAGGACCGCGCAACTTCACTCCATCTCCATTCAGAGACAGGCGGACGCCCATGGCCTTCGCCTTGCTCAGGATCTGAGCAACGCTCATACCTCGTCCTCCGCGTCATCGTCGGCTGATTCCAGACGAACAACGCCACTCCCTCTGCCGTGGCGGTCTTCGCGGTCTTTGTCAGAAGTGGCGAAGTTCGCCTCCCCGGAAACCCTTGTAATTCCAGAAGGCCGCCACGACTTCCGAAGGCCGCCACCGTTTGGAGAGTGGCGGCGTTCATCGTCTTCGTGGCGGACTTCGGCAGGAAGCTCCCACACCCACCCTTCTTTCATACCCCCCTTGCGAGCCTCGGCCCCTATCTCACGCTTTGCACGTTCAATAGTCCGCCAGGCGTATCCGGCGCCGGTCGCATCGGCCTTAATGACCTTCACCGATGTCGGGCCGGCCTCCAGCAGTGAGCGCAAGAAGTCGGCCGCCTCATCGCGCTCTGTTCGCTCTTCCTGGTCGTCTTCCTGCTCGATGTCGCCCAGAATCTCGCGCGCGGTGCCCTGGATCAGTTCGCCCCACACAATCCGGGAGGCGCTGATGCCAATGCCGGCATCCACTTGTTCGATGCCGTAAGCTACGCCTCCGTCATCCAGGGAAATGTTGGACTTGGCGCGGGCCAAGATGCGGCGCTCGGCGGCTTCATCCTTACCGGCTACCAACACCATGCGAGCCAGCGCAACGAACGCTTGAGAGCCGATTACGCGTTCTGCTGGGCTTGTTCCCTTCGTGCCCTTGGCGAAGTGCGATATACCGAGCACTGCGCACCGATGGGCTGCCGCCACATTCACCAGATCCTGCAAATTGCGGCGCACGTCATTGACGCGGTGGGCATCTCCCGACACGGCAGACACGATGGGGTCGACGATCAGCAGATCTGCGCCGCCCATTTCAGTCAGCCGCTCAGACAGCAGATGCATGTCTCTGGCCGGATCGAATGGCTGCAGCTCGCCGTTTTCGTCTGCCACAGCTTGTGCAAAGTGGATGCGGCGAAGATCAGCGCCGGCGGCCATCAGCCGCGGGACCAGCGTGTCGGCCGGGTCGTCTTCGCTCGACCAGATCAACACGCCCCCTGACTTCTTCATCCTGGAACCATCCGGCCACGCGCCCCCTGTGGTGACAATGGCCGCCATAGCGAGCGCCAGCGTGGTTTTGCCGGTGCCGGGCGAGCCGGCCAAGATCGAAATCTTCCCCGCGGGTAGCCAGTCTGGCCACAACCAGGTGATAGCTTCCGGCACAACATCTGCGGCGCACGTCAGCAATAAGCGGAGGCCGGCCGGGTTCGCCTGCTTTGCTTGGGCCGCCTCGAAGGTGGCTTGCGCATCAGCCGTGGCCGGGACCAAGTTCTCAATGAGTCCCATGCGCGCCTCCCTTTTTCAGGATGACGATGGCGGTATGCCGCCCGCTGGTCAGCAGCAGCAAGCGCCGAGGGTCCGCCTGCAGGATGCCGGCGATCAGACCTCGCACCAGGGCGCAACCTGTGTCGTCATCGATCAGCAGCTCGCAATCGAGGCCTCGGAAAGCCGACAGGTCGTCGTTCGGGCTCGGCTTGTATCCGGGCGTGACAGAGACTGCCGGCACCCATTTCGCAATGCGGCCGCCGGCTTGGATAACGATCCAGCCATGACGCGGGGTCAGGCCCGAAGCGCGGGCACGATGAAGCGGCAGCAACCAGTTTGGGCAACGCGAGGCGTGAGCGCCCCCACCCGGCTGCCCGTGCAGTCGGTTTAGACTCGGATTCATGGGTATTAGGCTCCCAGCAGGTACCAGACAGCCGCGCAGAGACTGCGCAGCGAGGTCAGAACGTGGTGATGCGGGACAAACCCGCTCGGTAGGGTCATTGCTCCACCTCGGCGGCTAGATCAAGCAGCAGCTTGGTTTCAAGCGCCAAGTCTTCGGCAAGCCCCATGACGGAATCCAATTCGTCGGTTTCAAGACTTTCCAAGGTGCCGCCGTCATTGGACCGAAGTAGGCGCAGCAATGCGTGCAACTGATCGATCTTGGTCGATGCCATCGCCTTCGGCGGACACCCTGAGAGGCGATCCGCGACGAAGGTGTCATCGCCCTCAACACAGGCCGCAATGTTGTAGCGAGACACAGAGGAAGCTGAGGTAACGGAGGTGAGCTTAGGCATGGCTCACCTCCACGTCGATAACCTCCTGCACCACCTGCGCAAGCTCCGCCAACAGCAAGGCAGCGTCAGCAATGGTTTGGCGGTCACAACCATCATGAGATGCTGCATCCACGATCAGCATGGCAATGGCTGCCATGCCGTCTGTTACGACTGGCGTGTTGTGCACCGACAGAAAACGCGCACCGGTCTTGTTGGTTTGCTCGGCGTGAGCAAGGGCCTTAGACATGGCTCACCTCCACGGCAACAAACACCACGCCAACGATGGCGTCAGCAATGCCTTGCGCGAAGGCTTCGTTGAACGCGCGGCGTCGCTCTGCCAACTCGGTGAAGCCCATGCCGCAAGCGTGCGCGGCAAAGCGGGAGTCGCGCCACGTCGCGGCGGACATCACAGGGTTTTCCAACCAGTGCACTGCGGCGGCGCGGCCGGCGGCTATCGAGAGGGAGAATTGGTCTTGCTCAGGACGAGCGAGGGCTTTAGGCATGGTGGCCTCCATCGTGATTGAGGAAGGCCCGCCGTTCATCGCCAAATGAGGGTGGCGGGCCAGACAGCGGGGTTGGCGAACCGGCACGATGGAACCGGCAGACCCGAAGGTCTCCCCGCCCGGCCCGCCATGATTGAAGGCGCGCGAAGGCGTGACGGACGAAAAAATACCGCCGAGCGGCGGTTGTCCGCCATCGTGTGCTGGGTCGCCAAACCCGGCCCCTGCTGTTTCAGGGACGCGCCCAGTATAGCGCGACTGGAGGCGTTTACAAGCGGAGTCAATCCGTTGCGGGGCGTAGTGGTGATTCATTTCGCCTCCACCGATTCGCCGGCCAGCACAGCGCGCAGCTCGCCCACATTCCAGCGTGCGGACGCACCGAACTTGCGGGGCTTGGGTAGGAGACCCGCAGCAGAGCGCCGCCAGACGGTGGTGCGGGTAGTGGAGAAGAGCGCCGCCACGGTCTTGCAATCCACGTGGGCGCTATTTGGCAGGTCATCAAACCCAGCCAAGGGTGTAACGGGCATCGGCATCGCGTATCGCTCCAATAGGTTGGCGCGATACCGAATGACTCCCGCTGTATCGCACCGTACTTATTTGTCACGGGTCGATACGGATTTAATAGCGCTGCGCCCGCTAAAGCGAGCAACGGAAATCTAGGAATTTCGATCCGTACTCACTCACACGGATTTCTGTTCCGGAACGGATATCCCGGTTTTTCGTTCCGCTTCCTCTCGCGCCTGGGAGTGGAGTGCATTGATCGAAGGAAGAGCGACCGCCGCCAGAGCTAGGGGCTTAACTACCTTCCGAACACGATCAGCAAGACTGACATCGTATTCACCAGGGAACAAGGCAAATCCCATCTCTTGCTGGCTGATGCTCGCGCCATGAATCTCAGCCCACGCCGTCAAATCAAGGTAGGCAAGAATGCGGAATTCATGCCATCCGTCAAAGTCGGATTGATTGAAGCGCTTCTGCAAGTTCGGAATGCCCATGGCGGCACGTGTTTCACGCAGGAACTCGCGAAAATCATCAACTAGCTGCTCCTCCGAAGCGTACAGATTGACCGTTACGGGCACTTCGCCAAATGTATTGACCCCACAATCCTCCAGCATTTGCCACGCTGGCACATCCAATAGCTCTGGCGCGGCTACGCCACCGCCCACGACGCCATCTGATTTGATCGATGACTCCCAAGCGCTGAGGACTTCTAGATAGTCGCCGCTCCATTCCGGGGGCAAATTCAGCTTTCCGGACAGATAGTCCAGCGCCGACATGGGCCGCACCTGGGTGGAAAGCACGCGACTACGGAAATCATCCCACTCCCCGATTTTGGGGTCCGCGTCGAGGGGCGTACTCAAGAGCCTGGTAATCGATTGACGCAAGGCGTCTGAATGGCCGCCTTGGTAGTTGTGCATTATTTGTTGCCACAAACCACGGTGCGCCAGATTCGTGTACCACTCAACGCTGCCGAAATTCTCGCAAGCATCGTACTTGCTAATATCGAATTCCTTCGGCACCTTCTTAGTCGACTTCTTGCGTCCCATGGCGTCCCTGTAACCACTCCCTAATGGAAAGAGGCCGCGCCAGCCGGTAGGGTGGCCGGCTTTTTGATTGGCCGTTCTAGGCGCGGCCCATAGCTGTCAGACGTTGGCGGCCCTGCCCTTGATGTTCACCACGTTGCCGGCCGCAGAGATGGCGGCCTGCCGGTCGATCTCGTCGGCTAGGTATTGCAGCGCCTTGCGCCGCTCAGCTTCCAGCTCGTGGTGGTGGTAGCTAGCCGCCGTCTGGCTACGCTCGGTGTGGGCCAGCAGCAGCTCCACTACATCGCGGCTGAAGCCGTGCTCACGCAGAAGCGTTGCGGCCGTGCCTCGCGTGCCGTGCGGTGAGAAATCAGGCACACCAAAGTCCAGGCGCTTGAACAGGTGGTTGAGCGTTGCATCGGCCAGGGGCACGGTCGGGATGGATGGCGACGGAAAGACGTACTCATAGCCGCCGCTCACCGCCCGCTGTACTTCCAGAACCTCCAGCGCCTGGCGCGACAGGTAGACCCGGTGCGGCCGGCGCGACTTCATCCGCTCGGCGGGGATGTCCCACTGCGCCTTGTCGAAATCGAATTCCGCCCACTTGGCACGCAGCACCTCGTTTTTCCGGCACATGCTGTACATCAGCAGGTGGACGGCTGCGATCGTGGACGGATGCGCCCCTTGCTTGCCAAGTGCCCGCCAGAACGTGGCTAGCTCCGATTCGCTAAGGTGGCGGTGATGCTCCGCCTTCGGGACCGTGACAACGCCGCGCAAGGGCCGCGCCGGGTTGGACTCCACCAGCAGCTTTTGGATGGCGTAGTCATAGCACTGCTGGATGATGCCGCGCACGCCCTCCGCGGTGTTCGGCGTTGGCCGCAAACCCTCGACAATTGCCAGCACGTGGGCGGGCTTCACATCCGCCAGTGCCTTGCGCCCGATGGCCGGCCACACGAACCGATCCAGGCGGGACTGAATCTGCTTCCTGTAGCCCTCCGTCTTGCCTGCCAAACGCTCATCGATCCACTTGAGGGAAAACGCCTTGAACAGGCGGTCGTCGGCGTCTAGGGCATCCCGCGCCACCCGCTCGGCCTTCGCTTCACGCCTGTACGCCGCAGGGTCTTCACCACGCTCGACCATCGCCCGGTATTCAGCGTGCCGGTCGCGGGCATCGGCCACGCTGATTTCGGGATAGCGCCCGATGGTGACTTCGCGGCGCTTGCCGCCCAGCCGGTATTGGTAGGCCCAGGTCTTGGCTCCGCCCGGCGCGACCAGCACGAACAACCCGCCGCCGTCGACCAGCTTGTACCGGCCATCCTTCGGCTTGGCGTTGTTGATCCGGGTCGGGGTCAGTACGTAGTTGAAGTGACGCATGGAATCACCCTCCAAATGGAGTGTTTGGAGTGTTTTCCGGGGATAGTTACCCTCCGAATTACACTCACTAATGGAGTGTTTCCATGATACCGCGTGATACTGCATGAAACAAAAAACCCCGGCAGACCGTTGATCCACCGGGGCTCTATGCGTCAGCCTGAGACTGACTGAAACGTGCTTACATGTTGTCGATCATCACCTGACCGAAGCCCGAGCACGACACTTGCGTCGCGCCTTCCAGCAGGCGGGCGAAGTCATACGTGACCTTCTTCGACAGGATCGACTTCTCGATCGACGAGATGATCAGGTCAGCGGCTTCCGTCCAGCCCATGTGGCGCAGCATCATTTCGGCCGACAGGATTTCGGAACCCGGGTTCACGTAGTCCTTGCCAGCGTACTTCGGTGCCGTACCGTGGGTGGCTTCGAACATGGCAACGGAGTCGCTCAGGTTCGCGCCCGGGGCGATACCGATGCCGCCGACTTGTGCAGCCAGTGCGTCGGAGATGTAGTCGCCGTTCAGGTTCAGCGTCGCCACCACCGAGTACTCGGCCGGACGCAGCAGGATCTGCTGCAGGAACGCATCAGCAATCGCGTCCTTGATGACGATTTCCTTGCCCGTCTTCGGGTTCTTGAACTTGCACCATGGGCCGCCGTCGATCAGCTCGGCGCCGAATTCCTTCTGTGCCAGCGCGTAGGCCCAGTCACGGAAACCACCTTCCGTGAACTTCATGATGTTGCCCTTGTGCACGATCGTGACCGACGGCTTGTCGTTGTCGATCGCGTACTGGATGGCCTTGCGCACCAGACGCTCCGTGCCTTCCTTCGAGACCGGCTTGACGCCGATGCCCGAGGTTTCCGGGAAGCGGATCTTCTTGACGCCGAACTCGTCCTGCAGAATCTTGATCAGCTTCTTGGCCTTCTCGCTCTGGGCTTCGAATTCGATGCCGGCGTAGATGTCTTCCGAGTTCTCACGGAAGATCACCATGTCGGTCTTCTCAGGCTCTTTCACCGGCGAAGGCACGCCCTTGAAGTAGCGCACCGGGCGCAGGCAGACGTACAGGTCCAGCTCCTGGCGCAGCGCCACGTTCAGCGAACGGATGCCGCCGCCCACCGGCGTCGTCAGCGGGCCCTTGATGGACACCACGTAGTCCTTCAGGACTTGCAGGGTTTCTTCCGGCAGCCACACGTCCGGGCCGTACACCTTGGTCGACTTCTCACCGGCGTAGATTTCCATCCAGGAAATCTTGCGCTCGCCCTTGTAGGCCTTCTCCACCGCTGCGTCCACCACCTTGATCATCACCGGGGTGATGTCGAAGCCAGTGCCGTCACCTTCGATGTACGGAATGATCGGGTTGTTGGGAACGTTCAGGGAGAAGTCTTGGTTGACGGTGATCTTCTCGCCGGCCGGGACCTTGATGTGTTGATACATGGACGACTCCAGTGCAGACCGCAGGTGAGCGGGTGGACGGTGGGGGTTGACAGCACAACGCGCCGCTCCGGGGTGGCCGGTGTGGCACGCTGCAATGAACTGGTGATTCTAGCCGGGTGCGATGACGCTCTCACGATGCACCGCACAAACCTTAACTCTTATATAAGACACAAGAGTTAATTTCGCATTATGCCGGAAAATTTCACCATCCGCCACAGTCCCGCACATGGCGAAACGACGCGTCAACTGCTGGGCGGGGCGGCCGAGAGGTGCTCGATCAGGCTGCGGGCGTCGGCCAGCGCGGGCGTGGTGCCTGTCTGGGCGGTCCAGGCATCGACCAGGCGGCCAAGAGCGGCGCGCAGTTCATCGTGGCGATCAGCTTCCAGCAAGCCGATCAGGCCCGCGCCATCCAACCCCGGGTGGTGGCGCACCAGCCAGGCCAGGGTCTGGACGTGGTCGACGAAGTGGGCGTCGACCCGGTACAGATGGCTGAAGCAATCCAGGCCTGCACGCCGGTCGAGCGGCTGACCGGAGAGCGTCTGAGACACAAGCATGAAATCGTCCAGGCTGGAGGCGGCCCGTTCGGGGGACCGGCTCGCCCCTACGATGACGGCGAGCACGGCCAGCGCCCCGCTACCCAGCAGAAAGTCGCGACGGGTGAATCGGGCAGGCTTGAGGGGGTGGGAGGACAGCAGAGGAAGCGGCACGGCAGTTCTTGGGCAGAGTCCGAGCGATTTTCAAGGCCGCGCCATCTCCATCCAATCAGACACGTCCGAAAGCCCGGCCTTCCGGCGTAGCGGTCAGGCACCTTTCTTGCGCAGCGCAACATGCGCCACATCTCGGCAGACGCGCTACCCGCTCCACCGCCGTCTTCTCGAAAAAAAATCAACGCGACGTGTCAACGCGCCCGTAACGGCCTGCGTTATTGCAGATGACTCATTTAGCGGGTCGTTGGTTAACTCACTGATCTATAAAAGGATTCACCATGAAGAAGCTGATCGCTGCCCTGATCGCCGGCCTGTTCGCTACCGGCGTGTTCGCTCAAGCCTCCGCTCCGGCTGCTGACGCAGCTGCTGCTCCGGCCGCTGAAAAGGCTGCCCCGAAGGCCAAGAAGCACGCCAAGAAGCACAAGAAGGCCGCTAAGAAGGCTGACGCTGCTGCTCCGGCTGCTGACGCTGCCAAGCAATAAGCTTGTGTTTCTGCCGGGCCCTCGCGGCTCGGCTGACACAGAAAAGCAGATGCATATGCATCTGCTTTTTTTTTCGCCTGTCTTTCACCCACCTTTTGTGCAATCCCGAGCAGGCATGCGGGGCTGTCAAAATAACGCCATCTGCCTTGGGTACCTTGCGCCTTCCTCACAACAAGAATCAGGGAAGGCGCAATGGAAATTCGATCGATGTTCGCTCCGGTGCGGCGCAAACGCACCGTGTTCACGATGGTCACACTTGCCGCGCTGACCGCCGCTGCCGTGATTGCCGGCTGCGGCGGCTCGTCGTCCGATTCAACGCCGGTGGCTGCCGCGCCTGCCGACGCCGCCACCGCCGATAGCAATATCCAAGCTGCATGGGTCGAGATTGGCGACAGCAACCAGGCTGTCGTGCGCGCCGTCACCACGTATACGAACAGCGCCTCCCCGGCCGATAGCTCGGTCTGCCCGCTGCTGACGATAGACGGCACCTCCACGCGCATGAGCCTGCGCGTGGCTGCCGGCACCATTGCCCAGCGCACCACGGCCAGCGCCGCCAGCGATTCGAAAGCTTCGTCCTTCCCTGTGAATGCCTGCGAGGCCACGGTAGCGTCGACCGCAAAAGCCGCATCGATCGGCTCGCGCGTGCTGCCGCTGCCCAAGGCCAACCCGCAGCGCGTGGTGATCCTGGCGGACACCGGCTGCCGCATGAAGAAGTCGAGCAACACGTTCCAGTCGTGCAACGACCCGCTGTCGTGGCCGTTCGCCAATGCCGCCACCACGGCCGCCGCGATGAACCCCGACCTCGTCCTGCACGTGGGCGACTACCACTACCGCGAAAACGCCTGCCCGCCCGATGTAGCCGGCTGCCAGGGCAGCCCGTGGGGCTACGGCTGGGATACGTGGCAGGCGGACCTGTTCCAGCCTGCCGCCCCACTGATGGCTGCCGCCCCGTGGGTACTGGTGCGCGGCAACCATGAGGAATGCGCGCGCGCCGGCCAAGGTTGGTACCGCTTCCTGGACCCGCGCCCCTACTCCGCCGCCCGTTCGTGCGATGACCCGGCCAACGATACCGGCGCCAACGCGTCGGACCCGTACGCCGTGTCCATCGGCAGCGATACGCAGGTCATCGTGTTCGACTCGGCCAAGGCGGGCACGACCGCGCTGGCCACGACCGACCCGTGGTTCCAGACCTACCAGAAGCAGTTCAGCACGGTGGGTACTCTGGCCGCCAAGCCGGGCGTGATGTCGATCTTCACCAACCACCACCCGATCCTGGGCTTCGTGCCGATCGCGGGTGCCACGCCGCTGGGCGGCAACGCTGCGCTGCTGTCGGTCATGAACAGCCTGAACGCCACGGCCTACTACCCGCCGGGCGTGCAGGTGGCGCTGCATGGCCACGTGCATGACTTCCAGGCCATCAACTTCACCAGCAACCACCCCGCGACCATCGTGGCGGGCAATGCCGGCGATTCGCTGGACGTGGCCCTGCCCGATCCGTTCCCGGCCATCAGCCCGGCTTCGGGCGTGACGGTCGGCAGCATCTCGCACAACAACTCGTTCGGCTTCATGGTGATGGACCGCCAGCCGGCACCGGCCAAGGGCTGGCTGTTCAAGGCCTACACAGTGGCCGGCAAGCTGCTGACCACCTGCACGCAGAACGGTTCGAGCCTGGTATGCGACAAGACGGGCTTCGTTGCACCTTGATGCGCCCGAGCACTGCACTGCTGGTTGCCGCCACGTTCTTCTCAGGCGTGGCGGCCGCCGAATCGATCGGCATGACGCCCAAGCTGGACGCCGTGCCGCCGCCCGCCGAGTCGACATCGTTCAAGCCGGACTCGAACCTTGTCGCACTCGGCAAGCGGGTGTTCTTTGACCCCCGCCTGTCGGAGCCGCAAGGCACATCGTGCGCGGCGTGCCATGACCCTGGCCGCGCCTTCGCACCCACGCTCAAAGGCGAGGCGCTGCGCATCGGCGTGCCGGCCGGCAGCCGGCCGGGGCACGTGGCGCCGCGCAATGCGCCTTCGCTGCTGTACCTGCGCTACCTCCCGCAGCGCTACTTCTTCCAGGACGACGACGCGAGTTTCCCGTCGCCGTTTGGCGGCTTCTTTGTCGACGGCCGCGCCGATTCCCTTGCCGAGCAGATCCGCGGCCCGCTGTTCAGCCCCGATGAGATGGGCAACCCGTCGCCGCGCGCCCTGCAGCGCAAGGTAGCCGGTACCGACCTCGGTCAGGCGCTGACGAAGCAGTTCGGCGCAGATGCGGTGCGTGACCCGGAACGCCTCGTCGGTGTACTGGGCAAGGCGCTGGAAGCCTACTTCCAGAGCGACGAGATGGCGCCATTCACGTCGCGCTTCGATGATTTTTTGCGCAAGCGCACGCCGCTCTCCCCCGCCGAGATGCGCGGCCTGGCCCTGTTCCGCAACCCAGACAAGGGCAACTGCGCGTCGTGTCACCTGATGGTGGAGTCATCGTCGCGGCCGGAGCGTTCGCTGTTCACGGACTTCGGCTACGACGCCATTGCCGTGCCGCGCAATCCGCTGCTGCCCGCCAATAAGGACGCCAAACACTTCGACGTGGGCCTGTGCCAGACCGCCCACAAGCTCAAGTGGCCCGAGCCAGATCAGTGGTGTGGGTACTTCCGCACGTCCGGCCTGCGCAATGTGGCGGTACGCCAGACCTTCATGCACAACGGCGTGTTCCGCACGCTGCGTGACACGGTGGCCTTCTACGCCACGCGTTCGACCGACCCGGCGCAGTGGTACCCGGGCACAAAGGGAACACCCCTGCGGTTTGACGATGTGCCTGCCAAGTACCAGGGCAACATCAACGTGAACGCCGTGCCGATGAATCGGCGCCCCGGGACCTCACCGGCGCTGTCGGAAGACGAGATCGACGACATCGTCGCCTTCCTGCGCACGCTCACCGATGCCCACTACGTGGGGCTGATGCCCGACCCGGCGGCCGACAAGGCGCGCTCGGCACACGCGCCCAGGGCAAGCGCCAAGACCGTCGCCACCGAACGCCAAGCCACAAACACGCGGTAACAACTTCATCACCGCCCTAGCCGCTGTCTCATTGACGGCGGCTAGCCGAGTACCGATCATGGAGCGTTTCGTTTCTGACCCGCTCCCTCCATGACCACCCTGTCCCGCCTGCTTGCCGCGCTGTCCGTGGCCGTTGCCGCCACCGGCGCATTTGCGCAAACACCCACCGCCCCCCAAACCGGTCTGCCCATCGCCGACCTGACCATCGGCATGTACAAGGTCAAAGCTGAAGTGGCCGCAACCCAGCAATCGCGCGAGATCGGCCTGATGTTCCGCAAGACCATGCCCGACACGGCCGGCATGCTGTTCGTGTTTGACGAATCTGCCGGCCACTGCTTCTGGATGAAGAACACGGACCTGCCGCTGTCGATCGCCTTCATCACCGACGACGGCACCATCTCCGACATTGCCGAGATGAAGCCGCAGACCGAAGACAACCACTGCCCGACCAAGGCCGGCGTCTATGCGCTGGAGATGAACAAGGGCTGGTTTGCACGCAAGGGGATCAAGCCCGGCACGAAGGTGGGCGGGCTGCCCCGCTAAGCGCGACACATAACAACAGAGAGGAGACCGCCGCATGCACGCTTTCGACAACAACCGTCGCCGCTGGATGCGGCAAGCCGGCGCGCTGGCCGTGGGCGCCGGCGCTGCGTCCGCAGGCTGGCCGCTGGCAGCCTCAGCCGCTGATGCACCCAAGGGCACGCGGCTGATCCTGCTGGGCACCGGCGGCGGGCCCACGCCCAAGAAGAACCGCTCGGCGCCGGCACAGGTGATCGTCATCAATGGCGTGTCGTACGTGGTCGATTGCGGCAACGGCGTGGGGCGCCAGTACGTGAGTGCCGGGCTCAAGCTCAAGGCCATCCGCCACGTCTTCATCACGCACCAGCACTCGGATCACAACGCCGACTACGGCACGCTGATGCTGCTCGCCTGGGCCACCGACCTGACCGGCCCCGTCGACGCCTGGGGCCCGCCCCCGCTGGCCGCGATGACGACCAAGTTCCTCGAGCTGTACGACTACGACATCCGCACCCGCATTGCCGATGAAGGCCGCCCGCCGCTCGCTCCGATGATTCACCCGCACGAACTGACCGAAGGCGGGCTGGTGATGCAGGACGCCAACGTGAAGGTGACGAGTGCGCTGGTCAAGCACCCACCGGTGTCGCCCGCGTTTGCGTTCCGCTTTGATGCGGCGGACCGCTCCATCGTCATCTCCGGCGATACGGCACCGAGCGAAAACCTCGTGCGGCTGGCGTACGGTGCCGACGTGCTCGTGCACGAAGTCATGCATCTGCCTTCGCTCGACAAGCTGCTCTCCACCGAACCCAACGCCAAGACGCTGCGCGAGCATCTGCTCGCCAGCCACACCTCTGCCGAAGACGTCGGCCGCATCGCCACCGAGGCCAAGGTGAAGACGCTGGTGCTGTCGCACTTCGTGCCGGGCGGCTATCCGTTCCTGGAAGATTCGGTGTGGCTCGATGCGGTGCGCCCGCACTTCAAGGGCGAGATCATCGTCGGGCGTGACTTGCTGGAAGTCTGACGCGGCTGATTACCGCGTCGTTTCGTTGCAGTCGCGGTAGAGCATGTTGCGGTTGCCGGGCAGGGTCTCGTCGGTCAGGAAGCCGGTGGGGCCCTTCGTCCACCACACATACTGGCCCGACGCGTAGCGCGCACCCGAGGCCGCGATCACATTGGCAAAGACGAGCGTCTTGCCGTCGAGCACGATGGACGCCAGCGGCGTATCCCCCACCGTCATGTACTTCACCGCGAGGGTCTTGCCACCCTCGCAGGTGTAGCGCACATCGCGCGGGTCCTTGATCGGCAACGCCGTGTAGGCACGCGCCTGGTCAATGGCCTTATTCAGCCCGGCCTTGGCAAAGTCGAGCGCGGTATTCAAATCATCGGACGACATGCCGGGCACCGGCGATTGCTGTGCCACAGCCGCGCCGCTGAAAACACCGGCAGACAGCGCCACGCCAAAGATCAAAGCAGTTGCAGAACGTCGCATCGATCAGTCTCCTTGGGAAGGTCAACAGACACCGTTAGACGCGCGTGCGACAAAAAAGTTAGTCGGCTGCGGCAGCGTCCACGTTGGCACCGGTCTTGAGGACGAACGGCGTCGGCTCCAGGCGTTGCGGCAGCTCGTCGGACAGCGCACGGGCGGCTTCGGCAAAGCATTGCACGAGGCTATCGGCCAGTGATGACGGTGCATGATGCTCGGCACGCATGGCGCGCACGTCGAATGTTTGCGCCGGCTCCAGCGCGAAGAGCGCGATGCGGTCCATGCTGCCGGTGGCGGCAGTGAACTGATCGAGCATCGTCACGCCCAGCGACTCCTCCACCAGCGAGCGCGCCAGCGAATACGTCTGCACCTCCAGCGTCGATTGCGGTGCCAGCCCGCCGCGTGCCAGGGTCTGCCCGACCAGCGAGCCGAGCGAGATTCTGATCTTCCAGCCCGATGAACGGCTTCTCGGCGACGAGCTTGTGCAGCGCGCGGCCATCCGTCTTGCCGCCGACCCAGGCACGCGGCGCGGCCAGCAGGATGCGGCCCTGCGCAACGGGCGTGGTGCTGATGGCGGGATGCACGGGCGGCGCGAAGGCAAAGCCCACGTCGATATCTTGCGAGAGCAAACCCTGCACGATCTCAGCCGTGTGATGCGTGAACACGCGCACCAGCGTATCCGGATGCCGTTGCGAGAAGCGCCGCACTGCGGGCGCGAGGATACTCGGCGCCAGGCTGGGCGTGGCCGCTACGCGCAGGCGCCCGGCCCCCTTGTGGCGCAGATTGGCCGATACACGCCGCACACGCTCGACCTCCTGATACAAGCGCTCGACCTCGGAGAACAGCTCGAACGCCTCGGCGGTGGGCTGCAAACGCCCCTTGGTGCGATCGAACAAGCGAAAGCCGAGCTGCAATTCCGTGTGCTGCAGCACACGTGTCACCACGGGCTGCGACACGTTCAGCATGCGCGCCGCCTCGCTGACGGTGCCCACGAGCATCACGGCACGGAAGACTTCGATCTGGCGCAAACGCATGGCCGCCAACCCTCACGATCCAACTAGGAAAGCGCCGATTGTGACATCCGGCGCCGGTCTTCGGCTAGGCGGGCGCGGATGCAGCCACCGTAGCGGCCCCGCCCTCCGCTTCCAGCGCGTCCAGAAACACGCGCACCTTGCGCGGCACCAGCTTGCGCGCCGGCATCAGTGCATAGACGCGCAACGCGGTCAGCTCGAAATCCGGCAGCACGCGCACGAGCCGGCCCGCCTCGACCTCCGCATCGCCCACGGAGCGGGCCATGCGGGCCACGCCCAGGCCACGTACAGCGGCGCGGGCGCGCATCTCGGCATTGAGCGTCTGCAGGCGCGGCTGGATGGGAATTTCAATGGGCTCGGCCGTCGGCTCGCCAACGGGCCGGAAAGCCCAACTCGCGTCATCGGGGCCGGACAGACACGGCCAGCCGGCCAGATCGGCAGGCGTCCTGAGCAGCGGACGTTCCGCCAGCAATGTCGGTGAGGCGTACAAACCACGCGGGATCATCACCACGCGCCGCGCCACCAGCGATGAGTCCGGCAGCACCTGATCGACCATCACGAAGACGATGTCGTAGCCGCTGGCCAGCAGGTCGGGCTGCTCCCACGAGATATGCACCTGGATCTGCAGATGCGGGTAGCGTGCCAGCGTGCGGCACACCGGCTCGGTCAGATGCTGCGCGCCCACCTCGTACGGCGCGGCGATGCGCAGCGTGCCGGCCACGGTTTCGCTGGCGGCGGTGGTGTCGGCGTGGACTTCGCGCAGGCGCTCGAACAGCGGGGCGATGTCGTCGTAGAAATGCGAGCCAGCCTCGGTCAGGCGCAGCTGGCGCGTGGTGCGGGTCATGAGCCGCACACCGAGCGCGGCCTCCAGCCGCGATACGGCGGCACTGGCGGTCGATTTGGGAATGCCCAATACCTCGGCGGCGGCGGTAAAGCTGCCAGCCTCCACCACACGGCAGAAGGTTTCCCAGTCGTTCCACTCCATTGTTCGCATGACTGGACAGTGTTCCTAGAGTTGGCCGTTTATCCGGCTGGCGGGCAAGTTTATGCTCGGGCACATGTCGCTGCAAATCCTTCCGCCCGCCTCGTTGCGGGCGTTTCCCCATTTTTCTTCCGCTCGCATCCACGCTTTTGGCCTGGCGGTGGGCTTGGCCACGGGCCTCGATTTCGTCTCTTCCCAGATGATGGCTGTGGCGGGCCAGCATATCCAGGGCGGCGTGCATGCCAGCCCGGATGCGTATCTGTACGCCGTCACCGCCTATGCCGTGGCGGCCGTGGTCGCCAACCTGGCCATCGGCCGCATTGCCGCGCACGTGGGCTACCGGATGTTCGCGCTGGCGGGCATTGTGCTGTTTGGCATCGGCTGCGTGGTCTGCGCAACCTCCAACAATATTGGCGAACTCGTCATCGGCCGCACCATCCAGGGGCTGGGCGCGGGGGGGCTGTTCTCGGCCTCGCGCATTCTGGTGCAGCTCACCACCGAGCCCGATGAACGCATTCCGCCCATGCTGATGTTCAGCGTCGGCCTGTTCGGGCTGACGACCATCGCGCCGTGGATCTGCGCCGAGGTGCTCGAATACAGCGAATGGCGCGTGATCTTCTGGCTGGAACTGGTGCTGGCCGTGGTCGCGTGGATTGCGATGTTCTTCCTGCCGCCTGAACGCCACCAGCCGCGTACACGTGCCGCCCGCCGCCCACACGAAGCCCCGCCGGAAGATGGCGAATGGGACTGGATTGGCGTGGGTGCAATCGCCATCGGGGCGTTGTCGTTCCTGATGGGCCTGTCAGAGCTGCGCTACAACCGGTTGACCGCATCGCCCGTGATTCCGCTGTTGCTGCTGGGTGGTGCGGCCGCGCTGCTGCTGGCCATCCACCGTCTGCGCACGCACCCGGACCCGTGGCTCGACCTCTCGCGCCTGAACGGCCGCCGCTACCTGTGGGGCATCGGTTTCTATGGCGTCTATTACCTGATGAGCGGTTACTGGTCGTACCTGTTCCCAGCCGTGTCGCAAGGCGGGCTGGGTTTCACGTTCCGCACCACTACGCTGTTCCTGATGATCAGCGGCGCGGTGTCGACGGTGGTGGCCGTTGTCATGACGGTGTGGCTGCCGTTCTTCTTCCGCAAGCGCCGCTTTATCGCCATCGGCTTTGCCATCTATGCCGCAGCGGCGGTGCTGCTGGCGACGAGCCTGATGCCAGGCGCGCCGGACTACGCGTTCTTCCCCGTGTCGTTTCTGGAAGGTATGACGCCGGGCACGGTGATGATCCAGATCGCGATGATGACCTACCTCGATCTCGACCGCGAAGACTTCGCGCACGGCTATCAGATGAAGAACATCGCGCGCCAGTTCGCCACGGCGGTGGGGACGGGTCTGGCCGTGGTATCGCTGCAGACGCAGCAGGCCGAGTCGCGCTCGCTGATCGTCGCGCACGTCACGCGCTTTACGTCGGACCTGCAGGCGGCCAATCCGCTCACGCCGCAGCGGCTGGCGAGCCTGTCGGCCGAGATTGATCGGCAAGCGACGTTGCTGGCGGGTACGCAGCTCTTTAGCTGGTTTGCGGTGGCGTGTGGGGTGTTGGCGGTGGTGGTGCTGGTGCAGCGGTCGCTGCGTTGAGTGCTACCAACACGCTTGATGATTCAAATCCTTGCTCATTGGGGATGCGTGCCAGGCTATCCATGCCAGATAGATCGGTGGAAAGCCATCGATGGTGGGATGCTCGGAGTCGCATAGGCACATGAATCGGGCAAGGTTCGCTTCGAAATTTCCCATCGAACGCGCGCGCTGCCTCAGCCGAACGAACGTTCGCTGTCCGTGCCTGGCCGTTTGTAGAACCACCGTCCCGGCTCCAGAAAGGCAAACGGCGTATTTGGTCGGGTGCAAACGTCGAGGAAGCGCCAGCCCTCTTTCATATACAACGCCCCAAAGCACTCGTTGCGATCGGTCCAGCCTTCCCACACGCCGGATTCCGGACAGATCATGCCGGTGCGCAAGTCCATTTCTGAATATTTAAGGCGCTTCTTTTGGTTGCGCTCCTCGATCTCATCGGGATCCAGATACCAACGGCCGATGTCGATGTTTCGCAAATCCGTTGTCGTCTCAAAATCCGATAACCTGGGCTGCTCTCCGGCAGCTTGGTATCTGGTATTCAAAGTTACGTCAAACGGAGAGTCATCCGGCATCGGTAGCCGATAGTTAAAACTGGCGATATCCAGCCTTGGTGATGTTGGCTGAGGTGGATTGAAGTATCTCAGCTCTTCTTTCCGGTAGCCGTCTATCAGTTCACCATTCTTGACTTTCTTTAGTCCAAGGCGAGACTCAAATAGATCGCGCGGGATGTTTGATGTGATCCATGCTTGCGTGGTCAGCCTAAACCCTCTGGAATTTCCAGATTTATCTTTTTCTTTGTTTGCATATTGATAAAAAGTAAAGTAGAAATCTTTTCGGCCGTAAGTGTATGATGTTTTGTCATCAACTTTATAGGGGTCTTGTCGGCCAATTTCTCTCTCAATGTCATCTATTGAGATCGTCCCCGCAGACCACTGAATCCCAAGACTGGTCACACGCAACGCCTGCTCGCGTTGCTCCTCGGTCATGTGCCGTTGCGGCGGCATCCAATCTGGGCGGCTATTTTGTTTGGCTTGATCATTCTGCATTTGTGGCATTCCCGCTGTTGCGTTGCCGGCCATTCCAAGCCATAGCGTACCGGCGGCTACACTGACTTGCACCCACACCATCCAGCGCTTTCCCCCGCATCCAATACGAGCCCGCTGTGTTGCCACAATAGAAGGCGTCGTTCTCCCATGGGCGAGACAGATAGCCTTCGCCAGTTTCATCCGCTGCCATATGTTCCACATCAATTGGTGTGCCTCCTGCTCCGACGTTGCTGAGTGACTCCTCAGTTTCCTTCTTGACTACCACGTACTCTTGATTGAATGGCGCTTCATCAGAGGCATAGGGTGGATACCATGGCCTCTCATGCCTTTTCTTGCGACTCTCGGCATCCGTCTTGTAGAGCCACAGATGCCAAAAATAGACACCGATTGCCATTTGTTTAATGCCGGCACGGGCCAGCGTGTCGTCGGGCATGACTTGTTTATTTGCAATTCTGATGATTTTTTTAGCAAGAGAATCATCTGCGGCAACGCTCGACGGAAATTCTCTGATTTTAGGAAGATCAGGAAAGTAATGTTCGCCCTTCTGCATCATGACGAACATCCAGAAATACTGCTGGCAGTGGCGTGCTTCATGGCACACCGTATCCACAAAGTCAGGAAGAATATCCAGCCTAGCAGTCTCCCTGTCTTTGGCGGCAAACATGGCTTCAAGCGCGCCACTGTAGATAGAGAGCAACCATTCCCCGTGACTAAATACGCCTTTGGTATTCTCGGTCTTGCCGACCAATTGGTCGGAAATTTTTACGATGGGAACAGCAGACGCCGGCAACGCAAACGCTCCGGCAGCAGGCGAAGTCAGCAGTTTTGATATGACTTTCGATAGCAGATCAGCCAGAGGTTCCGCTTGGTTTTCGAGTGGCACTCCTTGCAACACCAGTTTCGGCGTCCCACTCCCAAAGTATTTGTTCCCCCATTGGATATCCTCCAGCAGCAGCTCAGTCATCGCCTTGGCATACTCCGCAATCACCGGGAAGTCCAGTTGCCGGGGCGTCCTGGCATCCTGCGTGCTGTAGCGCAGTCCCCAGTTGTAGGGGTGGCAGAGCGCGTAGTCGATGCTGAGGGTTGGGTGGCTTTCGGCATCGTCATTGCGCTGTGCCCGTTTGCCGCCTAGCGGCTGGGATGCGCGCTTTTCAGTGACGATCTCGGGCGGTGTGGCTGGTGCAGGCTGCGTCAAGACAGACTCAAACATCGCCGCCGGGTTGTCGGTGCCGTCGTTATGCAAAATATCCACAAACGCCGTCTGCACCGCGTTGGAGAGCACCAATTGCATCTCACCCGCATCGTTGGTACGGCCCGTGATGACCTGCCCATCTTCAAGCGTGATCCGGTAGGGCTGATCGGGAATGCGCAGGCCCATGCCGTTTTCCACCAGCACAAAGGGCTGCGCGATCTTGGCCTCAGACACCACCGTCATGGGCACTTGCACGGGCTGGGCCAGCGGGTCTGCCGTAGCGTGCATCGCCGCGTGCACCATGTACTGTCCGCCCGTCAGGCCGGTGATGCCGGCTTTGGAGATTTCAATGACCGAGCCGCCGCCGTTCAGGCGAATGCCTTGCTGGCCCGTCAGGTTGATCCAGTCAGCCTTGCTGATGATATCCACCACCTTGTGGGCAATGAGGCTGAGCTGATCGTTTTGTGCCTCGATCTCGACTCGGCCAGAAGCGGCCGTGATGCGCACACCGAGTTTGTAGGCGAATAGCGAGATTCGATCGCGTACGGCTGCCATCAATGAGCGGCCTGCGGAAAGGCTGATGTGCTTGCCCGAGGTGAGCGCGGTGTGCGCGTCGCTGGCAACGTGTGTGCTGCCTGCGGTGGCCGTCTGAATGCCGGCCGGGCTGGCCAGCGTCAGGTGCGGCTGGTCGAACTCCGGGAAGGGTGCTTCAGGCGTGGCCGCATTGCCGCGAATGGCCTGCGCCTGTGCCTTGATGGCGGTGACGACGTCGTCCTGATTGACGGTGCCATCGTGCGCGAGGTGCTGCCGCGCGAGCTGGGCATGCGCTTCGTGAATGTCGCGCGCCTGTGTCAGGCGTTGTATGGCTTCGCCCGCGTCTTTTGCATGACCGCGTGCTTGCTCGCGCTTGTCGGTGCTGATGAGCATGCCCAGACCCGAGCGCAGCACACCCCAGAGGTCGGTGCGCAACTCAAAGCCGCGCCCGCGCTCATCCTGTCGGCCTTGTGTACCGGCAATCCGCGTGTTGTAGCCGAGCGCCAGGTGCGACGTGCCGTGGTCGCTACCGATTTGCGCCTGGATCTTGCCCTGGGTATCGTCCATGACAACGGTATTGGACGATGCGTGCTGGCCGAACTCCCGGCTACGAAATCCGGCCAGCGCGGCGTTGCCCGGCAGCGCATAACCGGGGTGGCGCCAGTGGTTGGTTGCGCTGCCGATGATGACCGGCAGGTCTGGGTCTCCACCCATGAATGCCACTTCCACTTCGTGGCCAATGCGGGGCACGAAGGTTGCGCCAAATTCTGACCCTTGCCACGGGCTGAGTACGCGCACCCACATACTGTTAGGCGCATCGCCATGCTCAGACTTGCCCGCCCATAGGTAGCGGATGAGGACACGTCCTAGGCTGTCAGTCCAAGTTTCGCTTTCTGCTGACGCCCCTTCAGGGGCAATCACCATTGCGTATTCCGTGCCGCCGATGTTGGGCTTGGGAACCGTGCGCGGTAGATAGAACAGGCACGATTGGGGCAGAAGTGCAAAGCTGGTGCTGTAGCGGTACCGGCCGACCCCGGACGATTGCGCCACCTCTTCCACCGTCAGCGTCGCGGACAGCACTGAGTATTCACAATTGGCGGCTTTCTGCGGGTGCTCAACGATGTGAAGGGTGTGCCCCGCCATGATGCCGCGCAGGTTGCCCGCGCCCGAGACAAGACGCGCCTGGCTGTGCAGCGCGTGCGCCATCACGGACGCCAGATACTGAGCCTCCTTCTCGGCCTCGTTGCCCGCGTCTGCGATGCCCGATGCGCCAGCCTTCGGCTGCGAGAAATCGCCCCACATGTCATGCGCTTGCTCGGTGTGCACGTGATCGTGCGGGGCGTCTGATCGGAACTGAAAGTCACCGCCACCAGCGCGCGTGGCCGCGTCGTTTGATCGGGAGTAGTCATAGTCATTGATCGTGACCGGCCCCGTGACGAGCTTGTTCGCGATCGACAAGGTGTGAATGGTTTCCTCGTCGGTCCGTTTTTCGGCGGGCCCGGTGTAGCGAATGGTCTGATAGGCTTCGCCGTGCCTCTGTAGCGCCCCGATCTTGTTGTTCAGCACCAGGCAGTGCCGGCCATTCTCGTGCTTGAAGTGGTAGAAGATGCCCCACTCCTGCCATAACCGATGCAGGAAAACGGCATCGGACTCGTCATGCTGGCGCTGAACCTCGCGCAGCGGCCAATAGTCCATGCCCCACGGCGCGTTAAGCCGATATTCCACGGCATAGGGGTAGGCTTCCAGCACCGCCCTCGTGATGTCCACCACGGACATGTTGTGGAACAGCCGCCGTTTTTGGCCGGTTTCCGCTAGCGATAACCAAGGGCGCAGCCGGAACCGGTACAAGTATGAGCGCTCGGTTTCCTCACCCAGCATTTCTGCCTGATCGATGATGGCGGAGATCTCTCGAACGCCTGCGCCAACGTTATCCATGTTCACGCGCCCAGGCGCAAAACGCTGAATGCCCTCGATCTGAATATGGAGCGTGACTTCCTGCTTGAGCAGCGCGTTCAGGTCGATGTTGGCTGCTTGCTCCAGGCTGACGTTCGGGGTGTTGGCAGTCCGACAGGTGAGCGTGTATTCAAATAGGCTGCCAATCGCCTCGGTGCCGTGCAGCTGTGAGGGAATGAGTAGCGGCTGTTTGATGCCGTAGGTCGGTAGACACTCACCCACCAGCTCCAAGGTACGCGCTTGATTGAATTTGAACATGCCGTGTCTGCGGTTCTATTTTTGAATAAGGGTCGCTCCGCAGCCGGTTTTGTCGCCAAGAAAGGCAACGCGCGTTCCATTATGTGTACGCTGGCCGGTGGCGATAATTGGATATGTGCCACCACATTTTGGGCATTCGACTTGATGACCATCCAGCGCGACGGCAATGCCCAGGTGTTTCAAATTGCTGGCCGCTTCGACGATGGTTCCGCCGTGGTCGGTGATGTCTCCAAGCCGAGCGACCTCCCGGCCGTTGGGGTCTCGCATGATTTTTAGTTCTATTATTTTTCGGATGACCAATATTCTGGTCGTCGCGTGCGGCTCAGGGTGATTCTTCAAGGAAGTTTGCAAAAATCACCGTGGTGCAATCTGCCGCGGTTGAACACGAGAACGCTGAGCCCCGACCGCGCTTGCTCGTGCTGTGCGGTGGGCTTGCGAAAGGGATTAGCCCACCCGCATCGTCTCCAACCGCCGCCACGCTGCCTTGACGTCGCGCACCAAGTCCGCACACATCCACAAATAGGTCGCATGCGTAACGGCATCCAGATGCTGAAAGCGCTCGTTGCCGAGGTCTTCAATCACGCTGAACAGCGTCTCGAGCTTGGCAATACCCGCATCGAGTTCATCGCGCGCAGCATCAATGCACGGTTGCAGACTGGGGGAAATGGGGGATTGGGTGCCTGTCATCGGCTGATGTCTCCCTTGCGGTGGTGAGGAACCACCCACCGCAAGGGGTGGGCGGGCACACGACGAGGTTGGAAGACCGACGAACAAGCAAGGCGGCAGGGCCGAAGCCCTCCCCGCCGCAGCCCGCCCGTATAGGCGAACGACGACGGCCGCAAGAACTTGAGTGCTTGCGGGCTTATTCGAACGAGCTTCCAAACTCGGCTGCGCCTGTCTGACGCGAGCCCGGGCAGTGTAGCGAGTGCGCGCGTGGTTGCGCAAGGCGACCCAATCTGAAACTGCGTGCTCGGTTAAACCGACAAGACGCGCGCAATAAAGTCGGCTTTCGTCCGACGATAGACATCCATCGGTTGCCCAGTGCAGGCCACCTTCAGCGCATTAAACGCACCCACCAATGCCGGATCACGCAACAGGCAGTCTCGGAATCGCACGAACACATCCAACTCAGAACCCCGTGCGACCAATTGCACGCCCAACGGTGGGTGATGGTTGTCGTCCTTGAACGCCGAAAACTCCGCACTGCGGAATGAACCGGTATTGCGCGCATAGCCTGTCGCCAGCAGCGCATCAACGCGGGCAACGTCTTCACGATTCACGCGCACGCAAACATCCAGGTCGCCTTTGGTCAGACAACCTGGAATGGCCGTTGAACCGATGTGAACGATGTCAGCAGAAGGCGGCAACCGACAGGCCCACGCTGCAACGAACGCCGCAAACGCTGCATCTGCCTGCGATGCCACTTCATCGTGGCGCCGCAGTGCAAGCGTATCGACTGTCATGCGCTACGACTTCTGCACCGCGTACTTCCCCGCTCCCGTCACAGCCAGCAAAAACAGCCCGCCCATGATGCTGAGGTTCTTGTAGAACTGCACCATGTTGGCGGTCTGCATGGCGCCTTCCACGTTCCAGAAGGTGTGCGCGATGAGCGCGGTGCCCAGCACGAACAGCGCCATCAGCAGGGCCAGCGGTCGCACCCAGAAGCCGATCAGCAGCGCGATCCCCACGCCGAACTCCATGACGACCGCGACGGCGGCGGCAGCCATCGGCATCGGTGCCCCGACCGAGCCCATGTAGCCCACGGTGCCGGAAAAGCCCGTCAGTTTTCCCCAGCCGGAAATCAGGAACAGCAACATCATCAGCACGCGGCCGAGCAGGATCAGCTCGTCGCGCCAACGTTCGACAAACGCGTTCATGTCGGCCTCCGGGGCCCGTTGGTGATGCTTAAAGTTTAGGCGCTGTAGCCCCAAGTGTGGTTTCGAGCGCATCGAGTACCGCCTGGATCACTCCATGCCGCACGTGCTCGCGCCGCTCAATCATGCCGACCGTGCGCACAGGCGTTTGCGGCGGCATGGGCAGCACGCGCAGGGCGGGGTCGCTTTCCCAGCTGGCGCGGCGCAGGCGCGGCACCAGCGTCACGCCCACTTGCTGGCGCACCAGTTCGACAATCGCCTCGATCGAGTTGACCTCAATGAATTCGTTGACGGCCATGTGCGTCTTGCGCAAGGCGCGGTCGATGAGTGCACCGGTGCGTACCGCGCGGTCGAAGCGCAGGAACGGATGGGTGCGCAAGACCTCTTCCGCACGGCCGCGCGTGTGACGACCCGCCACCACAACCAGCGGCTCGGTATAGAGCGGGTGCCAAGCCAAGTTGGCGGGCAGGCGCTCCAGATGCTCGACCACCAGCGCGCCATCCAACTCCCCCGTCTCCACCTGCTCGGCCAGCTCGCCGGACTTGCCCGTGATCAGCTTGACGTCGAGCCCCTTGTGCGCCTGCTTGAGCCCCGCCACCGCGTGTGCCAGCGAGCCCATCACCGATACCACGGCGCCAATCGCGACGGCACCGGCTAGTTCGGTCTGCGGTTCATCGCCGATACGCATGGCGTCGTACAAACTCAGTAGGTGCTCGGCTTGTGGCAGCAGCGTGCGGCCATGCGCATTGAGCGTGACGGTGCGCCCGGACCGATCGAACAAGTCGCGGCGTAACTCGGCTTCCAGCGCGCGCATCTGCAGGCTGACAGCCGCCTGCGTGAGCGCTACGCGCTCGGCGGCGGCGGCAAACGAGCCATGACGGGCCACGGCAACGAAGGTGCGGAGGAAGCGGACAGTGCTCACACGGTACTCACAAGCAGGCGCAGATGATTCTCAAGTTTTTCTTAACTTATATCCAATGAATTTTAACTTTATTAAATTCAACGCACCGCAAATAATCATCCGGTCCACTGAACTCACTCCCCACCCCTAAGCCATGTCCCACCGCTTCGATTGGCAGAACCCCTACCCCACCGTGCGCATTCCGCTGTTTGCGCGCAATGTCGTCTCCACCTCGCACCCGCTGGCCGCGCAGGCCGGGCTGCGCATGCTGCTTGCGGGCGGCAGCGCGGTGGATGCAGCCGTTGCTGCGGCGGCCATGCTCACCGTGGTGGAGCCCGTTTCATGCGGCCTGGGCAGCGATGCCTTCGCCATCCTGTGGGACGGCAAGGCGCTGCACGGCCTGAACGCCTCGGGCACGGCACCGCAGGCGTGGAACCTCGACTACTTCCGCAAGAAGTACGGAGAAGATGCCAACGGCAACCCGAAGCGCCCCACGCGCGGCTGGGATGCGGTAACGGTGCCCGGCGCCATCTCCGCCTGGGCCGCCCTGCATGCGCGCTTCGGCAAGTTGCCGTTTGCCGATGTGCTGGAACCTGCTGCGCAGATTGCCGAGCGCGGCCACACCGTCGCGCCCATCGTCGCGCACAAGTGGGCTGCGGCGATTGCCGATCTGCAGAACCAGCCGGGCTACGCGCAGGCTTTCATGCCGCACGGCCGCGCGCCGCAGGTGGGCGAGAAGTTCGTCTTTGGCGATGCCGCCGCCACGCTGCGCCGCATCGGTCAGACCAACGGCCGCGATTTCTATGAAGGCGAACTCGCCGAGCGCATTGCCGCATACGCACGCGAATGCGGCGGCGCCATGACCGCGCAAGACCTGCGCGACTATCAGCCCGAGTGGGTCAAGCCGATCACCAAGCGCTACCGCGGCTACGACCTGCACGAGATCCCGCCGAACGGCCAGGGTATCGCCGCGCTCATCGCGCTGGGCATTCTCGACCGCTTTGATCTGGGCGCCCTGCCCGTCGACTCCGCCGATTCGCAGCACCTGCAGATCGAGGCGATGAAGCTCGCCTTTGCCGATCTCTACAAGTACGTGGCGGACCCGCGCTCGATGGAAGTCACGCCCGAGCAGATGCTCGACGATGCGTACCTCGATGCACGCGCCAAGCTGATCGACATGTGCCGCGCGCAGGTGCCGACCTTCGGCATGCCGCGCGCGGGCGGCACTGTGTACCTGACGGCGGCGGACGAGAACGGCATGATGGTCTCGTTCATCCAGTCCAACTACATGGGCTTCGGCTCGGGCGTGGTGGTACCGGGCACGGGCATCAGCCTGCAGAACCGCGGCTTCGGTTTCTCGATGGATGCACGCTCGGCCAACGTGGTGGAAGGCGGCAAGCGGCCGTTCCACACCATCATCCCGGCGTTCCTCACCAAGGATGGCAAGCCGCAGATGAGCTTTGGCGTGATGGGCGGCGACATGCAGCCGCAAGGCCATCTGCAGACACTGGTGCGCATGCTCGACTACAAGCAGCAGCCGCAGGCCGCGTGCGACGCGCCGCGCTGGAAGGTCAACCGTGATTTCACGCTCGACGTGGAGGCCACCATGAATGCCACCACCGTCGCCGCATTGGAAGCACGCGGGCACAAGCTCAAATCGGTGGCCGATCCGTATATGGATTTCGGCTCTGGCCAGTTCATCTGGCGCCTGTCGGAAGACGCTGACCACGGCTACGTGGCCGCCAGCGACAGCCGCCGCGACGGGCACGCTGTGGGCTTCTAGACAACGCCACACAAGCACGCTGCTTCGTCGGCTAGGCCGAAGCAGCGTGTTGCAGCTCCCATAAAAAACACGACCCGGCCGGCACCAAAGGAACCCTCTTCATGACCGCTCCCTCTGCGGCAGGCGCTGCTGCGCCCGCTCGTCCTGTGAAAACCGATGCGGCCCACGCACGCCGCATCGTCATCTCGTCGTCAATCGGCAATGCGCTGGAGTGGTACGACTTTCTCGTCTACGGGTTCTTTGCGTCCATCATCGGCAAGCTGTTCTTTCCGGCGGATGACGAGTGGGTGTCGCTGCTGTTTGCGGTGGGCAGCTTTGGCGTGTCGTTCATCACGCGGCCGGTGGGCGCGATCGTGCTTGGCATGTATGCGGACAGGAAGGGACGAAAGGCCGCACTGACGCTGTCGATCCTGCTGATGATCGTCGGCACGCTGGCGATTGCGGTCATGCCGAGCTACCAGCAGATCGGTATCGTTGCGCCGATCACCATCCTGCTCGCGCGCCTGGTGCAAGGCTTTGCGGTAGGCGGCGAGTTCGGTAGCGCGACGGCGTTCATGGTGGAGCACAGCACACGCGGGCGCGGCTACTACGCAAGCTGGCAATTCGCGAGCCAGGGCATTGCGACCATCCTTGCGGCGGGGCTGGGCGCACTGCTCACGGCGTCACTCACGCCGGCTGACCTGGAGGGCTGGGGCTGGCGCCTGCCGTTCATCTTCGGCCTGCTGGTCGGTCCGGTCGGTTTCTATATCCGCCGTCACCTGGACGAAACGCCCGAGTTCGTTGCCGAGCAGAAGAAGACGACGGTCGACCCGCAGACCTCGTTCAAGGCGCAGTGGGGCAACCTGCTGCTGGCGGTGGGCGTGGTGGCGCAGTCCACCGTGTCGGTGTACGTGCTGCAGCTCTACATGCCGACGTATGCCGTCAAGCAACTGCATCTGCCGGCCGCGCAGTCGTTCGCGGTGGTGGTGCTCAACGGTGGGCTGCAGTTTCTGCTGTCGCCGGTCATGGGTGCGTTGTCCGATCGCATCGGGCGCATCCGCATCATGCTCACCACGTCGGTGCTGATGATCCTGTTGATCTATCCGATGTTTGCGCTGCTGCGCGCGTATCCGACCATCGGCGCGTTGCTGGCGCTGCAAGCCGTATCGGGCATCTTCAAGGCGGCGTATTCGGGGCCGATGCCGGCGTTGATGTCGGAGATCTTCCCCACGCGCGTGCGCTCGACGGGGCTATCGCTCGGCTACAGCCTGGGCGTGACGCTGTTCGGCGGGTTTGCACCGTTCATCGTCACGTGGTTGATCCATACGACGGGCGATACGCTGGCGCCGAGCTACTACGTGCTGACAGCGGCCGTGGTGAGCGGCATCTCGCTGACGATCATCGCGCTGCGCGGTAAGCAAGCCGCTCGACCCATCTGAAGAGGAGTCTGAGCATCCGTCACCACACAAAGCATTACCAATATTTAATAAACGAAGCTCGTCTCCACCATTAGCATCGCTGGCACCCGGAACGCAGGCATGGCGTTCCCTGTGTCTCGAATACAAGGAGAACTCGTGAAACCGCAACTTCAGGCCCCCTCATTCGCATTCGTCGCCGTTTCGTGGGCAGCGCTTCTTATCGGCGTTGTTTCGTTCCTGATCGGCCTATACAACGCCAACATGCAGTTGAACGAGCGCGGGTACTACTTCACGGTACTGGCTTACGGGCTGTTCTCCGCGGTGTCCGTGCAGAAGAGCGTGCGCGACCGCGCCGAAGGTATTCCGGTGACGGGGCTGTACTACGGTTTGAGCTGGTTCTCCACGCTGCTCGCTGTACTGCTGCTGTGCGTTGGTTTGTTCAACGCCACGCTGGCACTGAGCGAGAAAGGTTTCTACGGCATGGCGTTCGCGCTGGCGCTATTCGGTGCCATTGCCGTACAAAAGAACACGCGGGACACCCAGGCGGCCAAGCCGTACACCGTCGATGCAGACTTCGTGCAACTGCGTGAAGGCGACGACGCCGCACGCTAGTTCGTCCGCTTGCACCCACCATCGAATGCCCCGACAAGTTCGGGGCTTTTTTTTTGCCCAAAGCTTGATGGTGCGCTGACTGTTTATTCTTTCTTTACACCCCATGCCCGCCCTTTTTCACGGTTTTTACGGGCGAACCGATACGGTGTCACCATGTTCAACGACTTGGCGATGCCAGCCACCGCCTTCGCATCATGGGCCGATCCATGCTTCTGTCTTCGCTCGTTCCGCAGCTGCTCCCGCCCTCGCCGGCAGCCGTCTCTCGTGTGGATTCTCGCTTGGTTGCCACGCCGGCACGCCAGTACGTGTGCCTGCGCGTGACGGTGCCAAGCGATGAACCCCATGCGGTTCGCCGTCAGTTGCATGCACTGCTGGGCGACGCGCTCGGCCTGTACATCGTCCAGCACGACGCGCGCCGTCACATCATCAGCGTTGACCTGGAGCTCGTGCATGCCGATGTGGATGCCGTCATCGGCGCCCTGCTGCGCGGCCTGCCGCGCGCCACGCTCGGCCGCATCACCCCGCTCAAGCGCGGGCATGCCCACCTGCTGCACTGAGGCGCGTCATGTTCTCAGGCATCTGGATTCCGCTGGTCACGCCCTTTCACGATGGTCCCGACAGTCGGGTCGATACCGCCGCACTGCGCCGTCTGGTGCGTCACTACCAAGCGGCAGGCGTAGCAGGCTTCGTCGCGCTGGGCACCACGGGCGAAGCCGCGCTGCTCTCACAGATCGAGCGCTACACCGTGCTGGAGACGATCGCCGAGGCGTGCGACGACCGCACCCCCTACCTGATCGGCGTGGGCGCGGCCGACACGCGCGAGGTCTGTGCGCAGATCCGTCACTACGAACGCTGGAACAGCGCGGGCTATCTCGTCCCGCCGCCGTACTACGTCTGCCCGTCGCAGGCGGGCTTGCGCTGGCACTACACGCAGGTGGCGGCCAGCACGTCGCGCACGGTGGTGCTCTACAACGTGCCCAAGCGCACGGGCGTGGCCATCGCACCGCATACCGCACTGGTATTGGCAGAGCAGACCAACATCGTCGCCATCAAGGAATGCGTGGCCGACAACTTTGGCGCGCTGCAAGGCGGCCCACTGGATGTGTTGAGCGGGGATGACAGCGCGCTGCTCGACTGCCTCGCGCATGGTGGTGCCGGCGGCATCCTGGCCGGGGCGCATATCCGCCCAGAGTTATTCGTCGCGCTGGTGGAGCACCATCGCGCAGGCCGCGTCGACGAGGCCACGCGGCTGGCCCACGCACTCGCGCCGCTGGCTGCGCTGCTGTTTGCCGAGCCCAACCCTGCGCCGGTCAAGGCACTGCTGGCAGAAGCCGGACACATCGGCGAGCCGACGCGTGCGCCCATCCTGCCGGTTACGGAATCGTTGCGCCGCCGCCTGGTGGCCGCCGTGCAGGCATTGGAGAGTGTCGACGCCGACCGCGCACTGCGGCTGGCCTGATGCCTGCGCGCGAGCGCCCGCTCAGGCGCCCTTGTACCAGTGCGCATTCCACGCGCTGGTCGGCCGGCGGTATGTCACATGTCGTGCGCCGCGATGATGGCGACGCGGCGTGCTCGCGACCGGGCGGTCGCTGTCTGCGTCGTTGGTCGATTCCGTCGCGGCGACGGTGTGCGTGGTGGCTGGCGGCACCTGCGAGTAGACACGCTGCTCCATGCGATCACGTGCGGCCGCTACCGGATCAGGCTGCGTGCCTGGTTGTGCGGCCTGCGGCGTTGCGGCGCTGGCTGAGGTCGCCGCCATCGCCATGCTCATCGCGTCGCTCGCCTGCACGGCGGTGGGTGTATGCCCTGCCAGACTACGCACCCACGGCGCATGCACCATCCCCACGTAGATCGCCCCCGCCACGGCAATGAAAGCGGCCGCCACATTGGTGAATGCGCCATGGACGATGGCGCTCGAAGCGCGCACCCACCACGGCTTATGCTCGACCAGAGCCTCCGGCACGTCAGATACCTCGGTCGGGTCGACATAGGTGGCAGCCAGTTGCGGCACATCCGTGGATTCGGGTGGCTGGGTGGTAACGGAAGCAGGCAAGCGCATGGAGAGAACTCAAGATCCTGGGTCGGCAACATCGCGCGTTGCCGATCGTTATTCGGGAATGGCCGCATGACACGCACGTGACAGCATGAAACTGCCCAGCAGCCCGTTGCGGCGATCAGCCATGCATAGCAAGTTCCTTGCCGGGTGTTGTGCGCCGCGACAAACACCCGCCAACCCTTGTCGGCGCTCGCCGCTGCCCTGGGAACAGACGATTTGGCCATCCGGCGGAGTGCCCGTGTGCATGCAAGGCAGGTAGACTTTGCAAAGTTTACCGGGTGTGACACCCGAGTCTGCACATCAAGGGAGAAAGACGTGCGTTGGGATGACATGCGCGAAAGCAACAACGTTGAGGATGAACGCGCATCCTCAGGCGGTGGATTTGGTGGTGGCGGCATGCGGCTGGGTATCGGCGGCATCGCCATCGTGGCGGTGGTCGGCCTGCTGATGGGCAAGAACCCGCTGGAAATCCTGGGCATGGTGATGCAGGTGTCGCAGAATGCGCCCACCACGCAGAGTACGCAGCACGCACCGGCCCGCCCCACGGGTGAGACCGACAACGACCGCAGCAAGCAGCTGGTCTCGCACGTGCTGGGCGATACCGAAGACACGTGGTCGCAACTGTTCAAGCAGGCTGGCCGCGCCTACCAGCCGCCCAAGCTCGTGCTGTTCCGCCAGGGCATCCGCTCGGGTTGCGGCGACGCCACCTCGGCTGTCGGCCCGTTCTACTGCCCGGCTGATACCAAGGTCTACCTGGACCTCGGCTTCTTCGATGAGTTGCGCCGCAAATTTGGCGCGCCCGGCGACTTTGCCGCTGCATACGTCGTTGCGCACGAAGTCGGCCACCACGTGCAGAACCTGCTGGGCGTATCCGACAAGGTCAGCCGCGCGCAAGCGGGCAAATCGCAAAGCGTGGCCAATGGGCTGTCGGTCAAGCTGGAGCTGCAGGCCGATTGCCTGGCCGGCGTGTGGGGCCACTACGCACAGAAGCGCGGCCTGCTGGAACGCGGCGATCTGGAACAGGCACTCACCGCCGCCCACGCCATCGGCGACGACACCTTGCAGCGCAACGCCGGCCGCAGCGTCACGCCCGATGCCTTCACGCACGGCACCTCTGAGCAGCGCATGCACTGGTTCCGCCAGGGCTTTGATGGCGGCGATATCCGCCAGTGCGATACGTTCAAGGCCGGGGCGGATGCCTGATCGGCGCGCATGAAAAAAAGGGCGTGCCCGCAACAGGCACGCCCACGATCTGTACAACTGCCGACTTACACGTTGTTGTACAGAGACTGATCGATGCGCCATACCGTTCTGGTGCGGCGCCCGCTTCTTCCCCGGCTTAGTTGTACGTGTAGATCGTGCTCTTGGCGCTGTTGTCCAGCATGCGGTAGCTGAAGTTCAGCGAACGTGAGGTGCTGGTCGTGAGCGCCGGGACTTGCTGTCCACCCGGCAGACTGATGACCGCCGACGTGGCCCCCTTCGGCACTGCGGTCTGCGCGCTGTAAGTGCCGGCAGAATCGATGGTGACCGCAACGCCGCCGATTTGCTGCGCCGAAACGTTCTGCACCCAATCCACCGTCAACGACGTGAGCGGACCGCTCAGACTGCTGTTGGTCGGATCCAGCGCCGCCAGCGACTGGCTCCCGGGCGTGTTCCACAGCAGATTGACGCCCTGCGTTGCCGCGACGAGGTCCGTCAGAAGCGTCTTCTTGATACTCAGGTCCGGGCTCGCCACGTTCGTATTCGAGCCGTAGAACAGCGCGATCGTGTACTTCACTCCTTTGGTCACGGCGGTGGGGTCGATGTTGTCTCCAGACTGCGCCCAGGTAACGCCGCTGGGGTTGGCGCTCACCAGTTGAGAGGCCGCTGAACCGCTGATCCCAGTGGTCTTGGAGATCCAGAAATTCGGGCAGTTGTAGGTTGGCGTTTTGGTGGTGGACGTATTTCCGCACTGGTAGGTGGCGGGAATCGCTCCTGTCTTGTTAGCCAGGTCCATGTAGACCTGACCACTCACCACCGGCGGAATGAAGACCAGCCCCGCCTGCGGCAGCCCCGGGCCCGTCACGATCGCATAGCTCAGATTGCCCTTGCCGCTGATGACGGTGCCAGGGCCTGCCGCATTGATCAGGAACTGGACCCCGTTGCGGAAATGGCTGAAGTTTCCGGAGCTTGGGTTGAACTGCTCGACACGTCGGATCACAGTCTTGGCCGTGATGTCCACCGGCTGCTGGTTGCCCACCAGCCACCAGTTGGACGCATGCGCGCTCGATGCCCCCGCTGCAATGAAGCGCGCCACGGTGATCAGGTTGCCCGGGTTGCCGTTGGCATCGAGGTACTTGATATTCACGACCGCTTCATCCTGCCCGGACGAACTCTGCGCCGCCGGGTAGAACGCCATGATCTCCGGCACGCTGAACTGCGCGCCGGTCATGGTGCTGCTGGTCAGCAAGCTGTAGAGCCACTGCCCACCGTTGTAACCGTTGTGCAGGAACGTAACACCACCCGCGTTGCCGGTATCCGACAGGATGTTCTGGCAGGCGGCGCCCGCCGTGGTGACAGTCGCCCCGCCCTGGGTGGCGGGCACGGTGGTGTCAGTGGCCACCGCGCGCTGCGCGACGGGCTGCGCGAAACAGGTGGTCAATGCGCTCGCCATGGCCTGCACACCCTGCGTCAGGGTCGAAACATTGGCCGCCGGCGCGGGGAGCGTGGAACCACCGCCGCTGGCAGTGGCCAGCGGCACTGGCGGTGCAGTGCTGCCGACCGTCGACAGCTGCAACTGGCCGTTGCTCGGGTCTTTTGACACCTTGACGATGTCGAGCACCTGGTCAGCGGTATTTCCGCCGGAAGATGCCGTCGCCGCCGAGATGCTCGTCGCGAACGGGTCGTAGTTGGCCGGCGCGCCGATCGCACTGAGCACGGACGCCAATTGCGCGACGACGTTGGCCGTCACGGTCTTGAGCGCCGTGGCATCCACGGTCTTGGCGCTGACCACCGACAGCGGATTGCCGTCCGGTGAAAGCTGCGCAACGATGGCCGTGGTCAGCGGCGTGGCGTTGAGCGTGAGCGGCGAGCCCGCAGGCGGCGTGACGGTGGTCACGCTCACCAGCGGTGCGGTATTGCCCGTCGGGTCGGTCACCACCACGAAGAACGGTGCAGCCTCGCCCGCCTTCAACGTGCAGGTGTACGCGCCCAGCGCAGTGGTGGTGATGGCGGTTTCCACGCACGGCGAATTGCCGGCGCTGTCAGTCACGGCCACGTTGGCGTTGGGCAACGCGCTGCCGGTGGCGGCCGTACCGGTCAACGACGCCGAGGCAGGTGTTGTGGTGTCGCCGCCGGAGCTGGCCGAACTGCTGTCCGATCCACCGCAGCCTGCCACCAAAAGTGCCGCTGCCAATGCTGCCGCCGTCAAGGCAACAGTGCCCATATGCCGGCCGCGGCCGGTGCTATTCGTTTGCATGAGACCCCCGTACGTTGGTTCTACCGATTTCCCGTGGATTGAACCGGGTGCGCTCTGACGGCGCATGCCGGATGCCGTGGTGGCCGTCCTTGCCACTGCGACACGTCGGTCATCGTAGAAACGCTAGCCGGACAGCGCATCCCCAAATTTGGGGATGGTGCAAACCGACTGCGGGGGAATTCCGCGCCTGGAGGTCAGCGCCCGCCGGCGCAATCCAGCAGCGCACCGGTCACGTACGACGCCGCATCGGAGAGCAGCCAGACGATGGTCTCAGCCACTTCTTCCGGCTTGCCCGGGCGGCCAATGGGGGTGGCAGAACCCAGCCGCTGTGCGCGGTCAGGCTGTCCGCCCGAGGCGTGGATCTCGGTTTCGATCAGGCCGGGGCGCACCGCGTTCACGCGCACGCCGTCGCGCGCCAGCTCGCGCGCCAGGCCCAGCGTCATGGTGTCGACCGCGCCCTTGGATGCCGCGTAGTCCACGTATTCATGCGGCGAGCCCAACCGCGACGCGGCCGACGATACATTCACCAGCGAGCCGCCCACTCCGCCGCGCGATGTGCTCATCCGCCGCGCGGCCTCGCGCGCCACCAGAAAGGCACCCAGCACATTGGTCTCGAACATCGTGCGCAAGCGATGTGTGGTCATGTCGGCCACGTCCTGCGCCTCGGCCACGATGCCGGCGTTGTTGACCACACCGTGCAGCGGCCCGAAGCGCCCTGCGGCGGCCTCGAACAGGGCGATCACATCTTCATCGCTCGACACATCGCCCTGCACCGCCAGTGCATGGCCGCCGGCCTGCTCGATCAGGCCGACCGTCTCCTCGGCGGCGGCGCGGTTGCCGCGATATTGCAATGCAACAGACCAGCCGCGTTGCGCACACAGCACCGCCGTGGCGCGACCGATACCCCGGGCCCCTCCGGTAATGACGATGGTCTTGGACATGCCTATCTCCCGATGTGTTGTTGTGAGGTCTGTTCGCATCTGAACCGCATGCGCGCGAGAGGAAGTTGGGGTGCAGGGCCAAGCGCGGGCTGCGCGGCTTGGGTCTCCAAGCAAGCAGATCGCAACGACGCCATGTGCCCCAAATTGCCCTTGCCCTCAGGGTTGGCCCGGACAAGGCCCACGTGCATGTGGTTCAGATGTGAACAGACCTCCTGCATTGTGCCGATATGCCAACTTTTCGGCACCGAGGGACTTGTCCGAATCCGGCGAACGCATGCGACCCGACAGGGCTAGACTAGCTCCCGGACTCCCCGACCACCACCATGCACCTCGACCACGACGCCTGCTACCACGCCGTGCAATCGCGCGACCGGCGCTTTGACGGCTGGTTCTTCGTCGGCGTGACTTCCACCGGCGTATATTGCCGGCCGATCTGCGCAGTGCGCACGCCGCAGCAGAAGAACTGCCGCTTCTTCATCACGGCTGCCGCGGCCGAGCGCGCGGGCTTTCGCCCCTGCTTGCGGTGCCGGCCAGAGCTTGCACCGGGGCACAGCCTGGCCGAGATGTCGTCGAACCTCGCGCGCGCAGCCGCCCGCATGATCGACGAGGGCTTCCTGCAGGAGCACGATCTGGCCGCATTGGCCGCTGCCGTGGGCGTGACGGATCGCCACCTGCGCCGCATCTTTCGCGCGGAGTTCGACGTCTCCCCCATTGAATATGCGCAAACGCAGCGCCTGCTGCTCGCCAAGCGACTGCTGACAGATACCGCCCTGCCCGTCGGCGATGTGGCCTTTGCGGCAGGCTTTGGCAGCGTGCGGCGCCTGAACAGTGGGTTCGCCGAGCACTACGGCTTTGCGCCCACACGCCTGCGCACCCGCACCGCCGCGGCAGCCGCAGCCAACCCTGATGACGGCCCCACGCTCATGCTGGGTTATCGCCCACCGTTTGCGTGGCATGCATTGCTCGACTTCTTGCGTGCCCGTGCCATCGATGGCGTGGAAGTGGCGGATGCCGACAGCTACGCGCGCACGATCACCGTCGACTACGCCGGTGCAAGGCATATCGGCTGGCTACATGCGCGCGACGTACCGCAGCGGCATGCCATCGCGCTCACGTTTTCCGCCAGCCTCCTGCACGCCATGCCGCCCGTGCTGGCCCGCGCGCGACGGTTGTTCGATCTGGATTGCCGGCCGGACGTCGTGGACGCGCATCTTGGTGCGCTGGCAGACGACACGCCGGGCCTGCGCGTGCCGGGGGCGGTGGACGGCTTCGAGATTGCGGTGCGCGCCATCGCGGGGCAGGTGATCTCGCTGGTGCAGGCGCGGCGCATCCTGGCACGCATGACAGCCGCGCATGGCACTGCGCTAGCTCAGCCACGCGATGGTCTCTCGATGACATTTCCGTCGGCAGCCGCGCTGGCACAGGTCGATCCGCGCACGCTGTCCGCCGAAACCGGCCTGCAGGCCAGCCGCGCCGCTGCCGTGGTCGAGCTCGCCCGCGCCATCGACAGCGGCCATCTGCGATTGGAGCCACTGGTGCCGCTCGCCCCCACGCTGGCCGCACTGCAGGCGTTGCCCGGCGTCGGCGAATGGACCGCGCAGTACGTTGCCATGCGCGCGCTCGGCTGGCCCAACGCGTTTCCCCTGGGCGACTACGTGCTGCGCAAGCGCCTGGCCAACGGCGATGGCGCCCTGCCCACACGCCGCGCCATGATCGAGCGCGCCGAACCCTGGGCCCCGTGGCGCGCTTACGCCGCCATGCATCTCTGGCACCGCGACGACGCGTTCCACCCCGAGCCAGCCGACGCGCCGGTTGCCCTTGCGAGCTGACCACCATGTACCGCCACACCTTCCCCTGCCCACTCGGCGATCTGCTATTGACCGCCACCGGCACACATCTGACCGGCGCATTCTTCACCGGCCAGAAGACGATTCCCGTGAACGCTGCGCACATGGCACCGGGCGCTGACTTATCGATCATCCGTGAAGCGCAGGTCCAGTTCGAGGCGTACTTTGCCGGCAAGCTGCACGTCTTCGATCTACCGATGGCACCTGCCGGCACCCCGTTCCAGCAGGATGTCTGGCGCCTGCTGTGCAACATCGCCTTCGGCCAGCGCAGCACCTACGGCCAGATCACCGCACAGCTGGGTCTCACGCGCGAACACGCACGCGCCGTGGGCACGGCCGTGGGACGCAACCCGATCTCGATCGCCATCCCCTGCCATCGCGTGGTAGGGGCCGACGGCGCACTCACCGGGTATGCCGGTGGCCTGCCTCGCAAGGCCGCGTTGCTGCGGCTCGAGGGCCATCCCGCACAGGTGGGCGAACGGCTGCCGATGCCTGACGACAACCGCCAAGGCACGCTGGATCTGGCATCAGCATGAAACGTTGGAAGCGCGGACAATGGCGTCCGCAACGTTCCCCCACCCGGTTTCACACCCAACAACGATAACGAGACAACCTAATGCGCCGCTCCGATGTGCTGGAACTCCTGACGCTTGCTGCCCTCTGGGGCGGCTCCTTCCTGTTCATGCGTGTGGCCGCGCCGCAGTTCGGACCGGTTGCGCTGATCGCACTGCGCGTGGCCATCGCCTCGTGCTTCCTGGTGCCGGTGCTGACCTGGCGTGGGGGCCTGGGCGTGCTGCGTGCGCACTGGCCGCATCTGCTGGCGGTGGGGGTACTGAACTCGGCCATTCCATTCTGCCTGTTCGCCTATGCGGAGCTGACGCTCACGGCCGGCTTTACGTCGGTACTGAACGCAGCAGCGCCGCTGTTCGCGGCCATCGTCGCGTTTGCGTGGCTGGGCGAGCGCATCTCGTCGCTGCGCGTGCTGGGGCTGGCCATTGGCTTTGTCGGCGTGATCGTACTGGTGGGTGGGTCGTCCGCCATCGATGCCACGCAGGGCGGCGTGGCGGTGGCCGCAGCGCTATCGGCCACCGTGCTGTATGGCGTGGCCAGCACTTACACCAAGCGCTTCCTGACCGGTGTGCCTCCACTGGCGGTCGCCACCGGCAGCCAATTGGCGGCCACCATCGTGCTGGCACCGCTGGCGGTGTGGCTGTGGCCCGCGCAAACGCCCACCGGCAGCGTGTGGCTGCACGTGATTGCCCTGGGCATTGCCTGCACGGGCATCGCCTACATCCTGTTCTTCCGCCTGGTAGCCCACGTGGGGCCAACGCGCGCGGTGTCGGTCACCTTCCTGATCCCGGTGTTTGGCGTGCTGTGGGGCATCCTGTTCCTCGGTGAGCAACTCACGCTCAACATGGTGCTGGGCTGCACGGTGATCCTGCTCGGCACGTCGCTGTCGACCGGCGTGCTGGCACCGGGCAAAAAAGCGAGTACCGCCAACGAGAAGGATTCGCTTTCGCGTTCGGGCCGCTGATGCTGTTCTTTTTGTGAAATCTCGCCCGCCCAGCCGGGCGAGATCAATCTGTTTGACCGGCGGGTGCGGTAGGGTGACGTTTCCTCACTAGAGAAGACATCATCATGTCCCCCTCCCCGGAGCGCTACGCCCGCCCCTCCGTCGTCCTGCACTGGCTGATGTTCCTGCTGTTCGCGGGTGCGCTGGCCACCATCGAGTACAAGGGCACGCTGCCCAAGGGCTCTGCCGGCCGCGCGCTGTTCACTTCTATCCACATGATGCTGGGACAGGCCATCCTGCTCTTCGCGTGCGTGCGCGTCTGGGCGCGCTGGCGCTACGCCGCGCCGGCGGACATCGGTGCAACCTGGCAGATCGCCGGCGCCAAACTGGTGCATTGGGTGTTGCCATGCCCATCAGCGGCATCCTGTTCGTGCAGGCCGCCGGCAAGGACGTCGCCTTCCTCACGTGGACGCTACCCCGATTTGTGGCAGAAAACCCCGATTTGAAGTCAGCACTTAAATCAGCCCACGAATTTATTGGCAACGCGGTGTATTTCATTGTCGGCCTTCACATTGCGGGGGCGCTTTGGCACCAATTCGCGCAACGCGACAATTTGCTGACACGAATGCGATAAATCCTCGCTTTGCAATAAATACCTTGCCATTCCGACGTCATTGAAACTTATTCCATGGCGTCAGCAAAGGCTCTGCAGCTTGAATTCAAAAATTATAATAACTGAAATAAACGCTGAAAATATCGACTTTCGCGCACTCGATCTTAACGATCCGATAATCCGACTTCAGAAAACTGCATCACCGAAATCGGGTTTTCCGATTGTTGTGTAGATTTTCTTTGCTATGCTCGGGCCTCGGTCGAAGAGGGGCGTGCAAGGGAATTGCGCAATCGCATTTGCGCATCGGCAATTCCCAATGACTGGCGGATCCTCCGCTATATGGCCGACCTCGCACGCTCCAGTCAAACACGTTGGATACGCGCATGCTGGACGTCTACCTGAACAAGCATCTGATCGGTCAACTGTCGTGCGACCGCAGCGGTTGGGCGTTCGAATACGACCCGCGGTGGCGGATCTCGCCGCAAGGCTTTGACCTGAGCCCACATCTGCCGCGCACCGCAGGCAACATTGCCGATACGGCGAAAGCCCAGCCGGTGCGCCACTTCTTCGAATACCTGCTGCCCGAGTCGGCGCGCGTTGCCCCCAAGGCCGCTGCAGCCGCGCTGGAGCATCTCGCACAAGCCGCACCGCATCTGGATGGCCCGCTGGCGCTTGTACCCACCGGCTTCAAGCCGTGCAGCGGCCGCGCGGACGGCCTCTCCGAACGCGATCTCGTCCTGCAGTTCCAGCAAAGCGTTGGGCGCCCGCGCCAACCCACGCCGTTGCGAGTGGCCGAGCCGCGCGCGCACTACGGCGTGACAGCCGCGCCGAAATCCAGCGAGATCAGCCTGCCCTTCCTCGCCTCCAACGGCTTGCCGGTGTCGATGTGGCTGGGCCGCTTTGCCGCGCCGGCCAATGCCGCGCAGTCAAGCCACTTCGTGCGGCTGGACCTGGGCGAAGGCAGCAACCTGCCGTACGCCACCATCAATCACTGCTGGGCCACGCTGCTCGGCCGCAGCATCGGGCTGGAAACGCCTTTCCTCGGCCTGCGCCAGTTTCCGGAAACTGCTGCCGTCGTGCAGCGCCTGGATCGCACCCTGCGCTGCAAGAGCGACGACACCGCGCTCGTGCAGGCGCGTTACGTCGTCTCTGCCGTGCAATTGCTCGGGCTTTCACCCGAGCATCGCTTCCTGCCGATCACCGTCGAGCAGGTTGCACAATGCGCGCGCATGTGCGCTGACCCGACGGCCGCCACGGCTTCGCTGTTCCGCTGGATGGTGTTCTGCCTGCTGATCGGTGGGCGCAACGCCTCGGCCGGAACGCTGCATTTCCACATCGGTCCGGATGGCGTCCGTCTGGCTGCGCACGACCACCTGTTCTGCGCCGCCGTCTACGCCAACGAGTGGGATGCCGATGCGTTGTCGCTCGACGGCGAACGCGCGCCCGACGCACAAGCCCGCTACGACGCCATCGACCAGGATGCCCTGCTGGCACTGGCCGACCACCTCGGCTACGACGCCGCGCAGGCCCGCCGCGAACTGCTGCGCCTGATCAGCATGCTCGCACCGCAGTCGTCGTTCGTGGCGACGCACCTGTCGCAGGCACTGGGGCACTCACCCACGCGCGCGGCGGAGATCGACTTTCTCGCACGCATCCATCGTCACGTGTCGGAAACGGCGCGGCGGCTCGGTGGGAAAGCGGCGGAAATCTGAACCGGCATTGGCCCAATCGGCCAGTCGGCTATAGAACGGCGAGGCTGATCGTGCCGTAACGGGCGTACCCGTGTGCGGCCAGCGTGTCCATCGCCTCGGCCTCTGCGCGAGCGAAGGTCAACGCCAGAGCATCGGGGCTGCCGGCCCCGGCAGCAAATGCCTGATAGGCCTCGTAGGCGTCGCGCGGCGATACACCGCTGCGCTCAAGCACCCGCTGCGCGGCTTCCAATGCCGCGCGAATCGCCGTCTCGCCGGGCGGGGCATCGCGAAACGCAAGCTGTAGACAGGACGTCGGATTCATCCGCGTTTCGATCTCTGGAACGGCACACCCAACCCAGTCTAGGAAAACGCCTATCGAGTGCCAAGCGTGACGGCCGTCACAGGCGTATGGTTGTCAGCCTGTCGAGCTGGGGATACCCCGGGTGTGCACGACGGCATGCCCCTGCATAATCGAATCGATTGACAAAGCAACGACTTTGCCCACAACGACACGAGCCAATAAGGAGAAGCCCATGACCCACCGCCAGAAGCGCCTGAAGCGGACTGCCCTCGCCTGGTTGATGGCCGGCACCGTACTGCCGGCCTTTGCACAGATTCCGTTCAGCCCCGGCGGCAGCTCATCCGCACCGGCACAGGCGGCGGTTGCTGCGGGTGGCGGGATCGACGTGGCGCAGATCAAACCGGCGGTGGATGCCGCGGTCAATGCCGAATACGGCCAGCTCGACTCGCTCTACAAAGACATCCACGCGCACCCGGAACTGGCCTTCCAGGAAACGCGCACGGCCACCAAGCTGGCCGAAGAGATGCGCAAAATCGGCTTTGACGTGACGGAGCACGTCGGCAAGACCGGCGTGGTGGCGGTCTACCGCAACGGTGCGGGCCCGACGATCCTGGTGCGCACCGAACTTGACGCGCTGCCGATGGAAGAGAAAACCGGCCTGCCCTACGCCAGCCACGTGCATACGAAGTGGCGCGGCGAAGACGTGGGCGTGGCGCACAGCTGCGGGCACGACCTGCACATGGCGTCGTGGGTGGGCACGGCCAAGACGCTGGTGTCGCTCAAGGACCGCTGGCACGGCACGCTGGTGTTCGTAGCGCAGCCGGCCGAGGAAACCGTATCCGGCGCGCAGAGCATGATCGACGACGGCTTCTTCAAGCGTTTCCCGAAGCCGGACTACGCGTTTGCGCTGCATACCGGCCCCGGGCCGTACGGTTCGATCGTCTTCAACAGCGGGCCGATCACGTCCAACTCCGATGGGCTGGAGATCACCTTCAAGGGCCGCGGCGGCCACGGCTCCGCACCCGACAAGACCATTGACCCGGTGATGATGGCCGCGCGCTTCGTGGTCGATCTGCAAAGCGTGATCAGCCGTGAGAAAGACCCGCAGGAATTCGGCGTGGTCAGCATCGGCGCGATCCAGGGTGGCAGCGCGGAGAACATCATCCCCGACAGCGTGCTGCTGCGCGGGACGATCCGCTCGTACAAGCCGGCGGTGCGCCAGAAGATGCTCGACGGCATCCGCCGCACGGCCCGCGCCGTCACCGAGATGTCGGGCGCGCCGGACGCCGAGATCAAGATCACCGAGGGCGGCAAGGCCGTCAACAACGACCCGGCCGTGGTCGCGCGCACCGAGGCGATGTTCAAGACCGCCTTCGGTAACGACCGCGTGCTGCGTGTGCCGCCCATCACCGCCAGCGAAGATTTCTCGGCGTTTGTTGACGCGGGCATCCCGTCGATGTTCTTCTTCATCGGCGTGAACGAGCCGCAGACGTTCTTTGCCTCGCTCAAGCCGGGTGCCAAGCCGCTGCCGACCAATCACTCGCCGCTGTTTGCGCCAGTGCCGGAGCCGTCCATCAAGACGGGGGTGACGGCGATGTCGCTGGCGGTGCTCAATGCGCTGCAGTGGAACAAGACGGCAGGACCTTCGGCCGGACAATAATCGGCTGACGGCTGGCCCATGGGGCGCGGCGCTACGGCAGCCGCGCCTTTTTGCTTTTCTTTCCGATAGGGACACTCATGCTTAACCGCTTCATCCGCACCAGCGCATTCGTGCTGTGCGCCGCCTTGGCTGTGCCTGCCCTGGCCCAAACCACGCAAACCACCAACCGCCTGGACGAGATCATCGCCCGCGGCACGCTGCGCGTGGGCACCACGGGTGACTACAAGCCCTTCAGCTACAAGAACCCCGCCGACGGCCACTTCATCGGCCTGGACGTGGAGATGGGCGAGCAACTGGCCAAAGCGCTGGGCGTGAAGCTGGAAGTGGTGCCAACCACGTGGTCGACGCTGATGCAGGACTTTGCGGCCGACCGCTACGACGTCGCCATGAGCGGTGTATCGGTGACCCTCGATCGCCAGAAGAAGGCGTTCTACTCGATCCCATATCAGCGCGACGGCAAGACGCCGATCACGCGCTGCGAGAACCAGGCCAAGTACCAGACGCTGGCGCAGATCGACCAGCCGAACGTGCGTGCCATCGTCAACCCCGGCGGCACCAACGAGAAGTTCGCGCGCGCCAATCTGAAGCAGGCGCAGATCCGCGTGTATCCGGACAACGTGACGATCTTCAACGAGATCGTTGCCGGCCGCGCCGACCTGATGATGACCGACGCGGTGGAAACCAAGCTGCAGCAGAAGCTGCACCCGGAGCTGTGCGCCGTGCACCCGGAAGCGCCGTTCGATTTCTCGGAGAAGGCCTACCTGCTGCCGCGCGACGTGGTGTTCAAGAACTTCGTCGACCAGTGGTTGCGGCAGAGCATGGAAAGCGGTGAGTTTGCCAAGCGCTTTGATGCATGGCTGGCGTATCCGTGGAACGTGCCCGCCAAGTAGGCCCCCATCGGCCCTGGCGCGCTATGCCTCAACGGCGCGCCGGGCCGCACGCTGCATCAGCGCGATCAGGCAGAAGCCATTGAGCACGGCACCCAGCAGCCAGACCGAGCCGGACCAGAATTGTGCGGTGGCCGCATAGACAGCGGTGGCCGCCAGCGGCCCGATCATGGCGGCAACACTCGCCATGCTGGCCAAGGCGCCCTGCAGCTCGCCCTGCTCGTCTTCACTCACCTGGCGCGACAGCATCGCCTGCAGCGCGGGCATGCCGATCTCGGCCATGCACAGCAGCACCATGGTCGGATAGACCATCCAGCCCGCGCTGATCCACGCCATGGCCGCAAAGCCGGCTATGTCCATCATCACACTCAACACCACGGCGCGGCGCTCGCCCACTGCGCGCGCGATCGGCCCGGTCAGGAACGCCTGCGACAGCGCGTGCATCAGCCCGTAGGCCGCCAACGACAAGCCAGCCGCACGCGTGTCCCAGCCGAAGCGCGCTTCACCGTGGATCACCCACAGCGTCTGCGGAATCTGCCCGACGATCTCGATGATGGCCAGCACGATCAGGAACGGCAGCAGTGTGGGCACGCGCGCCACGCGCAGCAGCGACCGCACCGGCAGCAGCGTGCGCCAGGCAAACGGCGCGCGCTCGGCACGGCGCGATTCTGGCAACGCCACACACGCGATCAGGAAATTGACGCCGTTGAGCACCGCCGCCAGCAGAAACGGCGCGCGCAGCCACCAGTCTCCCAGCAGACCGCCCAGCGCGGGGCCGGCAATGAAGCCCAAGCCAAAACACGCATTCATCAGCCCGTAGCGGCGTGCGCGGTCAGCCGGCGCGGTGATGTCGGCGATATAGGCCGTCCCAACGGCGTAGTTGGCCCCGGTGATGCCAGCCACCACGCGGCCCAGGTAGAGCACCCAGGCATGCGGCGACAGCGCCATCACGAGGTAGTCGATCGCCGCGCCTGCCAATGACACCAGCAGCACCGGCCGGCGCCCGAACCGGTCGGCCAGCGCCCCGAGGATCGGCGCGAACAGGAACTGCATGGCCGCATAGGCGGCGATCAGCAGACCAAATTCAAATGCGATGTCGCCGGTGTGATCGAGCTCGCGCAGCAGGCTCGGCAGGATAGGCATGATGAGCCCGACACCCATGGCATCGAGCGCCAACGTGGAAAGAATGACGGCAAAGGCAGGCATGCGAACGCGCCGCAGGCCCAGGCGGGCGGCAGCGCATGAAGACGGAAAGTCGCGATGATGCGCCCAAGCGCGGGCGCTGTGCGGCGGCTGCGCAAGGCAAGCGCAAGCTTGCCGGCAGGGTCAGCGGTGGTTCAGTGCAGGTTGGCGGGGGCGCCGTGCTGCAGGGCGAGCGCGTCGCGCAGCAAGGCATCGGTCATATCGCGGCCCAGCAGTGCAGGATCGAAGCGCGCCGAGAAACGCGTCGAGCACGACTCCACCTGCAGCACGACCTGGCCCGGCGGCAGCAGTTCGATGTCGACATGAATGTCCTCGTCGTCTTCGGTAAAGGAATGCAGCAGGGTGAGCGCACGATAGCCGTCGGCACGCTCCACCGCGGCCTCCGTCCAGGACGGTGCCAACAGCGCGCAATCGACCAGGGTTTCGGGCTCTTCAGGGCGATACAGATGCAGGCCCATCATGGTCGATGCGGCATCGGCCACGCTCGACCATTCAGCGGCGGGAATCAGATCGCCCAGCAGGCGGACGTCGTCGACGGCAGCCTCGGTCTGCACGAAGGCAGCGCCCAGGAAGAACGCCGTCTCGTCACGAAAACCGCCTGCCACGGTGTTGCGCCACAGGCGGTGGCTGCTCTTGCTGCCCAGCGCCACCTGCGACAACACTTTGGCCGCGCGCGCGCCATCGACACCCGACCATTGCTCCACCGCGCCATGCGAGAACAGGCGATCGGCCATCACCAGGCATACGCCTTCGGGCAGCACGCGTGCCTCCAGCCATCGGGCGAGCACGTGCACGCCACCGAACGGCATCTCCGGGCGACCGACCGCATGCGCGCGCACGCGGCCGTTTTCCGGCACGTGGAACGGCATGGCAAACAGCCTCGCCTGATAAGCGACGCCGTCGATCTCGAAACGGGCGATGGAAGCAGTGGTGATGGTCATGATGGTCTTCCTTGCAGCAGGGGCGGAAAGCGTCGCCCGCACCTGCTTCAACGACCGTTCGCGTGGAATGTTTAGTGGCAGACCGCCCTACTGGGGGGAGGGGGAATCCCCAGGTCTGTAATGCAACGCAACAATCTGTCGCACCGTTGACCGGAATTTTTTCTCGGGTAGGACCGTCTGATGTTCGCATTAGGGTTATCCCGCATCGCATATTCATGTGTCATATCAATGACTTATGTGCAGATTGCGGTGCTTGAGGGGTCACAATTGTTCGTGTTTTTTGAACAAAGAGTTTAAGAGAACTGCTTTTTTACCGCTCAAGCAACGACTAAGCTTATGCCATCGCGTTACTGCACTGCAGCGAATCTGCCCTGTAGCAATGCTCACCCCCCTGTTGTGGAGTCCATCATGAAGACCAAGAACCTGCTTCTCGCCTCGCTGATCGCTATTGCCGCTGTACCCGCCTTCGCTGCCGGCGTGCAGGGCAAAGACCCGTACACCAATGGCCAAGCTGTGACCAAGGGCGACCCGTACACCGATGGCGCCCGCGTCGGCAAGGCTGACCCGTACACCGACGGTGGCCTGCGCAAGGCCGATCCGTACACCGATGGCCAACTGCGCAAGGCTGATCCGTACACGGACGGTGCCCTGGTCGGCAAGGCTGACCCGTTCACCGACGGCCAGTAAGCACGTCTGCATCACCCCTGATTCATCTCCCTCCCCGATGCCAGGCGCCCAAGCGGCGCCGGTGCCGGTTTGCTGAGGCGGCCCTTTCCGGCCGCCTTATTTTTTTGCATGCGCGCAGCGTCATCTTTGCTATGGCGCGCATACACACCAAGGCGTGTCTGCCGCACGGCCCCGTTTCACGCGGTCACACCCGGTATTACCGGGCTTTCCCCCCTCAAGCCGCGCCCGCTGCGTCCGATATGATGAATGGCAACCATTGGCACAGCAGCGTCCCCTTGCGCCCGCTGCATAGGACGTGCCCTGCCAAGGCATCCGATTGTCTGGACACCAACATGCGCAAGCGCATCGCCATTGAACACCTGCGGGTGGGAATGTATCTGGAGGAATTTGTCGGCTCGTGGCTGGACCACCCGTTCTGGCGGGCCCGCTTTCGCGTTGAAGATTCCGCCCAGTTGCAGCGCCTGCGCGCCAGCGGCATCCGAGAAGTCTGGATCGATACCGCACGCGGCACCGACGTGGCCGCCGCCAACGCGGCACCACCCGCACCACCCAGCCCGCCGTCCGCACAGCCTGACGCCGGCATCATGCCGCGCCCGATCACGTACGCCGAGGAAATGCGCCGTGCCGGACGCCTGATCAGCAAAGCGGAAGTTGCCGTCAAGTCCATGTTTGCGGACGCCCGCATGGGCCGCACAATCGAAGCACGTGACGCGCTGCCGCTGGTCGAGGCGATTTCCGGCTCGGTCGACCGCCACCCGAGCGCGCTGATCAGCCTCGCACGCCTGAAGACGAAAGACCGCTACACCTTCCTGCATTCCGTGGCGGTATGTGCGTTGATGGTGTCGCTTGGCCGCCAGCTCGGCCTGTCCGATGACGAGGTGCGCGACGCAGGCCTGGCCGGCCTGTTGCACGACATCGGCAAGATCGCCATTCCGCCCGAGGTGCTGAACAAGCCGGGCGCGCTCACCGCCGATGAATTCCGCACCGTGGTCGTCCACCCACAGGCCGGGCACGACATCCTGGTGGGCGACACCAACATGCGCGACATCGCGCTGGACGTCTGCCTGCACCACCACGAACGCATGGACGGCACGGGCTATCCGCACAAGCTGGCCGGCGAAGGCATCTCGCTGTTTGCGCGCATGGGCGCCATCTGCGATGTGTACGACGCAGTCACCTCCGACCGCCCCTACAAGAAAGCGTGGGAAGCCGCTTATGCGATCCAGCGCATGGTCGAATGGCGCGGCAACCATTTCGATCCGATGGTGTTCAATGCCTTCGTCAAGAGCGTGGGCATCTATCCGGTGGGCTCGCTGGTGCGGCTGCGCTCGGGGCGGCTGGCCGTGGTCATGCAACACATGCCGGACGCGTTGCTCACGCCCACGGTCAAGGTATTCTTCTCCATATCGTCGGGCACGCGGATTGCACCCGAACTCATCGACCTGGCGCACACCGGCGACCAGATCGTTTCACGAGAAGAACCCAGCGACTGGGGCCTGACCGACCTCAACGAACTTTGGATACACGGCGACTGATCTGTAGCCCCCTCTTCCGGCGTTGCCTTGTGTGGCTCACGCTGGGCTGGCTGGCGTACAGCGCGTCGGCGGTTGCAGAGCAGCCGCTACGCATCGGCTCAAAGCGCTTCACCGAGTCGTACGTGCTGGGCGAAATCCTCACGCAGACCGCCGCCGCGCACGGCCCAGCCGAACACGTACCGGGCCTGGGCAACACCGCCATCGTCTTCGCGGCGCTCAAGAACGGCAGCATCGACGTCTACCCCGATTACCTTGGCACCATCGCCGCCGAGATCCTTCACTTGCCGCAGGCGCAAGCCGCCAACCCCGACCAGGCTGCGCTGCTGGCCGACGTGAACCGTGCGCTCGCCCCGATGAGCCTGGCCGCGGGCGTGCCACTTGGCTTTGAAGACACCTACGCACTCGCCATGCGCGAGGCTGATGCCGAACGCGAGCACATCCGCACCCTCGCCGATCTGGCGACGCACCCGGCGTTGCGCCTCGGCCTGTCACACGAATTTCTCGGCCGCGCCGACGGCTGGCCGGCCATCGCCGCGCGCCACGCGCTGCCGCAACATCCAACCGGTCTCGACCATGGCGTTGCCTACGACGCGCTGCGTGCCAGGCAGGTCGACGTGATCGACATCTACTCCACCGATGCCAAGATCCGCCGTGAACACCTGCGCGTGCTGGACGACACCGCACACGTCTTCCCGCGCTACGACGCTGTGCTGCTCTATCGCAGCGACGCGGCGCAGAAACACGCTGCGCAATGGCAGGCCATCACCGCGCTCACCGGCCGCATCCAGCGCGACGACATGGTGGCGATGAACGCGGCGGTCGAGCTGGAAGGCCGATCGTTCTCGCAAGTCGCGCGCCAGTTCCTCGCTGGCCAGCACAATGCGCCAGCCGCCACGCCGGCCCGTGCGTTCTTTGCACAACTGACCGACGGCCTGTGGCGATTGACGCAACGGCACCTCACACTGGTCGGCATCTCAACGGGCGTTGCGATCGTGCTCGGCGTGCCGCTGGGTCTGGCAGCCGCGCGACGTCGGATCAAGCAGCCGATCCTCGCCGTGGTGGGCGTGCTGCAGACCATTCCGTCGCTGGCGCTGCTGGCCATGCTGATCCCGATCGTCGGGTCGATCGGCGTGGTGCCGGCGCTGATCGCGCTGGCGCTGTATGCGCTGCTGCCCATCGTGCGCAACACCATCGTCGGTCTGGAGCAGGTGCCCGATGGGCTGCGCGATGCGGCACTGGCGCTTGGCTTCACGCCCGCGCAGCGCACGCGCGTGGTGGACTTGCCGCTGGCGCTGCCGGTCATCCTGGCCGGCATCAAGACGGCGGCCGTCATCAGCGTGGGCACAGCAACCATCGCGGCGTTCATCGGCGCGGGCGGTTATGGCGAGCGCATTGCCACCGGGCTTGCGCTCAACGACAGCGCAACGCTGCTCGCAGGCGCCATCCCCGCCGCTGTCCTGGCGCTGCTTGTGCAGGGTGCGTTCGAGGTTATCGAATGGTGGCTGCGCCGGCACGGTGGGGGCGGCACCCCACTCCGGTAGCCAGCGCAAGCACGGGCGTTCCATTACCATGCGCGGTAATTTCGGCTGCCCACCTCCTCGCTCATGACCACGCTTTCGCTCTCCACCGCCCTGCTCGTTGCAGCGGCCGGCGTCTATGCCGGTGCGCAGAATGCCCTTGCGGGCGGTGGATCGTTCATCACGTTTCCGGCACTGCTGCTGGCAGGGCTCAATCCGCTGGGCGCCAACATGACCTCGACGATTGCGCTGTTCCCCAGCCAGATCACCTCGTCGATTGCCGGGCGCAAGCTGGCCGGCGGCGTGGATGCCGGCGAGCATCATCTCTCGCTCAAGCAACTCATCGTCATCAGCCTGATCGGTGGGGTGCTTGGCGCGTTGCTGCTGCTGGCGACGCCGCCGTCGTTCTTCGCCAAGCTCGTGCCGTATCTCGTGTTGTTTGCCACCAGCGTGTTTGCTTGGGGCAGCTTCCGTCGCAAGCCGCTGCACGCGGCAGCCGGCATGTCGACCACGGCATTGGCGACCGCGCAGTTTGCGATTGCCATCTACGGCGGCTACTTCGGCGGTGGGATCGGGTTTCTGATGCTGGCCGCACTCACCGTGGCGGGCCAGCAGGTGCGCATGGCGGGTGCGACCAAGAACGTGCTCGCCATGACGATGAACGCGTCGGCGGTGGCGGTGTTTGCGTTCTCGCCGCAGGTGAACTGGGCAGCGGTGCTGGCGCTGGGCATTGGCGGCATCGCGGGCGGCTTTGCTGGCGCATGGCTGCTGCATCGGCTGCCGGAAAAGGTGCTGCGCGGTTTCGTCGTTGTCGTGGGCGTCATCCTCACGGTCTGGCTGTTCATGCGCGCCTGAGCGGCGCCGCTTGACGGCGTTTGTCCGACAGCGGGTTCAGCCAAACGCTACTGTTTGCAGGGCGGCCGCTTTCCTATTGTGACGTTCGGGATGCACTGGCTGCGATGGCACGTGGTGTGCGTGTCGTGGAGTCCGCCCCGTTCACGACAAGGAGAACGAGCATGCAAGCACGCAAGATGTCGAGCCTCGCCACCATCGCCCTGGCCGCCTGCGCATGGGTTGGTGTGGCACCTGCACTGGCCCAGCAGAGGGACCACAGCGCCGTCACCGGTGTCGACAGCACGATGGAAGGCCCGCGCACGCAGGAACAGCGCGCCGCCGATGCGGCCGCCAATCCCGGCTATCACAACAACGCCATGTCCGGCGCGCAGCCCAAGGCCACGCCGGGCACGCTCAAGCAAAAGGTGCATCGCGCCCATGTGAAAACCGATAAGTGGGTCGATCAGCACATCACGCACCGCAAGGGCAAGGCAAGTGCGGAATCGTCGTCGGACCACGCCTTCTGGGCACGGCGCGCCAACCAGTGCGATTCGCTGATCGGCCAGGCGCAAGAGGTCTGCCGCCAACGCCGTTCAGAAGCAGCCGGCAGCATGCAATAGCTGTGCGCAGTGCCCATGAAAAAAAGCCGACGCATCCACGTCGGCTTTTTCTTTTCCGCGACGACTAGACAATCAGACGATGCCGGTCGCGTAGAACACCGCAATCACGAAGAACACGGCCAGCGTCTTGATGATCGTCACGCAGAACACATCGCGATACGCCTCGCGGTGCGTGAGGCCCGTGACGGCCAGCAACGTGATCACGGCGCCGTTGTGCGGCAGTGTATCCATGCCACCCGAAGCCATCGATGCCACGCGGTGCAGCACCTCCATCGGAATGCCGGTCGCCTGTGCAGCCTGCACGAACTGATCGGCCATCGCCGCCAGCGCAATGCTCATGCCGCCCGATGCGGAACCGGTGATGCCGGCCAGCGTGCTCACCGTCACGGCTTCATTGACGAGCGGGTTCGGGATCGCACGCAGCCCATCGGCCAGCACCAGAAAGCCCGGCAGCGCTGCGATCACGCCGCCAAAGCCATATTCCGATGCAGTATTCATTGCTGCCAGCAGTGCACCAGACACGGCCGCCTTGCTGCCTTCGGCGAAGCGCCCCTTCACGGCGCGGAAGCCGAACACCAGCACCACGATGATGCCAATCAGCAGCGCCGCTTCCACGGCCCAGATCGCCGTCAGCTTGTCGGCTTCCACCGTCAGCGGCTTGGGCAGGCCCGGCAGCGCAACGGTCACGACCTTGCCGTACCACGTCGGAATCCAGCGCGTGAACAACAGGTTCATCACGCCCACCAGCACCAGCGGCGACAGCGCGATCAGCGGGTGCGCGAGCGTGCCGGTCTCGACCGTTTCCGGCTCGTTCACCAGCTTGGTCAGGCCGTGGTCATAGCCGTGACCATTGCGCAGCGCCACGCGGCGGCGCCACTCCAGATAGGCCATGCCCACCACGATGATGAACAGCGCGCCGATCGTACCCAGCCACGGTGCGGCCCACGAGGTGGTGTGGAAGAACGTGGTCGGGATGATGTTCTGGATCTGCGGCGTGCCCGGCAATGAATCCATCGTGAACGAGAACGCGCCCAGCGCGATCGTGCCCGGGATCAGGCGCTTGGGGATGTTGCCCTGGCGGAACATCTCCGCCGCAAACGGGTACACCGCAAACACCACCACGAACAGCGACACGCCGCCGTACGTCAGCAGCGCGCACACCAGCACGATGGACAGCATCGCGCGCTTGGCACCCACCACGCGAATGACCGATGCGACGATCGAGCGCGAAAAGCCCGACAGCTCGATCACCTTGCCGAACACAGCACCGAGCAGGAACACCGGGAAGTACAGTTTGACGAAGCCGACCATCTTCTCCATGAAGATGCCAGAGAACACCGGCGCCACGGCGGATGGATCGGTCAGAAGCACCGCGCCCAGGGCGGCCAGCGGTGCAAACAGGATGACGCTATAGCCGCGGTAGGCGGCGAACATCAGAAATGCCAGCGCAGCCAGCACGATGATGACGGACATCGACAATCTCCTCGCATTCTTCTTTTAAGAGCGAGGGATTGTATGTCGCGATGCAGCAGATTCCGTTACGCAATCACGCGTATTGAACTGGCGGCAGAACTGGCGTTAAGCCGCACCAGGCTTACGTTTTCGTCACATTGATAGACAGATCAGTGACGATGCCCCCACCCGCCGCGCCCGCCCCAGCCCCGGCCACCCCAACCGCGATGGCAGCCCCAGCATCCGCCGCCACCGATCCATACGCTGCCAAAGACCGGCGCCGGATAGTACGCCGGGCCATAGTAGTAATAGGGGTCATACGGATACGCCGGGTACGAGGCGACCGGTGCCGGTGCAACCGCAGCCGGCGCAATCGGATTGCCATAGGCGTCGTAATACGGCGCGACCACGCAGCCGCTCAGCAAGGCGGCGGCGCATATGACCAGCGCGCCCGGCAGGATGGCGCCCAGGCGGGCGCGGTGCGAAGTCGGGTCCATGATGTGCTCCGTGAGATGCATGTGCATATGCGTTCGACAATGTTTGGCCCGTTCAATTCCAAGGACTTCTGATACTCCCCAGCCAATCGTTGCCGAATCACTTACCATGGCCGCTTCGCTGCCGCGCGGGGGAGAGATCGCGGCGCGATGCCCATAACAATTGGAGGACACATCCATGCAAGCCACCGAAGCCACGACAGCGCCCACTCCGGGCGATCGTGCAACGGCCCCGGCCATCTCCGCATCCACCCGGCGCAAGGCCATCATCGCCGCCACCATCGGCAACGGCCTCGAGTGGTTCGACTTTACGGTCTACAGCTTCTTTGCGGTCATCATCGCCCGGCTGTTCTTTCCCACCGGCAACGACTTCACCTCGTTCATGCTGACGGTTGCGACCTTCGGCGTGGGGTTCTTCATGCGGCCGGTCGGGGCGGTGGTGCTCGGCGTCTATGCCGACCGCGTGGGCCGCAAGGCAGCACTGACGCTCACCATCATGCTGATGGCGATCGGCACGGCCATCATCGGGCTGGCGCCGACGTATTCGCAGATCGGCATCGGCGCGCCGATCCTGATCGTGATCGCGCGGCTCATCCAGGGCTTCTCGGCCGGCGGTGAAGTCGGCGGTGCCACGGCCTTCCTGATCGAGTATTCGCCCGACGAGCGCCGCGGCTACTTCGCCAGCTGGCAGCAGGCGAGCCAGGGCATCTCGTTCATCCTCGGCGCGGCCATGGGCGCGATCGTTACCAACGGTCTGTCGCCCGAGCAGATCGATGCCTGGGGCTGGCGCATTCCGTTCCTGTTCGGCCTGCTGATCGGCCCGGTCGGCATGTACATCCGCTCGCACCTGCATGAGCCGCCGGCATTCGAAGAACAGAAGGCCAAGGCCGAGAAGGAATCGCGCCTCGCGCCGCTGTCGCAGGTGCTGCGCGATCATCCGCGCGAAGTGCTCGGCGGCCTGGGCGTGACCATCCTGTGGACGGTCTGCACGTACACGCTGGTGTTCTACATGCCGACGTATGCCAAGCAGCAGCTCGGCCTGCCGCTGGGCGCGACGTTCCAGTCGACGGCGCTGTGCGGGGCGATCATCTTCGTGCTGTGCCCGATCATGGGCACGGTGTCTGACCGCATCGGCCGCAAGCGCATGCTGGGGACGGTGGCACTCGTCATTGCCGCCGCTGCGTATCCGCTCTTCCACTGGTTGAACGTGAACCCGACCGTGCAGACGCTGCTGCAGGTGCAGGTGATTCTGGGTGTGCTGTTGGCCGCGTTCACGGGCCCCGCGCCGGCGGTGCTGGCCGAGCAGTTCCCGACAGCGGTGCGCTCGACCGGCCTGTCCATCTCGTACAACCTGGCAGTGACGATCTTCGGCGGCTTTGCTCCGCTGATCGTGACGTGGCTGATCGCCAGCACGGGCAGCAAGCTGGCACCGTCGTACTACGTGATGGTCGCCGCCATCATCAGCGTGTTTGCGCTGTCGCTGATGCACGATCGCACAGGCAAGCCGATCGAGAAGTAAGCCACTGAAAGTATCCGACTCGGCAACGGCCGGTGGCTCAAACCACCGGCCGTTCGTCTTTGGCAGCCAGTAGCGCGGCGTTCTCCAGCACGCGCACACCCGGCGCATCCACGCGCGCTGCGGTCACCAGCGCCGCCGCCACCGATTCCGCAGGCACCGGCCTCCACGCTTTGGGCACGGCCCATCCGATTGCGTGCGACAGATTTTGTGCAATGCGTTCGCCAAACCGGAATTCGCTGCGCTTGCCGAGCAGCAGCGACGGCCGCACGATCGTGACCGACGGAAAGCCGATCGACAGAATTTCTGCTTCCACTTCGCCCTTGCAGCGATTGTAAAAAACGCCGGAACGCGCATCGGCGCCCAGCGCGCTCACCAGCAAAAAATGGTGCGCACCCGCGGCAAACGCACGCCGTGCCAGCTCCGCCGGATATTCAACATCAACACGTCGGAATGCCGCCTGTGAACCGGCCTGGCGGATGGTCGTGCCAAGCGCGCAGATGACGATGTCGGCGGCCAGTGCGGATTGCGCTTCTGGCGCGTCGAGCCGGTCAAAATCGACCAAGCGCTCGCGCAGCCTGCCGGGCATCGCCGGCCCTGCTGTCAAGGCCCCCTGGCGCCGGACCAGCGCGGTCACGCTGCCGGCCCACGTCTGCGCAACCAGGCGGTGCACTACCGCGCGGCCCACCAATCCGTTGGCGCCGGCCACCAGCACGGCTGGTCCGCGAGGCTGCTCGGCGGCATCGCCGCTGCCCGCGAAGCCTTGTGCGACAGGCGTTTGCGAACTCGACATGATGTTCTCCCTGAGGTTTGCATGAGCTGCAAACACACAGTGTACGGCGGCTTTCGCGCCGACTTTCGGCACCGGGCCTGCGCGCTTTCGGTGCATTTCGGGTGCGGACAAGGCTGTCGGAATTGCAAACAAACCCTGTCGATATCAGGTGTTTCCCGAATGTCCTGCCCGCAAACGTAGACAGGACAAGTGTCGGTTACGAGCAACGGCCCGCAAAGCCTTGCAGGGAGGGGATGTGCAACCCTTCACAACGGTGATATAAAACGGGTCGCAGTACAACGCTGTCCAACAAACCTGATGTGGGGAACTGACATGACGACCAAATCCGAACTCGTAGCCGCCATTGCAAAAGACGCAGAACTGAGCAACGCCGCCGCCGAGCGCGCGCTGAACTCCGCGCTGGAAAACATCAAGAAGACCGTCGCCAAGGGCGGCACCATCACGCTGGTTGGCTTCGGTTCGTTCTCGTCGGGCAAGCGTGCTGCACGCACTGGCCGCAACCCGCGCACCGGCGAAGCCATCAAGATCCCGGCAACCAAGACCGTGAAGTTCACGGCTGGCAAGGGCTTCAAGGATGCCGTGAACAAGAAGAAGTAAGAGTCTTCTGCCGAGCTCCACGGAGCCGGGAGACTTGCAAGGGACCCTACGGGGTCCCTTTTCTTTTGGTCGCTTTTTTGACCGAACGCAAACTCACGCAACCGGCCAGAGCGCGACCAGATAGCCGACCGAACCCACGCGTGCGACCAGCGTATCGCTGCCGGACGGCGCATCCAGCCACACCGCCGCACCTTGCGGCACGTCAACGCCATCAAGCGACAGCACGCCGTGCACGCAATAGACCAGCCATTGCATGCGTGAATGTGTGAGCGGCAACGACCGACGCTCACCAGCGGCCAGCGCGATCGCCTCGGCGTGATGCGCCCAGGCGCAGCGGCGCGTCATCACGTTGAAGTCCGACAACGGTGCATCGAGCGTGGCGTGAATGTCCACTTCACCGGGAAAGCGCGTGGGGGCCTCGCCCGGCGCAAGCGAAACGACGTTGCCATCCGCACGATGCATCGTCAGTCGCCCACCGGCAATCACCGCTAGCGAGCGATCGATACCAGCAAAATGCGAAAACGGCCCCGCAGCGTCAACCTGCGCAGTGCTGATGCGCCAGTCGAAGGTGTCGAGCGTGGCGCCTTCGGGGGCGATGGCGATTTCGGTGGTGACACCGCCGCCGTTCTTCCACGGCATGCGACGCATCGTGTCTGCAGGAATCAGCTTCATTGGCGACGCAGCAGGTGATACGCCAGGCGTGCGGCCACACGCACGGTGCGGCGGTCCTGGTCGTATTCGGGGTTGGTCTCGGCGATGTCCGCCACACGCACCTTGCCCGTCGCGCACACATGCTGCACGAGCACTTCGAGCACCGGCAGCGTGATGCCATAGGCGGCGGGCGCAGATACGCCGGGCGCGACGGCGGCAGCCAGCACGTCCATGTCGATGGTCAGGTAGACGTGATCGACATCGGCCAGCCACGCATCCAGATCGGCCATGCGCGCATCGAGGTGGCGCTCCTGCACATCGGTGTCTTCCACGTAGTGCGCGTGCAGCGCATCGGCACGATCGAACAGCGCGGGCGTGTTGGACAAGCGGCTCACGCCCAGGCAGCAATACGTCAGATCGATACCGTGCGCGGCACAGTCTTCAGCGATCTGGTCGAAGGGTGTGCCGGAGTTGCCGGGGCGGCTCGTGCGCAGATCGAAATGCGCATCAAAGTTGACGATGGCCAGACGCCCGCGCAGGCCCTGTTTCTGCCAGTGCTTGCGCAGGCCCTGGTAGGTGCCGAACGCAACCTCGTGGCCGCCACCTAGCACCACCGGACGCGCGCCGGCATCGAGCAGATCGAAGACGGCATCACCGAGCGCGGCCTGTGCACCTTCCAGATCGCCATCATCGCAAGTGACATCCCCCGCGTCAGCGAGCACCGCAAGACCGTGCGCAGGCACGTTGGCCAACGCACGACGAATCTCACGCGGAGCCTGCGCGGCACCCGCACGACCGTGGTTGCGCAGCACGCCGGCATCGCACGCAAAGCCGAGCACGGCAGGCGCACCGGAGAGCGCCGTTGCGTAGGCGGGCCGCACGACCTGGAACAGTCGCGTAACGTCGCCGCGCTCACCTGTGTCATCACGGCCCTGCCAGATGGAAGCATCGAATGTCGTCACCTCGGTCATCGTCATGAGCGCGTGAGCACGGCTTGCAGGAACGAACGCGTACGCGCTTCCTTGGGCTCACCAAAGATGACCGACGGTGGCCCAGCTTCGACGATGCCGCCGCCGTCCATCACCACCACCACGTCGGCCACTTCGCGCGCAAAGCCCATCTCGTGCGTGACGACCAGCATCGTCATGCCTTCCTTGGCGAGCAGCTTCATCACCTGCAGCACCTCCCCGACGAGTTCGGGGTCGAGCGCAGACGTCGGCTCGTCGAACAGCATGACCTTCGGCCGCATCGCCAACGCACGGGCAATCGCCACACGCTGCTTCTGGCCGCCGGAGAGGCTCGCAGGCATCGCGTCGGCCTTGTGAGCCAGGCCCACCTTCTGCAGCAGTTCGCGCGCTTCCGCTTCCGCTTCGCTCTTCGACTTGTTGCGCAGCATGCGCGGGCCGATGGTGACGTTGTGCAGCACCGAGAGATGCGGGAACAGGTTGAACGACTGGAACACCATGCCGACCTGCTGGCGCAGGTGGTTCAGGTCGCTCTCGGGCAGCATCGTGCCGTTGTCGATCAACCGTTTGCCGCAGATATCGATGGTGCCGCCTTCCGGCACTTCCAGCCCGTTGCAGCAGCGCAGGAAGGTGCTCTTGCCCGAGCCGCTGGGGCCGATCACGACCACCACCTGCGAGGCATCCACCTCGAAGTCGATGCCCTTGAGCACCGTGTGATCGCCATACGATTTGGTGAGACCGCGGATCTGGATCATGGGTACATCCAGCGCGGATTTCAGAGTTTGCGGAGTCACGTTTGCCATGTTCATTGCACCATGCCTCCCGCACGGATGTTGCGTTCAAGGCGATGCAGCAAATAGCTGGCGGCGCTTGTAAGCACCAGGTACACCAGCGCAATCGCCAGATACACCTCCAGCGAGCGGTACGACACGCTGATGATCTTCTGCCCTTCGTGCATCAGGTCGTGAATCGTAAGCAGCGAGACCAGCGCCGAGTTCTTGATCAGCGCGATGAACTCGTTGCCCAGCGGCGGGATCATCCGCACCACGGCCTGCGGCAGGATGATCGCGCGCATCGACTGTGCCGATGACATGCCGATCGAGCGCGCCGCCTCCATCTGGCCACGATCCACCGATTGGATCGCACCACGCACGATCTCCGACACATAGGCGCCCGAATACACGCCCAGCCCCAGCACACCGCACACGAAAGCCGGCAGCAGGATGTCGAACTGCGGCAGCCCAAAGAACAGCAGGAAGAGCTGCACCAGCAGCGGCGTGCCACGAATGAACGTCACGTACACCGTGCAGATGCCGTAGATGAAGCGCCGGCGCGGGTTCAGCCGCCCGATGCCGACCAGCAAACCCAGCACGCAGCCGAGCACCAGCGCGGCGGCCGTCACCTCCACGGTGACAAGCGCACCGTGGAGGATGTCCGTCCAACCGGCCCAGACAGGAGAGAAATCCAGTTCCATATGTGAATAAACCCAGGCGTGTCCAGTCGTCGTTACTTGGCAGCAGCGCCAAACCACTTCTTGAGGATCTGGTCGTACGTGCCGTCAGCCTTGATCTTCTCGAGCGCGGCGTTCAACGCCTTGGTCAACTCGGGCTGATCGCGACGCACCGCGATGCCGTATTCCTCGGTGGTCAGCGCCGGCTCGACCAGGCGCAGGCCCGGACGCATCTTCGCGTAGTACGCGGCTGCGGGACGGCCGGTGACAGCCGCGTCGGCACGGCCGATCTCAACGAGGTTGAACATCTGCTCGTTCTTCTCGACTTCCACGCGCTCGACCTTCGGGTAGTTCTCGCGCAGGTAGTTGACCGACTTGGTGCCCACCTGCACGCTCACCTTCTTGCCATTCAGGTCAGCCGGGGCCTTGACGGCCGTGTTGCCCTGCTTGACCAGCGCTACCAGGCCGCCGTGGTAGTACGGCACCGTGAAGTCCACCACCTTCTTGCGCTCCTCGGTGATGTAGATGCCCGAGATGGCCACGTCAAAGCGGCGCGAGATCAGGCCCGGCACGAGACCCTTGAAATCGATGTCGGTCCACTCGACCGGGCGGCCCATGGTGCGGGCCAGCGCTTCGATCAGGTCCACATCAAAGCCGGTGCGCTTGCCGTTTTCGACAAATTCCATCGGCGCGAAGGTGGCATCGGTGGCCACGCGCAGCGGCTCGCCAGCGGCGTGCGCAGCGGTGGCGAAGGACGCCGCAGCGGACAACGCCACGGCACAAGCCAGCATAAAACGACGGCGATTCCCCATGAGTGGTCTCCTAATGTGCATGTGGGGTGAGAAAAACAATTCGAGCGATTCGAAGATTCAGATGTCCTGCAGCCTCGCCGAGATGGACGCAGCGGCAGCCACGGTCATGTCGATCAGGCGCTGTTCCTTGCCGCGCACGCGCGTGGCGGGTGCCATCAGCGTGATGGAGCCGAGCGCGTGACCGGGCATCCGGAACACCGGCGCACTTACGCCCCAGACGCCGGGGTCGACTTCACCTTCGGACAGCGCATAACCGGCGGCGCGGATCTCAGCGAGTTCGGATTGCAATTGCGCTTGCTGGTCCGGATCGATGGCCAGCAAGTCAGCGAGGATGGCGCGCGCCGCAGCAGGCGGCATGAACGCGAGCAACGATTTGGCCGAGGCGCCGGCCAGCAGCGGCACACCGCGCCCCTTCTCGAACGAGCAGCGCAGCGATTGCTGGCTCTCGACCATCTCCAGGCACACGGCCTGGTCCTTGACGGCCACCACCAGCCCGACCGACTCGCCCGACTCGGCCACCAATTTGGCCATGCCGATACGCGCCTCCTGCACGAGGTGCGAAGCGTGATCGAAGCCGAGTGCGAGTTGCAGACTGATCGGCCCCGGCGCATAGGTGCCGGACGATTCGAGCACGAAGCCCCAGCGCTTGAGCATCGCCACCTGGCGGTACAGCGTGCTCTGCGGCAGGCCGGTCAACTCGACCAACTCACGCGCCGCGACCGGGCGACCATGGCGCGCGATGGTGGCGAGCACCATCAGCACACGGTCCGAACCGCTGGTCGCGGCGGCGGGTTGTGCTGGCGCATGTGCCAAACGCGGCTCGGTCATCGCAACAGCTCCGTGGCGTGGAATGCGACGGAGAATGCGACTGTTTTCTCAAATCATCAACGCACGATTCCCATTGAACGGGAAAAATACCCGAATTCAGTATTTACACCTAGGACGCATCGGTCACATTCCAACCCTCTTCGTCCAAGCGCGCCTCCAGGAACGCGACAACAGCGTGGGCGGATGCCTCGCTGCGGCAGGTGGTCAACGCGGCGTACAGCGGTGCGGCCAAGCCGTTGAGAAAGTCGAGCGGCGCTTCCGGACCTTCGGCAAGGTAGCGCTGCAAGGCCGAGAACGCGCCTGCCTGGCTCAGGCGCCAGTCGGCAATCGAGGCCTGCCGTACGTGGCGCGCAGCAACCTGCGTGGCCGGTGTCGGCTTTGGCGGAGCCTTGGGCTTTGGCACCGCCTTCACCGGTGCACGGCTTGAGACGTAACCGTCGGCAATCAGGCGCACAAGGTCTTCCATGTCGGGGCCGGCGCTGCTCAGTTGCGCCAGGATTTCCGCCGCCGAGCGCTCGCCGTTGATCAGCAGCAGAATCGCGCGCTGGCGGTGCGTGACATGTCCGCTGCGCGTCTGCAGCTCCTGCGTGCCGCGCTCGGTGCGCGACAGGATGTGGCTCAGGTCCATCGTTCCCCTCCCTGTTTTGTATGTGTCTGTTCGATGAAGGGGCAGTCTAGAAAAACCCGGCGCGGCGCGGACCGTTTGAACGCCGTCAGGCGTCGCATATCGACTATCACGTGCGCTGCATTGCGTTCGTGCGGGCAACCGGCTTGGCAATCGATCATCAAATTTGGATTGAAACCAGATCGATTCATACGCCCTTTATCGTCTCCGATTGGAAATCTACAGTGCAGCGCATCGCCACCCAAACGGAGTTCACCATGCTTACCCGCCCCGCCCTACTTGCTGCTATCGCACTCACGCTGTCGACCGCCGTCACAGCCACCCCCGCTACCCTTGCCGCCCAGGCCGATGCCGATCTGATCCGCGCCGACCACGTGGCGGCACCCGACACACCGCAAGCCGCCGCTGCCGTACTGGCCGCGCGCCGCTACGCCACCTTCTGGCATACCGGCGATGCGCGCTACGCCACGGCCGCACTGTCGCCCGAGTTTGTCGACCGCACGCTGCCCGCCGGTCGGGCGCAGGGCCCGCAAGGCCCGCTCGACGCGTCCGCGGCATTCCGCACGGCCGTGCCCGACATGCGCGTGCAGGTCGAAGACATGGTCGTCGCGGGGGATCGCGTTTCGGTTCACCTGCGCTTTCGCGGGCACTTCACCGGTGAATTCGGCCGCACGCACGGGCAGAATCAGCCGATCGACTTCCAGGCCTTCGACCTGTATCGGATTGCCGACGGCAAGATCGCCGAGAACTGGCACCTGGAAGACAACCAGACGCTGCTGCGGCAGATGGGGCTTCAACCGTAATCCACACGGCTTCATTAACGCGCGTTAACAGCCCTGCTCCCCGCTCCCGCTATGCTTCGCCCCAGCTTGCAAGCCGCTTAGCGGCCGCCAAAGCGATAGAAGAAACGAGCCAACGAATACACGAAAACGTCTTCAGGAGAAGCACATGGGAATGGGGTTTCAGGGCGCACTGCGCGCCTGGGCGAGCGCGCTCGCCTGCGCATCGACGATGGGCTTGATGGGTACCACGGCAGCCCACGCGCAACAGGCCAGCAATCCAGAACAGGAAATGAAGCAGGCCTGGGCCGCCGCCAAGGCCGCTGCGAAGGTCGGCCCCACGTCGATCGAACTGCGTGACCAGGCCACGCTCAAGATCGGCGCGAACGAGGTTTTTATTCCACAGCCCGCTGCCGGCCAGCTCATGCATGCCATGGGCAACAGCAACAACCCCGACATGCTCGGCCTGGTCATGCCCACCAGCGACGACGATGAGTGGATGGTCGTCGCCAAGTACGAGGCCTCCGGCTACATCAAAGACGACGACGCAAAGGACTGGAACGTCGACGACCTGTTCAAGTCGCTCAAGGAAGGCACCGCCGCCGCCAACGAAGAGCGCGAAAAGCGCGGCATCCCCGCGCTGGAAATCCAGGGCTGGGTTGAGCGCCCGCACTATGACGCCGCCACGCACCGCCTGATCTGGTCGATGGCTGCGCGCTCCAAAGGCCAGCCTGCCAACGATCCGGGCTCGGTCAACTACAACACCTACGCGCTGGGCCGCGACGGCTACATCAGCCTGAACCTGATCACCGCGAGCGATCACGTCGACGCCGACAAGCCCGCCGTGCAGAAGCTGCTGGCCGATCTCGATTTCAAGGACGGCAAGCGCTATGCCGATTTCAATTCGAAGACAGACAAGATCGCCGAGTACGGTCTGGCCGCGCTAGTGGGTGGCATTGCCGTCAAAAAGCTGGGCCTGTTTGCCGTGATTGCCGCATTCCTGGCCAAGTTCGCCAAGGTGGCGATCCTGGCCGTGGCGGGCTTTGGCGCGGTGATTGCCAAGTTCTTCAAGCGCAAGCCGAGCGCCTGATCCCGCAGGCAAACACACCATGACCAAGCTGCTGATCCTGCTGTTCTCTGGGCTGAAGTTCGGCAAGCTGCTGACCACCGGCGGCACGATGCTGCTGTCGGTGGTGGTGTATGCCTTTGCGTTTGGCTGGCGCTATGCGGTGGGCTTCGTGGTGCTGCTGTTCATCCACGAGATGGGGCACTTCATGGCTGCGCGTCAGCGTGGGCTGGCAGTGGGCGCGCCCACCTTCATCCCGTTCGTGGGCGCGTGGATCGACCTCAAAGAGCAGCCGATGGATGTCGAGACCGAGGCGTACATCGGCTTGGCAGGCCCCGTTGCGGGCACCGTTGGGGCCATGCTCTGCTATGGTCTCGCGCGCTATACCGACAGCCAATTGCTGCTGGCATTGGCCTACGCCGGTTGCTTCCTGAACCTGTTCAACCTGATCCCGATGTCGCCGTTTGACGGCGGGCGCATCACGGCGGTACTGTCGCCACGCATCTGGTTTCTGGGGGTGCCCGTGCTGGTGGCGCTGTTCATGTGGCGGCCAAGCCCGATCCTGATCCTGATCGCGGTGCTGGCCCTGCCGCAATTGATGAAGGCATGGCGCTACGATCCGGATGCCCCGGAAAACCGCGCGTACTACAGCATCTCCAACGAATCTCGTCTGACCTACACCGTGTATTACATCGGCCTGGTCGTCTTCCTGGCGATGATGAGTCACGAACTGCACGACATGCTGGGCAGCGTGCGCGCATAAAAAAACCTCCGCAAATGCGGAGGTTTTTTCTTGGTACTGCGCTTGCTCGGTTTCGCTTTAGGCGAAGTTCGCTGCGACGAAGTCCCAGTTGACCAGGGTCCAGAACGCTTCGACGTACTTCGGACGAGCGTTGCGGTAGTCGATGTAGTAAGCGTGTTCCCACACGTCGCAGGTCAGCAGCGGCTTGGCATCCGTCGTGAGCGGCGTGGCGGCGTTCGAGGTGGACACCAGGTCCAGCGAGCCGTCGGCCTTCTTCACCAGCCAAGCCCAGCCCGAACCAAACGTGCCAACGGCCGTCTTGGTGAACTCTTCCTTGAACTTGTCGAAGCTGCCCCACTTGGCGTTGATGGCGTCAGCCAGTGCGCCGGTCGGAGCGCCGCCGCCGTTCGGCTTCAGGCCGTTCCAGTAGAACGTGTGGTTCCACACCTGAGCGGCGTTGTTGAACACACCGCCCGAGGACTTCTTGACGATGTCTTCCAGGCTCAGGTTCTCGAACTCGGTACCCGGGATCAGGTTGTTCAGGTTCGTGACGTAGGTCTGGTGATGCTTGCCGTAGTGGAACTCCAGCGTTTCCTTGGAGATGGTCGGCGCCAGGGCGTCGAGTGCGTACGGCAGCGGGGGGAGCGTGTGGGCCATTGTTCTTCCCTTCTGTGGGTTCGTGGGTTGGGAGCGACGATTGTAGGAGAGTTGCAAAACCGGCGCAAACGGCGTGCCAAATAGTCGGAATACCCGCGAAACATGTGCGGAATCGCAGCAATTGCCGCTATGTGGACATGCGCTGGTCACATATCGAGCTTGGGCTGCACCTGGGCGATCTCGATGTCGACCGTGCCCTGCGCCAGCCGCGCCTCGATACGTGCCCGGGCATGCAGCGCGTTTGGATCGCGGATCGCGTGCCCCTTCGCGTCGAGCAGCACCGCGTAGCCGCGTTCCAGCGTGCGCTGAGGTGCGAGCAGCTCCAGGCCGGTGTGCTGGCGCGCCAGGCGCTCCTGCGACCGGGCCAGCGTGTCACGCATGGCGCGTGCCAGCGCGGCCTCCGCCTGTTGCAGCACAATGCGCTGGCGGGTGACATCCGGGCGGGCCGCCGTCAGGCGCATGGAGAGCAGGCGCTGCACGTGCTCGGCACGCTGCACGCGACCGGTCAGGGCAAAACGCAGGCGCCCTTCCAGATGCGACAGTTGCGTGCGGCGCTCGCGCATCTGCGCCTGCGGGCTGCGCAAGCGGCGCGCGAGCCAATCGACAGTCTGGGCGCGGCGGTCAAGCTGGCGGCGAAACTGCGCGGACAGCGCATCCCAGTCACGCCCCACGTCGCGCAGCATGCGGGCGCGGTCCGGGCTGACAAGTTCTGCGGCACCGGTGGGCGTGGGTGCGCGCACATCGGCCACGAAATCGACGATGGTCACGTCGGTTTCATGCCCGACGCCCGCCACGATGGGAATCTCCGAAGCGGCCACGGCACGTGCAACCGGCTCTTCGTTGAAGGCCCACAGGTCTTCAATGCTGCCGCCGCCTCGGCACAGGATGACGACATCGACTTCTGCCCGGGCATTGACCATATCGAGCATGGCAGCAATGCGCTCGGAGGCGCCAACACCCTGCACCGGCACCGGATAGACGATGACCGGCACATGCGGCGCGCGCCGGCGCAACGTGGTCAGCACGTCGCGCAAAGCCGCCGCCTGCAATGACGTCACCACACCAATTGCACGTGGATGCCGCGGCAGTGGTCGCTTGCGTTCCGGCTCAAACAAGCCCTGCGCTTCCAGCGCGGCTTTCAGCCGCAGGAAGGCTTCGTACAGATTGCCCAGGCCGGCACGGCGGATGCCCTCGACGCTCAGTTGCAGCTCGCCGCGCGCCTCGTACATCGTGACCAATGCGCGCACTTCGACGGCCTCGCCTTCGCGCGGGGTGAAATCGGCGTACTGGTTACGGCCCTTGAACATCACGCAGCGGATTTGCGCGCCGGCGTCCTTGAGCGAGAAATACCAGTGGCCGCTGGCCGCACGCGTGAAGTTGGAGATCTCGCCACGCACCCAGCCCAGCGGAAAGTTACGTTCAAGCAACCCGGCAATTCGCCGGTTGACCTCGCTGACGGTCAGCACGTCCTGCCCGCCCCGAGCAGGTGAGGATGGCGTCGGCGCCGCTTGGGTGGCCTGTGGTGCACTCGCGGCTGGGGCGGGAGCATCCATCCAGAAAGGTCGGCGGGAAGACGGCGGCGTGGTCATAAGTGGTCGTGGCGGCGCAATGCGATGGGGCTCCGGGGCGACTTCTACCTTGAATGAGGGAGAGATACTGCGTCAGCCGGGCTACCTGTCCACAGCATAACGCCCTTGTCAAGCTTGACAGACGTTACGTGACGCGCTCTCTGCATTTTCACGCAACCTGTTGATTCTTATGATAAATCCACTCGTGTCAAAAATTCAGCAGCGCAAGTAATTTCGTTCTGCGTCAAGCATTTAGCGCATGGCTCCCGAGGATGTTCACAAAGTTATCCACAGCAGCGCTGGAAAACCAGGATGTGACGCCTAGGCAGTGGATAAATCGGCCACCAATTCTCACGCGTTCGGGGCCCGTACCCCCATTTCTCCGTGGATAACCCCGCTGCCCATTTTTTAAGCGCAACACCGAACACCCTTTTGAATCAGTCACTTAAGGTGCTTGTCCGGGCAATGTCCACAACCCATCCACAAGACTGTCCCGTGTCGGTGTGGATTTCCCGCAGGTTTTGCGAGCGGCATTCGGCTTTTTCCCCAAATCTGCACAGAAACCCCGTCTGCACATTTTTTAAGCACAACATCGCCACCCCTTATATATCAAGCACTTAACGTGCTTGTTCGGGGAATGTCCACAACCCGTCCACAAAACTGTCCCGCAGCAGTGTGGATTACCTACCGGTTTCAGGGGGAGTCAGCCGTTTTGCGCATGGATTGCCCCCAGAAATGTCCATTGCATACTTTTTAAGCAGTGCACCGAACTCCCTTACACATCAAGCACTTAGCTTGCTTGTTCCGGCAATGTCCACAACCCGTCCACAAGACTGTCCCGCGTCGTTGTGGATTGTGCGCGCACTGAATTCTGTGACGACCCTTTGACTGCCGGAGACGCCTGTCGCTACGGTGCGCCATCGTGTTGCCGAGGCAGGTCTGACGCGCTAGAGTGGCGCCTGTTTTTGCCGCAACGGACCGCGTTCGGGGACGCGGACGGCATGAACGGCAATCAGGGGGCGTCGTCAACGCACCTCGAATCACATCCTTCCACAACGACAAAACGGGTTGTCCAGTGTTTTCCATCATTCAAGCCGCCGGCTGGCCGATTTGGCCGCTGTTGATTGCTTCGGTGCTCGCCCTCGCGCTCATCATCGAACGCTTCGTCGCCTTGCAGCGCAAGAAGATCATTCCGTCCAAGGTGTATGACGAGGCGCTGGCCGTCGCGCATCAACGCAAGGCCACACCGGAAGTGGTGAATACGCTGGAGCAGGGTTCGCCGCTGGGCCGCCTGCTGGCTGCTGCACTACGCCATGTGGTGCTGCACCCCAACACCACGCGCGACGCCGCCAAGGAAGTGGTGGAAGAAGCCGGCCAGAACGTCGCCCATCGCCTGGAGCGCTATCTGAACGCGCTCGGCACGATCGCCTCGGTGGCACCGCTGATGGGCCTGTTCGGCACCGTGGTCGGCATGATCGAAATCTTCGGCAGCCAGACCGCTGCGGGCACCAACCCGCAAACCCTGGCGCACGGTATCTCCGTCGCCCTGTACAACACGGCGTTGGGCCTGGTCGTAGCCATCCCGACGCTGATCTTCTGGCGCTACTTCCGTGGCGTGGTCGACAACTACGTGGCCGAGCTGGAACACCTGTCGACCATGTACCTCGACGCGATCCTGCCGCCGCGGCGCGGCTGATCCGGGCAACGCATTCCTGAGAACGCCATGCGCTTCCGCCCGCGCCACGCCCGCGAAGAGCCGGAGATCAACCTGATCCCGCTGATCGACGTGTTGCTCGTGATCCTCATCTTCCTGATGATCACGACCACGTATTCCCGCTACACCGAACTGAAGGTCAACCTGCCGACCGCCGACGCCGAGAAGGCGACCGAGCGCCCGGGCCAGATCGTCGTGTCCGTCACTGCCAACGGCGTTTACTCCGTCGATAAGCAGGTGCTCGACACGCGCGACGTGACCAGCCTGGCCGATGCCCTGCACACAGCGGCGGACAAGGCCGGCGGCCGCGAGCCCATCGTCGTCGTCAATGCCGATGCGCAGGCCGCGCACCAGGCTGTGGTGAACGTGATGGAAGCCGCCCGCGTGGCTGGCCTCTCGCACCTGACCTTCGCGACACAAACCGGCAACGCCGCCCACTAAACCGACACCCCACCTCCACCGCCTGCGCATGCCCGTCGCCCAGCACCGCCTCGCCAGCTTCGTCACCCGCCAATGGCAGCAACGGGGCTGGTTTGCGTGGCTGATGCGACCGTTGTCGTGGCTATTCGGGGCCATCAGCGCGCTGCGCCGGCTGCTGTTCCGCTGGGGTTGGCTGCGCTCGGTGCGCCTGCCAATGCCGGTGGTGGTGATCGGCAACGTCACCGTGGGTGGTGCGGGCAAGACGCCCGCCGTGATTGCGCTGGCATCTGCGCTTGCGGATGCCGGTCTGCGCCCGGGTATCGTCTCGCGCGGCTACGGCGTCGAACTCAAGCACCCGCGTCCGGTGCGCGAGCATTCCCGCGCAGAAGACGTCGGCGACGAGCCATTGCTCATCGCCCGCGCCACCGATCTGCCGGTGTGGGTCTTCCCCGACCGCGTGCTGTGCGCGCAAACCCTGCTGGCCTCGCACCCAGGCTGCAACGTCATCGTTTGCGATGACGGCCTGCAGCACTATCGCCTGCGCCGCGACATCGAGATCATCGTGTTCGACACGCGCATGGGCGGCAACGGCTTCCTGCTGCCCGCCGGCCCCCTGCGCGAACCGATGACGCGCAAGCGTGACGCCACGCTCATCAACGACCCGAACTACCGCGCCACACCTGACCGCCCGAACATCTTCGGCATGCACCTCGCGCTGCAGGACGCCTACAACCTGGCCGACCCGGCGCTGCGCCGCCCGCTCGCCCAGTTCGCGCGCGTGGAGGGCGAGCAACTGCTGGCCGCCGCCGGCATCGGCAACCCCGAGCGCTTCTTCGCCTCGCTGCGCGCCGAGGGCCTCAAGCCCAGCACCCTGCCGCTGCCCGACCACTATGACTTCGCGAGCAACCCGTTCGCCGACAGCCACGCCGAGGTGATCCTGATCACCGAAAAGGATGCCGTAAAATGCGGCCATCTCGACGATCCGCGCATCTGGGTGGTGCCAACCACACCGGTGGTCGACGCGGCGCTGGTCGAACAAGTCTGCCAGCGCGTGCGCGCCCTGGCCGATCGCGCAACCGCCAAAGCCGGCGCAAAATAACGTCATCCGCCTCATCTGCCTGACTGGCGCGCCACCTTGCTCTGTATGGCCGCCCCGGAGCCTCTACCGCCATGGACAATCGCCTGCTGGAAATCCTCGTCTGCCCGCTGTGCAAGGGTACGCTGCAACACGACCGCGCCAACAATGAACTGATCTGCCACGTCGACAAGCTGGCCTACCCGATCCGCGACGGCATCCCCGTCATGCTGGCTGACGAGGCCCGCCAGACCGTGGAAGGCACGCCGGTCGATCCGGCCTGACGCGAAGGCCACCCGCCATGTCGCACGCACCGTTCATCGCCGTCATTCCCGCGCGGCTGGCTTCCACGCGATTGCCCAACAAGCCGCTGGCCGACATCGGCGGCAAGCCGATGGTGGTGCGCGTGGCTGAGCGTGCGCACCAGTCGTCGGCCGCGCGCGTGGTGGTCGCCACCGATGCGGCGTCCGTGGCCGACGCCTGCATGCAGCATCACGTGGAAGCCGTACTCACGCGCGCCGATCACGCCTCCGGCACCGACCGCCTGGCCGAAGTGGCCACTGTGCTGGGCCTGCCTGACGACGCCATCGTCGTCAACGTGCAAGGCGATGAACCGCTGATCGCCCCGACGCTGATCGACAACGTGGCCGCCCACCTGCGCGACCACCCGGACTGCGCCATCGCCACCGCCGCGCACCCGATCCACGACGCGGCTGACGTGTTCAACCCGAACATCGTCAAGGTCGTGCTGGACGCTGCCGAGCGCGCGCTGCTGTTCTCGCGCGCGCCGCTGCCCTGGGCGCGTGACACCTGGACGCCCACCGTGCTCGCGCAACCCGCCGCCGAGCGCCCGCTGCCCGCCATGCCGGTGCTGCGCCATATCGGCATCTACGCCTATCGCGCCGGCTTCCTGCGCCGCTTCCCGCAACTGGCCGCCGCACCGCTCGAACAAACCGAGCAGCTCGAGCAGTTGCGCGCCATGTGGCACGGCGAGCGCATCGCCGTGCTCACCACCGACGACGCCCCTGCCGCCGGTGTCGACACGCCGGAAGACCTCGCCCGCGTGCGCGCCGCCTGGAGCGAATTGCTAGCCCAGGATGGCCCCTGAAGCATAGATTTCGCGGAACTTGCAGCCACCACGCCGAAACCCCGGCGCTGGCGTGGCATAATCGCGAGGACGACAAGTCGCATGCTGGCGCCCACGCAAGGCACCGCAGCGACAACAGGGAGACAAATCGAGCCCTCGGTGCCGCCGTCCGGCGGGTACCGGATCCCCAGTGTCCCGGTAAGGCTGGCGTCAACTTCGCCAGCTAGGCTGCCTGTTTGCGTCGACAAGGCACGCATTAAGGCGTTTTGGGAATCCGCCCTCTCGGACCGATTCCCAACGCGCTTCACGCTGCCAGAGAGCGCGACAAGATTCGAAAACTTGAGGAACTCGTCACCATGCGGTTGATTCTGTTGGGCGCGCCCGGCGCCGGCAAAGGTACGCAAGCAAAATTCATCTGCGAGAAGTTCGGTATTCCGCAGATCTCCACCGGCGACATGCTGCGCGCCGCCGTCAAGGCCGGCACCCCGCTGGGTATCGAAGCCAAGAAGGTCATGGATGCCGGCGGCCTGGTGTCGGACGACATCATCATCGGCCTGGTGAAGGACCGCCTGCAGCAGCCTGACTGCAAGAACGGCTACCTGTTCGACGGCTTCCCGCGCACCATCCCGCAAGCCGAAGCGATGAAGGACGCCGCCGTGGCGATCGACTATGTGCTGGAAATCGACGTGCCGTTCGACGCCATCATCGAGCGCATGAGCGGCCGTCGCGTACACGTGGCCTCGGGCCGCACGTACCACGTCAAATACAACCCGCCCAAGACGGAAGGCGTGGACGACGAAACCGGCGAGCCCCTCATCCAGCGCGACGACGACAAGGAAGAGACCGTGCGCAAGCGCCTGGACGTGTATGAAAATCAGACGCGTCCGCTGGTGGATTACTACTCGCAGTGGGCTACCAACGGCAACGACACCGCCAAGGTAGCGCCGCCGAAGTACCGCAAGATCAGCGGCGTCGGCAATGTGGATGAAATTACCGCGCGCGCGTTCGGTGCACTGCAGGACTGACCGTACCCCACCGACCCGCCCATAAAGACGGCGCCTCATGAACGAGGCGCCGTTTTTTTTGCGCGATCGCCGGCCGCTTCGCGCTACCATATGACGCTTAAGTTGACGCGAACGTAAACGTCAAGTAACGCACAGACCACACACAAGGAGACACGGCATGGAGATTCGCGACCAGGTATTCATCGTCACCGGCGGCGCGTCGGGACTGGGCGCCGGCACGGCACGCACGCTGGCAGAGGCCGGCGGCAAGGTGGTGATTGCGGACCTGAACGAGGCGGCCGGCACGGCGCTGGCACAGGAGTTGGGCGGACGCTTCGTGCGCTGCGATGTCGCATCGGAAGCCGACGGGCAAGCCGTGGTCGACGCCGCCACGTCGCTCGGTACGCTGCGTGGGCTGGTGAACTGCGCAGGCATCGCCACGGCTTCGCGCACGGTGGGCAAGACGGGGCCGCATCCGCTGGACCAGTTCGCGCGCGTGATCAACATCAACCTGATCGGCACATTCAACATGATCCGCCTGGCCGCGACGGCCATGGCCGGCAACACGCCCAACGCGGGCGGCGAGCGCGGTGTGATCATCAACACGGCGTCGGTGGCGGCGTTTGATGGGCAGATCGGCCAGGCGGCCTATGCGGCGTCCAAGGGCGGCGTGGTCGCGATGACGCTGGCGATCGCGCGTGACCTGTCGCGCGACGGCATCCGCGTGATGACGATTGCACCGGGCATCTTTGAGACGCCGATGCTGCTGGGCATGCCACCCGAGGTGCAGGATGCGCTGGGCAAGATGGTGCCGTTCCCGCCGCGCCTCGGTAAGCCGGCGGAGTATGCGCAGCTCGCGCGCGCCATCGTCGAGAACCCGATGCTCAATGGCGAGACCATCCGCCTGGATGGTGCCATCCGCATGCAACCGAAATAAGCAGCGCGCTCAGGCGGCCATTAGGCGGTAGGCAGCGCCATCCGGCGAATCATCTGCCAGGCCGCCTCGGCCGCCGGCGAGAGCGACCTGTCATGCCGGCGCGCCAGCACAATGGCGCGCGTCTCCTTCGGTGCGAGCGGCACCGACACCAGCGGTGACGACGACGGCAAAGGCAACGACAGCGACGGCACCACGCCTGCGCCGATGCCCGCCTCCACCATGCCGAACACGGCACTGCTGTGGCCCATCTCCTGGGCCACGTCAGGGTGAACGCCGTGGCGCAAGAAGATCCGGTCGATCAGCGGGCGGCTGCCCGAAGCATGATCGAGCAAGACCACCGCCGTGCGATGCAGATCTTTCCAGCGCACGCTGCTGCGCTGAGCGAACGGATGATCCTTGCGGCAGACCAGACAGAACGGGTCGATCAGCAATGGTTCCGTCCATAGGCCCTCGGTATCGAGCGGCTCCACCACCACACCAAAATCCGCCCCACCCGTGCGGATCAACTGCAGCGTGTCGACCTGCACCGAGTCCCGCACGATCATGCGGATGTCCGGGTAGCGCGCCGCGCATTCGGCCACGTACACCGGCATCAAACGCGTCGATACCGTCGGGCTGGATGCCACCACCACGCGCCCGCGCCGCTGCTCACTCACCTGGCGCGCCTGATGCAGCGTGTCATCCAGATCAGCAATGAGGCGATCCAGCGCGGTGGCCAGTGAGCGTCCCACCTCCGTCAGCACCACTTCGCGCGTGGTGCGGTCGAGCAGCTTCAGGCCCAACTCGCCTTCCAGCTCCGAGATCGAGCGGCTGACGGCCGGCTGCGTCAGGCCAATGGTGTCGCCCGCGCGACTGAAGCTATGCGCACGCGCCACCGCCAGGAAGACGCGCAACTGACGCAGGGTCACATTCATGCCGACACCGTATGAATTGATTCGATCAATGCATTTGTATTCTAGATGCGGATGTTGTGCAATAGCGCCTATCCCGCTATCCGACCGGCGCCATCACCTAGTAGTGATGGCGTATACATATGAAGATTCCGCTGTTACCTCGCATTGATGGGTTCATCCAGGCCATGTTGGTCATGGTGGCGCTGGCCCTGCTCTTCCCTTCGCTGGGCGCCAGCGACGGCCCCCTGCACCTCGATATCGTCACCGTGCTAGGCGTCTCGTTGATTTTCTTTCTGCACGGCGCGGCGCTCTCGCGCGAGAAGATCGTGGAAGGTGCGCGTAACTGGCGCCTGCATCTGTTCGTGCAGGGCTGCACGTTCATCCTGTTCCCGCTGATTGGTGCGGTCATCCTGGTGGTTTGCAAACCGTTTATTCCGGCGCAGCTGCTGCTGGGCGTGTTCTATTTGTGCGCGCTGCCGTCCACAGTGTCGTCGTCCGTGGCGATGACGGCCATCGCCAAGGGCAACGTGCCCGCCGCGATCTTCAACGCCACGATTTCGGGCTTGATCGGCATGATGGTCACGCCGCTGCTGATGAGCTTCGTGATCCAGGCGTCAGGCGCGGAGTTGTCTGTGGGCAAGGCGATGCTGGGCGTTGCCGAGCAATTGCTGCTGCCGTTCGTGCTGGGTCAGTTGGCGCGCCCGGTCATCGGCGGCCTCATGACCAAGTACAAGAGCGTCATCAACAAGGTCGACCGTGCGGTGATCTTGCTGATTGTCTTCAACTCGTTTGCCGATTCGACGCATGCGGGCGTGTGGTCGAAGTATCCGTGGGAGACCATCGTGGCCGTGGCGGCCATGAGCGGCGCACTGCTGTTCGTCGTGCTGGGTGCAACGACGTGGCTCTCGCGGCGCGCGGGCTTTGGTTTGGCCGACGAAATCACTGCGGTGTTCTGCGGCTCGAAGAAGAGCCTGTCGAGCGGCGTGCCCATGGCGAAGATTCTGTTTGCCGGCAACCCCGCACTGGGCCTGATCGTGCTGCCCATCATGATCTACCACCAGTTGCAGTTGATCGTGTGCTCGGCGCTGGCGCGCAAGTATGCGGATCGCGTGGCGCACGCCGAGGCGGGCGCAGGTACACCGGCCAGCCGTCCGGCATAGTCAACGCAGGGCCGTCAAACCCGCCAGTTCAGATTCCGGCCAGTGGTAGGTGTGCACCCAGGCATGCCCGCCATCGGCCGTCTCCAGCCAATCACGGCTGACCGGCACACCGCCCAGGGCTTCGTAGAAGCCGATTGCGGCGGTGTTCGCCTCGTACACCAGCAGATGCAGTTGCATCACACCTTGGGCCGCGGCCCAGCGTGCGGCCTCTCCCATCAGACGCTTGCCGAGGCCGTGGCCGCGTGCGGCAGGCAGTAGGTGGAGATTGTCGACGAGCACGCCCCACGGCGTGTCGTCATGCAGGAGTGCACAGAGAAAGCCGATGGTCTGACCGTCGAGATCAGCGCACCAGACGTGCTGGCCGGCCGCCGGCGCTGTCATGCGCGCCCGCCATTTCTCCTGCATGTCACCCAGTGCTACACCATCGAGGTAGGTATCCGAGAGGATGCCCAGCCCGCGATACGCACTTTGCCAGCTCCGCGTGTGGAGGCTGGCGATGGTGTCCGCATCGGCCGCACCGCCTTCGCGCAACATGACCGTCGCCATCAGACGCCCGGGTTGTGCGACAGCGGCGGGTTCTTGGCAAAGTACGCGCGGATGCCGCGCAGAATCGCCTCGGCCAGTTGATTCTGATGGCCCAGATCGTTGAGCTTCGCCTCTTCTTCCGGGTTGGAGATGAAGGCCGTCTCGACCAGAATCGACGGAATATCCGGCGCCTTGAGCACCGCAAAGCCGGCCTGCTCGACGGCCCCTTTGTGCAGGCGGTTGATGCCACCGATCTGCTCCAGCACAGCCTTGCCGACCTTCATGCTGTCGCTGATCTGCGCGGTGGTCGACAGGTCCAGCAGCACGCGCGTAACCTGCGCGTCCTTCGAGCCCAGGTTGGCGCCGCCGATCATGTCTGCGGCGTTCTCCTTGTTGGCCAGCCATTTGGCCTGCGCGCTGGAGGCTCCGCGGTCGGACAACGCGAACACCGACGCCCCGCGCGCCTCTGGCGTCACGAAGGCATCGGCGTGGATGGAGACGAACAGATCGGCCTGCACACGGCGCGCCTTCTGCACGCGCACGCCCAGCGGCACGAAGTAATCGGAATCGCGCGTCATCATGGCGCGCATGTTGGGCTGGGCGTCGATCTTGGCCTTGAGCATGCGGGCGATCGACAGCACCACGTCTTTCTCATGCGTGCCCGCGCCACCCGTAGCACCGGGGTCTTCGCCGCCGTGCCCTGGATCAATGGCGACCGTCAGCAGCCGGCGCATGCGCGGGCCGCCGGACGGTGCACGCGGCGGCACAGGTTGGTCGGGCACGATGTCCAGCGGCGGCGACTGCGGTGCATTCGCCAACGTCGAAGGCGGATTCGCGGGTTTGGTGGGCGGCGTCTTGATCGGCGGCGTACGGCTGGCGATGGTCGGTCGCGTGTCATTGGCCGGCGGCACAGCCAGCGTGGTGCTGGAGCCGCTGCTCTCGCGGCGGGCCAATGCGGCGATCGGATCATCGTCATCCGCCGGGGAGGATGGCGCCGGCATTGGCGAGCCCCCCGAGGCGGCAAAGCGCTCCTGCTTCCCCTCGGTCGCCTGCACGAGCTGCATCAGCGGATCGGGCGGATTGGTCGGGTACAGGTCGAACACCAGCCGATTGCGGTAGCCGGCAATCGGCAGCAGCGTAAAGACCTGCGGGTTGACGCTCTCCTTCAGGTCAAACACCAGGCGCACCACGCTGGGCCGGTTCTGGCCCACACGCACCTGGCGGATGTACGGATCGTTCGGCGTGATCTTGGCAACCAGTTCGCGCAGGGTCGGGTTCAGGTCCAACCCCTCGACGTCGACCATCAGGCGGTCCGGATCCTTGATGAGCTGGTGCGTGGCCTTGAGCGCGACATCGGATTCGATGGTCACGCGCGTGTAGTCCTCCGCCGGCCATACGCGCACCGCGACGATGTTGGCGCCGCGTGCGATTTGCGTGCCGGCCAGACTGAGGATGACGGTGCCCGCACCGGCCTTGGCCATGCGCGTAAGCCATTGCCTGCGGGCCTGGCTCGGCAGGGTGGGGTCATCCGGTTGATCGGTCGGCAGATGCTTGATCAGCATGGGCTAGGAAGGCAACGACTGTAGGAGTTGGAGGCCCGTCTGTGTGCGAACACTCAGATGAGCCAGGCGCGGTGCATGTTCAACGCCGTCATCGTAGGTTTCGTGCACAACGTCGACGGCCAAAGCGATATGAAGGTCGGGCGTGCCGAGCAGCGCCTGCGCTTTCTCGGGCCATTCGACCAGGCACAGCGCGGGCTCGGCAAAGCAGTCGCGAAAACCTGCGTCGGTCCATTCTTCCGGATCAGCAAAGCGGTACAGGTCGAAGTGATAGACCTTCTGCGTGCCGGTGGTTCCCGCCACGTCGTATGGCTCGACCAACGTATAGGTGGGGCTGCGCACGCGCCCGGTATGGCCCAGGCCGCGCAGGATGGCCCGCGACAGCGTGGTCTTGCCCGCGCCCAGATCGCCCGAGAGCTGCACCTGCACGGGCCGCGGACCCAGCGCCAGCACGGCCTGGGCGAGCGCCGCCCCAAAGGCCGACGTGGCTGCCTCATCGGCGAGCGGCACGGTGCGCTCGGCAAGCGGTACGTTCAGACCAGTGGGCATGGCAGGCGGATGAAAGCAGGAAGCACAGTAGGCATTGCGTACAATTTAGGCATGTCCGCCACCCCCACGCCAGCGCCCACAGCGGCGCTCGAAACGAACTTCGATGCGCGCCTGCCTGCCAATGCGGCAGATGTTGCTGTGCTTGTCGCGCAGATTCGCGCCTGGGGCGCCGAGCTCGGCTTCGATGCCATCCGCATCGCCAGCGTCGACCTCTCGCACGCTGAAGAAGGGCTCCAGACGTGGCTTGCGCAGGGGTTTCACGGTGACATGGATTATATGGCGAACCATGGATTGCTCCGCGCACGTCCCGCCGAACTTGTTGCCGGAACGGTACGCGCCATCGTCGCGCGCATGCCGTATCTGCCACATGACGCCAATGCGCGTACGGACCAACAAACGGCCGGCAGCGACTGGCGCACCATCGAATGGGACCGCATGCGCCGGCCCGAAGACGCCACCATCTCGCTCTACGCGCGCGGCCGGGACTATCACAAGGTGCTGCGCCAGCGGCTGCAGAAGCTGGCCGAGAAGATTGCCGGCGCGGTCGGGCCTTATGGCTTTCGCGTGTTCACGGATTCGGCGCCGGTGCTGGAAGTGGCGCTGGCCAGCAACGGCGGCCTGGGCTGGCGCGGCAAGCACACGCTGCTGCTCGATCGCGACGCGGGCTCGATGTTCTTCCTCGGCGAGATCCTGATCGACCTGCCGCTGCCCATCGACCCGCCAGTCGAGCCGCATTGCGGCAACTGCACGCGCTGCATCGACGTCTGCCCCACGCAGGCGATTGTCGCTCCGTACACGGTGGACGCACGCCGTTGCATCTCGTACCTGACCATCGAGCACAAAGGCAGCATCCCCGTTGAACTGCGCGAGGCGATGGGCAACCGCGTGTACGGCTGCGACGACTGCCAACTCATCTGCCCGTGGAACAAGTTTGCGGTGCCGGCCAACCTGCCCGATTTCGACGTACGCAATGGATTGGACACCGCCACGCTGGTCGACCTGTTCCAGTGGACAGAGGCGGAATTCAACCAACGCCTCGAAGGCAGCCCGATCCGGCGCATCGGGCATGAGCGCTGGCTGCGCAACATTGCGGTTGCGCTGGGCAATGCGCTGCGCGGGCCGTTGCCGGAGACGTCGCGTGCGCAGTTGCGGGCTACGTTGCACGCGCGAGCCGATCACGCCTCAGAAATCGTGCGTGAGCACGTCGCTTGGGCACTGGCGGCCTGACAGCAATTCAATACCCGGCGCTTTAATTCCCTATTGGAATCAGGGGAAGATATTGTTTTAAAAACCAGACAATACGCGCCTAACACAAATGAAAGACCCCGTGGTTAACGCCAAGTGAAATGAAGCCTTATTCCTGGCGGAACGCAAACGCTTGCGCATCAGGGCAGACACCAATGGTTTTGAAATAGAAATTTGCAAAAATAGAGCCTTACAAAAAACCGCGTGTTTTCGATGTTCTCCGCCTTGCTTTCCCTCCGCCGCGCACTAGGTTTTGCAGTGCGTGCCCGCGCATCCAGCCACTCGCACATCATTCGGCACACATGGCGCCACGGCATCGCAGGTGCTGCGCTGCTGGCCGCATACACGCTACCGGCCTGGGCGACGGTGGACATTGAGGGCGTGCACTTTGACGATGCCGCACGCCTGGCTGGCCGCGAGTTGCCGCTCAACGGTACGGGACTGCGCTCGGTGTTCGTCATCAAGGGTTATGTGGCGGGTCTGTATCTGCCAGAGCGCGCCAAGAACGCGGCGCTGATCCTCGCCATGAAGGGGCCGAAGCGGCTGCAGATCCACCCGCTGCGCGATGTGGGGGCCGACACCTTCATCCGTGCACTGAATGACGGCATCCACCACAACCAGACCGAGATTCAGCTGCAGCGGCTGTCCGATCGCCTGACGCAGCTGGAAGACGCCATGCGTCAGATCGGCTCCACCCGTCGTGGCGACACCATCAACTTCGACTACACACCCGACGCGGGCACCACGGTCAGCATCAACGGCGTAGCACGCGGCAAGCCCATCCCCGGCGAAGATTTCTACCAGGCCGTGCTCAGCATCTTCATCGGCAACAACCCGGTCGACCGGGATCTGAAAAGCGGGCTGCTCGGCAGCTGACGATCCGCTTTCCCAGCCGCAGGCCGCGATGGCATGCATTGCGGCGCGCACCCGGCATTAAGCGACGTGCTAGATTCCCGGGATCGCTTTTCCGCGCTGGACTCCGTCATGCCCTCCCCTTTCGATGCCGTTCTCGAAGCGCCCTTCGGCAAGCTGGGTGTGCGCGTGGCCGACGGCGCTCTGCGTGAACTCTCCTATCTGCCGGAGAGCTCACCCACCGTTGCCTCCAATGACGCGCTGATCACCAAGCTCGCCCGCCAGCTCGACGCGTACTACAGCAACCCCAACGCCGGCTTCGATGTCCCGCTCGCGCCCGCCGGCACGGACTTCCAGCACCGTGTGTGGAATGCCATCCGCGCGATCCCGTGCGGCAGCGTCATCACCTACGGCACCATCGCCAAGCAGATCGGCAGCGTGCCGCGTGCGGTGGGCCAGGCATGCGGCGACAACTGGTTTCCTATCCTCATCCCATGCCACCGCGTGGTGAGCGCGTCGGGCATCGGCGGGTTCTCGCACCACACGGATGGCTACCTGCTGAACATCAAGCACTGGCTGCTGCGCCACGAAGGCGTGATGCTGATATGAGAAAAGCTGCACCGAAAGACACCGAAGCCCCTGCCCTGCCCCCGCAGAGCGCCGACGCCATCCAACGCTTCTGCGACGCGCTGTGGCTGGAAGATGGCCTCGCGCGCAACACGCTGGATGCATACCGGCGCGACCTGACGCTCTATGCGCACTGGCTGGCCGAGCGCGGCAAATCCATCGCCGAAACCGAAGACGGCGACCTGGCCGACTACTTTGCGGCACGTCATGCTGAAAGCCGCGCCTCCACCGCCAACCGGCGTCGCACCGTGTTCAAGCGCTTCTTTGTGTGGGCCATGCGTGAGCACGTGGTCAGCACCGATCCGTCGCGCCTGCTGCCCACGGCCAAGCAGCCGCCGCGCTATCCGAAGACGCTGTCCGAAGCGCAGGTCGAGGCACTCATCAACGCACCCGACGTCGACGTGCCGCTGGGCCTGCGCGACCGCGCGATGATCGAGTTGATGTACGCCAGCGGCCTGCGCGTATCGGAAATCGTCGCGCTGAAGACGGTGGAAGTCGGCCTGAACGAAGGCGTGGTGCGCGTGATCGGCGGCAAGGGTGGCAAGGACCGGCTGGTGCCGTTCGGTGCCGAAGCCGGCGACTGGCTGCGACGCTATCTCCGTGAGGGCCGCACAGCACTGCTGGGCGAGCGCACCACCGATGCGCTGTTCGTCACCACGCGCGGTGAGGGCATGACGCGCCAAGCGTTCTGGCACCTGATCAAGCGTTATGCGTTGCGTGCAGACATTCATGCGCCGCTCTCCCCGCACACGCTGCGCCACGCGTTCGCCACGCACCTGCTCAACCACGGCGCGGATTTGCGCGTGGTGCAGATGCTGCTTGGCCACGCCGATATTTCCACCACGCAGATCTACACCCACGTCGCGCGCGAGCGGCTGCGCACGCTGCATGCGCAGCACCATCCTCGCGGATAGCGTTTCCACTCCCCATGAGCAAGTCCAAACACGTTTCCGAGACGCCTGCCACGCAATTCCTCAAGGCGCACGGCGTCGCCTTTACTGAGCACACCTACGACTACGTCGACAAGGGTGGCACGACCGAATCGTCACGCCAGCTCGGCGTGGATGAACACCACGTCGTCAAAACGCTGGTGATGGAAGACGAGCACGCCAAACCGCTGATTGTGCTGATGCACGGCGATTGCTCGGTCTCCACCAAGAACCTCGCGCGCCAGACTGGCCGCAAGAGCGTGCAGCCGTGCAAGCCCGAAGTGGCGCAGCGACACAGCGGCTACCTGGTCGGCGGCACCTCGCCGTTTGGTGTGCGCAAGGCGATGCCGGTGTACGTGGAAGCCTCCGTGCTGGAACTGGAGCGTATCTACATCAACGGCGGACGGCGCGGCTTTCTGGTGAGCCTGGCACCCGGCGTGCTGACCACGGTGTTGAACGCGCAAGCCGTCAACTGTGCAAACCCCGATTGAAACGAACGGGGCCGCTGGTGCACGCTACGCGCCACGCTACAATCCCGCAGCCCGATTTCACTGAACATCTATGTCTCCAGTCGTCGCAACCGTCTTTTTTGGCGTAGCCGCCTACCTGATCGGCTCGATCTCGTTTGCCGTGGTGGTCAGCCGCGCCATGGGTCTGGCGGACCCGCGCACCTACGGCTCGGGCAACCCGGGCGCCACCAACGTGCTGCGCTCGGGCAACAAGAAGGCCGCGATCCTGACGTTGCTGGGCGACGCCGCCAAGGGCTGGCTGGCGGTGTGGCTGGCCCAATTGCTGGCGCCGCGCTTTGGAGTAGATGAGACCGGCATCGCGCTGGTGGTGATCGCCGTGTTCCTCGGCCACCTGTATCCGGTGTTCCATCGCTTTGCCGGCGGCAAGGGCGTGGCCACCGCAGCGGGCATCCTCCTCGCGCTGAACGTCTGGCTGGGTCTGGCAACGCTGGCCACCTGGATCATCATCGCCGTGTTCTTCCGCTACTCGTCGCTGGCGGCGCTGGTGTCGGCGGTGTTTGCGCCGTTCTTCTACGTGCTGATGTTCGGCTTCGACTGGGTTGCCGGTGCCGTCGCGCTGATGGCGGTGCTGCTGATTGCACGCCACCGCGCCAATATCGCCAAGCTGCTCGCCGGCAAGGAAAGCCGCATCGGCGAGAAGAAGAAAGCCGCCTAGTTCCGCAACTCGGCACGCACGGAATGTGCGCGCCGATGTTCCCCCGGCGGCCGCCCCGTGTGCCGCCGGATCAACCGCCGGAAGGCGGACATGTCCTGATAGCCGCACTGTTCGGCAATCGCCGTCAGGCTCAACGTGCTGACTTCCAGCAAGTGACACGCGCGCTCCACGCGCAGCCGATGTAGCAATTGCAGCGGCGACATCCCCACCGTCTTCGTGAAATGCCGCAGCAGCGTCCGCTCGCTGGTTGAGGCGGCGGCAGCGAGTTTCCCCAGATCGAACGGCTCATGCAGATGCTGCTGCAGGTATCGCCGCGCGCGCAGCACGACACTGTCGCGAATGGCCGGTTTGCTGCGCAGCCAGATGCCGATGGCCTCCCCGCGCGAGGGGTGGTCGAGCACCGTATTGCCCAGCGTGCGGGCGAGCCGCGCATCAGTTAGCCGCCCAACCACGCGGTGCATGAGCGCCACCCCATGCTCCATCGCCCGCGCGGTGATCACGTTGCCGCTGCTGACGATGGCCTGCGCCGGCGCCACCTTCAGGTGCGGAAAATTACCCTGCACCCAACCGGCAATCAGCCACGTCACCGTCAGCCGCTGACCAGGGGCCAATACGTCGGCCAACATCGCCACGCCGGTGAAGGATGACGCCACCAGCCGCCTCGCTTCCAGATAGCGCTGGATGGTGGCGCGCTCCAGCTCCAACAAGGCCAGGCGCTGCTCCATCGTGCCGATGTGGTCAAAGTGCAGCGGCGGGACGATCAGCGCGTCGCCCAATTCAGTTTCGTCTTCCGGCAGTGCATCGCAGCGGCAGGCGAGTGTTTCGGCCGCTGCCTGCCAGCGCCCCGGATCACGCGCAACGAACCGCCAGCCAAACACGGGAGCGATGGCGGCATCAGCCCGCTTACCCGCTTGCATGGAAGCGAGTGCATTGGCGACACCCAGCGTGTCGGCAGCGGTTGCCAGCGTGGAAAAGCCGGCGTCGGGAAAGATCAGCAGGTCGATATTCGGCATGCCGGAGTATAGGCACAAGCTGCGATTTCCGTGGCGGTATTGACCCTAACTCTGGCGGGAATACCTCTTTCAGATCGGACCCGTCCGATTGACGATGCGACGGTGGCTGCGCACAGACGCAGCCGCCCATAACTACCCCAACATCAGGAGTACACGCATGACGCAGGGATTCGCACTGCGCAGCACGCTCGCCGTGGCCACGCTCGCGGCATTGGCTGGCTGCGCAAGCACCGACGGGGGCTGGACTACACCCTCGGACACCGGCCTCTCAGCCGAGATCAGCCGCACCCGCTTCGGCATTCCGCACATCCGCGCCAACGACTACGCCAGCCTTGGCTATGGCATGGCCTACGCCTACGCGCAGGACAACGTCTGCCTGCTGGCCGACCAGGTCGTCACCGTCAACGGCGAGCGCTCGAAGACCTTCGGGCCGGAAGGCACCGTCACCGTATCGTTCAAGCCGATCCCGAACACGCAATCCGATGCGTTCTTCAAGGGCGCCTTCGACGAGGCCGGCCTGCGTGCAGGCTACGCGCAGATGTCGCCGGAAGCGCGTGAACTGCTGCGCGGCTACATCGCCGGCTACAACCGCTATCTGAAGGACACGCCGGCGGCTGACCGCCCCGCTGCGTGCCGCAACGCCGCCTGGGTGCGTCCGCTCACGCTGGCCGACATGATGCTGATGGGCGAAGAAAAAGCCATCCAGGCCAGCGCGGGCGCCATGCTGCAGAGCATCGTTGCCGCGCAGCCGCCGGGCGGTACGCCCGTGTCGACCGTCCCACCGCATGCCGTCGATACCGCCGCGCTCGACCGCGACCTGCAACTGCGCGACATGCCGATCGGCTCGAACGGCTGGGCCTTCGGCAAGGCCGCCACCGACAACGGCCGTGGCGTGCTGCTCGGCAACCCGCACTTTCCGTGGACGACCACCAACCGCTTCTACCAAGTCCACCTGACCGTGCCGGGCAAGCTGGACGTGATGGGCGCATCGATTGCCGCCTTCCCCGTCGTCAGCATCGGCTTCAACAAGGACGTGGCGTGGACGCACACCGTTTCCACTGGCCGCCGCTTCACGGTGTACGAGCTGAAACTGGCCGAAGGCGACCCGACCACCTACCTGATCGACGGCACCCCACACAAGATGACCACGCGCACCGTGGCGTTTGACGTGAAGCTGCCGGACGGCCGCATCGAGCGCCGCACGCACACCTTCTACAACACGGTGTATGGCCCTGTGCTATCGATGCCCGCGGGCGGCATGCCGTGGACCACGCAGAAGGCGTACACGCTGCGCGACGCCAACCGCAACAACACACGCTCGATCGACACGTGGCTGCATATCGCACAGGCCAAGGACGTGGCGGGGATCCGCCAGGCGATCGGCAACCTCGGCATCCCTTGGGTCAACACGATTGCCACCGATCGCAACGGTCGTGCGATGTTTGCCGACGTATCGACCACGCCGGATGTTTCGGCCGAAGCGCTCAAGCGTTGTGCGCCTTCACCGCTGGCCGACAAGCTGTTCCACGGCGTGGGGCTCGTGCTACTCGACGGCTCGCGCAGTGCGTGCGACTGGCAGGTCGACCCGGCATCGCCGGTGCCCGGTCTGGTGGCGCCCGCACGCATGCCGGTGCTGGAACGCGATGACTACGTCGCCAACAGCAACGACAGCTCGTGGTTGAGCAACCCCGCGCAGAAGATGACCGGCTTCTCGCCGGTGATGGGTTCGATCGACGTGCCGCAGCGCCTGCGCACCCGCATCGGCCTGATCGAAATCGAGCGCCGCCTAAACGGCACCGACGGGCTGCCCGGCAACCGCATCAGCCTGCCGAACCTGCAGGCGATGATCTTCCGCGATGCCAACCTCGCCGGCCATCTCGTGCGCGACGATCTGCTGACCGCGTGCAAGGCCACGCCCAACCCCGCCGACCTTGACGCCGAGGTGCGCGACGGCTGCGCCGCCCTTGCGCAATGGAACCTCACCAGCAACGCCGACGCCCGCGCCGCCCACCTGTTCCGCGAGTTCTGGATGCGTGCCAAGGACATCCCGCATGTCTACGCCGTCGACTTCGACCCGGCTGACCCGATCCACACGCCGCGCAGCCTGCGCATGAGCGATGCCACCGTGCGCACCGCCGTGTTCAAGGCGCTCAAGGATGCCGTGGGCGCCGTCCGCACCGCTGGCTTTGCGTTGGATGCACCGCTGGGCACCGTGCAGGTGACACACGCGCCGGGCGGCGACATCGCCCTGCACGGCGGCGAAGAGTACGAAGGCGTGCTCAACAAACTGCAAAGCACACCGATCGGGCCGAAGGGGTTGCAGGTGTATTTCGGCACCAGCTACATCCAGACCGTCACGTTCGACGACCAGGGCCCGGTGGCCGATGCCCTGCTGACCTACGGTGAGTCGAGCGATCCGGCCTCGCCGCATGCGTTTGACCAGATGCGTGAGTTCTCGGCCAAGCGCTGGAACCGGTTGCCGTTCTCGGAAACCGCCATCGCGGCCGATCCGGCGCTGAAGGTGACGAAGCTGTCGCAGTGATGAGGTAAGGGGTCGTCCCCGCGCAACGCGGGGACGCGTCTTTTTGCCGCGCACCGAGAAGATTGCCCCCAGGCTGAACAACTCTTGGCAGTTGTTCACAGAAGGCTCGGCGAATTTCCGGTATCCACCCGATTGGCCCGCGTTGATCGCGGGCCATTTCTTTTGGTGAATTCGGCATACAACAACCCCACTCAGAGACACACCAGCCATGGCCACTCGCATTGAACACGACCTGCTCGGCGACCGCGACATTCCCAACGACACCTACTACGGCGTCCACACGCTGCGCGCGCTGGAGAACTTTCCGATTACCGGCACGCCCATTTCGGTCTATCCGCAACTGATCAATGCGCTGGCCAGCGTGAAGGCCGCCGCCGCGCTCGCCAATCACGAGCTCGGTTTGCTGGACAAAACACGTGCGGACGCCATCGTCGCAGCGTGCAAGCAAGTGCAGGCCGGCGTCGCGCACGAGCACTTTGTCGTCGACGTCATCCAGGGCGGCGCCGGCACCTCCACCAACATGAACGCCAACGAGGTCATCGCCAACCTCGCGCTCGAACAGCTCGGCCATGCACGTGGCGCGTATGAGCACCTGCACCCGAACGAGCACGTGAACATGAGCCAAAGCACCAACGACGTGTACCCGACGGCGCTGCATATCGCCACGCACGATCTCGTGTTGCAGTTGGTGGAAGCCATGAGCGTGTTGCGCGCAGCGTTCGAGCGCAAGGCCAACGAATTCCGCAGCGTGCTGAAGATGGGCCGCACGCAACTGCAAGACGCCGTGCCGATGACGCTGGGCCAGGAGTTCGGCAGCTACGCAGTCGGCCTGGCCGAAGACCAGACGCGGCTGCTGGAAGCGCTGTCGACCATCCGTGAGATCAACCTGGGCGCCACAGCCATCGGCACCGGCATCAACACGCACCCCGATTACGCAGAAGCCGCGCGCAAGCACCTGGCGCAGATCACCGGCATCCCGCTGATCACCGCGCAGGACCTGGTGGCAGCCACCCCGGATGTCGGCGCCTTCATGCACATCTCGGGCGTGCTCAAGCGCATGGCGGCCAAGCTGTCCAAAACGTGCAACGACTTGCGCCTGCTCTCCAGCGGCCCGCGCGCCGGCATGGGCGAGATCAACCTGCCCGCCATGCAGGCCGGCTCCAGCATCATGCCGGGCAAGGTGAATCCGGTGATTCCGGAAGTGGTCAACCAGATCGCCTACGAGGTGATCGGCAACGACGTCACCATCACCTTTGCCGCCGAGGCCGGGCAGCTTCAGCTCAACGCGTTTGAGCCCGTCATCGCGCATAGCCTGTTCAAGAGCCTTGTGCACCTGCGCAATGGCTGCCTGACGCTGGCCGACAAGTGCGTCAACGGCATTACCGCCAACGTCGATCATCTGCGCGACAACGTCGAGCGCTCGATCGGCATCGTTACCGCGCTGAACCCGCACATCGGCTACACCAACGCCACGGCCATCGCGCAGGAAGCGTTGGTGAGCGGCGCCAGCGTGTATCAGCTCGTGCTGGACAAGCGCCTGCTCAGCCAGGAAGCGCTGGACGAGATCCTGCAGCCGGAGATGTTGACGCAGCCGCGCGCGGTCGCGGCGGGCTGATCGTCGCGACCAGACACGGGCGCCTGCCCGCGCACGCGGCATCACCCGCGTGCTCTGCGGCGCTTCCGAGCGCCGCCCCGCCAACCCTCATCACCGCACCTCCGACCTCCGGGCGCACACCTTTGAGGTGCGGGCCCGGACCTCGCCACCTCCGCCGTTGCTGCTTTTTGTTCAACGTCGGACCTCTCCGCCTCCGCGCGCGCACCTTTTGGGTCCGGCGTTGGACCTCCGCACCTCCGGCGTCGGACCTCAAAGGTCCACGCCCGCACCTTTTAGGTGCGACGCCGGACCTCTTCACCTCCACCATCGCGCCTTTGAGGTCCGCCACCGGAGATTGGACGTGCGCGCATCATCAGGCTTCGCTTGCAGCGGTGGCATTTCACCCGACTGCCCTGCCGCAAACAGCAGCATGCGGAAACAAAAAAACGCCCCGAACATTCGGGGCGTTTTGTTGGGAGCGGCTCGGCTCAGTCGCGGAAGTTGTTGAAATCCAGCGGCGTGTCGCTCACGTCCTTGCGCAGCATGGCGATCACGCTTTGCAGGTCGTCACGCTTGGCGCCCGTCACGCGCACCGCGTCGCCCTGGATGCTGGCCTGGACCTTGATCTTGCTGTCCTTGATCGTCTTGACGATCTTCTTGGCCAGGTCGCCCGACACGCCCTTCTTGATCTTGACGACCTGCTTCATCTTGTCGCCGCCGATCTTCTGCTTGTCCTGGTAGTCCAGGAAGCGCACGTCGACGTTGCGCTTGGCGAGCTTGTTCATCAGCACGTCGTTGACTTGGCCGATCTTGAAATCGTCATCGGCAAACAGCGTCAGCTCCTGCTCCTTGTGCTCGACGCGCGAGTCCGACCCCTTGAAGTCGAATCGCGTCGAAATCTCTTTGTTGGCCTGTTCCACGGCGTTCTTCACTTCCACCATGTTGGCTTCGCACACCACGTCAAACGACGGCATCGTGTTCTCCTTGCAGACTTGAATCGGGTTGCTGCGCCCCCTCCAGCGGGGTCGCCGTGCGCCGTGGCTCTTATAATTTCTGCTTATTCAACAGAATTTGCGCCATGGCGTTGCTCGACTCGCATTATCCCCTAGGCCGGCACAATACGTTCCGTTTTGAGGCCACTGCCCGCTATGTCGCACACGTGCGTACGCCGGAGGACATCCCCGCCGCGCTGGCCGACCCGCGCGTACGAGATCAACCCGGCCTGCCCGTGCTGGTGCTGGGCGGCGGCAGCAACGTCGTGCTGACGCGTGATTTTGACGGCCTGGTGTTGCTGATGGAGATTCCAGGCATCACCACTGGCCGGGCAATGATCGATGGCCGCGAAGTCCATACTGTCACCGCCGGCGGCGGCGAATCCTGGCACGGCCTGGTCGCGCATACCGTCGCCCATGGCTTGCCTGGGCTGGAAAACCTCGCGCTGATCCCCGGCACCGTCGGCGCGGCGCCCATCCAGAACATCGGCGCCTACGGCGTCGAGATCAAAGACCGCTTCCACTCCCTGCGCGCCTACGACCGCCACGCCGGCGAGTTCGTCACGCTGGATGCCGCAGACTGCGCCTTCGGTTACCGCGACAGCCTCTTCAAGCGCGCCGGCGCCGAGCGCTACATCATCACCGAGGTGACGTTCGCGCTGCCCGTCGACTGGCAGCCCGACACGCACTACGCAGAACTCGCCCGCGAGCTGGCCGCGCAGAGCATCTCCAATCCGACGGCGCAGAACATCTTCGATGCGGTGGTCACCATCCGCCGCCGCAAGCTGCCTGACCCCGCCGAAATTGGCAACGCAGGCAGCTTCTTCAAGAACCCTATCGTCGATGCCGCCACGCGCGATGCGCTGGTGGAGCGCTTCCCGAATCTGGTCGGCTATGTGCAGCCGGACGGCACGTACAAGCTCGCCGCCGGCTGGCTGATTGACCAGTGCGGTTTCAAGGGCCGTCAGAGTGGCGCGGTAGGCGTATATGAGAAGCAGGCGCTGGTGCTGGTGCACCGGGGCGGCGGCAGCGCCGTCCAATTGATGACGCTGGCCCGCGAGATCCAGGACACCGTCTACGCGCGCTTTGGCGTACGCATCGAGCCGGAACCCGTCGTCCTCTAAATTTCTTCGCCGCGCAGGTATTCCTTCTGGATGTCAACGGTACCTTTCTTGCCGACATCGTCGAAATGCTTGCGCAGCCACGCTTTGCCCTCGTGCCGGCCGCGCTCCTTGAGCATGGTCAGGAAGCTCCAGTCCGTCACCAGCTTGGTCGATGACGACAGGTCGCCCAGCGGTTTGTCGGCGCGGATGGCGTGCAGGTAAATGTATTTCAGGCGATCGCGGAATTCGGGCTTGAGCCAATCCTCCGCAATCAGCTTCTGCACGAAGGCAATAGCACGCATCTCGCGCAGCAGTGACGCATTGAAGGTGATCTCGTTCAACCGCTCCATCACCTCGTGCGGCTGGTCGGGCACCTCCTTGCGCACGATCGGGTTCACGTGCACGAGCAGGATGTCCTGCGTCTTGGTCTCGTAGAAGAACGGGAACAGCACCGGATTGCCCATGTAGCCGCCGTCCCAGTAGTGGTGGCGGTGGATCTCGATGGCCGGGTACAAGTACGGCAGGCAGGCGGAGGCCAGAACGACCTCGGTATCGATCTCCGGCGTGTTGAAGACGCGCACGTTGCCCGTGTTGACGTCGGTCGCCGCCAGGAACAGCTTGGTGTCTGGGCAGGCGCGCAGGCGTTCAAAGTCGACATGGTTGGCGAGCAGGTCGCGCAGCGGGTTGTAGTGGGCGCCCTGGGCGGTGGCACTGATCCAGTTGTCCCAGAGCCGCATCCAGTCGGTCACGGGCCAGCTGTCGGGAAACAGCGGCTTGCCGGAAAACAGCGTCTTGGCGTTTTCGCCCATGGCGGAGAGCGGCGAGCCGGCCGTCGATACCGCCAGCCAGAACGCATGCAGCTTCTCGCGTGCCCGCTCGGGGCCGCCTTCGAGCAAACCATCGAGCACCACCACCGCGTTCATCGAACCGGCACTGGTGCCGCTCAGGCCTTCGAACGACAGTCGCCCGTCTTCAAGCAGCGCATCAAGCACGCCCCAGGTGAACGCCCCGTGCGCGCCGCCGCCCTGCAGCGCGAGGTTGATGTGCTTGCCGTGCGGCTTCTGCATGCTTTTTCCCCCAGATTCAGGCGCCCCTCTGGCGCTGGCCGGATCATGCCCTAAAATGGCGGATTCGACCCTAGACCACCGCTTTTTGCGTTCCGCCTTTACTCCATGACCACCGAAACCTTTGACGGCGTCCGCCTGACCACCAAGGCCAATGTGTACTTTGACGGAAAGTGCGTCAGCCACAGCTTTACCCTGCCCGACGGCACCAAGAAGTCCGTGGGCGTGGTGCTGCCGGCCACGCTGACCTTCGGCACGGCCGCCGCCGAGATCATGGAATGCGTGGGCGGCTCCTGCGAATACAAGCTCGACGGCACCGACGAATGGAAGACCTCCGGCGCTGGCGAAAGCTTCCACGTTCCCGCGAACTCCAAGTTCGACATTCGCGTGACCGAGGCGTACCACTACATCTGCCACTACGCGTAAGCCCTGAAGGGCTAGCATCCAGCGGCACGAGCGATCATTTGAAGAGAAAGACTATGGAAACCATCCTGCAACACGTTCCCGTCGGCCAGAAGGTCGGCATTGCCTTCTCCGGCGGTCTGGACACCAGCGCGGCCCTGCGTTGGATGAAGAACAAGGGCGCGCTGCCCTATGCCTACACCGCCAATCTCGGCCAGCCCGACGAGGAAGACTACGATGCCATCCCGCGCAAGGCGATGGAGTACGGTGCAGAAAAGGCCCGCCTGATCGACTGCCGCCCGCAGCTGGCCAATGAAGGCATCGCCGCCATCCAGGCCGGCGCCTTCCACATCAGCACAGGCGGCATCACCTACTTCAACACCACGCCGCTGGGCCGCGCCGTGACCGGCACCATGCTGGTCGCCGCCATGAAGGAAGACGACGTCAACATCTGGGGCGACGGCTCGACCTTCAAGGGCAACGACATTGAGCGCTTCTACCGCTACGGCCTGCTGACCAACCCGGCGCTGAAGATCTACAAGCCCTGGCTGGACCAGACCTTCATCGACGAACTCGGCGGCCGCGCAGAAATGTCCGCCTTCATGACGAAGGAAGGCTTCGGCTACAAGATGAGCGCCGAAAAGGCCTACTCGACCGACAGCAACATGCTGGGCGCCACACACGAGGCCAAGGACCTGGAGCACCTGAACAGCGGCATCCGCATCGTCAACCCGATCATGGGCGTGGCGTTCTGGAAGCCGGAAGTCGAGGTCAAGGCCGAAGAAGTGTCGATTACGTTCGACGAAGGCCGCCCGGTCGCCGTCAATGGCAAGGAAATTGCCGACCCGGTGGAAATGTTCCTGGAGCTCAACCGCATCGGCGGGCGCCACGGCCTGGGCATGAGCGATCAGATCGAAAACCGCATCATCGAAGCCAAGAGCCGCGGCATCTACGAAGCCCCGGGCATGGCGCTACTGCACATCGCCTACGAGCGCCTGGTCACCGGCATCCACAACGAAGACACCATCGAGCAGTACCGCATCAACGGCCTGCGCCTGGGCCGTCTGCTGTACCAGGGCCGCTGGTTCGACCCGCAAGCCATCATGCTGCGTGAAACCGCCCAGCGCTGGGTGGCCCGCGCCGTCACCGGCACCGTCACGCTGGAACTGCGCCGCGGCAACGACTACTCGATCCTGAACACCGAGTCGCCTAACTTGACCTACGCACCCGAGCGTCTGTCGATGGAAAAGGTGGAAGACGCGCCGTTCAGCCCGGCCGACCGTATCGGTCAACTGACCATGCGCAACCTGGACCTGATGGACACGCGCGACAAGCTGTCGATCTACTCGAAGGCGGGTCTGCTGTCGCTGGGTACCAGCAACGCACTGCCCCAGCTCGACGGCGGCAAGAAGTAACCGCTAGTCGCTGCAATGAAAAAGGCCGCTCCGATTCACGTCGGAGCGGCCTTTTTCTATGGCTTCAGCGTCTGTGTTCAGTACCGGCCGCAGAGCAGGTATTCCATCAGCGCCTTCTGCACGTGCAGGCGGTTTTCCGCTTCGTCCCACACGACGCTCTGCTTGCCGTCGATGACGGCCGCTTCGACTTCCTCACCGCGATGCGCCGGCAGGCAGTGCATGAACAGCGCATCGGGTTGCGCGCGCTGCATCATCGCCTCGGTGACCATCCAGTCGCCGAATGCCTTCTTGCGCGCTTCGTTCTCGGCTTCGTAGCCCATGCTGGTCCACACGTCGGTGGTCACCAGATGGGCGCCGTCGCAGGCCTCAAGCGGGCTTTCGAACACGTGTACGAACGGCAGACTGGAATTCGACACCATCGCCGGATCGAGCTGGTAGCCCTTCGGCGCGGAAAAATGGAAGCGGAAGCAGAGGATCTCAGCTGCCTGAATCCACGTGTAGGCCATGTTGTTGGCATCGCCCACCCAGGTGATGGTCTTGCCCTTGATCGGGCCACGCTGCTCGATGAAGGTGAAGATATCGGCCAGCACCTGGCACGGGTGGTATTCGTTGGTCAGCCCGTTGATGACCGGCACGCGCGAATGCGCGGCAAAACGCTCGATGATCTCCTGCCCGAAGGTGCGGATCATGATGATGTCGGTCATGCGGGAGATGACCTGCGCCGCGTCTTCAATCGGCTCACCGCGCCCCAGCTGGGAATCGCGCGTGTTCAGGAAGACCGCGTGGCCGCCGAGCTGGTGAATGCCGGCTTCGAACGACAGGCGCGTTCGCGTGGAATTCTTCTCGAAGATCATGGCCAGCGTGCGGTCGTGCAGCGGGTGCCACGTCTCGTAGTTCTTGAACTTGGCCTTGAGGATCTTGGAACGGTCCAGCAGGTACTCGTACTCTTCCAGCGAAAAGTCCTTGAACTGCAGGTAGTGCTTGATCGAGCTTGGTGGGTTCATAAAACAACGAAGGCGGCCCGCAGATGACGCACCGGAAGATCCCGTGGCACGTCGCCCTAGCCGCCTTGTCTGTTGAAGATTCAGCCCATCATACGGGATCGCCGTCAGTTTGGCGAGTTCGGGCCGGGCGGCCCGCGCTACCATAAAGGCACCGGTGAAAGGCCGATGAAAGTCTTATATAAGATATAATACTGGCTGCCTCGGATGCCTCGATCGTCCGCAAACCGGCACGACAAGCCGGTTCGTCTGGTTCATGAATCGGCAACCGAGCAAGCGCATCATCCGCACCACAAGTGCACCCCGTTCGAACGTTGCGGCACCCGCGCGATCGAAGCCGTTTGCAAATCTCCACAAGCCCCACGCAGTCCATGGCAGCCTACCCTCGCCAATTCTTTATCCAGGGCGTCACCCGTGACGGAAAAACCTTCCGCCCGAGCGACTGGGCCGATCGGCTGTGCGGCGTGATGGCGCAGTTCCGCCCCGCCGGTGACACTGGGGACCCTCGCCTGACCTACTCCCCTTATGTGCGCCCCGTCATGTCGGGCGGCATCAAGAGCGTCTTTGTCGACGAGCGCCTGCGCGAGATCGAGCCCAAGGCGCTCGACTTTGTGCTGAACTTCGCGCACGACAATAATCTGCAATTGGTCGAAGCCTGCATCCTGCCCGACGAGGGCACGCCGGCATAACGCACAACCGGCACCACCACGTGCCGAGCGCTCCTTCTGCGCGCCAAAGCAAAAAGCCTGTCCGAAGACAGGCTTTTTTATCGCCGGTGCGTGACAACTGCTGTCACACCATGCCGGCTAAGCCGGCATCACCCGAACTTAGGCAGCCATTGCCTTGATGGCAGCGGACAGACGCGACTTGGCACGTGCAGCCTTGTTCTTGTGGACGATCTTCTTGTCAGCGATGCTGTCGATCGTGCTTTGAGCGGTCTTGAATGCAGCTGCAGCTGCAGCCTTGTCGCCACCAGCCACGGCCTTGCGGACGGTCTTGATAGCGGTGCGCAGACGCGAGCGCAGTGCCGAGTTGTGAGCGTTTTGAACGACGGCTTGGCGTGCGCGCTTGCGTGCTTGTGCGGTGTTTGCCATGGAAAATTCCCTGAAGAAACGATAGCAAGCGCCCCGGGAGACACGGAAGGCCGAAGCGCGCAAATTGGTGAAAGACGGCAATTATACGCAGACTTCCCCATCCAATGCAAACCGTGTTGTGAAATCGCCCGAATGACAGCAGATTGCGGCTTTTGCGGCACTTTTGAGCGCATGGCGAGGCGGTCCCTATAATACGGCCGCAATTGCGCCGTTCCGTCACGCTAGGTGCGAACCCCGCATGGCGCAGCCGGTCAGACCGCCATCGCCGTGTTTGCCTCCCGGACGGCGCCCAACCACGCATTCATCTTGAATCTCCTTAAAACCCTCGCCACGATCAGCGGCTTGACGATGCTCTCGCGCATCACCGGGCTCATCCGCGAAACGCTGATCGCCCGCGCCTTTGGTGCCTCGGTCTACACCGACGCCTTCAACGTCGCCTTCCGCATCCCCAACCTGCTGCGCCGGCTCTCTGCCGAAGGCGCGTTCTCGCAGGCGTTCGTGCCGATCCTGGGCGAATTCAAGAATCGCCAAGGCGAAGCCGAGACGCGCGCGCTGGTCGACTCGGTGGCGACAGTGATGACGTGGTTCCTGGTCATCATCTCAGCGCTGGGCGTGATCGGCGCGCCGTTGATCGTCACGGCCGTTGCGACCGGCTTCAAGGAGCACGAGAGCCAAGCCTACATCTCGGCGATCTTCATGACGCGGGTGATGTTTCCGTACATCGGGTTGGTGTCGCTGGTGGCGCTGGCTTCGGGCATTCTGAATACGTGGCGGCAGTTTGCGGTGCCCGCGTTCACGCCGGTACTGCTGAACGTGTCGTTCATCGTGGCAGCGGTGTTTGTGGCGCCGTTTCTTGAGACGCCCATCTATGCGCAGGCCTATGCGGTGATGGTGGGCGGCATCCTGCAGCTCGCCATCCAGATTCCGTCATTGCGCAAGGTGGGCATGCTGCCGCGGGTGTCGTTCAACGTGCGGGCGGCGTGGCATCACCCCGGCGTGCGGCGCGTGCTCAAGCAGATGCTGCCGGCCACGCTGTCGGTGTCGGTCGCGCAAATCAGCCTGATCATCAATACGAATATTGCTTCGCGCCTGCCGACAGGCAGCGTGTCGTGGCTGAACTATGCGGACCGGCTGATGGAATTTCCGACCGCACTGCTGGGCGTGGCGCTCGGGACGATCCTGCTGCCAAGCCTGTCGAAGGCGAGCGCGGACAACAACCGCGAAGAGTATTCATCGCTGCTCGACTGGGGCCTGCGGCTGACGGTGCTGCTGGCGGTGCCATCAGCGGTGGGGCTGTTCGTGTTTGGCGCGCCGCTCACGGCCACGCTGTTCCACTATGGCAAGTTCACCGGCATGGACGTCGAGATGACCCGCCAGGCGCTGGTGTCGTATGGCGTGGGGCTGATCGGGCTGATTGTCATCAAGATTCTGGCGCCGGGTTTCTATGCACGACAGGACATCCGCACGCCGGTGAAGATCGCGCTGGTGGTACTGGTCGCAACGCAGCTCTCCAACTACGTCTTCGTGCCGATCTTCGGGCATGCCGGGCTGGCGCTGTCGATCAGCTTTGGCGCGACGATCAACGCGGCGCTGCTGTTCTTCGGCCTGCGCCGCCGTGGCTATTACCACCCGCTGCCGGGCTGGGGGCTGTTCCTGGCGCAGGTGATGTCGGCCGTGTTGCTGCTGGCTGGCGTACTGCTGTGGCTTGCGCACAATTTCGATTGGGTAGGGCTGGGCGCCAAGCCGCTCGTGCGCATCGCGCTGCTAGGGGCAAGCTTGGTCCTGTGCGCGGTGGTCTATTTCGGTACACTGTGGCTGACTGGGTTGAAGTTCTCCACGTTCCGAAAAAAGGCCATCTGATGACCACTAAAGTCCTCGATTATTTTTCGGCCCTGGTCGCGGACGACGACAGCATTCCCCTCACCGAAACCGCCCTGTCCATCGCACAGGACGCGTATCCGGACCTGGACCTGCAAAGCGAGCTGGCCGCCATCGACGTGCTGGTCGCGCGGATCAAGAACCGCGTGGCCGATGGCACGCCGGCCATCCAGCGGCTGCGCCTGCTCAATCAGTTCTTCTATCGCGAGTTGGGCTTCGGGCCCAATGCAAACGATTACTACGACCCCGAGAACTCCTATCTGAACGCCGTGCTGCAAAGCCGGCGCGGCATCCCGATCTCATTGGCGGTACTGCTCATGGAGATCGGCCAGCAGATCGGCCTGCCGCTCAAGGGCGTGTCCTTTCCGAACCACTTTCTGGTACGCATGAGCATTCCCGCGGGCGAGGTCGTGCTCGATCCCCTGACGGGGCAGACGCTGTCGAAGGAAGAACTGCAGGATATGCTCGACCCGTACTTGGAGAAGGAAGGCATCGAAGACCCGAATACGGTGCCGCTGGGGGTGTTCCTGCAAGTGGCGACGCATCGGGAGATCATCGCGCGCCTGCTACGCAACCTGAAGGCGATCTACTTGCAGGAGTCGCGCTGGCAGCGGCTGCTGGCGGTGCAGCAGCGGCTGGTGATTCTGCTGCCCGATTCCATCGAGGAAGTGCGCGACCGGGGACTGGCCTACGCCAACCTGGAATGCTTCCGGCCCGCACTGGAAGACCTGGAAGCCTACGTGGACGCCCGGCCCGACGCGGCCGATACGGCCAAGCTCAAGGAGCGCATGCCAACGCTGCGCGCCATGAGCAAGAATCTCAATTAGGCGTTACTTCTGCGGGACAGCACCGCGACGGCGCTTGAGCAGCTTCCACAGCCCGCCTAGCGCCAACGGCACAATCGCCGCGCCCAGGCCAATCAGCACGATGGTGTTCAGGTGCTCGCGGATGATGGGCACGTTGCCGAACAGGTCACCCGCCAGCACCAGCAGACCGACCCACAGCACGGCGCCGATCATGTTGAAGAGCTGGAACTTGGCAAACGTCATCTTCGACACGCCGGCCACGAACGGCGCGAACGTGCGCACCACCGGAATGAAGCGCGCCATCACCAGCGTCTTGCCACCGTGGCGCTCGTAGAAGCCGTGCGTTTTCATCAGCGCTTGGTGATCGAGGAAGCGGATGTGACCGTCGAATACCCTGGGGCCGATCCACGAGCCAACGAAGTAGTTGACGGTATTGCCCGTGGTGGCGGCAGTCACCAGCAGCACGATCAGCAGCCAGGTATCCATCTGACCGGTCGCGCACATGGCGCCGGCAATGAAGAGCAGCGTGTCGCCAGGCAGGAACGGCAGCACCACCAGGCCAGTTTCGGCAAACACAATGGCGAACAGTAGTACGTACACCCACGCGCCGTACTGCTGAATCAACAGGCCCAACGATTTGTCGACATGCAGCACGATGTCGACCAATTGCATCACGATATCCAAACCATCCCCCTAAGCGAGCGGGGAATGATACCGGATGCGACTTAGATTTCCCCTAGCCCTTGGTGGGGGCATCCGGGGTGTGCGTCCGTACGCCACACAGGGTGTGACATTTATAATGCTGCGATGACTTCCGCCCCCGATTCCGCCACCTCCGCTCGCCGCCCCATCCGCCCCCTTCCCGACCAGCTGATCAGCCAGATCGCGGCCGGCGAGGTGGTCGAACGGCCGGCGTCCGTGGTCAAGGAACTGCTGGAAAACGCGCTGGACGCCGGCGCCACGCAGCTCCAGATCAAGCTGGAGGAAGGCGGCGTGCGGCGCATCGCCATCACCGACAACGGCGGCGGCATTCCGGCCGATGAGCTGCCCGTCGCGCTGATGCGGCATGCAACCAGCAAGATCGGCTCGCTGGAAGAGCTGGAATCGGTGGCGACGCTGGGGTTTCGCGGTGAGGCGCTGGCTTCGATTGCCTCGGTGGCGGAACTGACGCTCACCTCTCGCACCACCCATGACGCGCACGCCACGCAAATCATTGCGCAAAGCGGGCGCGTGCAGCCGGCCTCGGGTGGCATCGGCACGACGGTGGACGTGCAGCATCTGTATTTCAATACGCCGGCGCGCCGCAAATTCCTCAAGACCGAGCAGACCGAACTGGGCCACTGCATGGAAGTGATCCGCCGCACAGCGCTCGCGCGGCCCGATGTGGCCATCTCCGTGCATCACAACGGCAAGCCGCTGGAGCACTGGAACGCGACGCAAGCCGATTCGCGCACAGCCGCCGTGCTCGGTACCGAATTCGCGCGCGCACGCCTGCCCTTCGAAGAGGAAGCGGGCGAACTGCGCCTCTTTGGCTTTGCTGGCCTGCCCACCGCCTCGCGCGGCCGGGCGGACCACCAGTTCTTCTACGTCAACGGCCGCTTCGTGCGCGACCGCCTGCTCACGCACGCCGTGCGCAGCGCCTACGAAGACGTGCTGCACGGCGACCGCTTCCCCGCCTATGTGCTGTGTCTGGAGCTGCCGCCCGAAGCCGTGGACGTGAACGTGCACCCGTCCAAGATCGAGGTGCGCTTTCGTGACAGCCGAGCGGTGCACCAGTTCGTCTATCACGCGATCCAGCGCGCGCTGTCACGCCACGCGGGCGAACAGGGCGACAGCCTGCGCACCGACATTGCCGATGCGCCGGGTGCTGCTGGTGTCACGGCGGCACCCTCGCCCGCCGACAACACCACGCGCTGGATCAACCAGATGGCCGCGCGGCAGACGTCGCTCGGCATCGCTCAGCCGCGTGCGGAATACCTGTCGATGATGCGGGGTGACAGCACGCCGATGCCGTCGTCGCGCCCGGCGTGGATGGCCGACGTGCCCAGCGCCGCCACGCTGTTCGACGGCAGCACCGCAACCGCCGAGGCGCCCACTACCGCGCCTGCCGCTCCGATCGCAGAAACGGAATCCGATGACGATGCTCACCCGCTCGGCTTCGCGGTCGCCCAACTGCATGGCATCTACGTGCTGGCGCAGAACACACGTGGCATGGTGCTCGTCGACATGCACGCCGCGCACGAGCGCATCCTCTACGAACAATTGAAGACGGCGCTGGAAGCCAAGCGCGTCGAGGTGCAGCCGCTGCTGATTCCGGTCACGTTTGCCGCAAGCCCGGTGGAAATTGGCACTGCCGAGGAATTCCGCGACACGCTCACGCTGCTGGGCTTCGACATCTCCGCCGTATCGCCCACGACGCTGGCGGTGCGGTCGGTACCGACGCTGCTGCAAAAGGCCGACGCACAAGCCCTTGCCCGCGACGTGCTGCGCGACCTGCAGGCCTATGGCGGCTCGCGCGTGCTGGCCGAGCGCCAGAACGAGCTGCTGGCCACGCTGGCCTGCCACTCCGCCGTGCGCGCCAATCGCCGCCTGAACCTGGACGAGATGAACGCGCTGCTGCGCCAAATGGAAGCCACCGAGCGCGCGGACCAATGCAACCACGGTCGCCCGACGTGGATCCAGCTCACCGTGGCTGACCTGGACCGTCTGTTCCTGCGCGGTCAGTGAGTTTGTGATGACCGTGTCTTCTGTCAACGCGCCACGCGCCGTCTGCCTGCTTGGCCCCACCGCATCCGGCAAAACCGCTGCCGCACTGAAGCTCGCCGAGCGCTGGCCGGTCGAGATCATCAGCATGGATTCTGCGCTGGTGTATCGCGGCATGGACATCGGCACGGCCAAACCCAGCCCCGAAGAACAGGCCATCGCTCCGCATCACCTGATCGACATCATCGATCCGCTCGACGCCTATTCCGCCGCGCAGTTCGCCAACGATGCGAATACGCTCATCGACGCCATCCGCGCGCGTGGCAAGCTGCCGCTCATCGTTGGCGGCACGATGCTGTACTACAAGGCGCTCACGCAAGGGCTGTCCGATTTGCCCGGCGCTGACCCGGCCATCCGCGCCGAGATCGACGCCGAAGCCGCACGCGATGGCTGGCCTGCACTGCATGCGAAGCTCGCCCTGGTCGATCCGATCACCGCTGCGCGGCTGCACACGACGGATGCGCAGCGCATCCAGCGTGCATTGGAACTGTATCGGCTGACCGGCCAACCGATGTCCGCGCTGCTCGCGCGCGAGGTCGGTGCAAACGCGTTCCAGCAGCACGAAGCCGCCGCGCCGTATTTGACGATTGCACTGGAGCCGTCGGATCGCCTCGTGCTGCATGCACGCATCGCACAGCGCTTCGATGCCATGCTCGCCGGCGGCCTGCTCGACGAAGTCGAGAGTTTGCGCCGCCGCGGCGACCTCTCGCCAACACTGCCGTCCATTCGCTGCGTGGGCTATCGCCAGGCGTGGGCCTACCTGGATGGCGAGATCGACATGGCCGCCCTGCGTGAACAAGGCGTCGCCGCCACACGCCAGCTCTGCAAGCGCCAGATCACGTGGCTGCGCAGCACACCGGAGCGGCACGTGGTCGACTGCCTCGCCCCCGATTATGTCGACCAGGTCGCACGCCTGGTCCAAATCTCACTGGAATCGCAATCACCGCTATGACGACCACCGATACCGCTACCACCTTTACGCTGCGCCCTGCCACGCCGGATGATTGCGCGGCGCTCGTTCGCCTGATCACCGCACTGGCCGAGTACGAGAAGCTCACGCACCTCGTGCAGACCACGCCCGAGGCGCTCGCCACCATGCTGTTCGGCCCGCGCCCCTATTGCGAGGCGGTGATGGCGGAGGTCGAAGGTCAAGCCGTCGGCTTTGCGCTGTTCTTCCACAATTTCTCGACGTTCCTCTGCAAGCCGGGCCTGTATCTGGAGGACCTGTTTGTCGAGCCGGAACATCGTGGTCTTGGCATTGGCAAGGCACTGCTGATTCACCTCGCACGCCTGGCGCAGGAACGCGACTGCGGCCGCTTTGAATGGAGCGTGCTCGACTGGAACGCACCGTCCATCGCCTTCTATGAAGCCATGGGCGCCGACGTGCTGCCCGAGTGGCGCATCTGCCGCGCCACCGGCGACGCACTCGGCACGATGGCCGCCATCCCCATGCCTGCCGCGCTGGCAGCGTAAGGCCAGACGCTCCAGATTCGGCTCTCGAATTTGACCGCAAGCCCCGGAGTGTCACGTGCGCGCCGGGCGCCTAACCTTCGCTGCATCAATCACCACGTTGATGGAGCGAACCATGAACACCCCTACCACGCTGCACTACGCCATCGGCACCAGCACGCTCAGCCAAGTGCTGGTGGCCGCTGCCAGTGGCCGTGGCATCTGTGCTTTGCTGCTTGGCGATCAGGCGGATGCACTACGCGCGGAACTCGCCGCAGCGTTTCCCAATGCGGTACTGATGCGTGACGATGCCGCACTCAGCGCGCAGTTGGCCCAGGCCATTGCGCTGGCGGATGCACCGTCCGGCAACTTTGACGGCACCCTCGACATTGGCGGCACACCGTTCCAACGCCGGGTCTGGCAAGCGCTGTGCGACATCCCTGCGGGCAGCACCACGACCTACACTGAAATAGCGCAGCGCATCGGCCAGCCCGACGCGGTACGCGCCGTTGCCAGCGCGTGCGCCGCCAACGTGCTGGCCATCGCCATTCCATGCCATCGTGTCGTGCGTACCGACGGCGGCCTGGCTGGCTATCGCTGGGGCGTCGCGCGCAAACGCGCATTGCTCGCCATGGAGCACCACGCATGACTCGCACACACGTCGACACCATCGATTGGACCGCCGCAGAAGACGCGCTCAACGACGTCGGCAGCGCCGTACTGCCCGGTCTGCTCACGCACGACGAATGCGATGCGCTCACCGCCCTCTACCCGCGCGACACGCTCTATCGTTCGCGCGTGGTGATGGCGCGCCACGGCTTCGGCCGCGGTGAGTACAAGTACTTCGCCTACCCGCTGCCCGACCGCATCGCGCAGTTGCGCACCGCGCTGTATCCGCAACTCGCGCCCATCGCCAACCGCTGGAATCAGGCGATGGGTATCGACGTGCGTTACCCCGCTGTGCATGCCGATTTCCTGCGCCGCTGCCACGAGGCTGGCCAGTTGCGCCCGACACCGTTGATCCTGCAATACGGCCCCGGCGACTACAACTGCCTGCATCAAGACCTCTACGGCGAACACGTCTTCCCGCTGCAGGTAGCGATCCTGCTGTCCGAGCCCGGCGTCGACTTCACCGGCGGCGAATTCGTCATGACCGAGCAGCGCCCGCGCATGCAGTCGCGTCCGGAAGTCGTGCCGCTACGCAAAGGCGACGCGGTGATCTTTGCCGTGCACCACCGGCCCGTGCAGGGCACGCGCGGCGTGTATCGCGTCAACATGCGCCACGGCGTGAGCCGCCTGCATTCCGGACAGCGGCATACTGTGGGCATCATCTTCCACGATGCTCTGTGAGGCGGTGCACATGACAACCGGCGATCTCTTTGCCGATCAGGAACACGCTGACGACACACGCATCGTGCTCGGGCCAGCGTCGTTCGTACTGCGCAGCTTTGCACTGGCTGACGCGCCGGCGTTGCTCAGCGCCGTGGAGGCCATCGTGGAGCGGGCAGCGTTTCGCCACATGGTCACGCCGGGCGGTCTCGAAATGTCGGTGGCGCTCACCAACAGTGGCTCACTGGGCTGGACATCAGACCGCCGCGGCTATCGCTACACCACGCACGACCCGTTGACCAACCAGCCATGGCCACCGTTGCCCGACGTGTTCCTGCGTCTCGCACACCGTGCCGCCGCCGAAGCAGGCTTCCCCGGCTTCACGCCTGACGCGTGCCTCATCAACCGCTACGTGCCTGGCACGCGGCTGTCGCTCCATCAGGATCGCGATGAACAGGACTACGGCGCACCCATCGTTTCGGTGTCGCTCGGTATGCCCGCGATCTTCCTGTTCGGCGGGCACAAGCGCGCAGACAAGACGCAGCGCGTACCGCTCTTTCATGGTGATGTCGTCGTCTGGGGCGGGCCGGACCGCCTGCGCTATCACGGCGTTGCACCGCTCAAGGAGCACGCGCATGCGCTGCTGGGCACGCAGCGCATCAACCTCACCTTCCGCAAAGCGGGTTGACCGCATTGGCCACCACATTGACCATCGCTGCCGATCTGTCCGACGACGCTTACACGCGTGCAGCGGATTTCCTTTCGTCGCTGGACGACGACTGGGCTCGCCACGTCGCTGCAATTGGCCCGTGCCGCCACGCCGCCAAACCTGCACGCGAGCCTTACGAGGCACTCGTACGCGCCATCGCGTATCAGCAACTGCATGCCAAAGCGGGCGACGCCATCCTCGGTCGATTCCTGGCGCTCTACCCCGGCGTGGGCTTTCCCTCACCCACGCAATTGCTGGCCACCGACGAGGCGGCACAACGCAGCTGCGGTTTCTCGGCCACCAAACTGGCGACGATTCGTGGCATTGCACAAGCCGCGCTCGACGGTGTGGTGCCCACGCGCGATGCGGCACTCGCCATGTCGGACGACGCGCTGATCGAGCGGCTTGTCACGCTACGCGGCGTCGGCCGCTGGACAGTCGAGATGCTGCTGATCTATACGCTGGAGCGCTCCGACATCCTGCCCGCTGATGACTTCGGCGTGCGCGAAGGCTACCGCCGTCTGAAGTGTCTCGACACTACGCCCACCCGCAAGCAGATGGAGACCATCGGCCGTGCGTGGAGTCCGTACCGGACCATCGCCGCGTGGTACCTCTGGCGGATGCCGAACAAGTGACGCAGCCGACTCCGAGAATTTGACCGCAAGACGCGGAGTGTCCACACTGGGCTCCGCGCCTACAGTACAGGCATCGACTTATCCCCCTGGATGCCATGCAAAGGTCCGCCAAAATCGCACCAGCCATCACCGTCGAACATGACCCGCGCTGGGCCCGTGTGCTCGCGCGCGATGCCTCCGCAGACGGTGCGTTCGTCTATGCCGTGAAGACCACCGGCGTGTACTGCCTGCCGAGCAGCCCATCGCGCCTGCCGCGCCCGGAGAACGTGGAGTTCTTCGACACCGCCGCTGACGCCGAAGCCGCCGGCTACCGCCCGAGCCGCCGCGCCAGCCCCGACCAGACCACCGCGCGCGCGCAACAAGCCGCGGTGGTCGCGGCTGCCTGCCGCCGCATTGAAGCTTCGGATACACCGCCCTCGCTCGACGTGCTCGCGCAGGACGCCGGCCTCAGCACGTATCACTTCCATCGTCTGTTCAAGAGCGTGACCGGCCTGACCCCCAAGGCCTATGCGGATGCCCACCGGGCACGCAAGCTGCGCGCACAGCTGGGGCGCGGCAGCTCCGTCACCGAAGCCATCTACGACGCGGGCTTCAACGCCAGCAGCCGCTTCTACGAGGCCTCCGACCACGTGCTCGGCATGACCGCCAGCCGCTACCGCGCGGGCGGAGCACAGACCACGATCCGCTTTGCCGTGGGCGAGTGCTCGCTCGGTTCGATTCTCGTGGCACAGAGCGATAGGGGCATCTGCGCGATCCTGATGGGCGACGACCCGGACGCCCTCGTGCGCGATCTGCAGGACACCTTCCGCAAGGCCGAGTTGATTGGCGGTGATGCCGGTTTTGAGGATTTGGTCGCCAAGGTGGTGGGCTTGATTGAAGTGCCCTCCCTTGGTCTGGATCTGCCGCTGGATGTGCGCGGCACGGCGTTCCAGGAGCGGGTGTGGCAAGCGTTGCGCGAAGTACCGCCCGGCAGCACGACCAGCTATGCGGAAATTGCCGCGCGTATCGGCGCGCCCAAGGCGGTGCGCGCGGTAGCGCAGGCATGTGCGGCCAACCACATCGCCGTGGCCATTCCGTGCCATCGGGTGATCCGCCGCGACGGCAATACCTCCGGCTATCGCTGGGGTGTGGAGCGCAAGCGCGCGCTGCTAGAGCGCGAAGCGCATGCCGAAGCCCTGCCCGTGGCGTGAACACCTGGACGCTGCTGGGCGCCAATGGTCAGCCCTATGAGAGCGCCGTGCCCGGCATGCTGGGCGGGCATCGGCGGGCACGCATCTATGGCCGGCTCGATTGCCGTGCGGCCCGCCAGGCCATCGCGCGTGGCGGCTATGTCCGGCACCGGGTGTTCTTCCTGAGCGAAGCCGACGCGCGCGCCGCCGGCTATCGCCCCTGCGCGGTCTGCATGCCACAGGCGTACGCAGCGTGGAAAAGATCAATGCATTCCGGGTAAAGTCGCGGTCTTGTCTCCGAACCCACGCCCCGCGCGCCATGATCAAACCCCTGTTTCTTGCCGTGCTCGCCGCCGTTGCGCTGACGGGCTGCGGCCGTTCCGACGACGCACAGAAGTCTGCTGCGCAGGCACCGGCCCCGGCCTCTGCTCCCGTCGCAGCACCCACGAGCGCGCCTGCAGCCAGCACCCACGAGCTCAGCGAAGCCGAGCAAGCCAAGGCCGCAGACATCGCCCGCGCCGCCATCGAGAAATACAAGCTGACCAGCCTGTCGCCCGAATGCCTGACGTTCATGGCCGGACTGGAAGACGACACGCACTACAACGTCGAAGTGCTGGAAAACCACACGCCAGCTTGCGGTGGCGATCCGAACACCGCGCCGCACGTGGTCACCCTGCTGATCGACAAGAACACCGGCGCGCTGCAGAAAGACGACCCGGCAAACGGCGATTACGTGCCGCTCAAGTAAGCTCCCGTAGAACGACGCGCATAAAAAACCGCCGAATCTATCGGCGGTTTTTTGTTGGGCGCGAACTACGCGTCAGCGCATCAGACCACAATGGTCTGCGCTTCGCCAGCTTGGCGGGCGCGGATTTCGCCGATCTGGTACACCGTCTCGCCTGCGTCCTTCAGGTGGGCGATGGCCGCCGGTGCATCCGCTGCCGACACGATCACGACCATGCCGATGCCGCAGTTGAACACGCGGTGCATTTCGTCGTCGGCCACGTTGCCGGCCTTCTGCAGCCACTGGAACAGCGGCGGCAGCGTCCAGGCGCTCTTGTGCAGCACGGCGGTCAGGTTGTCTTGCAGCACGCGCGGCACGTTTTCGGTCAAACCGCCGCCGGTGATGTGCGCCATGCCCTTGACGTTCAGCTTTTCGATCAGCGACAGCAGCGGCTTCACGTAGATGCGCGTCGGCGCCATGATGGCGTCCTGCAGGCGCTGGCCGTGGAAGTCGGCATTCAGGTCCGGACGCGATACCTCGATGATCTTGCGCACCAGCGAGTAGCCGTTCGAATGCGCACCCGACGAGGCCAGGCCCAGCACCACATCGCCCTCGGCAATGGTGGTGCCGTCGATGATCTTGCGCTTTTCGACCGCGCCGACGGCAAAGCCGGCCAGGTCGTATTCGCCGTCCGGGTACATGCTCGGCATTTCAGCGGTTTCGCCGCCGATCAGCGCGCAGCCGGCCAGCTCGCAGCCCTGGGCGATGCCCTTGACCACGGTGGCAGCCGTTTCGACGTCCAGCTTGCCGCAGGCGAAGTAATCCAGGAAGAACAGCGGCTCGGCACCCTGCACCAGGATGTCGTTCACGCTCATGGCAACCAGATCCTGGCCGACCGTGTCGTGACGGTTCAGTGCAAAGGCCAGCTTGAGCTTGGTGCCCACGCCGTCGGTGCCGGACACCAGCACCGGCTCCTGGTACTTCTTGGACAGCTCGAACAGCGCGCCGAAGCCGCCGATGCCGCCCAGCACGCCTTCGCGCATGGTGCGCTTGGCAAACGGCTTGATGCGGTCGACCAGGGCGTCACCCGCCTCGATGTCGACGCCTGCGTCACGGTAGGACAGGCCTGCGGATGGGGTTTCGGAAGCGCTCATACTGACGTCTGAATAGAAAAAAACCGGTAAGGAAGGCAGGACGGCGGCGGGAAGTCACAAAAATCGGACCCGCCGGTCCAGTAAAATCGCGATTTTACCGGATGCGGCCCTCCCAATGGCCGCTTTTCCGACTCCCCACCCGCCATCGGAACCATCGCCGCCCATGAACGCCCCCGTGCTGACGCAGGAAACCAAGCGCACGCTCGTCTGGATCGTCGTGGCGATCGTCTTTTTTGCGCTGCTCAAGCTGCTGGCGCCGACGCTCACCCCCTTCCTGTTCGCGTTCATCCTGGCGTACATCCTGCACCCCGGCGTGGAATGGCTGCAACGCCACCGCGTGCCGCGCGCGCTGGGCGTGTTCCTGATGATCCTGCTGCTGACGGTGGTGGGCGTGGCGCTGACGCTGCTGGTGCTGGCCGTGCTGCAGAAGGAGATTCCGGCCATCCGCGAACAATTGCCCGGCATGCTGGCCAAGCTCAATGCAGCGGCCTCGCCCAAGCTGGCGGAGATGGGCGTGCAAGTCCGTTTCGACTTCCCTGGCCTGCGCAAACTGCTGACCGAGCAGCTCGCCTCCAGCCCGGAAGATGTGATGTCTACGGCGCTGGGCTACCTGCGCGTGTCAGGCTCCGCTGCGCTGCAAGTGCTGGCCACGGCCTTCCTCGTACCCATCGTGATGTTCTACCTGCTGATGGACTGGAACATGCTGATGCGCCGGATCGAGACGGCCGTGCCGCGCCGGTGGCTCGCCAAGACGCGCGAACTGGCCAGCGAGACCGATGGCCTGCTCTCCCAATACCTGCGCGGGCAGATCATCGTGATGCTGGTGCTGGCGGTGTACTACTCCTCGGGCCTGGCGCTGGCGGGCTTTGACGTGGCGCTGCCGGTCGGCATCTTCACGGGGCTGGCGGTGTTCATTCCCTATATTGGCTTCGGCATTGGTCTCACACTGGCCATCCTTTCTGCGCTGTTGCAGTTCGGCAACCTGTATGGGCTGCTGGCGGTGGCAGTGGTCTACGGCATCGGCCAGGTGCTGGAAGGCTTCTATCTGACGCCGCGCCTGGTGGGCGAGCGCATCGGCCTGCACCCGCTGGCCGTGATCCTCGCCTTGCTGGCTTTTGGCCAATTGTTCGGATTTTTCGGTATCCTGCTGGCCCTGCCGATCAGTGCTGTGCTATTGGTCGGTTTGCGGCAGATCCGGCAGCTCTACCTGAACAGCAGGCTCTACCGCGAATAACTTACCGGCTGCCTTACCGCCGCCTGATACCGCCACCCTAGCCTCATGGCCCAACCAGAACAGCTACCGCTCGAACTCGGCGCGCCCCCCGCTCCGACCTTCGACAACTTCGTCGCCGCTGGCAACGAAGAGGCGTTGCTGCGCCTGCGCGCCCTGGTTCCGCAGGTGGTGGACGGCACCGCCACCGACCGCCTCGTCTACCTGTGGGGCGAAGAAGGCAGCGGCCGCAGCCACCTGTTGCAGGCCATCTGCGCCCAAGCCGAGGCCGGCGGCTACGAAGTCCGCACGCTTGAGCCCGACGCGCCGGCCGAAGCCTATGACTTTGACCCGAAGGTCACGGTCTGGACCATCGACGACGCCGAGCACCTGGACGAATGGGCGCAGATTGCGGTGTTCAACCTCGTCAATGAAGTGCGCGCACAACCGCATGCCGCCATCGCCATCGCCGGGGCGGCAGCCCCCATGTCGATGCCGCTGCGTGAAGACTTGCGCACACGCCTGGGCTGGGGCCTGGTCTACTGGCTGCGCCCGCTGTCCGACGCCGACAAGGTCGAAGCCCTGCGCCAGGCTGCCCGCGAGCGCGGCATGCAACTCTCCGCCGACGTTCCTCAGTGGCTTGTGACGCATTCCTACCGCGACATGCCGAGTCTGATGGCCCTGCTGGACGCCCTCGACACCTATTCGCTCGCCCGCAAGCGCGCCGTCACCCTGCCGCTTGTGCGCGACATGCTCGCCTTAATGAAGTAAATGCGTGAAGTGAATCCAGGGGCCTGCGCGGCTGCTTGCCTAACCTTCGGGTAAAATCGCGCCCCATGAATCTGGCCCTCTTCGACCTCGATCACACCCTCATCCCCACCGACAGCGACCACGAGTGGGGACGTTTCCTCATCCGCCGCGGCGTGGTGGATGAAGCCGAATACCAGCGCAAGAACGATCAGTTCTATGCCGACTACAAAGCCGGTACGCTGGATATCCAAGCCTTCCTGCGCTTTGCCCTGGCACCGCTCGCTGCCCACTCGCGCGACACGCTGGCTCAGTGGCATGCGGAATTCATGCACGAGGTGATCCGCCCGAAGATCACACCGCAGGCCCAGGCACTGGTCTACAAGCATCTGGACGCCGGGGACCTCTGCTGCGTGGTCACAGCCACCAACAGCTTCGTCACCCGCCCGATCGCCCAGGCGTTCGGCATCGACCACCTGATCGCCACTGAACCTGCCACCGCCGACGGCTCGCCCGATGCCGCCTTCACCGGCGACGTGGCCGGCACACCGAGCTTTCGCGAGGGCAAGGTCACGCGCGTGCATGACTGGTTGGCCAACATGGGCCGCGGCTGGAGCGACTTCGAGCACAGCACTTTCTACAGCGATTCCGCCAACGACGTACCGCTGCTGGAAGAAGTGACCGACCCCGTGGCCACCAACCCGGACGACACCCTGCGTAACCTCGCAGCTTCGCGCAATTGGCGCATCATGGATCTTTTCTAAGCTGAGCGCGGCGTGATCAAGAAACTCATCAACCGCCTGCTGGGCAAGACCACCGCGGAACCCGAAACGACCACCCAGGCCGTCGAGCCAGGAACGCCTCCCGCCAAGAAGGCCCGCGCACCCAGGGCGCCCAAAGCGGCCAAGGCGCGTGGCAAATCCACCGGTGGTGTGCCGCGCCAGGCGCGCGTGTGGAATGTGGAAGAGCACGGCATCGATCCGAAGCTGCTTTCGCGCAACGCGGTCAAGGTCACCTCCACGCTGCAGGAAGCGGGCTATGACGCCTTCATCGTCGGCGGCGCCGTGCGTGACCTGCTGCTGGGCATCAAGCCGAAAGACTTTGATGTGGCCACCAACGCCACGCCCGAACAGGTGCAGGCGCTGTTCCGCCGTTCACGCATCATCGGCCGGCGCTTCCAGATCGTGCACGTGACGTTCTACGGCGGGCGCGATCAGGAAATCATTGAAGTCTCGACCTTCCGTGCGCTGGTTGACGCCGTGGAAAGCGAGCAGGTGCCAGCCGGCAAGCGCGTCAAGCGCACCGATCTGGACCACCACACCCACGCCGTCGATGCCAGCGGCCGCGTGCTGCGCGACAACGTCTGGGGCACCCAGGCCGAAGACGCCACCCGCCGCGACTTCACCGTCAACGCGATGTACTACAACCCCGCCGACGAAACCGTGCATGACTACCATCACGGCATGGAAGACATGCGCGCCCGCACGCTGCGCATGATCGGCGACCCGCTCACCCGCTACCGCGAAGACCCGGTGCGCATGCTGCGCGTGGTGCGCTTCGCGGCCAAGACCGGCTTCGACATCGACCCCGACACGCGCGCGCCGATTGCCGAGCTGGGCCCGTTGATCCACAACGTGCCGGCCGCGCGCCTGTTCGACGAGATGCTCAAGCTGCTGATGTCAGGCCACGCCTGGGCATCGCTTCAGGAGCTGCGCAAGGCAGGCCTGCACCGTGGCCTGCTGCCGCTGCTGGACGTGGCGCTGGAGCAGCCGATGGGCCAGCGCTTCGTGCAACTCGCGCTCGACAACACAGACGAGCGCGTCAAGGCCGGCAAGCCGGTCTCGCCGGGCTTCCTGTTTGCCTCGCTGCTGTGGCACCACGTGGTCGAGCACTGGAACCGTCGGCGCTCGGCCGGCGAGCCGCTGATCCCCGCGCTGCACACCGCCATGGACGAAGTGCTCGACCGCCAGACCGAGCAGCTCGCCATCCAGCGCCGCTTCACGTCCGACATGAAGGAAATCTGGAGCATGCAGCCGCGCTTTGAGAAGCGCTCGGGCCGCATGCCCTATCGCCTGCTGGAATCGCCGCGTTTCCGCGCGGGGTATGACTTCCTCGTCCTGCGCTGCGCCTCGGGCGAACTGCCGCAGGAACTCGCTGATTGGTGGACCGACTTCCAGAACGGCGACGGCGAAGCCCGCGATGCCCTCATGACCCAGGCCAAGCGCGCGCCGAGCGGCGGAGCAGGCGTCGGTGGTGCAAATAGTGGCAATTCCACGGGGCCAGCCAAGCGCCGTCGCCGCCGACGCGGTCCGGCAAAATCGGATACAGTCGAGCGCGTAAGTCCGGAAGGTTCGGAGGAAACGTGAAGACAGTGGCGTACATCGGCATCGGCGCCAACCTGGGCGACGCTCGCCAGGCTGTGAAAGACGCCGTGGTCTGCCTTGCGCAGCAGGTCGGTATCACCATCACCGGCAAATCGAGCCTGTACCGTAGCGCGCCAGTCGATGCCAGCGGCGACGACTACATCAATGCCGTGGTGCGCCTCGATACGCATTTCACGGCGGGGCAACTGCTCCGCATCTGTCACCACATTGAAGATCAGTTCGGCCGCGAGCGCCCGTTCCGCAACGCGCCACGCACACTGGACCTGGACCTGCTGCTCTACGGCGACCACGTCCTCACCTCGCCCGAACTAACCGTACCGCACCCGCGTGTAGGCCAGCGCGCCTTTACGCTGCTGCCGCTGCATGAACTGGCGCCTGGTCTCGTGATCCCGGGCATCGGTGCGGTGGCTGACCTGCTGCCCGGTGTGGCCGACCAGCGCATCGAGAAGACCACGATGTGCCAATGCATGCGCGCCAAGCAGCCCGCTGCCTAACTCTGAATTCCGCATCACCGCCTGATGGCACTTGATCATCTGCGCCGCATCGTCGTTGAAGGGCCCATTGGCGTGGGCAAGACCGCGCTGGCCCAACGCTTGGCCGACCACCTGCGTGCGGCCACGCTGTTCGAGACGCCTGCCGAAAACCCTTTCCTCGCCCGCTTCTACGCCGAGCCCGCGCGCTATGCGCTGCCGGTGCAGTTGCGCTTCCTGCTGCAGCGTGCGGAGCGGCTCGCCGCGTGGCAGGAGGCCACGCTCACGGGTGAGCGCATCGTGGCCGACAGCTTCCTGCCGCGCGATCGCCTGTTCGCTCAGCTCACGCTGCCGGCTGATGAGCTTGCGCTGTACGATGCCATGGCAAAAGCACTGGCACTGCCCCAGCAACGCATCGACCTCGTGATCTGCCTGCAGGCACGCGCCGAAGATCTGCTGCCGCGCATCGCCAAGCGCGCCGTTCCTTACGAAACGGGCATTGATGCCGACTACCTGGAACGCATCTGCGCCGCGTACGGCGAGCTGTTTCTGTATTACGATGCCGCACCGACGCTGATCGTCGACACCGCTGCCTTCGACCCCGCAGGCAACGACGACGATTTCCGCACCTTGCTTGCCCGCATCGACGCGATGCGCGGTCCCAAGGAATTCATCAAGCTCGCGACCCGGTAGCAGACCCTCACGCGGTCTGTCCTGGATGGTCGCGACGACCAACTGGATCCCAGTCCATGAGCTATCTCCAGGAATCGAATCGCAAGGCCGTCACGGTGACGTCGCTGCAGGCCATGCGTGCCGCCGGCGATCGCATCGCCATGCTGACGGCCTACGACGCCAGCTTCGCCGCCCTGATGGACCGCAACGGCGCTGACGTGCTGCTGGTGGGTGATTCGCTCGGCAACGTGATGCAGGGCCAGAAGACCACGCTGCCGGTCACGCTCGAGCACATCGTCTATCACACCGAATGCGTGTCGCGCGGCATCGATAAGGCGTTGCTGATGTCGGACCTGCCTTTCGGCACCTACGGCACGCCCGAACAAGCCTTCCACAGCGCTGTGCGCGTGATGCAGGCCGGTGCGCAGATGGTCAAGCTCGAAGGCGGTGTGTGGCTGGCGCCGACGATCAAGTTCCTGATCGAGCGCAGCATTCCGGTGTGCGCGCATATCGGCTTGACACCGCAGTCGGTGCACGCCTTCGGCGGCTTCAAGGTGCAGGGGCGTGGAGACGAGGCCGCGGCGCAGCTCAAGGCCGATGCGCTGGCCGTACAGGATGCAGGCGCACAGATGGTCCTCATGGAAGCCGTGCCCGCCGCGCTGGCCGGCGAGGTCACCCGCCTGCTGAAAGTCCCGACCATCGGTATCGGTGCGGGGCTGGAGTGTTCGGGCCAGGTACTCGTCATGCACGACATGCTGGGCGTGTTCCCTGGCCACCGGCCCAAGTTCGTACGCAACTTCATGGATGGGCAGACCACCATCGACGGTGCGGTCGCTGCCTACGTGGCTGCCGTCAAGGACGGCACCTTCCCGGGCCCGGAACACACCTTCGCCTAAGCAGCGCCTGCATGGAAATCTGGTCGGCCACCGTCGACGCGTTCGCCCTGCTCGCCAGCGGCGATGCAGCGTTGTGGACGATCGTCTGGGTATCGTTGAAGGTGGCGATTGCCGGGTTGTTGCTGGCGGCGCCACCGGGGCTGCTCATCGCCTACGCCATCGCCATGCACCGCTTTGCTGGGCGTCGCGCACTGGTGGTGCTGGCGCAGGCCTCACTGTCGTTTCCGACGGTGCTGATCGGGCTGCTGCTGTATCTGCTGCTCTCGCGCCAAGGGCCGCTCGGGGGTTTCGGGCTGCTGTTCACGCAGGGCGGGATGATCCTCGGGCAAGCGGTGCTCGGGCTGCCAGTCATCGTTGCCTTTGCGCTGACAACACTCGAACGGGCTGATCCACGCTTGACCGAAACGGCGCGCGTGCTCGGTGCCGGACGTGTGCGCCTGCTGCTGACGGTGTTTCGTGAACTCCGCTTCGGCCTGATAGCGGCCGTGGTGGCGGGTTTCGGCCGCGTGATTGCGGAGGTCGGCTCTGCGCTGATGGTCGGGGGCAACATCGAGGGCATCACGCGCACCATGACTACGGCGATTGCGTTGGAAACCAGCAAAGGCGAGTTTGCGCAGGGCATTGCGCTGGGCATCGTGCTGATCGCGCTGGCGCTGCTCGTCAACCTCGTGCTGGCGTGGCTGCAGGGCGCCGGTAGTTATCGGCGGGAAGCAACGTGAGCACGCCCTCGCAACCGATGATGGTGTTCGAACACCTGCGTTGCCAGCACGGCACGCGCATGCTGTTCGACATCCCGCGCCTGGCATTGTCAGCAGGCAATGCGATTGTCATCACGGGCGCCAATGGCGTCGGCAAGACAACGCTGCTACGCATGCTGGCGGGGCTCGCACCGGCCAATGGTGCGACGGTCGACCTGGGCCGTGGACCGCAACCGCTGTCGCCCTACCCGGCCGATCTGCGTACGCGGCTCACGTATGTGCACCAGCATCCGTATCTGTTCCGTACATCTGTGCGAGCCAATCTCGGCTATGGGCTGACCACCGGTGCGCATCGTGTACCGCGTGCCGATCTGGCGGATCGTATCGACGAGGCCATCTGCTGGGCTGGACTGCAACACGTGGTGGATGTGCCGCCCGAACGCCTGTCCGGCGGCGAGACGCAGCGCCTGGCGCTAGCCCGCGCGCGCGCGCTGCGCACAGATGTGCTGCTGCTTGATGAACCAACGTCGAACCTGGATGGCACCGCGCGCGAACAGGTCATTGCGCTGGTGGGCGAGTTGGCCGCAGAAGGCCGCGCGCTGCTGATGGTGTGCCACGACCGCGAGCTCATCAACCTACCCGGCGTGGCGCGCTGGAAACTAGAGAGCGTCGACGGCCAGGGGCGGCTCGAAATACGCGGGCACCACACCACGTAGGGCGTTGCACACGGCGACGGCCTCGGCGCGGGCAACGTCGGCGCGCGTCAGCACACGCTCCCGCAGCGGAGCGCCCAGCCAAGGCGTTGCGTCTTCCAGCAGGGCGGCTCGCATCACACCCGGCAGCACACCCGCTGACAGCGGCGGCGTCCACCACGCGCCATCCAGCTTGACCAGCACCGTGGTGCGACCGCCTTCGGCCAATGTGCCGTCCGCGTTGAAGAACACCGTATCGAATGCGCCCTCGCGCTCGGCGGCCTGCCAGGCGGCGTCGTAGTCGGCGCGCAGACTGGTCTTATGGGAAGGCAGACTGTGTGCGGCCTCGCGTGTTTGCGATGCGACCAGCAAGCGCGCCGGCGCATCCCAAGTCGCAGGCAGCGGTGACAGCGTTGCCGCCGTCACGTTCGCCGTGCCATTGGGTGCAAGCGACAAACGCATGCGGTACGCGCCCTCAGGCGCCAGCGACGCGCACACACGCGCCACCTCACCTGCCAGCGCGGCACGATCCAACGGAAACCCAAACGCCTGCGCCGAACGCCCGAGCCGCGCCAGATGCCGATCCAGCAGCGGCACGCCATCGTGCGTCGCGCGCATCGTCTCGAACAGCGACAAACCCGCATCGAGGGCAGTCACAAAACGCGCCTTCAACTGGCACTCGGCGTATTCCTCATCGGCGATGCTGTCGTGCACGATGCCCGAGCCGATACCGAGTTCGCCTTTTCGCAGGCCATCGCTGCCGGGCGCACTCAGTACCAGCGTGCGGATCGCCACCGAGAAGCATGCATCGCCCATCGCGCGGTCATCGGCAGGCGCATCGATCCAGCCGATGGCGCCGGTATAGAGCCCACGCGGCTCGGGCTCCAGTGCATCGATGATTTCCATCGTCCGCCGTTTGGGGGCGCCGGTAATCGAGCCACACGGGAACAGCGCGCGCAGGCAATCGGCGAGGCCGGTTGCAGGCGGAATCTCCGCCTCCACGGTGGAAGTCATCTGCAGCACGCTGCCGAACGGCGTCACCTCGAACAACGCCGGCACACGCACCGAGCCGGGGCGCGCGAGGCGGCCCAGATCATTGCGCAGCAGGTCGACGATCATCAGGTTTTCGGCGCGGTTCTTCTCGTCGGCGGCCAACGCGATGGCACGGGTCGCGTCAACTTCGGCGTCGCCCGTGGCAGGTGCCGTGCCCTTCATCGGCCGCGCAACGAGTTGGCCCGCATGGTGCGAGAAAAACAACTCCGGCGAGCACGATAGGATCGCCCCGCCCTCCGGCAGCCCGATGAACGCGCCGTACGGCACTGGTTGGCGCGCACGCAGGCGGCGATACAACGCAGCCGGCGCACCAAACGCCGTCATGCGCAGGCGATAGGTGTAATTGACTTCGTAGGTGTCGCCCGCCGCGATCCAGTCGTGGATGCGGTCAATGGCGTGGGTGTAGGTGGTGTGATCAACGCTGGCAGCGCAGTCGAACATGCCGGCTGCGCCCGTCGCCTCAGGCCACGCGCCGAACAGCGCGTCAACCTCGGCCGGCGACAGCACCTGCAGCGAGCGGAACAGCAGCACGCGCAGACGGCCGTCATGGCCAGGCAATGCGGAAGAAACTTCGATGAAAGTGGGCGAGCCGACCAGCGGCCCACCAAACTCGTACGGCGCGATGACCAGCGCATGCAACCCCTCGCGCCATGCAGCACGAAGATCGCCATCCAGACCATCCAGTACGCCAGCCGGCCGGAAAAACTCGCCGGCATAACCGGTGTACCAGCGCGAGCACGGTGCGCCGCCCGAGGTGGCATCGTCCAGCAGCGCGAACGGCGCGCCGGCTTGCGGCAACTGCATGACGATGTCCCCCGAATCTACTGCGGTAACGCTGTGCTTAAGACGAGAAGAAGTTCTTCACCTTATCCATCCACGTTTGCTCTTGCGGGCTGTGCCGCGAGCCGCCTTCGTGCACGGACTTGTCGAACTGCTTAAGCAGGTCCTTCTGGTGTTCGGTCAGCTTGACCGGCGTCTCGATGTTGATGTGCACATAGAGATCGCCCGCATAGCCCGAGCGCACGCCCTTGATGCCCTTACCCCGCAGGCGGAACGTCTTACCAGCCTGCGTGCCTTCCGGCACCGGAAACGCGACGCGACCGCCCAGCGTCGGCACTTCGATGTCGCCACCGATGGCTGCCGTCGCAAACGAGATCGGCATCTGGCAGTGCAGATCATCACCATCGCGTTCGAACACCGGGTGCTGCTTGATGTGGATTTCCACATACAGGTCGCCCGGGGGGCCGCCGTTGATGCCCGGCTCGCCATTGCCCGACGAGCGGATGCGCATGCCTTCGTCGATGCCGGCCGGAATCTTCACTTCCAGCGTCTTCTGGCTCTTCAGCTTGCCCTGGCCGTGGCACTTGGTACACGGCTTGGGGATGTACTTGCCGCTACCGTGGCACTTCGGGCAAGTCTGCTGCATCGTGAAGAAGCCCTGCGACACGCGCACTTGGCCGGCGCCATGGCAGGTCGGGCAGGTTTCCACGCTCGAGCCCGGCTCGGCGCCCTTGCCGTGACAGTGGTCGCACTCGTCCCAGTGCGGCACGCGGATCTGCGTGTCATAGCCGTGCGCGGCCTGCTCCAGCGTGATCTCCATGCTGTAGCGCAGATCAGCGCCGCGATACATCTGCGGGCCGCCGCCACGACGGCCACCCTGGCCCTGTGCCTGGCCGAAGATGTCGCCAAAGATGTCGCCAAAGGCTTCGGCAAAGCCGCCGCCAAAGCCAGCACCGCCCGCACCAAAGCCAGCGTTGGGATCAACACCGGCATGGCCGTACTGGTCATACGCGGCTTTCTTCTCGGGTTCGGAGAGCATCTCGTAGGCCTCTTTGGCCTCCTTGAACTTCTCTTCCGCTTCCTTGCTGTCCGGATTGCGGTCCGGGTGGTACTTCATCGCGAGCTTGCGATAGGCCTTCTTGATCTCGTCGTCGCTCGCGTTTTTGCCCACCCCGAGCACTTCGTAGTAATCACGTTTTGCCATGGTGGCTCGTCAATTCGCTTGTTCTTACTGCTTGGTCGAATAGCAAAAAAGCCGAGCGTGGTATCGGTGGCGAAATCCGCACTCCGATAACCACCGCCCGGCGAGACCTCAAGTCCGCCGCAGCGGACTCGGGGCTTACTTCTTGTCGTTCACTTCCTTGAACTCGGCGTCGACGACGTTATCGTCGTGCGGAGCACCTTGCCCAGCATGCGCGCCACCTGCCTGGGCACCAGCGGCTTGTTCAGCACCGCCCGCTTCGCCCTTGGCCTGCATGTCGGCGTAGACCTTCTCGCCCAGCTTCTGCGAGGCGGTTGCCAGCGCTTCGGTCTTGGCGTCGATCGCGGCCTTGTCAGTGCCCTTGAGGGCTTCTTCCAGTTCCTTGATCGCAGCTTCGATCTTGTCCTTCTCGCCGGCTTCCAGCTTGTCGCCGTACTCGCCCAGTGCCTTCTTGGTCGAGTGCACCAGCGCTTCACCCTGGTTACGGGAGTCGACCAGTTCGCGCAGCTTCTTGTCTTCCTCGGCGTTGGCCTCGGCGTCCTTCACCATGCGCTCGATCTCGGCTTCCGACAGGCCGGAGCTTGCCTTGATCGTGATCTTGTTTTCCTTGCCGGTCGCCTTATCCTTGGCGCCCACATGCAGGATGCCGTTGGCGTCGATGTCGAACGACACTTCAATCTGCGGCGTGCCGCGCGGTGCCGGCGGAATGCCTTCCAGGTTGAATTCGCCCAGCATCTTGTTGCCGGAAGCCATCTCGCGCTCGCCCTGGTAGACCTTGATCGTCACGGCCGGTTGGTTGTCGTCCGCGGTCGAGAAGGTCTGCGAGAACTTGGTGGGGATGGTCGTGTTCTTGCCAATCATCTTGGTCATCACGCCACCCAGCGTTTCGATGCCCAGCGACAGCGGCGTCACGTCCAGCAGCAGCACGTCGGTACGGTCACCGCCCAGCACCTGACCCTGGATGGCAGCGCCCACGGCAACGGCCTCGTCCGGGTTCACGTCCTTGCGCGCTTCCTTGCCGAAGAACTCCTTCACCTTCTCCTGCACCTTCGGCATACGGGTCATACCGCCGACCAGGATCACGTCATGGATGTCCGACACCTTCACGCCGGCATCCTTGATGGCGGTGCGGCACGGATCGATCGTACGGGCGATCAGGTCTTCGACCAGCGCTTCGAGCTTGGCGCGCGTGATCTTCAGGTTCAAGTGCTTCGGGCCCGAGGCATCCGCCGTGATGTACGGCAGGTTGATCTCGGTCTGCTGCGTGCTCGACAGCTCGATCTTGGCCTTTTCCGCAGCTTCCTTCAGGCGTTGCAGCGCGAGCACATCCTTCGACAGATCAACGCCCTGCTCTTTCTTGAACTCGCCGATGATGTAATCGATGATGCGCTGGTCGAAGTCTTCGCCGCCCAGGAACGTATCGCCGTTGGTCGACAGCACTTCGAACTGCTTCTCGCCGTCCACGTCGGCAATCTCGATGATCGAGATGTCGAACGTACCGCCGCCGAGGTCATACACGGCGATCTTGCGATCGCCCTTTTCGTTCTTGTCCAGGCCGAAGGCCAGCGCAGCCGCAGTCGGCTCGTTGATGATGCGCTTGACGTCCAGACCGGCGATGCGGCCAGCGTCCTTCGTGGCTTGGCGCTGCGAATCGTTGAAGTAGGCCGGCACCGTGATCACGGCTTCGGTCACTTCCTCGCCCAGGTAGTCCTCGGCGGTCTTCTTCATCTTGCGCAGGGTTTCCGCCGAAATTTGCGGCGGGGCCAGCTTCTGGCCGCGCACTTCCACCCAGGCGTCGCCGTTGTCGGCCTTGGTGATGGTGTACGGCATCAGGCCGATGTCCTTCTGGACTTCCTTCTCTTCAAACTTGCGGCCGATCAGGCGCTTGACTGCGTACAGCGTGTTCTTCGGGTTGGTGACGGCCTGGCGCTTGGCCGGGGCGCCGACCAGGATCTCGCCGTCTTCCATGTAGGCGATGATCGACGGGGTGGTGCGTGCGCCTTCGGCGTTTTCGATCACCTTGGGGGTGTTGCCCTCCATGATGGAGACGCAGCTGTTGGTGGTACCCAGGTCGATACCGATGATTTTGCCCATGGTCTTACTCCTCGAATTTGGTGTCAGGACTGCACTGAATACAAACTTGCATCGGATGTGGGAGTGCCGTCCGGCTTTTCAAGGCCGAATTTTGAAAAGTTGAGCATTTTGGCCGGTTTTTCTCGGGAAAGCACCCGAAAACATGCCGTCCGGGACATAAACCAAGCGTTTGCGACGCCTAAAGCGCGGCAAACGGGAGCGAAAAGGTCGCGATGGTACCCTTGGGCGCATTGCTACTCGCCGGGCGCTTCACCCCGGCCAATCGCCCCCCCCGATGCGTTTGTCTCTGCTCCGATCCGTTCTGGGCGCAGCCGTACTTGCTGCCTGCGCCGCGCCTTCCGCCAATGCTGCCGTCGCCCTGCTCCAGCCCGCGCGCCGCGTCGACGCCACCCAATCGTTCACGCTCACGCTCGTCATCTCGGGCGACGCCACCCAGCGCAGCTATACCGTGCCTGCCAGGCTCCGTGTGACGGCCACTGCCGATCTGCAGGGACCGGTTGAAGTGACGCTGGATCGACATAACGCGGGCTCGGAAACGCTCCACCTGCGCCCGGGCCAGGTCAGAACCATCACTTACAGCGGCACGCTGCCCGAGGTGCTGCGCGGCGCGGTCCGCATCGACGTGCCGGAACTGGATGCTGCCCCCGTGCTGGTGACACTCGTACGCGGCGCAGACGCTCCGCAGATTGCCGCGGAAGGCGCACCGGCCGGCGCGGCCCGCAATGCCGCCGCAGACGCTACGCGCCCAGGCGGCGCACTGGGCACCAACCCGAGCGCAATCACAAGCGGCGCCAACGCCTCCTCACCCACTACCGTGACGGTCGCCGGTGCTGGCGAAGCGCCCCGCCCGCCGGAAGAAACTGCCCGCCTGACCTTCCACGAACCGATGTTCGCGGCCCTGGGCGCGCACGAAGGCCTGAACATGAAGTTCCAGTTGAGCTTCAAGTTCCGCATCTTCCAGCCGGAGAACCCGGCGTCGACCGCGTTGCTCGACAACCTGTACTTCGGCTACACGCAGTTTTCGTTGTGGGATCTGGGCAAGGAATCGGCGCCGTTCCGCGATACGAACTACCGGCCGAGCGTGTTCTATTACCGGCCGGACACGGGCATCCAGGGCGGCGTACTTGCGCGCCTGTCGTTCGCCGGCGGTATCGAGCACGAATCGAATGGCCGTGACGGCGACGCCTCGCGCGCCATCAACACCGTGTTCGTGCGGCCGACCTTCCATTTCGGTGCTCTGACCGACTACCACTGGAAATTCGAACCCAAGCTGTACGCCTACCTCACACGCACCGGCAACACCGACATCGCGAACTACCGCGGCTTTGGAGATTTCCGCGTGTCGTACGGCGCGCCCAACGGCTGGGAGCTGGCCGCCACGCTGCGCAAGGGCACACGCAAGGGCTATGGCAGCGTGGATGCACAGCTCACCTACCCGATGAGCCGGATCTTCACCGGCACGGCCGGTTACCTGTTCATCCAGTACTTCACCGGCTACGGCGAGAGCCTGCTCGACTACAACCACAAGCTGGGCTCGCAGTTGCGCGTCGGATACAGCCTCTCGCGTTAAGCACCCGCTCGCGACGGAGCATGAGCGGGTTTTAGAGCACCTCTGCCGCGTTACAGCGTGTGCTGGCCGCTCGCCTCAGGCTGAAAGGCGACGCGCTCGATGCGCAGCGCATGCTTGGCACCATTGGGCGCGGTGTACTTGACCGACTTGCCTTCGCGCTGACCCAGCAGCGCCGCCCCCATCGGCGAGAGTACCGACAGCTTGGCCGACGCCACGTTGGCCTCTTCCGGGTACACCAGCGTCCACTCCTGCTCTGCGCCGGCGTCATCCACCACGCGCACCACCGAATTCATCGTCACCACGTTGGCAGGAATCTTGTTGCCCGGCACCACATTGGCACGGGCGATGAGGTCATCGACGAGTTCGGCCAGTGGCGAGTTGCTGCCAGCGCGGGCGGCGGCGTTTTCCAGGCGGGTGAGGTCGAGCTCGGTCAGGTAGATGACGGCTGCGGACATGGCGATCTCCTACGGAATTGTCTTGAACACTAGGTGAAGCCGCCGCCGATGGCATGACAGCCTTGGGCATTGGCAAGAAAAGCGGCGGGCGCAAACGCCGGCCAGCGGTGATACCGAACTGTAGGTGTGGGGGTGGGCCCGGCGGCGACGTGCCGCTAGGGCACTAGGACAACCGCCGGGCGGCGGCAAGGGCCGCGGTCATCGCCTGAGCGGCGCGCGGCAGGGTACGTGCCACGCGCTTCGGGCGCAGGGCACGGGAAGACGAAGCGATCAGGAAGGCCGCAGCCATCGGCATCGACGTCATGGTGGACGGTGCCTCAGACGAGCGGCTTGCCAGCCAGCTTGTTGCGCGCATTGGCAACGGCGGCAGCAAACTGCGCGTGGCCATGCCAGCCGGTCGCCCGGCCAAGCTTCTTGCCACGATGGAAGAACATGAACGCGGGAACGCCGTGCAGGCCAAAGCGCAGGCCCAGCTCCGGATGCTCGTAGACGTTGGCATGCAGCCAGTGCAGCCCGAGTTCGCGCACGGACCCCGGCTGCGCGAGCATAGCCCGCTTGGCCATCTCGCAATGAAAGCAGTCCTCGCCCCAGAAGAACACGCAGACGAGCGCATCGCCCGCAGCCGCAATGGCCGCGTCGATGGTCTCGCCATTCACCTCGCGCATGCCGAGCGCCGCAAACGCAGTCGTGTCGACCGGGATTGCGGCGCGCGCTGCGTGCGAAGTGGTGGTGTTCTGGATCATGGAAAGCGTTGGCTTACTTGGGCGCGGCCACCGTCACCAGGGCCGGGCGCAGCACGCGGTCGGCCAGGGTGTAGCCACGCTGGAGCACCGTCACCACGGTGTTGGGCTCCTGATCGGCCGGCACCATCGAAATCGCCTGGTGGCGATGCGGATCGAACTTTTCGCCCACCGGGTTCAGCTCGGTCACGCGGCCCTTTTCGAAAGCGGCATAGAGCTGCTTGAGCGTAAGTTCAATGCCCTCACGCTGCTTGGCGACGTCGCCCGACGTGTCAGCCAGTGCGGCCTGCAGGCTATCCATCACGGGCAGCAGGTACTCGGCAAAGCCTTCGATGGCGAACTTGTGTGCCTTGGCCACATCATCCTGACCGCGGCGGCGGATGTTTTCGCCTTCAGCGGTGGCGCGTGCCCAGTTTTCGTAGTTCTGGCGCGCCTTTTCCTCGGCGGCTTCCAGTTGGCGGCGCAGTTCGGTGATGTCCGCGTCGGCCACGGCTTCCGCCACGGCGGCTTCGTCACCGGCAACGGCTTGGGCGTCGGCGCTGGCACGCTGGGCCTGGCTCGAATAAGCGTTGGCAGCCTGGCCGGCAGCGGCGGATTGCGTCGGCTGGGCGGCTTGCGTGTCCGGGGTCGAGGGAGTTTCCGAAGTGTGTTTCATAGCGCTGGATAAAGGGATCGACGCACAACACGTGCCGCACGCCAATCCACTGGATTTTCACAAACAATTTCTCCCCGATATGGGGCATTTGGCGCGCCTTTCAAGGGCGCAGGGTGCACGGCAACTGTGCGCCGTGCATCACGAAATATCGCGTTACAAGTTTCATCTGACTGCAACGGCACGGCAATTGCGATGCCTCAGTTGGCCGCCTATGATGCAAGAAAAATCTGGGGGGCGCGAGCTTCTTTGAGGGTTCGTACCATGCACAACAAGCTGCCAGTATTCACCTTGCTCCTGCTGTTGACCCTGACCGCAGCGACAACGTTCATTTGCCTGTCTGGCGCCGTCACACCGCGTTATACGGAGTACGGCAGCGGCAAGGCCATCTTCAAGCACTACATCAGCAAACCGGCGCAGATGCAGCAGTTGTCGCGCGGCCTGAGTTTTTCAAGTTAGCACACACTCTCGTGTTGTGCCTCTTCAATCGCCCAGTTTATCGATGCGACGCCGATCACGCTTGGTAGGACGGCCGGCGATCTGCACAGCGGGTTCCTGATACAGCCGGCGTCTATCGGCGTTTTCCTCGCGTTTTAAGCGACTCGCATCCGTCTCGGCGTAGAGTGTTTGCGCAACCGAGGCGGGGCCGCGCAGTTCGGCCAACGCCATCACCTGCACTTCCCACTGCTGCTCATGCGCGTGCACCCGCACGCGGTCACCAATCTTCACGTCTTTGGCAGGGCGGACCGGCTGGTCGTTGATCTGCACGCGGCCGCGCTCCACGGCGTCGGTCGCTTGTGAGCGCGTCTTGAAGAAGCGCGCCGCCCACAGCCATTTGTCGATGCGGACGCGGTCTGCCGGGTCGGTGCTCACTTTCATGCGGCGGCACCCTTGCTCTGTGCACGCGTGCGGCTGGCTTCGAGCACGTGCGGATGCGTGAGCGTGAGCGGCCAGCCCTGCAGATGGGCCAGCGCAATGTCGGCAATACCGGCAATCCACGCCTCGTTGTCGTTCAGGCAGGGAATGTAGTGGAAGTCCTTGCCGCCGGCGACGCGGAAGGTGGACAGCCCTTCCATGGCGATCTCTTCCAGCGTCTCAAGGCAATCCGCCGGGAAGCCGGGGCAAAACACGTCGACGCGGTTGGTGCCAACGCGGCCGAGTTCTTCCAGCGTGGGCGCGGTGTACGGCTGCAGCCATTCAGCACGGCCAAAGCGGGACTGGAACGTGACAAGATACTGCCCCGGCTGCAGACCCAGCGCCTCGCCCAGCAGGCGGCCAGTCTTCAGGCACTCGCAGTGGTACGGATCACCCAGCTCCAGCGTCCGGCGCGGCACGCCATGGAACGACAGCAGCAGCTTGTCGCCGCGCGCAAAATCCGGTGCGCCGTGCTGCGCCCAGAACGCACCCACCTGCTGGTGCAGCGCGTTGATATAGGCCGGGTCATCATGGAAATGCTTGACCAGCCGCAGTTCCGGCTGATTGCGCATCTCGCCCAGCACACGGAAGACTTCGTCGAAGGCTGTGGCGGTAGTGGTGCCGGAATACTGCGGATACATCGGCAGCACGAGGATGCGCTCCACACCTTGCTTGCGCAGCGCCTGCATGACGGAGGGGATCGACGGATTGCCGTAGCGCATGGCGCAAGCGACCACCACATCGTGGCCTTGTGCGTTCAGCAACTGCTGCAGCGCATGCGCTTGGCGCTCGCTGTAGACGAGCAGCGGCGAGCCCGTCATGTTCGCCTCGCGCAACCAGATGCTTTCGTACTTGTGCGCCGACGCCCGCGAGCGCAGCGGCAGGATCAGCACGTTGAGGATGAACCACCACGCGGCGCGCGGAATCTCCACCACGCGCGGGTCGGACAGGAACTGGCGCAGGTAGCGGCCGACCTCGCGCGGCGAGGTGCCGTCCGGCGTGCCAAGGTTGACCAGCAGGATCGCCGTGCGATCGGGCTGGCCGTGCTGGAACAGGGGTTCGGGCAAGAAGGGCATGGGACGCGGGTTCGCGATAGACCCGGCTGATTATACGAGCGGGAGTATTGCGTGCCGCTTGCTGGGCAACGCACAACACCCGATTGGCCAAATACGCGCAACTGCGTCGGCTACACTCGCCACTCGATGACGGCAGCCTAGCGTTCAACAAACAAGAATAAGGTGAGTGATGGGAGTGACAAGAACAGTTCGACTGCTTCCACAGTCGACATACCGTACCTGTGCAGCGCTGCTGATTGCATCGCTGGTGCTGCTCGGATGTGCAAGCAATACGGCCCCGGTGTCGATGCAGTTTGCTGCGAAAACCGATGCAGCAAAATATCGCCGCGTTGCGGTACTGCCGTTTGACGGCGATGGCGGCCCGAAGGCCACCATCGACTTCGAAAGCATGCTGGCTTCGGTACGGTACGAGCAAAAACCTTACTTCACGATCGTTGATCGGTCACAACTGCTGAACGTGATCGGAGAACTCGCGCTGCAGCACAGCGGGCTGGCGGACCCTCGTACGGCCTCGAAGATCGGACGCCTCACCGGCGCTGAAGCGCTGTATAGCGGCTCGGCCATCATTTCTCCGATCGCGTATCAGTACTCCACCGAGCCCCGATCCGTCTGTCCAAAGGACAGAAAGTGCTACACAACGCAGGTTCGCTGCACGACGAAAACCGCGAGATTCGAACTGACCCCGCGACTCGTTGAAGTGGCTCGCGGCACCGTTGTCTACAGCGAAACCAAGGTAGGTTTGGCGAGTTCCTATCGGTGTGAAGATCAGGCTACCGACGACCCTGAACAGGTTCTGGTGACCAAAGCCGCAGCGAATGCCTTTCAGCAGGCCCGAGAAGATGTGGCGCCATACGAAAGGAATATCCTGGTGAAGTTCCAGAGCAGCACGGACAGCATCAACCCGCAGTCTGTCGAGATCTTCAAGGGAAGCTTGGAATTTGCGAATGCGGGAAGGTTTGATCGTGCATGCACGCAGTGGGCAGACCTTGCCCGCGCCAACCCATCCAGCTTTGCGCTTCAATACAACCTTGCCGTGTGCGATGAGGTCAGTGGCCGCCTCGATGCAGCGCTGGTGAAATACCAGCAAGTTGACGCTGCGTTGACAAAGCCGGATGCAGACGTCAATGCGGCACTCGTCCGGGTCCGCAGCGGAATCGCGGAACAGGAGAAGTTGAAGAAGAAACCCAGCGACCTGCGTGGCTCCGCTCCGCAGGCGACCCGTCGTTGAACGGTAGCGGTAGCTGAGCAATTCAATGCTGTGCCGATTTGCACAGCATTGAGCCGACCTGCCGCTATACCACCACCCCATCCTTGACCAGGCCCACGCATGGGTTGAGACCCATCGCATAGGCCAAGTCTGCGGGCCGGTCGATGCGCCACAGCGCAAAATCAGCCGTGCAGCCCGGGGCAAGCACACCGCAGGTACCAGCCAAGCCGAGTGCGGCGGCGGCGTGTCGCGTGGCGCCCGTCAGCGCCTCCAACGGCGTCAGGCGGAACAGCGTACAGGCCATGTTCATCGCCAGCAGCAACGACGACAGCGGCGAAGTGCCGGGGTTGCAGTCGGTCGAAACCGCCATCGGCACACCGGCTTCGCGCAGCGCGGCCATCGGCGGCAGGCGGGTTTCGCGCAGGCAATAGAACGCGCCCGGCAGCAGCACAGCCACGGTACCCGCCTGGGCCATGGCAGCAATGCCGGCGCCGGTCAGACATTCGAGATGGTCCGCAGACAGTCCGCCGTAGCGCGCTACCAGCGCCGCCCCGCCCTGATCGGAGAGCTGTTCCGCATGCAGCTTGACCGGCAAGCCAAGGCGCTGCGCAGCGTCGAACATGCGCGCCGTCTGCGCGGGTGAGAAGCCGATGGTTTCGCAGAACGCGTCGACGGCGTCGACGAGCCCCTCGGCGGCCAGTGCGGGCAGCACGTCGACGCAGAGGTGATCGATGTAGTCATCGGCGCGGCCAGCGAATTCGGGCGGCACGGCGTGTGCGCCAAGGAATGTCGTGCGCACACGCACCGGCAACGTCTGGCCGAAGCGGCGCGCGACGCGCAGCATGCGGCGCTCGGTTTCCAGGTTCAGGCCGTAGCCGGATTTGATCTCGACGGTGGTGACACCTTCGGCGCGCAGCGCGTTCAGGCGCGGCAAGCTAGCTTCGGCGAGCGCGTCAACGCTTGCCGCACGCGTGGCGCGCACGGTGGAGAGGATGCCGCCGCCCGCCCGCGCGATCTCTTCGTACGGCACACCGTTCAGGCGCGCCTCGAATTCATTGCTGCGGTTACCGGCGTAGACGAGATGCGTGTGGCAGTCGATCAGGCCGGGCGTGAGCCATGCGCCGCCGCCATCGTGTTCGTGCGTGGCGCGGGCGTTGGCGGGCAGGTCGGCACGTGCGCCTAGCCACGCGATGCGGCCGTCCTTAACGGCGATAGCGCCATCTCGGATTTCACCGTAGCCGTCGGCATCGGCCGCCAGCGTGGCTAGGTGGACGTTGGTCCAGAGCGCGTCCCAGTGCAGATTGGCTTGATCAGCCATGAGCGGTTCCTTGCAGGCCAATGCCATCGGCCACGCGCGCAACGAGGCGGGCCGCGACACGTGCCGTGTGGTTATCAATGTCGAGCGACGGATTGAGCTCCGCCACATCCGCCAGTCGCAGCTTGCCCGAGCTGACCACGCGATCGACGATGGGCTCGATCACGTCCATCGACACGCCGCGTGCAGACGGTGCGCTCACGCCAGGGGCGATGCCAGCCGGCAGCACGTCGAGGCACATCGTCAAGTAGACGTGATCGACTTGACTCAAGAACACCTCCACCACCTGCAGCACGTGGGCGAGCTGCATGATGTCCATCTCGTCGTCGTGCATCCAGCGCACGCCGAGCTGGCGGGCACGCGCGAACAGTGCTTCGGTGTTGGCGTAGGTGCTCACGCCCAGGCAGGCATAGTGGAACGGCCAGCCTCGCCGTGCGCAATCTTCGGCGATCTGGCGGAACGGCGTGCCGGAGCTGCCGCGCTCGCCGGCTCGCAAGTCGAAATGCGCGTCGAGGTTGAGGATGCCGATGCGCGGCGCCTGCTCCGACTTGCCCGCCAGATGCCGCGCCAAGCCACCGAACGACGCCCACGCAATCTCATGCCCACCACCGAGTGCGATGGGGAATGCGCCGCGATCAAGCAGATCGTGCAGCACGCCGGACAGTTCGCTCTGTGCAGCCTCAAGTGCATCGCCCTGACACGTCACATCGCCCGCATCGACGACCACGCGGCCGGCCCGCGCGGGCAGGTTCGCGAGCATCTTGCGGATGGCGTTCGGGCCGGCTTGCGCGCCGGTACGCCCGTGGTTGCGCGCGACACCGGCGTCGCACGCGAAACCGGTCAGCGCAACGGTATTGGCCAGCGGCGCAGCGTCATCTGCGGCATCGATGCGATGGACCGTCTGGTGCCAACGCAGGCCCAGGGGGCCCTCCTCCGCATCGACGCGGCCTTGCCAGACGTTGGGGTCGGCTTGGGCGAGCATGATCAGACGAGTGAGAGTGCACCAACGTGCGCGCGGCACGAATCGCCCAGGTCGCCGTCGAGCACGAGGCGGCGGGCCGCTTCGATGTCCGGTGCGAAGAGGCGGTCTTCACCGTAGTACGCCACGCGCGAGCGGATGCAGCCATGTGCGTTCTGCAGCGTGTCGGACGTCGCCAGCGGCTTGTGGAAATCCACGCCTTGCGCTGCCGCCAGCGCCTCGATGCCGACGATGGTGGCGGTGTTGTCCGCCATGTCCTGCAAGCGGCGGCCGGCGAAGGTTGCCATGCTGACGTGGTCTTCCTGGTTGGCGGAGGTCGGCAGGCTGTCGACGCTGGCCGGGTGGGCGAAGGTCTTGTTTTCCGACGCCAGGGCAGCGGCCGTCACGTGCGCAATCATGAAGCCCGAGTTCAGGCCCGGTTGCTCGACCAGGAACGGCGGCAGGCCCGACAACGTGGAGTCGATCAGCAGCGCAATGCGGCGTTCCGACAGTGCACCGATTTCGGCGATGGCCAGCGCCAGCATGTCGGCAGCGAACGCTACCGGTTCGGCGTGGAAGTTGCCGCCCGAGATCACTTCGCCGGCTTCGGCGTAGACCAGCGGGTTGTCGGTCACGGCGTTGGCTTCGGTGAGCAGCGTGGCGCCAGCCTGACGGATCAGATCGAAGCACGCACCCATGACTTGCGGCTGGCAACGCAGGCTGTACGGGTCTTGCACGCGCTTGTCGCCCACGAGGTGCGACTTGCGGATGGCGCTGCCGGTCAGCAGGTTGCGGTACACGGCGGCGGTGGCGATCTGCCCGGCCTGGCCGCGCACGGCGTGCACGCGCGGATCAAACGGGGCATCGCTGCCCTTGGCGGCATCCACCGACAGCGCGCCGACCACGGTGGCGGCCTGCAGCAGGCGCTCGGCCAGGAACAGGCCGTTCAATGCCAGCGCGGTCGACACTTGCGTGCCGTTGATGAGTGCCAGTCCTTCCTTGGCGGCCAGTGCGATCGGCTCGATACCGGCGGCGGCCAGCGCTGCGCGCGCCGGAGTGCGCACACCGTTGACGCGCACGTCACCCTCGCCCAGCAGGGCCAGCGTCATGTGCGCCAGCGGTGCCAGGTCGCCCGAAGCGCCCACCGAACCCTTGGACGGAATGCACGGTGTGATGCCCGCGTTCAGCAGCGCGAGCAGCGTGTCGATCACGACACGGCGCACGCCCGAGTAACCGCGTGCGAGGCTCGCGGCCTTCATCAGCAGCACGAGGCGCGCAACGCGGTCGCTCACGTCTTCACCCGTGCCGACGGCGTGCGACAGGATCAGGTTGCGTTGCAGGCGCTCCAGCTCGTGCGTGGGGATCTGCGTCTTGGCCAGCAGACCGAACCCGGTGTTGATGCCGTAAGCAGGATCACCCTTGGCGACGATGGCCTGCACGGTGGCAGCCGATGCCTCGATGGCGGCAGCGCAATCACCCGACAGCGCAACGAGCGTGGGCGCGAGCCACACGCGGCGCAGGTCAGCGAAGGTCATGGCGCCGGGTTGCAGCGTCAGGATGGAGGGCGTGGTCATGGTGTTCATGGTCAAAGCGATTGGATGTTTCATTGTCGCCCCTGCATGAAAAGGAGTACATCGCAGGGGCACATCGTCTAGTCGTATCAAAGTCCCCGCCCGCGCGGGGATGCCTGAATCAGGTCAGGGCTTAGCCGATCATCGGCAGGTTCAAACCGTTGCGCTTGGCGCACTCGACAGCGCTCTCGTAGCCGGCATCGGCATGGCGCATGACGCCCGAGCCGCAGTCGTTGACGAGCACACGGCCGAGGCGCTTGGCCGCAGCATCGGTGCCGTCCGCCACGATCACCACGCCCGAGTGCTGCGAGTAGCCCATGCCGACACCACCACCGTGGTGCAGCGACACCCAGGTCGCGCCGCCTGCGGTGTTGAGCAGCGCATTGAGCAGCGGCCAGTCCGACACGGCGTCGGTGCCGTCGCGCATCGATTCGGTTTCACGGTTCGGGCTGGCGACGGAGCCGGTGTCGAGGTGATCACGACCGATCACGATCGGAGCCTTCAGCTCGCCGTTCTTGACCATCTCGTTGAAGGCCAGGCCAGCCAGGTGACGCTCGCCCAGGCCAAGCCAACAGATACGTGCCGGCAGGCCCTGGAAGGCGATGCGGTCACGCGCCATGTCGAGCCAGCGGTGCACGTGCGTGTTGTGCGGGAAGAGCTCCTTGATCTTGGCGTCGGTCTTGTAGATGTCTTCCGGATCGCCCGACAGCGCCACCCAGCGGAACGGGCCCTTGCCCTCGCAGAACAGCGGACGGATGTAGGCCGGAACGAAGCCCGGGAAGTCGAAGGCGTTCTTCACGCCCTGGTCGAACGCGACCTGGCGGATGTTGTTGCCGTAGTCGACGGTCGGGATGCCCATGGCCTGGAAGTCGAGCATGGCCTGCACGTGCACGGCGCACGACTTGGCGGCCTCGTCGGTCAGGCGAGCGTGCTGCGACGGATCGCGTTGCGCAGCACGCCATTGCTCGACCGTCCAGCCAGCCGGCAGGTAGCCGTTGACCAGATCATGGGCCGAGGTCTGGTCGGTCACCAGATCCGGCTTCAGGCCGCCGGCGCGGGCACGCTTGACCAGCTCCGGCAAGATTTCCGCTGCATTGCCCAGCAGGCCGATGGAAACGGCCTCGCCGCGCTCGCAATGGTGGCGAATCAGGTTGAATGCATCGTCGATGTCCTTGGCCTGCTTGTCGAGGTAGCGCGTACGCAGGCGGAAGTCGATGCTCGACTGCTGGCACTCGATGTTCAGCGACACGGCACCGGCCAGCGTGGCGGCCAGCGGCTGCGCGCCGCCCATGCCACCCAGGCCAGCGGTCAGGATCCACTTGCCAGCCAGCTTGCCGTCGTAATGTTGGCGGCCGGCTTCGGCAAACGTCTCATACGTGCCTTGCACGATGCCCTGGCTGCCGATGTAGATCCAGCTGCCAGCCGTCATCTGGCCGTACATGAACAGGCCCTTGCGGTCCAGTTCGTTGAAGTGCTCCCAGTTCGCCCACTTCGGCACGAGGTTGGAGTTGGCGATCAGCACGCGCGGCGCATCCGGGTGCGTCTTGAACACGCCGACCGGCTTGCCGGATTGCACCAGCAGCGACTCATCGTCGTTCAGCTCGCGCAGCGTTTCCAGGATCTTGTCGTAGCAGGCCCAATCGCGCGCTGCACGGCCGATGCCGCCGTAGACAACCAGGTGCTTGGGGTTCTCGGCCACGTCCGGGTCGAGGTTGTTCTGCAGCATGCGGTAGGCGGCTTCGGTCAGCCAGCTCTTGCAGTGCAGCTCGGTGCCGCGCGGTGCACGGATCTCGCGCGATGCGTCGTAACGCGGGTCGTTGGTCAGGTGGGCGGCGTTGGTCGGGGCATTCATGTGAGGTCTCCTGCGAACTCCTTGGGTGTGCTGAGCATCTTATGTTGTATATACAACTTAGGCAAGAAAACTTTACAAGCTAAGAGCAAACCCTGATGATGGCTGGCATCCGCACATCACATCGGCCGCCAGACCGCACAAAAAGTCGACTCCATGTCACAAGATCAGTCCGCCAGCACCCCCGCCTTCCAGCGCATCAAGGAAGACATCCTCACGCGCATCCGCAGCGGCGAATGGCAGGAGGGCGAAATGATTCCGGGGGAAACGACGCTGGCGCAGACCTTCAGCGTCTCGCGCATGACGGTCAACCGCGCGCTGCGCGAACTGACCGCCGAGCAGATCCTCACGCGTGTGCAGGGGCTGGGGACGTTCGTCGCACAGCAGAAGTACCAGGCGACGCTGGTGGCGATCCGCAACATCGCCGAGGAAATTGCCGCACGCGGCCACCAGCACCGCGCCGAGCTGCACAAGCTCGAACGCGCACGCGCCAATGAGGCACTGGCAGCGGCATTCGGGGTGTCAACGGGGTACCTGCTATTCCACTCGTTGATCGTGCATTTCGAGAATGACCTGCCGATCCAGGCGGAAGACCGCTGGGTGAATGCCGCGCTCGCACCCGAGTACATGGAACAGGATTTCACGCAAACCACGCCGAATGCCTACCTGATGCGTGCCGCCCCGCTGCAGGGTGTGGACTACGGCATCGAGGCCCGCCTTCCCCCGCGCGAGATCGCCGAGATGCTGCACATGGATGTGCGCGAGCCGTGCCTGATGCTGCGTCGGAAGACGCTCTCCCAGGGCCAGGTCGCCTCGGTGGCGACCATGTGGCACCCGGGCGGGCGCTATCAGTTCACGGGGAGTTTCTAGGCGGCAGTTTGCGCTGCGCTGGGACTCAGCGCGGGTTCACCGGGCCAAGGCAACCCTGCCCATGCGCCGTCGAGACCAAGCAATTGGCGCACGTGCGATGCATCAAAGCCACTGCCCAGCGGATCGGCGCGAAACGCGGCCACCCACTGCCGCCGCCCGGCAATGAAGGCGTGGCCGAAGTCTTCCCAACTCGCAAAACAATCCTGTGCACGCTGCGCATTGAGCAGCAGCACCCGCCACGCCACCATCGGATCGACCCACCCCATCAGCATGGCGTTGCGCGCCAGGAACGCCATGCGCACGCAGGCAAACGCCAGCGCTGCGCGTGGGTCATCCGTGGGCTGCAGTGCATGCAGATCAGCGCGAAACCATTGGGCTTCCAGCACCCGTGAAAGATGTGCCCTCACCTCGTCATCAGATGTGGTGGGGCGCAGTTCCATCTGGTGCAACAACGGTGCGCGAAACAGCTTGCGCGTCTCTTCATTGAGCTCAGTCGTGACGGGGCTCATGAAGCCCGTCAGGCCCGTGGTTTCCAACATGGGTTGTGCCAAAGCCAGCGCCCAGTGCTTGCGCGGCGTGAAGGCGGCGCGCTTGGCTGGCCGGAAGTGCTTGACCACCCGCCACAACACATACGCCGCCAACAGAATCTTGAGCCAGGTGGGCATGGATGTACTCGCTTATCCGTGGCGTGCGCCAGCTTGCGTGGCCAGCGCTTCCGCTTCCCGTGCGGACATGTCGGGCCACGGCACGTCTTCCGTCACGAAACCCGCGTCGGGACTGTCGGGACTGGGCGATCGCATGCCCGCCCCCCGCTTGGCGCGCGCCTGGCGCGTGGCGTAGGCAACAGACGCCGCACGCGGCGGGTGCTCGGCAAGCAACGCCGGTTGGCGTGCCGCAATCAGCCACTCCACCATGGGCGTCGGCGCGCGCAGGCGCGGGAACAACTGCGGATGGTGCGCCACCAGTTGCGTCTGCGTGGCAGCATCGGTCACATCCTCAATCCGCTGCCAGCCGACAGGCGTGCGCACCAGGCCGATGGCAATGCAGTCTGCCGGCGTGTCACCACCGGGTGCCAACGCGTTGAGGCAGGCCAGCACATCGCCGACATAGCGGTCGATTGGCGGGCGGTTCTGCTTGCCCTTGACCTGCTCGACCGTCAGCGCGCCATCCGCCCCGACGATCAGGCTGATGGTGATGTGCGGTTGCCCGCCGGCATCACGAAAGCTCAGCAGGCGCAGGCGTTGATGTTCGATGGCTTCGGCATAGCGCTCGCCGTAGCCACCGGACAGTGCGCGGCGATCGGCGAACTGGCCGAGGCAATGGCGCATGACATAGCTCTCGAAGGCCATCTCGGCACGCAGCAAGGTGCTGTCATGCCGGAACTCGACAAAGCTGCCGTTGGGGGTGGTCAGCAGCGCGAGCAATGCATCGGGCTGGCTCTCGCGCCAGCCGCGTTCGATGCGCGCGGCCATCTCGGCGTGCTCGCGCTCCCATTGCGCCAGGGCCTGCGGGCAGTTGACGCGGTCGAGCTTGCCCTCCAGCGCCGTGCCCCGGCGCGAGGTCAGGAACTCCAGCAGCTTCTGCTCCAGCGCCAGCAATTGAGGTTCGACGGGGTCGATCCACACCACCGGTGCAAGCGCGGCGGCGTCGGCACCGGGGGCGGCTTTGGTAGCGGTAAAGCGTGCCGCCACCCATTCGGGCAGCGTGGCGGCGCCCAGCGCCTTGCGCGCTTCGTCCAGCGAGGCAATCGGGCGCGCCGGCTCGAAGTTGGCCACCAGGTGGCGATAGAAATGATTCAGCAGCCAGGCACGTACCGGCGCGGCATCACCGCGCGCTTCGCTGCGCGCGGCAATGCCCGCCTTCAGCCGATCGGCGTTGAGTGCGTTGCGCGGGGCGTAGCCGGTCGTCCGGGCGGTGCGACTCATTTCCAGATTTGCCACCACGACTTGCCGGTCGCGGCGCCATTGCCGCCGCGCTTGTACGAGGCCTGGCGCGTCTTCATGGCCTCGTAGTCCTGGCGGGAGGAGGCATCGTCGCGCGGGTTGCAGTCCATCGAGCGCTGGCACAGGGCAGCGGCTTCATCAAAGCGCTCCAGCACACCCATGACTTCGGCGGCCTTGGCCAATGCCCAGTAGTCGTCGCAGGCACGCACCTGCGGCTCCAGCCGGTTCCAGTAGGTCGTTGCCTCTTCCTCCAGGGCCTGCCCCATGTAGAGCAGCACGCGCAGGCGCCCGCCCAGCGCACCGGATGTCAGGGCGTCTTCCTTCTCGCCGTTCTCCTGCTGCCAGTGCACCAGTCGCTCCAGCCAGATCGAGATTTCGTGCGGTCGTTCCAGCGTCAGCAGGGCACGTGCCACGTCGCCCACGTAGTCATTCGGTTCGTGCCGGCTGTAGCCGTAGTCGGCTGAGAAATTCCAGAGCGCCTCGGCGGCATCCAACACGCCGGCATGGTCTTCCTGCTCGATACGGGAGCGCAGGATGCCGTCGTAGTGCTCAGCAAACGGGCTGGCAGCGATACCGCGTCGATGCAGTTCGACGGCGTCGTCGTACCGGCTTTCGTAGTAGCGATACTGAATCGCGAGGTTGTTGCAGAGCATCGAGTACAGGTGCGCGCACGCATCGTACGGATGCCCGGTCCCGGTCGCGAAGTAGTGCTCCATGCGAGCCTGCGCCTGCTCGTAGACCGAGCACAGCAGCTTGCGGTACAGCGTCCGCGCCTCGTCCTGCTGATTGGCCGGCAGGTCGTCAAGTTGCTCTTCGTATTCGTTGTCGATGGTCACGGCAAAGGCGTAGCCCCACAGGCCGCTGGGCACCGCCGGCGCCGGCAGCCGGAGCGTTTCCAGCAACCCCAGCGAGCGGGCGCGCGCATGGAAGAGGGAGTACGCCGTGCGGTTGTCCTCCATCTCGGTCTCATGCGTAGCGGCCAGCAGCTGGGCCGCTTCGGTGGTCGGGTCGATGCGCCCAGCCATGCCGTTGCGCACCGCCATCAGGCGCGTGGTCCACGGGTGCTTGGGGGCGCGGGCTTCGGCCAGCGCGTGGGCCGCAACCACGACCTCGGGCAACGCGTCTTCCGCATCTTTGCCAGCCAGCGCGGCAAACAGCGCGCGGTGCACGTCGGAGCGTTCGTGCAGCGCCGGGCCGCGCCCTTGCGCCAGTTGCACGAAGCGCTCGAAGGTCTCGTCCAGATGACAGGCACGCAAGATGCACAGCGCCCACCAGACCGAGGTGTCTGCCGGATCAGCCAGGCGCGCGCTCACGATGGGCGGCAGGCCTTCCCACATGCCGGTTTCCACCTGGTAGATGTGGAAGAAAGCACGCTGTCCGGCCTCGTCAAAGCGGCCGGCCTCGATCAGCCATTCGAGTTCGTATTCGATAAAGTCGTCGCTGCCGTCGGACGACAGGCTGTAGCGCGCGGCGGCACAGGCCTGCAGCGCGCCGGCCAGATCGCCTTGCTTGCACTTGGCACGCGCACCCAGGCGGGCCAGGCGAACCTCCGCCTCACGGCGGCGCGGCAGTGACCAGTCGGCGGTGAGCGCGGTCACCGGTTGCACGAAGGCGGCCAGGTGGTCCGGCACGATCTCGATCAGCGCATCGCCCAGCCGCAGCCAATCGTTTTCGTCGACGTCCTGATCCGGGGCGGCGGTCTGCAGCGCGGCGATGCTGGCTTCGGCCGCGGCGCGTGCCTCGGCAGGCTGCTCGCTCCGGGAATACGCCCAGGCCCGGCGGCGGTGATGGTCGGCCGTATCCCACGCGCGGAACGCTGCCCGGTCTGGAATGGCCTGATCGATGGCCTCACGCAGTTCGATGGTCGACAGCGCGACCGCAAACGCGGCGTATTCGAGTTGATCGAACACGCGCAATTGGCGATACGCATCGGCGTCCAGATCGGGCCGCTCGCGGACGATGGTGTGCATCTCGGCCAGCGCCTGCAGGGCGGCCGCTTCGTCGCGCAGGTAGCTGGCCATTTGCAGGCGGTACAACGCGAGCTGCATCTGCACGCCGGTCTGGGCGTCTGCGGGCGCGGCGGCCAGTACGGCGGCACCATCGCCGTCGACCACCGCGCGCGCCGCAGGCGTATCGCCCGCACGCATCCACAGCGTGTGCAGGCGGTCGATCGCGTCGAGCGTGTCAGCCCGCAAGGGCTTGGCGCGCAGGCGCGCCAGCAGGTCGGCCGCTTCGCTGGAATCGCTTTCTTCCAGGTCGGCTTCCAGGCGGTCGAGCAGTTGTTCAAGTTGCGCGCCACTCAGGGCATCGCGATCGGGCGTCATCTCGTCTTCTCCGGAGGGAACGCCGCGCAGCTTAGCGCCCACCCGGGTGAGACTCAATTAAGGTTTGGTAACACCGCCCGTGCCGAAACGACGCGCAAGCAAGACGTCAGGCACGCCCCTTCCAGGGCACCGCGCGCGCTTCGATGGCGCGCATGGCCAGATCGAACGCCCAGGCAATCGCGCCGATCAGCACGATGCCCATCACCACCAGATCGGTACGCAGAAAGCTCGACGCATTGAGCACCATCTGCCCGAGGCCGACCGTGGCTGCCACCATCTCTGCAGCCACCAGCGTGGTCCAGCCGAAGCCGATGGCGATACGCAAGCCGGTGAGGATTTCCGGCAGTGCCGCCGGCAGGATCACGTGCCGCACGACCTGCGTGAAACTCGCACCCAGCGCATAGGCGGCGTTGATCTGCTCGCGCGTGGCGCTGCGCACGCCGGCGCGCGCGGCCATCGCAATCGGTGCAAAGCACGCGAGGTAGATGACGACGATCTTGGCGCGCTCATCAATACCCAGCCAGATGACCACGAGCGGCAGATACGCCAGCGGCGGCAGCGGGCGGTAGAACTCAATGGGTGGATCGAGCAGCCCGCGAGCAGTGCGCGATACGCCCATCGCCAGGCCGATCGGCACGGCGGTGACAGCCGCCAACGCAAATGCGCCGAACACGCGCAATGCGCTCCAGCCCAGATGGGCGGCCAGCGGCTGACCGCCCTGAATATCACCACGCCAGGCATCGAGGAAGGCGTGGCCGACAGCCTGCGGCGACGGCAAAAACAACGGTGGCACCCAATGGAAGGTCGTGGCCGCCCACCACAGCAGCAGCAACACACCCACCGAAAGCAGGCTCAACCCCAGCGCGCTACCCTCGCCTGGCAATCGGTAGCCGCGCAGCTTGCGTGGCGGCTGAACGGAAGGCGCCGCCGTTTCAACGGGAACGCCTTTGAAGACTGCCGTTTCGATCGCGCTCATGCGGCCAACTCCTCGGGTGCGCGGTGGATCAGCGCCAGCACACGCTCACGCCACGCAATGAATTCCGGCGACGACTTCACGGCCCGTGCATCTGCGCCCGCCAGCGCCTGTCGCGAGAACGGCAAATCGAATGTCTGCACGATCCGCCCCGGCGATGGCGACATCACCACCAGCCGTGTCGCCAGGAACAGTGCCTCTTCCACGTCGTGTGTGATGAAGAACACGGTGGTGCCCGTGCGTTGCCACACATCCAGCACCAGCGTCTGCATAGTCTCGCGCGTGAAGGCGTCGAGCGCACCCATCGGCTCGTCCATCAACAGCACGCGCGGCTCGGTCGCCAGCGCACGGGCAATGCCGACGCGCTGCTGCATGCCGCCTGACAGGGCGTACACGGGCGAGGTGGCATGTGCCTCCAGACCGACCAATCGCAGCAGTTCAAGCGCCCGTGCGTGGCGCGTCTTGCGGTCCAGGCCGCGCAGCTTCAAGCCGAGTGCCACGTTGTCGCGCACGTTCAGCCACGGCATCAAGCCATAGCGCTGAAACACCACGCCACGCTCGGCACTGGGACCTTCCACCTCGCGCCCATCGAGCAGGATGCGCCCCGCCGTTGGCGCGACAAAACCCGCCAGGCAGTTCAGCAGCGTGGTCTTGCCGCAACCCGAGGCGCCGAGCGCAACCACAAACTCGCCCGGCTCGATTGCCAAATCGACACCGCCCAGCGCTTGCGTCGTACGGCCATGCGCGTCGGTGTAGTCGACGCGCAGGCCACGGACATCAATTCGGCTCATCGCGATGCGGTTGCCACGGCCTTGGCGCCACTGGCCACACGCTGCACGAAGCGCGAATCAATGGTCGCGCCGTAGTCCGGCAGCACTGCCTGGATCGTGCCCTGCGTCTTCAGGAACTGCGCGGTCGCCAACAGCGATTGCGCCGCACCCGACTGCGCACCGCCGCCCAGCCAGCGCTTGGAGGCCTGCTCCGCCGCATCCGGGAAGGCATACAGCGCGAGGCTAGCCGGCACATCCGCCGCTGCCGCGCCCGAGGTCTTGGCCACCGCCGCCACCTGCGGCGAGGTCACCGTCCAGGCGGCCTTGTTGTCGCGGTAAGCCGCATCGGCCTTGGCCAGCACCTCGACAAACTTGGCGATGAACTCCGCGTGGTCACGTGCAAACTTGCGGTCTGCCACGAAGCCATCAAAGGTCGACTTGCCGGTAGCGGACGCGATCTTGCCGGAGGTGGTCAGCACCGTACCGTTCTTCTTCACCTTGGCGAGCACAGGGTCCCAGATGAAAGCGGCATCCACGTCGCCCCGATCCCACGCGGCAGACAGCTCCTGCGGACGCAGGTTGACCACCTTCACGTCGCGAGGCTCCAGCCCGGCCTGCTGCAACGCGACCAGCGCGTGGAAGTGCGAGGTCGACACATACGGCACGCCCAGCGTCTTGCCCTTCAGATCGGCCACACGCGACACGCCGCTGCCGTTGCGGGCAACCAGCGCCTCGGCGTCGTTGATGTTGTCGAGAATCCAGAACAACGACAGGTCCACGCCCTGCGACACACCCGCCGCAATCGGGCTCGACCCTGCCTCGCCAATCTGCACCGAACCCGAGGCGATGGCGCGCACCACATCGGCACCGCTGGCGAGCTGGCGATAGGTCACCTTGTAGCCCGTGGCGCGCTCGACCTCGCCGGTAGCCTGGGCGTAGCGCCAGGGCAGCACCATGTCCTGATAGGCGATCACAACTTCGCGGTCAGCCGCGCGTGCAGGAGCGGTGCCGAGCAAGGCGAGCGAAACGGCCGCAGACAACGCAGCAGCCAGCAAACGGGGGAGAGAAAAACCAGCCATGAAGGACTCCGGCAGAAGAAGAACGCGCACATGCGCCGGAGTCGATTGTGTGAGACGACAGAGGAGCCTGTCGTCGAAGAAAATCGGCTGAGCTTATGCAGCCGACCTGTAGATCAATATTGGCTGAGCGTGCTGGACAGCAGCTTGGCGGTGATGTCCACGATGGGGATCACGCGCTCGTAGGCCATGCGCATCGGCCCGATCACGCCGAGCGTGCCGACGATCTTGCCGTCGACCTCGTACGGCGCGGTGATGACGGCCATGTCTTCGTGCGGCACGAGGCTGCTTTCGCCACCGATGAAGATCTGCACGCCCTCGGCGCGGCTCGATACGTCCAGCAGTTGCAGCAGGCCCGTCTTCTGCTCGAACACGGCAAAGAGGCGCCGCAGCTTGTCCATGGACGACGACAGGTCTTCCACCTCCAGCAGCTTGCGCTCGCCAGAGATGACCACCGGGTCTTCTTCCGATGCCGCGCTGCTGCCCGCCTCCACCGCCGCCTGCATCAGCGTGGTCATGTCGGCCTGCAACGCAGACAACTCGCCGCGCAGGCGCTCGCGCACGGCGTCGAAGGTCAGGCCGCCGTAGTGTGCGTTGATGTAGTTGGCCGCCTCCACCAACTGCGACGGGGTGTAGGGCGTATCGGTATGGATGATGCGGTTCTGCACGTCGCCCTCGGGCGTGACGACGATCAGCAGGATGCGGTTTTCCGACAACCGCAGGAATTCGATCTGCCGGAACGCGTGCGAGCGGCGCGGCGTCATCACCACGCCGGCAAACTGCGACAGGTTGGACAGCGTTTGCGCCGCCGCCGCAATCACCCGCTGCGACGATTCCGACCCGTGCGACGCCAGTTGCGTGCGCACCTGCTCAGCAATCACGCCGGCCATCTGCTGCGCCATGCGGTCTTGCGCGCCGAGCACGTCCAGCGGGCTGGCCGTTAGCATGGTGTCGACGAAGAGGCGGTAGCCGCGCGGCGTCGGAATGCGCCCGGCCGAGGTGTGCGGGCTGGCGATGAAGCCCATCTCCTCCAGGTCAGACATCACATTGCGGATGGTGGCCGGCGACAGATCGAGCCCCGAATACTTCGACAAGGTGCGCGAGCCCACGGGCTGGCCCTCGGCGATGTACCGTTCGATCAGGGTCTTGAGGAGGATGGTGGCGCGCTTGTCCATGGTTCTTCGATTTTACGCAAAATCGGGGCCAATCTACGGGTGACGCTGGCGTTTCTCGCCAAACAACGTCAAACGTAGCGGGGGTCATATCGATATGGTGTAATGCGCGCATGTCGATTCCCCCGTCCGCCGTGGCCCCGAAACCTCCCGCCGTCTCGTCTGCCTCGCCTTTCAAGACCGTCGCACTGGTCGGCCGGTATTCGGCCGCCAACATTGCCGGCCCGCTCATGGAGCTGGCGTCGTGCATTGCTGCGCGCGGACATGACATCGTGTTCGAGCGCGAAACCGCGCTCAATATCGGCGTGCAGGATTACCCTGCCCTGCCGCCCGAAGAAATGGCCCGCCAGGCCGATGTGGCCGTGGTGCTCGGTGGCGATGGCACGCTGCTCGGCATCGGCCGCCACCTGGCCGGCGCCCGCGTGCCGGTGATTGGCGTCAACCACGGGCGGCTCGGCTTCATGACCGACATCCCGTTCGACGACGTGCAGACCGTGCTGACCGACATGTTGTCGGGCCGCTACGAAGCCGAGACCCGCACGCTGCTGCAGGCACAGGTCGTACGCGACGACGAGGTCATCTTCTCCGCCCTGGCCTTCAACGACGTGGTAGTCAACCGCTCGGGTACGTCGGGCATGGTCGAACTGGCCGTGTCGGTCGATGGCTTCTTTATGTACAACCAGCGTTCGGACGGCTTGATCGTGTCCACGCCCACCGGGTCGACGGCGTATGCGCTGTCCGCCGGCGGGCCGATCCTGCATCCGGCGCTCTCGGGGCTAGTGCTGGTGCCCATCGCACCGCATTCGCTGTCGAACCGGCCGATCGTCATTCCGCAGGATGCGGAGGTGGTCATCCAGGTCACCAGCGGGCGCGATGCCAGCGTCAACTTCGACATGCAGTCGCTCACGTCCCTGCTGCCGGGCGACCGCATCGTGGTGCGCCGCTCGGAGCGCACCGTGCAACTGCTGCACCCAGTCGGCTACAACTACTACGCCACGCTGCGCAAGAAGCTGCACTGGCACGAGTACCCGACCGAAGACAACCGGCTGTAACCCAGACACCGTCCCACGCACCATGCTGCGCAGCCTCACCATCCGCGATTTCGTCATCGTCCACGCGCTGGACCTCGACCTGGCCGACGGCTTTACCGTATTCACGGGCGAGACGGGCGCCGGCAAGTCCATCCTGATCGACGCGCTGGCGCTCACGCTGGGCGAACGCGCCGATGCGGCCGTTGTGCGCGAAGGCGCGCCGCGTGCTGACATCACGGCGGAGTTCGACGTGCATCCGCATGTGGCGGCCTGGCTGGAAGCCCACGAGTTGCACGATGACGAGGGCGTCATCCTGCTGCGCCGCACGGTCGATGCCGCCGGCCGCAGCAGGGCGTTCATCAACGGCGCGGCCGTCACGCTGGCGCAACTGCGCGAAGTGGGCGAGCAACTGGTCGACATTCACGGCCAGCATGCGCATCAACTGCTGCTGAAAACGGACGCCCAGCGCAGCCTGCTCGACGCGCATGCTGGCCTGGAAGGCAGCGTGCGCGTGGTCGGCGAGCACTATCGCGAATGGCACGCCGTAGTGCGCCTGCGCGAAGCCGCCGAGCAGCAATCGCGCGAAGCGCAGCTTGAACGCGAACGCATCGAGTGGCAGGTGAACGAGTTGCAGAAACTCGCCCCCCAACCCGGCGAGTGGGAAGACATTCAAGCCGAGCACCATCGCCTGTCGCACGCCGCCAGCCTGATCGAAGGCACGCGCGCGGCGCTCGATGACCTGTCCGAATCGGAAGGCGCCGTGCTCGTACAACTGGGCGCCACGCTCCACACGCTGCGCGAGCTTGCCGAGATCGACCCTGCGCTGGCCGACGTGTTGGCCGCGCTGGAACCGGCCGAAGTGCAGATCCAGGAAGCCGTGCACACGCTTGCGCGCTATGCCGACCGTGCCGAGCTGGACCCGGATCGCCTCGCCGAAGTCGACGCCCGCATGCAGGCGCTGCACACCATGGCGCGCAAATACCGCGTCGCGCCGGAAACGCTGCCCGCCGAGTTGGCTGAGCGCCAAGCGCAACTGGCCGCGCTGCAGGCAGCGTCCGACCTGGATGCGCTGCAGGCACAGGAAGCACAGACCCACGCCGCCTATATGACGGTCGCCCAGGCGCTGTCGCGTGCCCGCGCCAAGGCCGCACATGAGTTGGCCGAGGCCGTGACCGGCGCCATGCAGGGCCTGTCGATGGCCGGCGGGCGCTTCGACATCGCGCTGCATGCACTGGAACACGGCAGTGCGGCAGGGCTGGAGCAAATCGAATTCCTCGTCGCCGGGCATGCAGGCGTATCGCCTCGCCCATTGGCGAAAGTCGCGTCTGGCGGCGAACTGGCGCGGATCAGCCTGGCCATCTCAGTGATTGCCAGCGAAGCGAGCCCAACCCCCACGCTGATCTTCGACGAGGTCGATTCCGGTATCGGCGGTGCCGTGGCCGAAGTGGTGGGCCGGCGCCTGCGCGAGCTGGGCACGCGTCGCCAAGTGTTGTGCGTGACCCACCTGCCGCAGGTGGCCGCACTGGCCAATCACCACATCCAGGTCGCCAAGCAGACGGTGGCCGGCAGCACGCGTTCAGACCTCGTCGTGCTGGACGCCACCAGCCGCGTGGATGAAATCGCCCGCATGCTGGGCGGTGCATCGCTAACCGACACCACACGCCGCCACGCCGACGAGATGCTGGCCGCCGGCCGCGCCCAACCGGCACCGGCGCCTGTCGCACGTAAATCGCGGCGCGTGGCGCAGTGATCGCCTATACCGGAAGCATCGCCGCCATCGCGCGCGCGAACGCTCCGGCGCCGCGCCCAGCCAACACCGTTGAACGCATTCAAGGAGAACCCCATGGCCCAACCGGCTGCCCGCCACCCCATGTCTTCACGCTCGCTACTGTCGTCCGCCAAGCCCGCGCTGGTGGCAGCGCTTGGCCTGTGTCTGCTGACGGCGTGCAAGTCGGTGCCCGCCATTGACCCTGGCCAACCGCCCGCCATGGACCCCGCCTCCGTCAACACCCAGCCGCCGGCTTCGGTGTCGGCCGCGCACGCCCTGGGCGACATCATTGTCGGCCTGAGCACACCGACCGCCTCTTCCACCACTGTGCAAGGCGTGCTCGACACCGCCGGCGCACGCGCAACGCCACGCCTGGCCTTTGCGGTGATGCGACCGATGTCGGGGGGGTTCTGGGTCGTACGCGCCAGCTCGGGCGATGCGGCAGCCACGCTGGATGGTGCAGTGGCGGCCTTGCGTTCCGCCCCTGGTGTCGCTTCAGCCGACCCGGATCGGGTGATGAAGATTCAGCGCTGAACACGACCCGGCGCGATTCAGCGTCGCGCACATCAGGCCTCCACACTGTGAAAAACGCATGGGCCCGATTCTGGGCCCATCGTGTTTTGTGCTGGTCGCATATCCTGCTACGACCCCAGCACACAGGCGAGCTTTCCCCACCTTAAGCCATCGGGTTTCTGCCATCCCAGGCGGGCAGGTCGCGTGCTACCTTTGGTTATGTGTAACGGAGTGTCAACGATCACCTCCTGACGACGTTTCTCATCACAACAAGATGCCATGGAGCGCGCACTGATGACCCCTTCCCCTTTCCGGTTGAAGTCTTGGCTCCGCGCAGGCGCGGGCGTTGCCTGTCTCGCCTGGCTGATGGGCGGTTACACAGCCACCGCGGTCGCCGCCACGGCGCGGCCGCAATACACGGGCGACCTGATCATCAAATGGCGCGACGACACCAGCGGCACACGCAAGACACTGTCCGCCGCTGAATCCAGCAACCGGCTGCTGTCGGTCGCGCAGACGGCCGGCAGCGCGCTGCAAGTCAAACGCACGTTGGCCACCGATGCGCAGCTCATGCACACGGGCCTGACCGATGCGGCCAGCATTGAAGCCACCGCCGCCAAGATCGCGCAGGACGCGCGCGTGGCCTATGCGGTGCCGGATCGCATCCTGCGGCCCAACACCATCCCCAACGATCCGTACTTCGCCACGCAGAACAACCTTGCCTCGCCGACACTCGTGCCGGGCGGCATCAACGTGGCTGCGGCATGGAGCATCACGCAGGGCTCGGGCAACATCGTCGTGGCAGTGGTCGACACCGGCTATACCGATCACCCGGACCTGGTCGGCAAGATCCTGCCTGGCTACAACTTCATCTCTGACCCTGCCCGCGCGGGCAACACGTTTGGCCGCGGGACGGACGCACATGACTTGGGCGACGGCGTGACCTCGGCGCAGGTTTCCACCATTTCGGGTTGCACCAGCAGCGACGTCGCCAACAGCAGCTGGCACGGCACAGAGGTCAGCAGCGTGCTGGCGGCCAACACCAATAACACGCTCGACATTGCCGGCGTGGCCTGGAACACCCAGGTCGTGCCGGTGCGCGTGTCGGGCAAGTGCGGTGCACTGCTGTCCGATACGGTGGACGGCATGCTGTGGGCCGGCGGCATCGCCGTATCGGGCGTGCCCACCAATGCCAACCCTGCACGCGTGGTCAACGTGAGCTTGGGCAGCACGGGCGCATGCTCGGCCGCCGAGCAGGATGCGGTGAACCGGCTGGCGTCAATCGGCACCACGGTGGTGGCTGCCTCGGGCAATGAAGCCGCACAAAACGCTGATGCGCCGGCCAACTGCACGGGCGCGATCGCCGTCACGGCACACGTGGACAGCGGTGAAAACGCCAGCTATGCCAACGTTGGTCCGCAGGTTGCGCTGTCGGCGCCGGGCGGCGGCTGTGGCAATTCGCAGGCCACCAGCAGCGGCTGCACGGGCACCACGTCAGTCATCCAGGCCGATTCCAACAACGGTGCGCAGACCCTCGGCAGCTACGTCGTCAAATCCGTGGCGGGCACGAGCTTCTCCACACCGGAAGTGGCCGGCACCATCGCACTGATGCTGAGCGTGCAGCCACTACTGTCGAACGCGCAGATCTTGGCCGGCTTGCAGCAGACAGCCCGCCCGCACCCAAGCGGCACGTACTGCGCCGTCAATACTGGCGTGTGCGGTGCAGGCCTGCTGGATACCGCAGGCGCAGTGGGTTACGCCCAGCGGACGACGCCGGCCGGCATTGGCAGCGGCACGTCGAACTCGGGTTCGGGTAGCTCCGGTGGGTCAAGCAGCGGTGGCAGCGGTGGCGGTGGTGCTGTCCCGCTGGCGGGCGCGGCGGTGTTGCTGGCCCTGGGGCTGGCATGCCGACGCAGGCGCCCGCTGCCACAGTAACCGCGGCTCAATCAAGTCGATCAGGACCGCCTCCCACGTGGAGGCGGTTTTTCTTTGGGCCTTCGCTTCAAACCCGTGCACCAGGCTAGGGTTCTTACCTAACTCGACCCGGACCACCCCATCTCAATCCTTTTAGACAATCCATCCATCAATTCAGCAATTCTTTACAAAAAAGAGGCCGCTCTGATGAAGATGATGGTTCCTGGGGGTGTGGTCCGTGCGCTGATGGCCTTCGGTCTGTTGTCGTGTCACGCTGCGCCGGCACTGGCGGCTGAAAAATCGACCACGTTCAACACGCAGTTGCAGTGGGTCACCCAGTTGATCGTCAAGGAAAAAGCCGGCACGGCGGGCGCGTTGAAGCTGCAATCCACGTCGGCAAACGGCGCCGAAAACCCTGCGGATGCCATCACCGTGCAACGCTGGTCAGCCACGGCGCAGTTGCCGATGACGTACAAGCGCGCGATGTCGGGCGGCGCCCATGTGGTGACCCTGCCCAGAATCCTGACGCTGGACGACGCGCAAACCGTCGCGCAGCGCATGGAAGCCAGCGGCCAGTTTGAGTATGTCTCGCCCGACCGCATCCTGCGGCCGATGGCACTGGCGACCGATCCGCTGTTCAGCCGGCAATGGAACCTGCTGCCCGGCGCGGGCGTGGCTGGCGGTGCCAACGTGACGTCCGCTTGGGATGTCACCACCGGCACGCCAACCGTTGGCATCGGGATTGTCGACACCGGCATCCGCGCGGATCACGCAGACTTTGCGGGCACGACTTTCGGCACGGGCCGCAACTTCGTCAGCAGCAGCGCGATGGCGGGCACCATCGACCCCAAGACCGGCACCGCCATCCCTAGCGGGTTCGTCAACAACGGCGCCAACAACAGTGCCGGCAATAGCGACCCGTCCGACCCAGGCGACTGGATCAGCGCCAGCGATGCCGCCTCCTTCCCCACGCTCTGTGGCAGCCAGAGCAACAGCAGCTGGCACGGCACCTTCGTGGCCGGACAGATTGCGGCGCAACGCAACAACAGCATCGGCATTGCGGGCATCGCACCCGGCGTGCACGTACAGATGGCGCGGGCGCTGGGCAAGTGCGGCGGCGTGACGTCAGACATCATGGATGCGATGACGTGGCTGGCCGGCGGCGCCGTCCCGGGCGTCGTGAACAACCCGACGCCAGCCAAGGTCATCAGCATGAGCCTGGGTGGCCCGGGAACCTGCTCCGCACTGGAACAGCGTCGGATCAATGCAGCTCGTGCGCTGGGCGTCACCATCGTGGTAGCTGCCGGCAATGAGTCGGGGCCCGTGGATGCCCCCGCCAACTGCGCCGGCGCCATCGCCGTCACGGCCCACACGCGGGAGGGTGACAACGCCTGGTACGCCAACGTGGGACCGCAAACTGCCATCAGTGCGCCGGGCGGCGGCAGGGGCACGGTCATCCCGGGCACGGGCAGCACCATCGTGTCGCTCTCCAACAGCGGCGCGACGGCACCCATTGCCTCGCCCAGCGGAGACACGACCACCAACGACATGGGCACGTCGATGGCAACGCCCCATGTGGCTGCCACGGTCGCGCTCATGCTGTCGGTCCAGCCTGCGCTAACGCCCGACAACATCACGGTGATCCTCAAGCAATCGGCTCGCCCCTTCCCGCCCGGCACGTACTGCGCCACGCATGCAGGCAGTTGCGGGGCCGGCATGCTGGACGCTGGCTCAGCCATCGCCCAGGCGCAAGGCACGCCCACCGTGCATGTCGCCCCATCGGCAGCAACCGTGGCGCCCAATGCTTCCGTCACGCTCACCGCGGTGGGCGGCGCCGGTTACGGCAGAACGGCAGGCAACCCAGTCTGGGCACAAACCGGCGGAAACCCCGTCACCCTGACCACCTCCACCCCGGACGCCAACGGCAACAGCACAGCCACCTTCACGCCGACTGCCACAGGCGCCTACAGCTTTAACGTGTCCCTGACCAACAATGCCGACGCTACGGCCACCGATACCGCCAGCGTGACCGTCACAAGCGCCACGCCACCGGGATCTGGCACGGAGACCGGCACGAGCACCGGCAGCACGCCCAATAGCAGCGGCGGTGGCGGAGCCATCCCGCTGACAGGGGCTGCCCTGCTGCTGGCCCTGGGGCTTGCATGCACACGTAAGCGCCTGGCGCTACGTTGATCGCACTCACTGTCCGCCTCCCGCATGGAGGCGGTTTTCGTTTGGGTGCCCCCACCTTCGGGCCGCGTCTTCCCTCATTCCCGTTGCGTGCTGCACCGCCATATCTGCACAGACGGGAGATATTAGGGTTTACACCTAATCGCACGTGAAGCACATCATCTCAATCCTTTTGGACAATGCTGCGACGCATTTTGCGATTCACAACAAAAAAACAGGGCTGCTTCAATGAAATCGATGGTTCCCGGGGGTATCGCCCGTGCGCTGGTGGCGCTTGGGCTGGTGTCGTATCACGCTGTACCGGCGTTGGCGGTGGGCAAGGTCGCCGCACCTGCGCCACAGTTGCAATGGGTGACGCAACTGATCGTGAAGGAGAAGAGCAGCGGGCTGAAGACGCAATCGGTTGCGGCAGGCAGCACGGTTGCTCGCGCAGACGTTGCGACGGTGCAACGTTGGTCGGCGGCCGCCCAACTGCCGGTGACCTACAAGCGCGCCATGTCGGGCGGTGCCCACGTCGTCACGCTGCCCAACGCCATGTCGGTTGCGGAGGCTCAGACGGTTGCCCAGCGTATGGAGGCCAGCGGGCAGTTCGAATACGTCTCGCCCGACCGCATCATGCGTCCGGCTGCCGTGCCCAATGACCCGCAGTTCGCCAGCCAGTGGAACCTGTGGCCGAGCACCGCGGTTGCCAACGGGCCAGCCACCCCGGCCGCCGGCGGGGCCAACGTCACCACCGCGTGGGATTCGACCAGGGGCGCGAGCTCGGTCTACGTGGCCGTCATCGACACGGGCCTGCTGACCAATCATGAGGATCTTGTTGGCGCCAACATCCGCTCAGGCTACGACTTCGTCAGCAACGACGCCCACCACTCCACTCCCGACCCAGCGAGCCACAACACGGTGCCACTGGGCTTTGTGGAGAACGATCCGCTCGACACGCCGGCGGGTCGCGATCCCAATCCGTCAGACCCTGGCGACTGGGTACTTGCTTCGGAAGCCTCCGCCTACCCAACCTATTGCGGCACCGCTTCCAACAGCAGCTGGCACGGCACCTTCGTGACGGGCCAGATCGTCGCACAGCACAACTCGGTCGGCATCGCGGGCATTGCGCCCAACGTGACCATCCAGATGGCACGAGCGCTGGGCAAGTGCGGCGGCACCACGTCCGACATCATGGATGCGCTGGCCTGGGTAACGGGTGAGAGCGGCGTGCCCGGCGCCGGCGGTGCGGCCCTGCCGGTCAATACGCCAATGGCGCAGGTGGTCAACATGAGCTTGGGCGGTGCCGGGGCCTGTTCCAACGCCGAACAGGCAACCATCACTGCAGCACGGGCACGGGGCGCCACGATCGTCGTGGCAACTGGGAACGACGGTGTGCGCAGCATCGGCGCGCCGGCCAACTGCAACGGCGTGATCGCCGTCACTGCACACACCATCGACGGCGACAATGCCACCTACGCCAACGTCGGCACCGGCACGACCCTCAGTGCGCCGGGCGGCGGCTCCGGCTCGGTCATTGCCGGCAGCGGCATCGGGATTCGTTCACTGTCCAATGCCGGCTTGACCACACCGGGCACCGACACCAATACATACAAGAGCAAAGTGGGCACCTCGATGGCCACGCCGCATGTGGCGGGCGTTGCTGCGCTGCTACTGGCCTACAAGCCCACGCTGAGCGTGAACGACATCAAAGCGATCCTGACGCAATCGGCACGCCCCTTCCCGGCGGGAACCTACTGCGCACAGAATGCCGGCGCATGTGGGGCAGGCATGTTGGATGCAGGCGCAGCCATCGCATTGGCGGTCGGCAACCCGACGGTGAGCGTCTCAAGCTCGGCCAGCACCATCGTTGCCAACAACGCCGTAACGCTTACGGCCAACGTTGGCGCAGGCTTCGGCAATACGCTCTCCAGCGTTCAATGGGCGGAAACTTCCGGCCCAAGCACGAACGTCACGGCAGCAGGCCCGGACAGCAACGGCAACTACACCGCCACGTTCACGCCGAGCACCGCTGGCACATACACCTTCAAGGTAACCGCGACCAACAACGTGGGCGGCACGGCAACCAGCTCGACCTCCGTGACAGTCACGGCGGCTGCGACCTCGGGCACCGGCACCACCACGGGCTCGGGTACTGCGCCCAGCAGCGGCGGCGGAGGTGGCGGTGCCCTCCCCCTGTGGCTGGCCAGCCTGCTGCTTGCAGGTGGCGCATTCGGCTTGGGTCGCAACCGTCGCATCTCGCGTCTGCCGTAAACGCAAAACGGACACGCTGGCGCCAAGCCGGCGTGTCCGCTCTCTTGGGCGACCGGCGTCTTGCCGGTCAGCCCCGCGCCTGCTTCCTACCTTGGGCGCGCCACTCTCCCAATACCCAGATCAGCAATCCACTCGCCGCGCCAAAGGCGTGCGCGATACGCACCACGCCAAACCCCCAGTGCGGGTCAAAAGCGATGGGCGACAGCCACGATTGCTCGAACCACACCTTTACCAGCACGCCCGTGCACAGCAGCAAGCCGATCCAGCGTGAGAAACGGTCGTCCGTGTCTTCCGTTGGTGAACGCAACAACCGCAGCCCACCCCAGGCCGCCAGACCATGCAGCGCGCCCGACAGCCCGCCGTACCACTGCACGCCCGGCTGACTGAGCAACGCGATCTGCACCAGCACACCGCACGCCACCAGCGCACCGACAATGGCCTGCGGCCGCAGGACACGTGCAAGCAGGAGCATGATCCCCGCCGCGGCCATCGCATCGGCCAGCCAGTGCCAGGTATCGAGATGCACCCACATGGCCGTGACGATGCGCCACCACTGGCCCGCGCGCACGGCATCGCGTTGATACAGCCCAATTGCATGCAACCACGGTACGAACGATAACGCAGCCGACAACGCAGCCACACCCAGGCACGCAGCCCAGGTATGCATCGCGTGCAGGCGCGCGCTCATCCGGCGTGCGAGCCTGACGGTGCGGACGCCGCGCCGAACACCTGCTCCCACAATGCCCGCACGTGGGCCGCTTCATGTGCGCAGGTACCAGCGGGAACGCGCGCGGCGGATTGCCCATCCAGCCGCAGCTTGTGCTGGCGCGCGCGGAAATCGCGGTAGGCATCGGCGACCTGTGCTGCCTGCGTGGCATCGATCAACCCCAGCTCGCCCGCCATGTGCAACAGCGCGATGTTGCCCTTGTTGCGGGTCAGCTCAGCATGCGCGGCGCTATGCAGCAGCACCAGGAACTGCACGGTGAATTCGATATCGACCATGCCGCCGCGGTCGTGCTTGAGGTCGAACAGTTCCGTGGGATTGGCGTGGCCCTCCAGCACGCGCTCACGCATCGCCACGATCTCGTCGCGCAGCGGACCAGCCTCGCGCGCCTGCCGCAGCACGGCGGTGCGTAGCGCTTCAAAGCGCGCGCCGATCTCCGCATCGCCCGCACAGAAGCGCGCGCGCGTCAGCGCCTGGTGTTCCCACACCCAGGCGGCGTTGTCGCCCTCGCGCATCTGGTAACGGCGGAAGGCTTCGAAGTGCGTAACCATCAGGCCGGCCGCGCCGTTCGGGCGCAGGCGCGTGTCCACATCAAACAGCGTGCCGGCGGCGGTATGGCTGGTCAGCCAGGTGATGAGCTTGCGCGCGAACGACGCGTACACCTCGGGCGCACGCTCGTGGTCGTCGTCGTAGAGGAAGATGATGTCGAGGTCTGACGCATAACCAAGTTCCTTGCCGCCCAGGCGCCCGTAGGCCACCACGGCAAAGCGCGGCACCTCGCAATGGCGCGTCGTCACCTGCTTCCACACGGTCTCCAGCGTCAGGTCCAGCATGGCGTCGGCCAGGTCGGAGAGCCGGTCGCTGATGTGCTCAACGCTGAGCATGCCTTGCAGGTCCTGCAACAGGATGCGGAACGTCTCCGCATGGTGTTCCTGGCGCAGGATGTCCATCTGCATTTCGACGTGGTCTTCGGCGGCGCGCAGCCGCTCGCGCACGCGATCGCGAAAAGCGGGCCAGTCCGGGTCGGCCGACAGCGCCTCAACGTCGAGCAGTTCGTCGAGCAGTTGCGGATGGCGCGTCAGATAGTCCGCCGCCCAGCGCGAAGCGTGCAGCGTGTGGGCCACGCGCTCCAGCGCCTGTGGGTATTCGCACAGCAGCGAGAGATACGACGAGCGCCGGCTGATCGCATCGAAGAAATTCAGGAAGCGCGCAATGGTGACGTCCGCATCCGTCTGCCGCGCAGCGTGGTCAAGCGCGCGATTGATCAGCAGGTCAAAACGCTGGCGACTCACCTCGGTCAGCGCGCGGTAACGCGGCGAGTTGCGCGTCGCGCGCAGACGTTCGAGCACGCCGTCGGCGTCGGCATAACCCAGGTCGGCAAGCTGCGTGCGGGCGGACTCGGTACGCTCATCGTCAAGCAGATCGGCGTGCCAGATGGAGGCGCACGGCGGTTGGCTGTCCTGTTTGTCAGAGAAGGTCTGCTCGAACTGCTGCGCCACTTCGTCCTGATAGGCCTCCAGCTGGGTAACCAGCGCGGCGTAGTCCGCAAAGCCCATCATGCGCGCCACGCGCAGCTGGTCTTCCGGCGCGCCCGGCAGATTGTGCGTCTGCGCGTCTTCGATGTACTGCAGGCGGTGTTCAAGCTGACGCAGGAAGCGGTAGGCCTCGGTCAGGCGGGCGACCACGTCGTCGTCGATCAGGCCGCGCTCGGCGGCGGCGCGCAGCACCTCCAGCGTGGGCCGCACACGCAGCCCGAAATCCTGCCCACCGCGGATCAGCTGAAACACCTGCGCAACGAACTCGATTTCGCGGATGCCGCCGCGCCCGAGCTTGATATTGGGCGCGCGCGCATGCAGCTGACCATCACCTTCGCCGGGCTGCCGGTTGGCGCCATTGCTGCGCTTGGCCGCCTCCGCGCGGATCTGCGCATGCAGCGCGCGGATGGCCGCGATCACGCCGTAGTCCAGATAGCGCCGGAACACGAACGGCCCGGTCACGCGATCGAGTTGCTGGATGACGCGCGCCGCGTGCGGGCTGGTCGGGTCGGTGATGACGCGGCCCTTGATCCAGGCGTAGCGCTCCCACTCGCGGCCCTGCACGACAAAGTACTCCTCCAGCATACCCAGGCTGCAGGCCAGCGGCCCGGCATCGCCGTTCGGGCGCAGGCGCATGTCGACACGGAAGACGTAGCCGTCTTCGGTCACATCGGCCAGTGTGTTGATCAGGCGCCGACCCAGCTTCGTGAAGTACTCGTGGTTGGACAGCGGACGCCGAACTTGGCCATCTTTGCCTTGCGTGTCGCCATCGTCGTCGTAGAGAAAGATCAGGTCGATGTCGGACGAGACGTTCAACTCGCGCCCGCCAAGCTTGCCCATGCCGACCACCACCAGCTCCTGCACCTCGCCTGAGGACTGCCCGATCGGCTGGCCGTGCAGCGCCTGCAGTTCCTGACCGATCACGGAGATGGCCGCACGCACGGCAAACTCGGCCAGGTCCGTCATGCTGCCGGTCACTTCGTCGAGCGTGGCGACGCCGGACAGATCGCGCTCGATGAGCGTGGCGAATACCTCGTTGCGCAGCAGGCGCAGTGCGCGCTTGAGTGCGGGCTCGATCTCCACGGCCTTGGCGTCGAACAGCTCGGTAAAGCGCGTGGACAGCCACGCGACGTCAACCGGACCCGCCGCGGCGGTTTGCACGCGCTCGGCCCAGCCCTCACGCGCCTGTGCCAGACGCTGGACATAGCGGGAATAGGCCTGCGCATACGGCAACGCGGCGGTGGCGATTTCCGGCGCGCGGGCCGGAGCTTGCAGGAACGGCTGGGCAGGCAAGGTGGAATCGGTCATGCGGGTCATGCGAACCATCAAGGGAGCTGCGAAGGAAACGTCCATTCTCGCTGAAATGCACGCGGGCCGGTCGGTGGTCACGCACTTTCACGGGCATCGGGCGTGCTTGCCACTCCGCGAGGGCCGTACCCAGCTCCAAATGTGGCACTGCGCCACGAATATCGGATAATCCCGGTCATGCCCCGCCTGCCCCAGCCCCCAGAATCGCCGAAGTCCGATGGCGGACACGCCAGCACCCTGTCCACCCGCCGGACAGGCCTGCGCGCGGCCGGCGCAATCTGGGCATGGATCACTCGGCTGGTGAGCGGGATTGCCGGTGGTTTTGTCGCCTGCATCCGCGCGCCGATCTGGCGCAAGCTGTGGCGCATCCTGTGGAAAACGGCGGTCGCACTGGTCGTCCTGGCCATGGTCGGCATGGTGCTGGTGCGCTTTGTCCTGTGGCCGCGCGTGAGCGTGGCGCGCGAATGGATGGAGCGCGAGGCGTCGAGCGCACTGCACGCCAACGTCGGCATCGGCTCGCTGGAAACCTACTGGGAGGGCTGGCACCCAGCCTTCCGCGCGCAGCGCATCGAGGCCCGTGACAGCGCCGGCCGCCAGACCTTTGCCGTGCAGGATGTGCAGGCAAGGCTGTCATGGCGTTCGCTGCTGCGCATGCAGATCACGTTTGCCGCGCTGCACGCCCGCCGCGCCGACGTATTGGTCCGCCGCACCCCCGCGGGCGCCCTGCTGGTTGCCGGCATGCCGCTGGGGCCCGATACCGGCGGCGACAGCAACTTCTTCGACCAGTTGCTCTCCCAGGGTGACATCGACTTCCGCGAAGGCGCTGTGCGCTGGCTCGACGAGCAGCAGAAGCTGCCCGAGGTGGCGCTAGGCAATGTGCACGTTCAACTGCGCAGCGGCCCGACCCGCCACCGGCTGGATGCCAGCGGCACTTCGCCCAGCCTCTTCAACGGCCCGATCAAGCTGCGCGCCGATTTCCGCCATGACCTGCTGTCCCGCCCGGGCGATTGGCGCCACTGGCACGGACAGGCCAACTGGCAGGTCGACACGCTGCAGCTGGCGGCGGTACAACGCTATGTGCCCGTGATGGAAGCCGCCAGGAGCGGCACCGTCAGTTCAGACGGCTCGGTGGAGTTTGCCGACGGCGTCTTCACGCGCAGCCAGGCACGGCTGACCGGCCAGCAGCTCGACCTGCAGATCCGCAAGGACCTCGACCCGCTCCAGTTGCGCAGCCTGCAGGCGCTCGCCACGCAGCAGCGCACCGCAAACGGCGAACACACACTGCGCATCGACACGCTGCTCTGGCAGCCACTGAACCCGCCCGCGCAACCGGCGCCCGCGCCCGAACTGGCCGGCCCCGGCATCGAAGCCCCTGCCAACCCGGCCGGCACGCCACGCGGGCTGCGCAACGCAAGCGTCGGCTGGGCCATGGATACGCGCGACGAGCTGCGCAGTCTGCAGGTGAAGGCCACGACGCTGGATCTGACCGATCTGCGCAGCATTGCCACCGCCATGCCGCTGCCCGCCCGGGTGCTGGAGCCGCTGCGCGCCAAGCAGCCCGCCGGCCGCATCGACGATCTCGACATCAACTGGCAGCGCGATATCTCCCGCTGGCGGCCAAATACACCGGCGCCGGTGCACTTCACGGGGCGCGCTACGCTGCGGCAAGTGTCCTTCGGGCCCGGAGCACTGCCCGCCGTGCCAGCCGGCCACCACCCCGAACCGGCCGTGCCCGGCGTCGAGAACCTCTCCGGCAACGCGGTCTTCTCCGACGACAAGGGCACATTGCGCATCGATTCCTCCGATACCGCCCTGCTCCTGCCCGGCCTCTTCGATGAAGCACGTGTGCCGCTGGACCGCCTGCAAGGCACCTTCAACTGGACCTATCGCAAGCAGGAACTGATCGTCAGCAGCGACAACCTGACGCTCTCCAATGGCGATCTGTCGGCCCGGTTTGCGGGCAACTACCGCCATGCGCCGGACACCAGCCATGTCGGCACCATCAACCTGAAGGGCACCCTGGAGCGCGCCACCGTCACACGTGTGCCGCGCTACCTGCCGCTCTCCGTCGGGCCGCACACGCGCGAGTACCTGGCCGGCGCCCTGCAGGGCGGCACCGCCAACGACGTCACCCTTGTCCTGACCGGCGACCTGTACGACTTCCCGTACCGCCCGCCGCACAAGGGCGTGTTCCGCGTCGAGGTACCGGTCAAGGACGTGACCTACCAGCCGGCCCCCGCTGACGCCTCGCACCCGACCGGCTGGCCGGCGTTCACCGACACCGAAGGCACCGTGGTGTTCGACGGGCCGTCGATGTCGTTCAAGGTGGCGCGCGCCAAAGCAGGTGACGTGACCTTGACCGACGTGAGCGGCAGCCTGCCCGACATGGGCGACCACCATCCCCTTCTCACCATCGACGGCCGTGCCGACGGCGCCACGCAAAGCTTCCTGCAGTACATCGAGGCCAGCCCGGTTGGTGGCTGGATCGGCCACTTCACCAAGGACGCACGCGCGCAGGGCAACGCCGCGCTGGCGCTCAAGCTCGACCTGCCGCTCAACGAAATGCACACAGCCCGCGCCCAGGGCAGCGTGACCTTCCTGCGCAACGACGTCACGCTGATCCCGCAGGCGCCGCCACTGACCGACGTGACCGGCGCACTGACCTTCACGCACAAGGGCATCGGCTTCGACAACCTGCGCGCCCGCTTTGCCGGCGGCGAGATTCGCCCGACCGGCGGCACCGCGCCTGACGGCACGATCCGCATCCAGGTCGCTGGCACCGCCTCGGCCCAGGGCTTGCGTGAAACCACGCCGGAAGGCAGCCCCATCGCCGCGATTGCCCGCACGCTGGATGGCAGTGCACCGTACAACGCCACCATCAGCGTCAAACAACATCGCCCCGTCATCCAGGTGCAATCCGACCTGACGCCAATGACGGTGCGCCTGCCCGCGCCGTTGAACAAAGCTGCCGGCCAGCCGCTGCCGGTGCGCTTCGACATGCAGCCGCTGGCAGCCAACAACGCACTCGACGAAGTCACGCTGCAGATCGGCAACATCGCCTCCGCTCGTTACGAACTGCGCAGCAACGGCAACGGCACCGAGGTGCTGCGCGGCGGCATCGGCGTGCGCCAGCCCGTGCCGCAACCCGCCGAGGGTGTGCAGGCCAACCTGATGCTGGACCGGCTCGACATCGACGCCTGGCGTCAGGTCTTCGCCGCGCCTGCAGCTGAAAAAGGCGCCGCGCAGGTCGCTACCGAACACGCTGTCGCCAGCGCCGCCAACAGCCACAACGCCTACCTGCCCACACGCCTGAACGGGCGCGCGCAGACGCTGCGCATTCTCGGCCGTGATTTCAGCAGCGTCAGTGTCGATGCCACGCGCGACGGCGCCAACTGGCAATCGAACATCGATTCGCGCGAGATCGCGGGCACCGCGCGCTGGCACGCGGAGAGCGCCGCCGTGCCCTTCGGCGAGCTGACCATGCGCCTGTCGCGCATGAGCATCCCCGATGCGCAGGAAGAGACCGCGCTGACCGAATCGCTGGCGCGCAGCTCGCAGGAAATCCCGTCGCTCGATCTGGTGGCCGACAAGTTCGACTTGCGCGGCAAGACGTTGGGCAAGCTGGAGATCAAGGCGCGCAGCCAGATCACCGATGGCACCCCGGTGTGGACGCTGGAGACGCTCAAGCTCGAACAACCTGCCGCCACCTTCACCGCACAAGGCACGTGGCGCATTCCGCGCCGTCTGCGCGGCGGTGGCGATGACCCCGAGCGCCGCACCTTGCTCGACTTCCACCTCGACCTGCGTGACTCGGGCGAGTTGCTGGAGAAGATGGGCTTCGCCAAGGTGCTCGACGGTGCCAAGGGCAAGTTCGAGGGCCGCGTGGTATGGCGCGGCTCGCCCATGTCGATCGACTACCCGACGCTCAACGGCCGCATGGCGCTGAACCTGGAGCGCGGTCAGTTCCTGCCGGTGGATCCGGGCCTCGCCAAACTGGTCGGCGTGCTGAGCCTGCAGGGCTTGCTGCACTTCGCCACCGACCTGCGCAGCGCCACCGGCCGCGGCACGCCGTTCGAAAGCGTGGCGGCCACCGGCACGATTGCCAGCGGTGTTGCGCGCACGGAAGATTTCACGGTCAAAGGCCCGCAGTTTCAGGTGGCGATGCAGGGCTCGGCCAACATCCTCGATGAAACGCAGGATCTACACGTGAAGGTCACGCCCAAGGTGGACGCTACGTCGGCGTCGCTGGCCGCAGCGTTCATCAACCCGGCCATCGGGCTGGGCACGCTAGCGGCCCAGTTGGTGCTGGGTGACCAGTTATCGAAGGCATTCGCCACGCAATATCACGTCACAGGAAGCTGGGCCAAACCGAAGATCGACAAGATCGCGTCCAGCTCCGGTGCAGGCAGCCATTCCGAAACCTCGGCAAAATAGGCCTCATGACTTCTGCGACCGTTGCTCCCGCCCACACCGCACCCGGCACGGATGTGCTCTCGGGTGCGCCCTTTGGTGCACCTTTCCGCGTCGCCGCCATCCAGACGGTGACGAGTGTCGAGGTGGACGCCAACCTGGCGCGTGCCGATGCGCTGCTCGCCGAGGCCGCTGCCCAGGGCGCGCAACTGGCCTTGCTGCCTGAGTACTTCTGCAAGATGGGCCGCAAGGACAGCGACAAGGTCGCCATCCGCGAAGATGACCAGGATGGCCCGATTCAGTCCTTCCTGGCCGATGCCGCGCGCCGCCACAAGCTGTGGCTCGTCGGCGGCACGCTGCCGATGTGGTGCGAAGACGAACAACGCGTGCGCAACACGTCGCTCGCCTATAACCCGGCCGGGCTGCGCGTGGCGCGCTACGACAAGATCCACCTGTTCAACTTCGTGCGCGGCGAAGAGCGTTACGATGAAGCCCGCACCATCGAACCCGGTGCCACGCCGATCGCCTTTGATGCGCCATGCGGGCGCGTAGGGATGTCGGTGTGTTACGACCTGCGCTTTCCGGAGCTGTACCGTGCGCTGTCGTCGCAGGGCAACCTGAACTTGATTCTGATGCCGGCGGCCTTCACCTACGTGACGGGCGCCGCGCACTGGGAAATCCTGCTGCGCGCCCGCGCGATCGAGAACCAGTGCTACGTGCTCGCCGCCGCACAGGGCGGGCGCCACGAAAACGGCCGCCGCACGTGGGGCCATTCCATGTTGGTCGACCCGTGGGGCGAAGTCATCGCCGCATTGCCTGAAGGCGAAGGCGTGGTCGTCGGCGACATGGACCCGGCCCGCCTTGCGCAAGTGCGCCAGGACTTGCCGGCGTTGAAACACCGTGTGATGTAGCCCAACCGAATTCCAAAGGACCCACTATGAACGCAGGCGACATCGCCATCCAGAATCTGTCCATCGCGCGCCGTGTGCTGCTCGATCCGTACGGCCTCGATGAAGCGCACCTGCAGCGCGCGCTGGCCGACATCTTCACGCACCGCGTCGACTATGCAGACTTGTACTTCCAGTACACGCGCAACGAGGCGTGGAGCCTGGAAGAAGGCATCGTCAAGTCGGGCAGTTTCAGCATTGACCAAGGCGTGGGCGTGCGCGCCGTCTCGGGCGACCGCACCGCATTTGCCTACTCCGACGACATCAGCCTGCCCGCGCTGATGCAGGCCGCCGGCGCCACGCGCACCATCGGCAAGGCCGGCTCCGGCCGCGTGAAGGTGGCGAACAGCCTGGTCAGCGGCCCGAGCGGCCATTCGCTGTATGCACCGAACGACCCGCTCGATTCGATGACGGCTACCGAAAAGGTCGCCCTGCTCGAGCGCATCGAAAAGCTCGCCCGCGCCAAGGACCCGCGCGTGGTGCAGGTCATGGCCGGCCTGGCCGGTGAATACGACGTGATGCTGGTCGCACGCAGCGACGGCGTGATCGCGGCCGATGTGCGCCCGCTGGTACGCATCTCCGTCACCGTCATCGCAGAACAAAATGGGCGCCGCGAAATGGGCAGCTCCGGCGGCGGCGGCCGCTATGCCTACGGCTACTTCACCGACGACCTGCTGCGCGAATACGTGGATGAGGCGGTCTCCTCCGCACTCGTCAACCTGGAGGCCAAGCCGGCACCGGCAGGCACGATGACCGTCGTGCTCGGCCCGGGCTGGCCCGGCGTGCTGCTGCACGAAGCAATCGGCCATGGCCTGGAGGGCGACTTCAACCGCAAGGGCTCGTCGGCGTTCTCCGGCCGCATGGGCGAACGCGTGGCGGCCAAGGGCGTCACCGTGGTGGATGACGGGACGCTGGCCAACCGCCGCGGCTCGCTCAACCTCGACGACGAGGGCAACCCCACGCAGTGCAACACGCTCATCGAAGACGGCATCCTCACCGGCTACATGCAGGACACGCTCAACGCGCGCCTGATGAAGATGCCCGTGACCGGCAACGCCCGCCGCGAGAGCTACGCCGCCCTGCCGATGCCGCGCATGACCAACACCTACATGCTCGGCGGCGACAAGGACCCGCAGGAGATCATCGCCAGCGTGAAGAAGGGCCTGTATGCGGTCAACTTTGGTGGCGGCCAGGTCGACATCACCAACGGCAAGTTCGTGTTCTCCGCCAGCGAGGCCTACCTGATCGAGGACGGCAAGATCACCGCACCGGTCAAGGGCGCGACGCTGGTCGGCAGCGGCCCGGAATCGCTCAAGCACGTGACCATGATCGGCAACGACATGCGCCTCGATTCGGGCATCGGCGTGTGCGGCAAGGAAGGCCAGAGTGTGCCGGTGGGCGTGGGCCAGCCGACCCTGCGCATGGAGAATATGACGGTGGGCGGCACGGTCTGACCGGCCGAAAAACCGTCGCTTGGGCGCCGCACGGGCAGAAACGCCGCTCTTGCGGCGCTCAAAAAAAGGGTTTATAAAGACGTTTCGATTGGTGCGGCGCAGTAGCGCTTCCCTGATTTTTGTTGCACTGCTTAGCTTTCTCTCCCATGTCCTTCGCCAAGTTTTTTTACTTTTACTTTTGGCATCTCGCACCGCTGGCGGAAGGAGAGGGGCGCTTGCAGCAAAAATAAAAGCACCCAGCAGATACCGAAAACCGCCAGCGACCCTGGCGGTTTTTTTTTCGCCCTGTCACCTGCCCCACCCCGGCGCCGACGCGAAACATGATCCGAACACAGTAGACGTTTCCAATACACGAACCAAGACATCCCCCTGGAGCTTTCCATGCCGAAGAACACCGATGATTTGCGCATTCGCGAACTGAAAGAGCTGACGCCGCCGTCGCACTTGATCCGCGAATTCCCGTGCAGCGACACCGTGTCCGATCTGATCTACCAAAGCCGGAACGCGATGCACCGCATCCTGCACGGCATGGACGACCGCCTGATCGTCATCATCGGCCCCTGCTCCATCCACGACACCAAGGCGGCGATGGACTACGCCCGCCGCCTGGTCGAACAGCGCGAGCGCTTCAAGAACGAGCTGGAAATCGTCATGCGCGTGTACTTCGAGAAGCCGCGCACCACGGTCGGCTGGAAGGGTCTGATCAACGATCCGCACATGGACGGCAGCTTCAAGATCAACGACGGCCTGCGCACCGCGCGCGAGCTGCTGATGAACATCAACGAGCTGGGCCTGCCCGCCGGCACCGAATACCTCGACGTGATCAGCCCGCAGTACATCGCCGACTTGGTGAGCTGGGGCGCGATCGGTGCACGCACGACCGAGTCGCAAGTCCACCGCGAACTGGCTTCGGGCCTGTCGTGCCCGGTCGGTTTCAAGAACGGCACCGACGGCAACGTGAAGATCGCTGTCGACGCCATCAAGGCCGCATCGCAGCCGCACCACTTCCTGTCGGTCACCAAGGGCGGCCACTCGGCCATCGTGTCGACGGCCGGCAACGAGGATTGCCACATCATCCTGCGCGGCGGCAAGGCGCCCAACTATGACGCCGCCAGCGTGCAGGAAGCCTGCGACGCCATCTCCAAGTCGGGCCTGGCCGCGCGCCTGATGATCGATGCGTCGCACGCCAACAGCAGCAAGAAGCACGAGAACCAGATTCCGGTGTGTGAAGACATCGGCCGCCAGATGGCTGCCGGTGACAACCGCATCGTCGGGGTGATGGTGGAGTCGCACATCAACGCCGGCCGCCAAGACCACGTGCAGGGCACGCCGGTGTCCGACCTGGCCTACGGCCAGAGCGTGACCGACGCCTGCATCGGCTGGGACGATTCGCTGAAGGTGCTGGAGACGCTGGCCGACGCGGTGCGCAAGCGCCGTCTGGTGCCCGGCAGCGGCAACTGATCTGCGTTGACCGGTTGTGAAGAAGGACGCCTGCGGGCGTCCTTTTCTTTTGGTGCTGCCAGTCCGAATCAGCCCCCAATCACCGCGCTTGCAAGGGCCCGCTAGCCCCGCAACACAGTCATGAGGTGGATCAAACAGAGGCAAGGTCGATGTGATCTTGAGAGTACCCCTCTCAATAGAATGGGGTCATACCCGTGGATGCCGATCACCCCAGAAAAATGACCAGTCGGCAGGGGCAACGCTCACACACCTATGCATACGACAAGGCGAGTTCTGCAGTTCACCCTGATCACAACAGCTTTCGCGGCATTGCAATTGGGGGCGCAAGCGCAATCACAACAACCGTCCGCTGCAAGGCCCACGGCGCAAGCCTCTGCGTCCACGCATGCCCAGTTGCCGCAGGTCATTGATGACCTGCCCGCAAGCAACACAAAGGACATGGACGAGACTACGCGTGCACAGGTGGAGCGCGGCCGCTATGTCGCGCGTCTGGGTGACTGCGTTGCCTGCCACACCAGCGACAAATCCAAGCCGATGGCGGGCGGGCTCGCACTGCAGACGCCGTTTGGTGCGCTGTATTCGACCAACATCACGCCGGACGTGGCAACAGGCATTGGCCGCTATACGTTCGAGCAGTTTGACCGCGCGATGCGCAAGGGCGTGGCCGCAGATGGCCACAACCTGTACCCGGCGATGCCGTATCCGTCCTACGCCAAGACGACGCCGGAGGACATGCAAGCGCTGTACGCCTATCTGATGCAGGGCGTGGCGCCGGTGCAGCAGACCAACCAGCCCCTGGGCATGTCGTTCCCGTTCAACCAGCGCTGGGGGCTGTCGCTGTGGAATTGGGCCTTTCTGGAGAGTGCACCCTTCCAGCCGAATCCTTCGCAATCTGCTGAGTGGAACCGGGGCGCGTATATCGTGCAGGGCCTGGGGCACTGCGGTGCCTGCCATACGCCGCGCGGCATCGGCTTCCAGGAAAAGACCATGTCCGAGGCCACCGCCCAGGGCAAATACTTCCTGGCCGGTGAAACGGTGGAAGGCTGGCGCGCCCTGAGTCTGCGCAGCCTGTGGACACCGCAGGATGTGGCCGAGATGCTCAAGACCGGGCGCAACCGCCACGGCGCCGTGTCCGGCAACATGGTCGACGTGGTGCAGCACAGTACGCAGTACATGACCAACGGCGATCTGCTGGCCATTGGCGAGTACCTCAAATCCTTGCCCACCAGCGCGGTCGACAAGCCGATGCAGGTTGTACAAAGTCCGGCGCCCGTCATCATTCCGCCCGACTCGGGCATGCTCACGCCGCCCGCAAGCCTCTACACCAGCCGCGGCGGCCTGGGCTATCTGCAGTTCTGTGCCGATTGCCACCGCAGCAATGGCGACGGCGTGCCCAACGTGTTTCCGCCGCTGGCAGGCAACCCGGTATTGAGCGACCGCAACCCGGCCACGCTGCTACACATCCTGCTGACCGGCTCTGCTACGGCACAGACGGTGCGCCACGCCCGGGTACTGACCATGCCGTCGTTTGCCCGACTAGGCGACCAGGAAATTGCCGACATCGTGAACTTCACGCGCGAGAGCTGGAGCAACGCCAAACGGCAACCGCAACCGGTGGCGGCGTCCGACGTGACCAAGGCACGCAAGGAACTGGAAGTCAGGCAGCTGGATGCCACCCAATTCGAAACGCCGCGCCTGGCCGCCATGCTCAATGAGCCCAACGCCAAGCAACTGGTGCTCGGTGCGCGCCTGAACATCGACACGCACAACCTGCTGCCCAAGAACGTCGGCAACAAGCTCAACTGCGCCAGTTGCCACCTCAATGCGGGCACGGTTGCCGATGGGTCTCCGTATGTCGGTCTGTCTGCCTTCTTCCCGAGCTATGCACCGCGTGCGGGGCGCGTCATCACGCTCGAAGACCGCATCAACGGCTGCTTCCTGCGCTCGATGAACGGCAAGCCGTTGCCGGTGAATTCCGAAGAGATGAAAGCGATGGTCGCCTACTTCGACTGGATGAAGCGCGAGACCAAGCCGCAAGACAAGGTCGCCGGGCGCGGCGTAGGCAAGATCGACAAGGGTCTCGTGCCCAATACGGACAACGGCCGGAACATCTACGCAGCGCAATGCGCGCTGTGCCACGGCGCCAACGGCGAAGGCATCACGAACGCGCAAGGCCAGTCCGTCTACCCGCCGCTGTGGGGTGATCAGTCGTTCAACATCGGTGCCGGCATGGCGCGTACCTACACAGCAGCCGCGTTTGTGAAGAACAACATGCCGATCGCGTTCCACAACCGGTTCCCGTTGGGGCAAGGCGGGCTGACGGACCAGGAGGCCCTGGATGTGGCGGAATTCTTCTCACACATGCCCCGCCCGGATTTCGCGCCCAAGGTCAACGACTGGCCCCGGGACAAGAAGCCTGCTGACGCCCGCTACTGATCCATGACGCCCCTGGGCCACCAGGGGCCGTGGGTGCGGCGCAATATAAAACAAATGTGACCAAAACATATCAAAATCACACAAGTGCGTTGTCTTTGACATATCGTAGGGAGATTCCCCTGCCCACCCCTGGAGGCAACCATGGCAGACACCCTGGCGGATACCGCCGTCAATACCGCAAGCAAGTACCAGGCGATCATCGCGCAGTACGCCACCGACGTCGGCATGAAGATCCTCGCCGCCATCGTCTTCTGGGTGGTCGGCCGCTGGCTGATCAATTTCGCGGTGCGCATGGTGGAAGGTTCGTTGAGCCGGCAGAAGGTCGATCCGACCGTGCTGCGCTATGTGGGCTCGATCATTACCGTCACGTTGAACGTGCTGCTCGTGATCGGCATCCTGGGGTACTTCGGCATCCAGACGACGACGTTCGCAGCGCTGATTGCAGCAGCCGGCGTGGCCATCGGCATGGCATGGTCGGGGCTGCTGTCGAACTTTGCGGCAGGCGCGTTCCTGATCGTGCTGCGGCCGTTCAAGGTGGGCGATTTCGTGACGGTCGGTGGCATCACCGGCACGGTCAAGGAAATCGGTCTGTTCGCCACGTCGCTCAATACGCCGGACAACGTGGTCACCATTGTCGGCAACGGCAAGATCTTCTCCGACACGATCCAGAACTACACCGCCAACCCGTTCCGCCGCGTTGAACTGAAAGCGCAATTGGCCGGCAGTGCCGACCACCGCGCCGCCATCGCACTGCTCAAGGAGAAGGTTGCCGCCATCCCGAACGTGCTGGCCGATCCGGCAGTCGACGTGGAGATCCTGGAGTTCAACCTGGTCGGGCCGGTGCTGGCCGTGCGCCCCTACACGCACAACGACAACTACTGGCAGGTCTACTTCGACACCAACCGTACCATCAAGGAAGCGCTGGCCGAGGCCGGCTTCCCGGCACCGACGCCATCGCAGGCACTGACGATCACGACGCCGGGGCAACTGGCCGGGCTGACTGCCGTGGCGCAAAGCACGACCACGCCGACAAGCGTGAACTGAACCTCTCGCTGCAAAGCAAACGGCCCGGTGTCACAGCCGGGCCGTTTTGTTTTGGTGTGCCGACTGCGATCAGGTCGGCTTGTGCTCGTCGCGCTTCCACAGCACATCCGTGCCGCCATCCGCGCGATTGAGCACACGTGCCAGCACGAACAGCAGGTCCGATAGACGATTGACGTACTGACGGGGCGCCTCGCCAATCGTCTCGGCGCGGCCAAGCGCGACGATACTGCGTTCCGCCCGGCGCGCGACGGTGCGGCAGATGTGCGCCTGTGCCGCCGCGCGGCTGCCGCCCGGCAGGATGAATTCCGCCAGACGCGGCAGATCGGCGTTGTAGTCAGCCAGCCATTGGTCGAGCCGCAGCACGTGCGCGGTCGTGACCATTGTGTAGCCGGGGATGCACAGTTCGCCGCCCAGGTCGAACAAGTCATGCTGGATGGCGGTCAGCGCTGCATGTATCCCGTCCTGCACGCCATCGGGCAGCGTCTCTGTCAGCAGCACGCCGATGTGCGAGTTCAGTTCGTCGACGTCGCCAATGGCGGCAATGCGCAAGCTGTCTTTGGCCGTGCGGCTGCCGTCGCCGAGGCCGGTGGTGCCGTCGTCGCCGGTGCGCGTGGCGATCTTGGATAAGCGGTTGCCCACGATGCGTCTCCCTGAATGCGGTGCAATATCGATGCGGGCCATTATCGCAAGCCGCGCGCGACCCCGGCGTTAGAATGACAGCCCACGTTGCTCCCAAACTGCGGCCCCAGACCGCAGCCACCGCGAGACGCCATGAACCACCCCGCTCCTCACTCCCAGTTGATCCGCAAGCCGATTCCCACCGCCATGCTCGACGCGCTGCGTGCCCGTTTCGGTGATCGCCTCTCCACCGCCGAAGCCGTGCGCGCCCACCACGGCCGCGACGAATCCGCCTACGACCCGATGCTGCCCGACGCCGTCGTCTTCGCGCAGACCACCGAGGAAGTCGCTGCCGTCGCCAAGCTGTGCTTCGAGCACGAGATTCCGTTGATCCCGTACGGTGCCGGTTCGTCGCTCGAAGGCCACCTGCTGGCGGTGGCCGGCGGCGTGAGCCTCGATCTCTCGCAGATGAACCGCGTGCTGTCGGTCCACCCGGAAGACCTGACGGTGACGGTCGAGCCGGGCGTCACGCGCAAGCAGCTCAATACCGAGATCCGCGACACGGGCCTGTTCTTCCCGATCGACCCGGGTGCGGATGCATCCATCGGCGGCATGTGCGCGACGCGCGCGTCCGGCACCAACGCCGTGCGCTACGGCACGATGCGCGAGAACGTGCTGAACCTGACCGTGGTGACCGCCGACGGCCGCATCATCAAAACGGCCAACCGCGCGCGCAAATCGTCGGCAGGCTACGACCTGACGCGCCTGTTCATCGGCAGCGAAGGGACGCTGGGCATCATCACCGAGATCACGCTCAAGCTGTATCCGCAGCCGGAAGCGGTGTCCGCCGCCGTGTGCGCCTTCCCCAGCATGGGCGATGCGGTGTCCGCTGTGATCGACACCATCCAGATGGGCGTGCCGATTGCGCGCGTGGAGTTTGTCGATGCGCTGGCCATCCGCGCGATCAACCAGTACGACAAGCTCACGCTGCCCGAAATGCCGACGCTGTTCTTCGAGTTCCACGGCTCCGAGCACGGTGTGCAGGAGCAGGCCGAGACCGTCCAGCAGATCGCCGCCGAGCACAAGGGCCAGGGCTTCGAATGGGCCACGCGCCCCGAAGACCGCAGCCGCCTGTGGAACGCCCGCCACAACGCGTACTTCGCCTTCCTGCAGCTCAAGCCCGGCTGCCGCGCCGTCACCACCGACGTGTGCGTGCCGATCTCGCGGCTGGCCGAGTGCGTGGTGGAAACCGAGAAAGACCTGCTCGCCAGTACGCTGCACCTGCCCGCCCCGATCGTCGGCCACGTGGGTGACGGCAACTTCCACGTCGCGCTGCTGATCGATCCGGACAAGCCTGAAGAACTGGAGGAAGCCGAGCGCATCAACCAGCGCATCGTCTCGCGGGCGATTGCCATGGACGGCACCTGCACAGGCGAACACGGCGTCGGCCTGCACAAGATGGACTTCCTCGTCGCCGAGCACGGCAACGATGCGATCGACCTGATGCGCAGCGTCAAGCAGGCGCTGGACCCGAAGCACATCCTGAACCCCGGCAAGATCTTCCACCTGTAAGCGACAGACTCCGCATGGCCTCCGTCTTCAAGCGCGTTCCTCCGCTGCATCTACTGATTGCCTTCGAAGCGGGGGCGCGCCATGCGAGCTTCGCGCGTGCGGCCGAAGAGTTGTCGGTCACGCCCAGTGCGGTCTCGCACCGCATCAAGAACCTCGAAGAGCTGTGGGGCGAAGACCTGTTCGTGCGCACCGGCACGGCACTGCGGTTGACTGCGGCCGGCACGCGGTACCTGCGCAGCGTGCAGGACGCGCTCAAGAGCCTGCATGAACTGGCGCGGCCCGAATTCAGCAAGCAGCGCGCACGGCTGCGCGTGGCGATTCCGCCCACGTTCGGGCGCCAGCACCTGGTACCGCGCATTCCCGAGTTCAACGCGCTGTATCCGCACATCGACGTCGAGCTGCACCTGTCCATCCCCTTCCTCGATGTCAAGGCCGAGGACACCGACGTCGAGATCCGCTACGGCACCGGCCGCTATCCGGACCTGAAGACGACGCTGCTGCTCAACGAGCCGGTCTTCCCGGCGTGCGGGCGCGGCTACTTCGAGCAGATCAGCGGCAACACCATCACCGAAGCCTCGCAACTGCTAAACCTCACGCTGCTGCGCAGCCCGCTGGAGCCATGGCGCCCGTGGTTCGAGGCAGCGGGGCTCGATGCGCTGGAGCCCTCCACCGGCTCGCTCTTCAACGACATCGGCCTGATGCTGGAAGCCGTGGCCTCCAACCAGGGCGTGGCGCTGGTGCGGCAGGCCATGGCGCGCAACTGGCTGGCGTCGGGGCAGATCGTGCGGCTGCTGGACATCGAATCGACCTCGCCGCATGCTTATTACATCGTCCAGCGCGAGCAGGCGCCGATGAAGCCCGAGGCGCAGCATTTTGTGGACTGGCTGCTTGGGCTGGATTGGTAAATCGCCCGGCCTGCGGTTCGTTGCACCTCAAACCTCCGGATTCGAAACTTTTAGTACCGACGCTGGAGCCCAGGACCTCCAACGTTGATGCAAAAAGCAGCATCGTTGGACCTCCGAGGTCCGACGTTGCAGCTCGGAGGTCCGACTCACGACCCTTTTTGCTCCGACAGTGCTGCTTTTTTCATCAATGCCGACGGTTTGACCTCCGCGCTTGGAGCATCTGACCTCCGGATTCGAAACTTTTAGTGTGAAAGCCGGAGGTTTAAGCCCCACCGCCGGCCGTTGAAGCTCCGCGCTCGACGATTTGAATCTTGCTGCACCGCGATGAACCGGATTGGCCGTTTGCGCGAGCCAAATTCATCGCCGCAAAAGTCCTTAACACGCCGCGCGGCGCGGCGGCCGGGCTATAGTGCCTCCCACCCCGGCCCAGCGTCCGGTGATCACAATGAGAGACACGCCATGAACGCGCCGCTGCCCTCCTCCACCCGAGACCTGTCTGCCCTGCAGGCCGAGTTGACCGCCGCGCTGTCGCAGATCGTTCCCGACGACGCCCTGCTCTGGAAGCGCGAAGACACCACCCCGTATGAATGCGACGGCCTGGCCGCCTATCGGCAGGTGCCGCTGGCCGTGGTGCTGCCCGATACCGAAGCGCAGGTCGTCGAGATCCTGCGCGTGTGCCATCGCATGGGTGTGCCCGTGGTGCCGCGCGGCGCGGGGACGAGCCTGTCGGGTGGCGCGATGCCCACGCCGGGCGGGCTGGTGCTATCGCTGGCCAAGTTCAAGCGCATCCTCAAGGTCGATCCGTACACGCGTACAGCAGTCGTGCAGCCCGGTGTGCGCAACCTCGCCATCTCGGAAGCGGCCAACCCGCACGGGCTGTATTACGCGCCCGATCCGTCGTCGCAGATCGCCTGCACCATCGGCGGCAACGTGAACGAGAACTCCGGCGGCGTGCACTGCCTCAAGTACGGCCTGACCGTGCACAACGTGCTGCGCGTGCGCGCCGTGATGATGGACGGCGAGGTCGTCGAATTCGGCAGCGAGGCGCCCGACGCGCCCGGCCTGGACCTGCTAGCCACCGTGATCGGCTCCGAAGGCATGCTGGCCGTGGTGACGGAAGTGACCGTGCGCCTGATCCCCAAGCCGCAGCTCGCACAGGTGATCATGGCGAGCTTCGATGACGTGGAAAGCGGCGGCAACGCCGTGGCCGACGTGATTGCCGCCGGCATCATCCCGGCCGGGCTGGAGATGATGGACAAGCCCGCCACCGCCGCGGTGGAGGAATTCGTCTGCGCCGGATACGACCTCGACGCCGCCGCCATCCTGCTGTGCGAATCCGATGGCACGCCCGAAGAGGTGGCCGAAGAGATCGCGCGCATGAGCGAAGTGCTGCGCGCCTCGGGCGCCACGCGCATCCAGGTCTCGCAAAGCGAAGCTGAGCGGCTGAAGTTCTGGAGCGGCCGCAAGAACGCCTTCCCGGCAGCAGGCCGCATCTCGCCCGACTACTACTGCATGGACGGCACCATCCCGCGCAAGCACATCGGCACGCTGCTCCGGCGCATCCAGGAGATGGAGCAGAAATACGCCCTGCGCTGCATCAACGTGTTCCATGCGGGCGACGGCAACATGCATCCGCTCATCCTTTTCAACGGTGAAGACCAGGACGAGTGGCACCGCGCCGAGCTGTTCGGCTCCGACATCCTGGAAACCTGCGTGGAACTGGGCGGCACGGTGACCGGCGAACACGGCGTGGGCGTGGAAAAGCTCAGCTCGATGTGCGTGCAGTTTTCCACCGAGGAGCGCGACGCCTTCCTGCGCGTGAAGGCCGCCTTCGACCCGGCGCGTCTGCTGAACCCCGACAAGGCTATCCCCACGCTCGCGCGCTGCGCCGAATACGGCAAGCTGCACGTGCGCAACGGCCTGCTACCGCATCCCGATCTGCCGCGCTTCTGAGCCCGCCTATGAGCCAGAATCCATCCCGCCCCGACCGATATCGCTGGCACGCGCACAACGCGCGCCTGGGCGAATACCTCGGCAAGCCCGAAGAGGACGGCTGGCGCCGACGTTGGTACATCATCATCTTCGAGGCCGAGACGCGTGCCGGCCGGCGCTTCGATGAAATCCTGCTGCTCGCCATCGTCGCCAGTGTGGCGGTGGTGATGCTCGACAGCCTGCCGACCATCCATGACCGTGCTGGCACGCTTTTCACGGTGCTCGAATGGCTGTTCACGCTGCTGTTCACGGCGGAGTACGTCATGCGCATCCTGGTCGTGCGCAAGCCTTGGCGCTATGTGCTGAGCTTCTACGGCGTCATCGATTTCGTGTCGATTCTGCCAACGTGGCTGGCCGTCTTTGCGCCCGAAATGGCGTATCTGGTGGACGTGCGCCTGCTGCGGCTGCTGCGCGTGTTCCGGGTGCTCAAGCTCACGCTCTACTTTGAAGAAGCGCAGGTGTTGCTGCGTGCGCTGGTCAACGCGCGGCGCAAGATCTTCGTGTTCCTGGGCACGGTGTTCATCATCACCATCATCCTGGGCACGGTGATGTATGTGGTGGAAGGGCCGCAGCATGGCTTTACCAGCATCCCGGTCAGCATGTACTGGGCGGTGGTCACGCTCACCACCACGGGCTTTGGAGACTTGGTGCCCAAGACGCCATTGGGCCAGTTCATCACGTCGATGACGATCTTGCTCGGCTACAGCATCATCGCGTTCCCGACCGGCATCATCGGCGCCGAACTGGTGAACACCATGCGCCAGCGCTCGCCCAAGACACGCACCTGCACGCACTGCGCCACCGAAGGCCACGACGCCGACGCCGTGTTCTGCAAGCGCTGTGCGACCAAGCTGCCGCCCCTTTCCACGGAAACCGCCCGCAGCCAGTGAGCTGCAGTGCCCGGACGTTCGACATGTCAACCACGCCAGACACCCCGCTTTCACCCATGCTTGCGCGCTTTCGCGATGCCATCGCGCAGGCCGCCGACAGCCGCACACCGCTGACCCTGCGCGGCGGCGGCACGAAAGATTTCTATGGCCGCGCACCAGCGCCGAATGGCACCGTGCTCGACACGCGCGAGTGGTCCGGCATCGTCGATTACGACTGTGCGGAACTCGTCATCACTGCACGCAGCGGCACGCCGCTCGTCGAGATCGAAGCCGCGCTGGCCGAGCACAAGCAGATGCTGGCGTTCGAGCCGCCGCACTTTGCTGCGAACGGCAAGCAGGCAACGGTGGGCGGAGCGTTTGCATCCGGCCTGTCTGGCCCGCGCCGGCAATCGGTGGGCGCGCTGCGTGATTTCGTGCTCGGCGCGGTGGTGATGGATGGCCGCGGCGACATGCTCAACTTCGGCGGCCAGGTGATGAAGAACGTGGCCGGCTACGACGTCTCGCGTCTGATGGCGGGCGCGCTCGGCACGCTCGGCCTCGTGGTGCAGGTGTCGCTCAAGGTGCTGCCGATGCCGTTCTGCGATGCAACGCTGCGCTTTGCCATGGCACAAGCCGAGGCCATCGACACGCTCAACCGCTGGGGCGGCCAGCCGCTGCCAATTGCCGCGTCGGCGTGGATCGACGGTGCGCTGTGGGTCCGCCTGTGCGGCGCCGATGCGGCGGTGCGCGCCGCCATCACCAAGCTCGGCGGCGAGCGTGTCGACGATGCGCAAGCCGGCACGTTCTGGCGCGACCTGCGCGAGCAATCGCACACGTTCTTTGCGCGCGCCCTGCAAGGCAGCCTGCCGCTGTGGCGCATTGCCCTGCCCCCGGCAACGCCGCCGCTGGCACTCGGCCATGCATCGGCGGACGAACAACTCGTCGAATGGGGCGGCGGTCAGCGCTGGTGGATCGACACCGCCAACACGCCTGCCGACACCATCCGCGATGCCGCCCGCAAGGCCGGCGGCCACGCCACGCTGTTCCGCAACGGCGACCGCGCCAGCGACATCTTCACGCCCGTCGCCGCGCCGCTGATGGCCGTGCACAAGCGCCTGAAGGACAGCTTCGATCCGCACGGCATCTTCAACCCGGGCCGCTTGTACGCTGACATCTAACGCACGCTCATCATGCAAATCACCCTCGCGGCGTTCCTGCGCAACACCCCCGACGGCGAAGAAGCCCAAAGCATCGTGCAGAAGTGCGTGCACTGCGGCTTCTGCACGGCCACCTGCCCCACCTACCAACTGCTCGGCGACGAGCTGGACGGCCCGCGCGGGCGCATCTACCTGATGAAGCAGGTGCTGGAAGGCCAGCCCGCCGGCCAGGCCACGCGCCTGCACCTGGACCGCTGCCTGACCTGCCGCAACTGCGAATCGACCTGCCCTTCCGGCGTGACCTACGGGCGCCTGGTGGAGATCGGCCGCAAGATCGTCGATGACCAGCTCGACGCGCGCGGCGAATCGCGCCCGTTGGGCGAGCGCGCCGTGCGCTGGGTGCTGCGTGAAAGCCTGACGCGGCCCGCGCTGTTCGGCCCCGCGCTCAAGCTCGGGCAGGCTGTGCGCCCGCTGCTGCCGCAAGTGCTGCGCAACAAGGTCCCGGCCAAGCAGCCAGAGGCCGGCGTGCGACCCGCCACCACGCACGCGCGCAAGATGCTGCTGCTCGAAGGCTGCGTGCAACCGGCCATGTCGCCCAATATCAATGCCGCCACGGCACGCGTGTTCGACAAGCTGGGCGTGCAGCTCATCAGCGCAGAGCGAGCGGGTTGCTGCGGCGCCATCCGCTATCACATGAACGATCACGTGGGCGGGCTCGGCAACATGCGCGCCAACATTGATGCGTGGTGGCCGCATATCGAAGCCGGCGCCGAAGCCATCGTCATGACGGCTTCCGGCTGCGGCGCGATGGTCAAGGAGTACGGCCACCTGCTGCGCGACGACCCGGCCTATGCCGAGCGTGCGGCACATGTGTCCGCCATGACGCGCGACCTGTGCGAAGTGCTGCCGGCCTTCTCCGAGTCGCTGCTGCAGAAAGCCAAACCTGAAGCACAACGCCCGCGCGTGGCATGGCACCCGCCTTGCACGCTGCAGCACGGCCAGCAGATTCGCGGCGCGGTGGAAACGCTGCTCGGCGCGCTGGGCGTGGACGTCAAGCTCTGCGCCGACAGCCACCTGTGCTGCGGCTCGGCGGGCACGTATTCGGTACTGCAGCCCGAATTGGCCTACCGCCTGCGCGACGACAAGCTGCGCAACCTGCAGGCGACGCAGCCCGAGCGCATCGTCACCGCCAACATCGGTTGCGTGACGCATCTGCAGAGCGGCACCGACACACCGGTCGAACACTGGATCGAGCTGGTGGACCGGATGCTGGCCTGAACCGAACGCGGTCGAGTTCTATACTTGCCGCTTCGTTTTGCCCGGAGGCCCCATGCTGCAAACCTTCGCGATCCTGTTGACGTTCCAGTCGATCGGAGAGCTGCTGACGTATTCCCTGCACCTGCCCGTGCCCGGTCCGGTGATCGGCATGGTGCTGCTGGTGATCTACCTGCTGGTGGACAAGGGCCGCGCGCTCGAAATCATGCAGGGCACCGTCAGCGACTTGCTGCGCCACCTGACCATCCTGTTCGTGCCGGCCGGCGTGGGCGTGATGACGCAACTGAACCGCATCGGGCAGGAATGGCTGCCGATCGTGGTGGCCACCGTCGTGTCGACCTGGCTGTCGATTGCAGCGGGGGCGCTCGTCACGCGCGCGCTGATGCGCCGCATGGGTGACCACGGCGAGACCACCGAGGAGCTCGCCCCATGAACACGATGGCCCCCAACCTGCATCAGCTCTGGGTCTACCTGGCCGCCAGCCCGCTGCTGGGCCTGACTGCCACGCTGATCGCCTACCTGATCGGCCTGCGCCTGCACGAGCGCAGCGGCTTCAACCCGATGGTCAATCCGCTGCTGATTGCGGTGGTCATCCTGGGCACGCTCCTGACATTGACGGGCACGCCGTACAAGACCTACTTCGACGGCGCGCAGTTCGTGCACTTCCTGCTGGGGCCCGCCACCGTGGCGCTGGCGGTGCCGCTGTTCCAGCAGTGGTCGAAGCTGCGCCGGCATGCACTGCCGCTGATGGGCGGGCTGCTGGCCGGGTCGGTGGTGGCGGTGGTCTCTGCTGTCGGGATCGCGTGGCTGCTGGGCGCCTCGCCCGAAACGCTGCGCTCCATGGCGCCGAAGTCGGTGACGATCCCGATCGCCATGGGCATCTCGGAGAAGATCGGCGGCGCACCGACGATCACGGCCGTGCTGGTGCTGATGACCGGCATCGTGGGCGCAACCACCACCACGCGGCTGCTGAACGTGCTGCGCATCCGCGAGTACAGCGTGCGCGGCTTTGCCACCGGCATCGCGGCGCACGGCATCGGCACGGCGCGCGCATTCCAGGTCAATCCGGAAGCGGGCGCGTTCTCAGCGCTGGGCATGGGGCTGAATGGCGTGCTGACAGCGATACTCGTGCCGCTGCTGGCGGGCTGGATTCCGCACTGAGCCCTACCTCGCTCCGCCCCGGCGTTCACTGCCTGGGCAATCTTCAACACCCCACTCCCCTCCTGAAGGCTCCTGACAGAACGCTGTCAGGAGCCTCCCGCCAGAATCGCTCCACCTTAACGGCAACGGCACCCCCAACCGCCGGAGCCACCAACCGGAGCGAGCACCATGGCAAGCGTCATCAACTGGTTTGAAATCCCCGCCAACGATTTCCCGCGCGCGGTGAAGTTTTACGAGAACGTCTTCGACACCCAGCTCAAACAGGAAGACATGGGCGACCTGACCATGGGCGTGTTCCCGGCTGGGGAGACGACCATTCACGGCGCCCTGGTCAAGGGCGAAGGCTTTGCCCCGTCCGACAAGGGCAGCGTCGTGTACCTGAACGCACCCAACCTGGACGCCGTGCTCGAACGCGTGAACGGCAGCGGCGGCCAATGCGTGTTCGGCCCCATGACGCTGCCTGATCACATGGGCCGCATCGCCCACATTGTCGACACCGAAGGCAACCGCGTCGGCCTGCACGAGCCGGACGCCAAGACGCAGGCGTACCTACTGCAGCAGTAAGCGCCCCCGCAAAGGCCGGTGCACGGGTGCCGGCCTTCCCCACGAGACAGAGAAAAACACCATGCCGAGTCAGTCCCCGTATCTCATGCGCGCCGCCGACATTGCTGCGCGCACGCAGTCGTTTTCACACCCCTGGAACAGCCTGTCGGAAATCCACGGCACGATGATGGGCCGGCTGCTCGGGCTCAAACGCACGGGCGTGAATTTCGCGCGCGTGCCGCCGGGCAAGGAGTCGTTCGTCTACCACTCGCACCAACGCGAAGAGGAATGGATCTACATCCTCTCGGGCGAGGCGCAGGCCGAGATTGCCGACAGCATGTTCACCGTGCGCGCGGGCGATTTCATGGCCTTCCCCGTGGGCGTGGCGCATCACCTGCGCAACTGCGGCAAGGAAGACCTGCTCTACCTGTGCGGCGGCGAGCATCTCAATATCGAGATTGCCGATTTTCCCCGGCTGGGCAAGCGCATGCTGCGCCGTGGCGAACAGGTCGACGTGGTCGATATCCACCCGCAGCGCGAGCTGACGCCCTTCGGCGCTTAGTAGGCTCAGGCGGGCTTAGGCGGTCGAATCATGGCGCGCATGGCACCCGGCCCGAAGCCCACTACAATGCCGCGCATGACCCGCCGCGCCGACCGCCTTTTCCAGATTGCCCAGATCCTGCGAGGCCGCCGTTTAACCACGGCGGCAATGCTGGCCGACCGCCTGGGTGTGTCCGAGCGCACGGTGTATCGCGACATCCGAGATCTCTCCATCTCGGGCGTGCCGATTGAAGGCGAAGCCGGCATCGGCTACCGCATGCGTGCCGGCTTCGATCTGGCCCCGCTCATGTTCACCGCCGATGAAGTGGAAGCGCTGGTCGCGGGCGCGCGGATGATCAAGGCATGGAGCGGCGGCACGATGGCCGGCTCGGTCGAAGCGGCGCTGGAAAAGCTCATGGGCGCCCTGCCCGCCGAGCGCCGCACCGAAGCCGAGACCACGCGCATCTTCGCACCCGGCTACGGCATGGGCAGCGAGGTCAAGCAGGTCTTCGATACGCTGCATTCCGCGCTGGGCCGCCACGCGGTGGCTCGACTCTCCTATCGCGACGCGCAGGGCCAGTTGACCGAGCGGTGCATCCAGCCGCTCGGGCTGTTCTTCTGGGGGCAGGTGTGGTTGGTGGCCGCGTGGTGCGAGCACCGTCAGGACTATCGCACCTTCCGCCTGGACCGCTGCGTCAAGGTCGACATCCTGGAGCGGCAGTTTGCGGAATCCGCCGAGCGCTCGCTGGCGGATTTCATGCGCAAGGTGCGTGGGTCAGGCGATTAGGCCGGCAGCGGATCGGGCTCTGCCAGCAGCATCTCGATGTCGCCGGCAATCTCTTCCGGCTTGGTCAGCGGTGCATAGCGCTTGTAGACCGTGCCATCACGACGCAGCAGGAACTTGGTGAAATTCCACTTGATGGCTTCAGTGCCGAGCACGCCGGGCTTCTCGGAAGTCAGCCACTTGTATAGCGGATGGGCGTTGGACCCGTTCACGTCGATCTTGCTGAACATCGGGAACGACACGCCGTAGTTCTTCTCGCAGAACGCGCCGATCTCTGCTGCCTCGCCCGGCTCCTGCTTGCCGAACTGATTGCACGGGAAGCCGAGCACTTCCAGGCCCTTTTCGCCCAGGCGCTTGTACACCGCCTCCAGCCCCGCGTATTGCGGTGTGAACCCGCATTGGCTTGCCGTGTTCACGATCAACAGCACCTTGCCGCGATATTGCGAAAGCGGCACGCGCTGCCCTGCCAGCGAGTCCGCTTCGAACGCATAGACGTCACTCATGGTTACCCTCCGGATGTCTGCGGAAAACTTCCGCACCTGACAAGAATTGTAGCGGCCCGCGCTTGGCGGGCCGTCTGAGGTCAATGCTTGTCGCTCAGTGCTTGTCTGTCTCGGAGTACCAGAAGGTGCGCTTGCGTTTGCCCAGCCCGGTGGGTGTGACCTTGACCGGTGCCAGCGCGGAACCGCCGCCGCCCGTGCCCGTCTGGTTGCCGCAGCCGAAGCACACGGGCACCGGTGTCGTACCGCCGCTGCCGTTGTTCACCAGCACCACGCCATACACGGACGACGGTGGGAAGCCACCGCCATCGAGCACGACGGAGCGGTTGGGGTTCTGGCCGGTGCCGGTCAGGAAGCTGACCGAGTACGTGCGGGCGATACCCAGGTTCGGGTAGCACGCACCGGCGGAAGGCACGGCCGGCGTGTTGGTGCCGAAGGTGGTGTAGCCAGCCACCGTGAGCGGCGCATTCACGACCTTCTCACCCGGATTGGGCAACGTGACGAAAAAGCCGGAACCCGAGCCGTTGTAGGCCACAGAGGTTGCATCGGTCAGGTTGGCCTCAGTCAACGGCACCCAGCCTGCGGGCATGGGCCCGAGGTTCGGGTCCTTGAGCATGTAGAAGCGGTTGACCACGTTGTAGGCCGTGCCCGGCGTGGTCGACGCGGAATACAGCGGATGCTCGCGGTCGCCAGTGCCGGCCATGACGGCGTTGAATCCGGAGGTGGGCACCACATCCGGCGCGTAGAAGAACTTGCGCGCGTTGTTGGTGTTGGCCGCGCCACCCAGCGTGGCGAACAGCGTCAGTGCCCAGTTGGCCGGGGTGTTGCCGGTGGCGGACTGAAAGTCCACACGCCAGATGTTGCCGCCCACATCGCCCACGTAGGCCATCTGGATATAGCCGCTGCCGGTGCGGTCGACCGTGGTCACGTCCGAAGCAATCGAACGCGTCAGGCTGGTGTTCTTCACGCAGACGCCGGCCACGCCGTTGCAGTTGGCCAGCGCGCTCCACACCGGCGTGCCGGTGTAGGCGTCGAGCACAACGATGCCGCGGCCCATCGTGTCGGTACCGGGTGCCGGGTCGCTGTCTTCAGAGGCTGCGTCGTAGCCGGCACCCATGATCAGCAGCGGGTTAGCATAGCCGGCCACACGCATCAGGCGCGGCTTGGACCAGGTCTGACCCAGCTCCGGAATGTCGGTATTGCTGCGCGACCACAGGTAGCGCGGGTTGACCGGGTCCGTCACATCCAGCGCATAGAGCAGGCTGCCGCCACGCCGCGCGGTCAGGTAGATGATCGTGCGCGGGCTGGCCGGGGTGCGCTGGTCCTGCATGACGGTGGTGCTGCCGTCGAAGAAGTCATCGCGCGGCGTCGGTGTCGGCGTAATGCCGCTGGGCGTAGTGGACAGCTTCACTTCCGGCGAGTTGGCATACAGGCGGCTGAGCTTGCCGATGAATTCCGGCGGGATGAAGCCCCACAGCTCGCCCCCCGGGCGCACACTATTGACGCCCATTGTCTGGTTGCCGTTGATGGCGTGGAAGACCCCATCGTTGGCGCCGTAGAAGACCACGATGCCGGTGGTACCGCCATAGTTGATGACCACGGGGCGCGAGTGCAGCACATCGCCATGGATGGACGGACGCACCGTCACGGGCGAACCCGGCCCAGTCTCCGCTTCCTGCCCGGCAACGGTGGAGCCGTCGAGTGCATAGACATCACGGCCGCGCACCCAGTTGATGAAGTTGGTCTGCTCGCTCGACGCAATAGTGGGCGCGCCGTTGGTGCTGTTGTAGGAGTTGATGGCGCTCAGCCCGCTGGTACCCGTTAGCCAGTTGTTGGCCGTGTCGAACGTCGGCATCGCCTTGTTGGTCGGGCAATTGCCGGCGCCATTGCAGGTCAACAGGGTGCGGCCAGTCTGGCTGGTCAGGAAGAGCGCGCGCAGCATTTCACCCGCACCGCCCTTCTCGACCACTTCACCATCCGGCGAGTCGGAAGCCCACCCCTTGCTGGAGGGGCTGTTCTGCCAGAAACCGCCGCTCGGCCAGTTGGCGATGCTGCTGCCATAGCCGCTGGAACCGAATGACAGCGGCGGGTCAGCCGTCCAGAAGCTGGTGGCGTTGGGCGACATGAAACCCGTCCCCGCATTGCTGAGCGCGGCCTTGCCGACCGAGTCCAGCAGCTGGAGGTTGCCATTGGTGTCATAGCCGACCTGGTATTGCTTCAGGTTGCCCATCCAGCGCGGCGCGGCCGTGGCGTCCGGGCGGAACATGCCGATGTACACCTGGTTCAGGAACTGACCCTGCGCATTGACGGCTGCCGGCAAGCTGACCGAGGCGAACACGCTGTTGACGGCCTGGATTTCGTTGAGGATCGACAGCAGTGCATCTTGCAGACCTTGCACGTCGCCCAACTGGACGGTGTAGGCCTTGCCGCCACCATTGGTGGCCATGCTGTTATCGAAGTTGACGTAGTCCTGGTTCTTGCCATCCGTCACCGTGATGGCATAGGTGATGATGTTCTGCGGATTGGCTGTGTTTGCGGTGCCCTGCAGGTCGCTCTGATACATGTAGCGCGCCCACTCGTCGCCCCAGTTCGACGCGTACTTGCTGTTGATGGCGATCTGCGTCGTTTGTGCTGCCGTGGGTGTGGGCACCGCTGCCTGGAGCGCGGCCAGCATCTTCGGGTCGCTTTCCGCCGGGTGGCCGCTGTTGGTCGCGTTGCCGATGTAGATGACGAAGTTGCGCTGACACGGATTGGTGATGGGCGACGTGTACTGCGTGCCCGACAGGCCAGTCACGCCAGTGTTTTTGTATCCCGCGTAGAACGCCCAGGCCTCCTGCATCGCACCGGAAAGCTGCACGTTATTGCCGTTCAGATCGCTGGGAAACTGGTTCTGGATATAGGACAGCAGGCTGTTGACGCCGTTGCTGTCCATCAACTGCAGCGTCTGCGAGGACCGCGGGTTCGCCCGGGGGAATGTAAATAGGCCACCGGGGCTCTTCGGGTCGAACATCAACAGGCCGAGGTTCACGTTGGCCAGCAGCGAGGGGTTGCTCGCGATCGACTGCGCGGCGCCATACAGCGCACATTGCTCAGCCCCCGAGCTCTTCGAAGGGTTGGCAACGGTCAGCCCCGTGGCGTTGCAGGTGAACGAGGCATTGGCATCCGAGTTAGCGCCATCATCAAAGATGATGACCACGTTCGGTTTGCCGGCGTTCTGCTGCAGCCCCGTGTAGAGGTCAATGTCTTCCGCGCAAGCAGGCTGGGAGCCTACCAACGCAAGCGCCAGGGTTGCCGTGGCGGTCAGAGCAAGTCGTCGGGCAATGGAGCGCATATCAATTCTTCCTGGCTAGGTGCCGTCAGGCTTACGGACACGCGGTACCGGTCAGTACCCGTACCGCAACCCCTTGATGCAAAGTGGTGTTGGTGCTCGTTGCGTTGGCGTCGTTGACGTTGGCTGCCACGTCCCATTGCGTTGCACTGCAGTTCGACATGCCACCGGGCGTACCGGCAGACGTCAAGATGCCGGTGTCGGAGTTGTTGTTGACGCCGCCAAAGCAGGACGAATCCGAGGTGTAGTTCGGGTTGGTCGGGTCCGTCGTCAGTTGCGTGTCGGCAATCTGCTTGGTTGCCATGCACACCGGTGCCGCCACCTGCGCCGTGTAATCCGTCTTTCCATCACCGTTCACGTCCACCGGCACACTGGTGGCGACCGGGTTGGCCGTGAAGTCCTGGCTGATGACCTGCTCGATGCCCTGCTGCGCCGCACCGCGCGCTTCCACGCTGTACTGCTGGTTGGCGGCAATCTTGGTGTTGATGACGCTCGAGTTCATGATCATCACAACCACGGCCATGAAGATCGCCAGGAAGATCAGCGTGACAACCAGGGTCACGCCCGACTGGCGTGCTGGCCGACGTACCGGCGGGCGAACCAATAAACGCCGCATGACTTACTCCCGTGGGCCGGCCACGTTGGCCGCCCGTGCAACTTCTGCATAGACATGCCGCTTGTAGCTGTCTTTGAAAGGACCGGACATCGCGCTGCTGCCGCGCCCCAGGTCATAGGTCCGGTTGTCCGTCCAGCCAGCCGCCGGCTTGAGCGTGCTGGCGAGCACATTGATGCGCACAGCAGTCACGTTGCTCCAGTTGGCCGTTGCGGAGGTGGTCCAGTTGTAACCACCCACGTTGTTGCAGGCGGCGCTGTTATCGATGCCGGGGTTGGCCACGTAGCAATCGGGCGAACCGTTGCCATCCACATCCACGCCGTAGGAGAAATGCATGTCCTGGATGCCCTCGGCGATCGATTGGGTTTGCATCGCCCCACCCGAGAGCTCCGCCACCTTGAGCGTGAGAACACCGTTGTCTTTGCCTTTGCAGAGGTCGCACGTGGCAATGTAGAAAGCGCGCACGCTGACCTGACGCAGTTCAGCCGGGTTCAGGCAAGTCTTGTCCTTCAAGGTGAAGTCCGTCGTGGTACCACTGAAGACGAACGGTACCGTGTCCGTGGTGCAGAACGAATCCTGCAAGTAGGCCTGACCAGCAGTCATGGCACTGGGCGACGTGATCCTGGTACTCGACACGCGCCGCACCACCAGGATTTCGGAGTTGGGCGACAGGTTCGGGAGGCAAGTCGCCGGATTCGTCCCGGGCGCATACCCGTAGATCGCCACCGGCACCGTCGCCGGGCTGTTGGTAAAGCCCAGCGTGTTGGTGGCCACGTTGCACACGTCGGGGGTAGAAATCAAGGACGTGCCCAGCAGGTTCAGGTCGCCCAGGTAACCGGCCAGCCCGATCTCCTGGCTGATGACGTCGAGGGCGTAGCGGCCGTTTTCAATCTGCGTGGCACTGTTGCCCAGTTGCACGCGCGACTGCGAGGTCGACGCATATAAGCTGGCCAATGCGGTGAGCAAAAGCAGGCCAAGCGTCATCCCGACCATCAACTCGATCAGCGAGATCCCGCGCTGCCGACGCAGCAGCTTGTGCAGCGGCCTCATGACAGCACCCCGATCCGAACCTGCGTGCTGATGGCGCGGCGATAGGTGTCGCTGCCGAAACTGCCGCTGCCACATGGCAAGGACGACGGCACCGTCTTAACCAGGCCTTGCCAGGCCACGGTCACGCGATAAATCTGGTTGACCGTATCAACAGCTTCGATGCACCCGCGCGCGCCGATCATGGCGCCGAGGGCAACCGTGCCGCTGGCAGCCGTCTCCGCACTACCGAGCAGCGCCGCGTTCCAGGCAGCAAGATCAGTCGTGACGGTGGCTTGTTGAGCCGCCGTGCCAGTCGAGCAGGCCGGTGCCGACAGGCCGCCGTTGCCTGCCGTGGTGGTCGCACCGGCAATCGCATAGCAGGTGGCGACCTGCCGATTGGCATTGAGCCGTGCGGACATATCCTGCAGCAGGGTCAGCGCCTGTTCGCGTTGATAGGACTCCATCTCGGACTGGCTGGAACGCGCCATCATGCCCGCCGCCCCAAGCAGCGCCACCAACAGGATGACCACCGAGATCAGGATCTCGATGAGGGTCGTGCCGCGCTGCCCAGCCTTGCGCGGCCGTGTATGAAACAAACGCGCAGATGTGTTCATGAGCAAACTCCCGAGACGATGGCAACCCGACCAGTTCCACCGACCTGTACGCAAGCGGGTGAGACAGACTGCCCCTGCCCGGAGGGTGTGACCTGGAATGTGCTCGTGCCCGCGATCGGCCGGCCGTCATTGCCAAATGAGAGTGTGTTGCCGCTGCTGGGCGTAATGGTGACGCCACTGTACGGACCAAACGTGCGAACAACGGTGGAATTCACGGTCAGCACCCAACCCGTCGCCCAGTTGTTCGTGGTCGACACGGTGGCGATGGCGTTTTGCTTGACCGCTTCACTGCGCGCCATCGCCATGGCTGAAGACAGATCGAAGGACGCATTGCGCGTAGCCTGCGTCGCGACCATGTTCGAGAAAGACGGCACGGCAATGACCACGAGAATGGCCAGGACGGCCAGCGCGACCATCAGCTCAGTCAGCGTGAAACCCTGGCAGAGCGGCTTGCGAGTCGTGTTCATGCCTATTTCCAGCAAGTGGAGCCGCTGCCGGACGCCGTCTTGGCTCCCGTGTTGGTCAACGTCAGCTGACCGCAGGCAGTGTCGTTGGTCTGCTGCGAACCCTGTGGACTGGCAACCAATTGGTAGGAAGGCGGTACGCTGCTGGCGCTCACCGTAAAGGTGTAGTTAGGCGCAACGTTGGCGGGCACGTTGCTGGCGTACTGCAACGTCGTCAGATCAGGCGCATAGGCCCGGTTGTCCAGCAGAAAGCGCTCCTGTGCCGCGGCGACCTCCTGCATGAAGGATTCCGCAGCCGCACGGTTGGAGCGCACGATGTACTGGACGTACGAGGGATAAGCGATGACCGCCAGGATGGCGACAATCGCCACCGTGATCATCAGCTCGATCAGCGTAAAGCCCCGCGCTGCTTGCGCGCGCTGGCATATCGGCTTGTTAGCCACGTGTTCACCCACCCGTATTTGCTGAAGCAGCTATTTCTTGTAGTACACGCTTGTCAAGCGAATCGACAGACGTGCTCGCCGGTTATACGGCACTTCTCAGCAAATATTAAGGAAACACAATGAAATTTGGGTGACGCGTAGCTGGGCGCAAACGTTATGCGCCCCAAATTACCTCAGATGGTGTAGCCGCCGAGCGACATCACACGACGTTCAGATGCTCGGTACCAGCCGACAGATCGGTCTGGCCGCCCCGCTTGCTGTGCAACTTGATCTGCAGGCGCAAGTCGTTTAGCGAATCCGCATTGCGCAGTGCGTCTTCGTACGTGATCTTGCCTTCTTCGTACAGTTCGAAGAGCGCCTGGTCGAACGAGATCATCCCCTGCTCGCGGGATTTCTTCATGACCTCTTTCAGCTCGTGCACCTCGCCCTTGAAGATGAGGTCCTGCACCAGCGGCGTTGCCAGCATGATCTCCACCGCCGGCACGCGGCCCTTCTTGCCGTTACGCGGCAGCAGGCGCTGCGCAATCATCGCGCGCAGGTTCAGCGACAAGTCGATCAGCAGCTGCTGACGCTTCTCTTCCGGGAAGAAGTTGATGATCCGGTCAATCGCCTGGTTCGAGCTGTTAGCGTGCAGCGTCGCCAGACACAGGTGGCCGGTTTCCGCGTACTGAATGGCGTACTCCATCGTGTCGCGGTCCCGGATTTCGCCGATCAGGATCACGTCCGGCGCCTGACGCAGCGTGTTCTTCAGGGCCACGTGCCACGACTCCGTATCGACGCCCACCTCGCGCTGCGTCACCACGCAGTTCTGGTGCGCGTGCACGTATTCCACCGGGTCTTCAATCGTGATGATGTGGCCGTACGAATTTGCATTGCGATGCCCCACCATTGCCGCCAGCGAGGTCGACTTGCCCGAGCCCGTGGCGCCCACCACGATCACCAGCCCGCGCTTGCTCATCACGATCTCGTTGAGGATCGGCGGCAAGTCCAGCTCGCCCAGCGACGGAATCTTCGTGTTGATGGTCCGCAGCACCATGCCGGCACGGCCCTGCTGGATGAACGCCGACACGCGAAAGCGCCCCGCGCTCGGCGCCGTGATGGCGAAGTTGCACTCGGAGCTGTCTTCGTACTCGCGCAGCTGTTTCTCGTTCATGATCGACTTGACCAGACCGATGGCCTGCACCGCACTCAGCGGCTGCTGGGAGATCGGCGTGACCTTGCCGTCCACCTTGATGGCGGGCGGGAATTCCGACGTGATGAACAAATCCGAGCCACGGCTGTTCACCATCAACTGCAAGAGTTCGTGGATGTATTTGGTGGCGGCTTCGCGGTCCAGCATGGCGTGCCCCTCCTCAAAGGAATTGGAATGCGCGCTGACGTGTCAGTCAGCGCATCAGCATCAGTTCGCGAACGCGTCCGGGTTCTTGGCGATCGCGCGTGCGTCTGCGTAGTTGATCGCCGAGCGCTTGATGAGCTCCGACAGACACTGGTCGAGCGTCTGCATGCCCATGCCGCTGCTGGTCTGCATCATCGAGTACATCTGCGAGATCTTGTTCTCGCGGATCAAGTGGCGGATGGCCGGCGTGGCGATCATGATCTCGTGCGCCGCAATCCGGCCCGAGCCATCGCGCGTCTTGAGCAGCGTCTGCGAGATCACCGCTTCAAGCGATTCAGAAAGCATCGTTCGGACCATCTCCTTCTCGTCCGACGGGAACACGTCGACGACCCGGTCGATGGTTTTGGCAGCCGAGCTGGTGTGCAGCGTGCCGAACACCAAGTGACCGGTTTCGGCCGCGGTGAGCGCAAGGCGAATGGTCTCAAGGTCACGCAATTCGCCGACCAGGACCACGTCCGGGTCTTCACGCAGTGCCGACTTCAGCGCGTTGGCGAACGAGTGCGTGTGCGGCCCCAGTTCGCGCTGGTTGATCAGGCTTTTCTTGGATTCGTGCACGAATTCGATCGGGTCTTCCACCGTGAGGATGTGGCCCATGTCGTTTTCGTTGCGGTGGTTCACCATCGCCGCCAGCGTAGTCGACTTGCCCGAGCCCGTCGGGCCCGTCACCAGCACCAAGCCGCGCGGCTTCATGGCGAGATCGGCAAACACGGCCGGCGCCTTCAGATCATCCAGCGTGAGCACCTTGGACGGAATCGTCCGGAACACAGCCGAAGCACCACGGTTCTGGTTGAATGCATTGACCCGGAAACGCGAGAGCCCCGGGATCTCAAACGAGAAGTCGACTTCCAGGTTTTCTTCGTAGACCTTGCGCTGCCCGTCACTCATGATGTCGTACACCATGGAGTGCACATCCTGGTGCGTGAGCGGTGGCACGTTGATCCGGCGCATGTCGCCGTGGATCCGGATCATCGGCGGCAAGCCGGCCGATAAGTGCAAGTCCGACGCTTTGTTCTTGGCGGAAAACGCCAGAAGCTGCGCGATGTCCATCTTATAATGACCCCCGACTTTTTTATGTCGCCCAGGCGTCGCAATGGCGCTTCCCCGGGTGCTGCCGGCATTGTCAACAACATGCCGGAGCCTTGTTTATTTGTAACAAACGTCGCCGGATTATGTCTGTAATCGCCGCCAACTTGCAAGCCGTGCGTCAGCGGATCACAACGGCCTGCACACTGGCTTCGCGCGATCCCGCGGGTGTCACATTGCTGGCCGTTTCCAAGACGTTCGACGCCGATGCCGTACGTGCTGCGCATGCCGCCGGGCAACGCCTTTTCGGCGAAAACTACGTGCAGGAAGGCATCGCCAAAATCGATGCGCTGGCCGACCTGCGCACGGGCGCTGACCCGATCGCCTGGCACTTCATCGGCCCGCTGCAGAGCAACAAGACGCGTCCCGTGGCCGAGCAGTTCGACTGGGTACACAGCGTCGATCGACTCAAGATTGCCGAACGCCTGTCCGCCCAACGCCCCGATACCCTGCCACCGCTGCAGGTCTGCCTGGAAATCAACATCAGCCGCCAAGCCAGCAAGCACGGCCTGCTGCCCGATTTCGACGAGGTCCTTGCCGTGGCACGCGCGGTGGCTGCCCTGCCCCGCCTGCAATTGCGCGGCCTGATGGCCGTGCCCGAGCCCACCGACGACCCCGCTGCACAGCGCGCACCTTTTGCCGCCCTGAGCCGACTGGCCGACCAGCTACGAGACGCGGGCATCGCCATCGATACCCTGTCGATGGGCATGTCCGCCGACTTGGAAGACGCGATTGCCGAAGGCGCCACCATTGTGCGCGTTGGCAGCGCCATCTTCGGGGTGCGGCAGTATGCGCACGCGCCCGCCTGATTTCCTGTTTCCCGTTGTTCTTCACACCACCACTCTCATGCTCGACACTCTGAAACTCGGCTTCATCGGCGGCGGCAACATGGCGGCAGCCCTCATCGGCGGCCTGATTGCCAAGGGCGCACACGGCGCCAACATCGTGGTGGTGGACCCGACTGAGCCGGCCCGCACACGCGCCGAGCAGACCTGGGGAGCCCGCGCAGCCGCCGCACCGGGCGCTGAACTGGCCGACCGCGATGTGATCGTCCTGGCCGTCAAGCCGCAGCAGATGCGTGAGGTGTGTGCACAGCTCGCGCCGCATCTGGGTAACAGCCTGGTGCTGTCGGTGGCAGCGGGCATTCGCATTCAAGACCTGTCGCGCTGGCTGAATGGGCATGCGCGCATCGTGCGTGCGATGCCAAATACGCCGGCACTGTCGGGCCTGGGCATGACGGGCCTGGCTGCCAACACCGGCCTGTCCGAAGCCGATCGCTCCACGGCCAGTGCCATCGCCAACGCCGTCGGCAAGAGTGTGTGGGTCCCTGCCGAGGCACAGATTGATGCCGTGACCGCCATCTCGGGCAGCGGCCCGGCCTACGTGTTCTATTTCATCGAGGCGATGCAGCAGGCGGCGCAGGAGCTGGGGCTGTCGGCAGAAGATGGGCGCACGCTGGCGGTGGAAACGTTCATCGGCGCTGCCACGCTGGCCGGGCAGTCGACCGAGCCAGTGGAAGTGCTGCGCGAGCGCGTGACGTCCAAGGGCGGGACGACCTACGCGGCACTCACTTCGATGGAGGGTGCGGGTATCAAAGCTGCCTTCGTGCGTGCAATGCATGCTGCGGCTGCGCGCGGTAAGGAGATGGGTGAAGAGTTCGGGCGGGATTGAGTTTTGGGGGTTGGGGTCTTGATTTGATGTTGGTGGTTTGCCTCCCTTTCGCCCCCTGCCGGGGCCGACTCACTTTCTTTGTCTTGCCAAAGAAAGTAAGCAAAGAAAGGCGCGCCCGATGCGGCGACAACCTCCTTGAATTTCCGTGACCGTGTGGGGAAGGAGGCAAACTCGCTTCGCTCAGACAAGGCTCCTTCCTTTTTCCGCCCGCTCACAAAAATTCAAGGCGCCGCATAGGGCAGGAAAGTCAAAAGCCAAACAATCTGTATGTCAGCCAGAACGACAAAGGCCAACCCCGCGATGGGTTGGCCTTTTTCTTTTGACGTTGAGCCCTTGATGGCGCCTTGGATTTTTGTTGCGGGGAGGAAAAAGGAAGGAGCCTTGTCTGAGCGCAGCGAGTTTGCCTCCTTCCCCACCCCGCGACAAAAATCCAAGGAGGGGGTCGCCATCTCGGGCGCGCCTTTCTTTGCCTACTTTCTTTGGCAAGACAAAGAAAATAGGTCAGCCCCGGCAGGGGATGAAACAAGGGATGGACCACAAACACCAATCCTGCAGGATTCAACTCGCCAGTCAGCGCATCAAATACGCCACTGCCACCCCAGCAAACACACAGGCCCCCAGCCAGTTGTTATGCCGGAAGACAAAGAAACACTTCATCCGATCCCGCGTGCGCAGCATCGGGTAATACCAGAGCGCCAGCGCCACGGCGGCCGCCATCCCGATCCAGTAGGCCGCACCCAGCGCCATCACGTGGCCGGCCCAGGCCATGATCCCGAAGAACGCCACATAGCACAGCATGATGGCCGCCACGTCATAGCGGCCGAAGGTAATCGCTGAAGTCTTGATGCCGATGAGCAGATCGTCATCCCGATCGACCATGGCATAAGCCGTGTCGTAGGCAATGGCCCAGAACACGTTCCCCATCAGCATCAACCACGCGAGCACAGGCACCTGATCCTGCACGGCCGCATAGGCCATCGGAATCCCAAACCCAAACGCGATCCCCAGATACGCCTGCGGAATCGCAAAGAAACGCTTGAAGAACGGATACGTGCCGGCGATCAAGATGGCCGCCACTGACATCCACTTGGTCAGCGCATTGAGCGGCAGGATCAGCGTGAAGGCGATAAGCGACAGCACGGCCGCCACGGCCAGCGCCTCCCACGGCGCGATCAGACCAGCGGTGATCGGCCGCTCCTTGGTGCGTTTAACGTGCTTGTCGAAATCCCGATCGGCCCAGTCGTTGACGGCGCAGCCGGCCGAGCGCATCAGGAACGTGCCAACCGTGAAGATCAGCACCAGCGACAGCGGCGGATGCCCGTCGGACGCCATCCACAGCGCCCACAGCGTCGGCCACAGCAGCAGTACCGTACCGATCGGCTTATCCATGCGCATCAGGCGCGCATAGAGGATGAGACGGCTGGGTTGAGCGGCGGACGACTGCATGGAAATCACCAAAGAAAAATGGCGCCTGCACGAGGCAAGGCGCCATTTTAGTCCTGTTGCCCGATTGCTCAGGCTTGAGGCTTAGGCCAGATCAAAACGATCGGCGTTCATCACCTTGACCCACGCAGCCACGAAGTCGCTCACGAAGCGCTGCTTGCCGTCCGCACTGCCGTACACCTCGGCCAGCGCGCGCAAGATCGAGTTCGAGCCGAACACCAGATCAACACGCGTGCCCGTCCACTTGACCTGACCCGTCTTGCGGTCAACGCCCTCGTAGATGTCACCGGCGGCCTTCCACTCCGTGCCCATGTCGAGCAGGTTGACGAAGAAGTCATTCGTCAGCGCACCGGGCGTGGCGGTGAAGACACCGTTCTTGCTGCCATCCGCGTTGATGTTGATAGTGCGCAGGCCACCGATCAGCACCGTCAGCTCGGGCGCGGTCAGCGTCAGCAACTGGGCCTTGTCGATCAGCAGCGCTTCAGCCGGCACCGAGAACTTGGCCTTCTGGAAATTGCGGAAGCCATCGGCAATCGGTTCGAGCACTGCCATCGCGACCGGATCGGTCTGTTCGACCGTCGCATCGACACGGCCCGGCGTGAACGGCACGGTGATGCTCGTGCCGGCTGCCTTGGCAGCGAGTTCAATACCCACGCTGCCCGCCAGCACGATCACGTCTGCCAGCGAAGCCTTGCCCGAAGCCTTCTGGATGTCCTCCAGCTTGGCCAGCGTGCCAGCAACCGACTGATTGACGGCCCAGTCCTTTTGCGGCGCCAGACGGATGCGCGCACCGTTGGCGCCACCACGCTTGTCCGAACCACGGAAGGTCGAGGCAGATGCCCAGGCCACCGCCACCAACTCCGATGCCGACAGACCAGACGCCTCGATCTTCGCCTTCAGATCAGCAATGTCAGCGTCGCTCGGCTTGTGCGTTGCAGCCGGCAGCGGGTCTTGCCAGATCAGGTCTTCGCGCGGCACTTCCGGACCAAGGTAGCGCGACTTCGGGCCGAGATCGCGGTGCGTCAGCTTGAACCAGGCACGCGCGAAGGCTTCAGCAAACGCCTGCGGGTTGTCGAGGAAGCGGCGCGAGATCTTCTCGTATGCCGGGTCGAAGCGCAGCGACAGATCCGTGGTGAGCATGGTCGGACGGCGCTTGGGCGAATCCGGCGTCGGGCCTGGAATGACCGCTTCAGCGTCTTTGGCCACCCACTGCGTTGCGCCGGCCGGGCTCTTTTCCTGCACCCATTCGTACTTGAACAGGTTCTCGAAGAAGAAGTTGCTCCATTGCGCGGGCGTTTGCGTCCAGGTGACTTCCAAACCGCTGCCAATCGCGTCGCCGCCATGGCCGGACTTGTAGCTGCTGGCCCAGCCGAGGCCCTGTGCCTCAAGCGGTGCGCCTTCCGGGTCGGGGCCAACGTGGCTTGCTGGGCCTGCACCGTGCGTCTTGCCGAAGGTGTGGCCACCGGCAATCAGCGCGACGGTCTCTTCATCATCCATCGCCATGCGGGCGAAGGTTTCACGGATGTCATGCGCGGCTGCCAGTGGGTCAGAGTTGCCGCCCGGACCTTCCGGATTGACGTAGATCAGGCCCATCTGCACAGCAGCGAGCGGGTTGTCGAGATCACGCTTGCCCGAGTAGCGGGTGTTGTCCGCGAGCCAGGTCTTCTCGGCACCCCAGTAAACGTCGTTGTCCGGTTCCCAGGTGTCTTCACGGCCGCCGGCAAAGCCGAAGGTGCGGAAGCCCATGGTTTCCAGTGCAACGTTGCCGGTCAGGATCAGCAGGTCGGCCCACGAAATCTGCTGGCCGTATTTCTGCTTGATCGGCCACAGCAGGCGGCGCGACTTGTCGATGTTAACGTTGTCGGGCCACGAGTTGAGCGGCGCGAAACGCTGCTGGCCACGCCCGGCGCCGCCGCGGCCATCGCCGGTGCGGTAGGTGCCGGCGGCATGCCAGGCCATGCGGATGAACTGCGGACCATAGTGGCCAAAGTCGGCCGGCCACCAGTCTTGCGAATCGGTCATCAGGCGGCGCAGATCCGCCTTGAGCGCGTCGTAGTCAAGCGCCTTGAAAGACTTGCGATAGTCAAATTGGGACCCGAGCGGATCGGATTTTTCGGAATGCTGGGCAAGCAGATCAACACGCAGTTGATTGGGCCACCAGTCCTTGTTGGTCGTGCCACCGCCATCGGCTTGGGAAGCCGCAAGCGCTTGGCTGGAAAACGGGCATTTAGCTTCAGTAGTCATCGCTCTCTCGTTGAGGTCTGGGGGGATGAGGCCCCACCCGCAGCGCAGCAGGCTGACGGGCGGGGGGAGGAATTCACTGTTGTCGAAACACCTGTCGTCGCTCGGCGGCGCGACCGCTTGCGCAGACGTCGGGCAGGCTTATGCCAGCAGCGAGCGCAACATCCACGCGGTCTTCTCGTGGATGTCCATGCGCTGCGTGAGCAAGTCAGCGGTCGGCTCGTCGGCGGCCTTGTCGACGTCCGGGAACAGGCTGCGGGCGGTGCGCGTCACGGCTTCGTGGCCGGCCACCAGCTCGCGCACCATGTCCATCGCCTCGGGAATGCCCTTCGATTCCGGGATCGACGACAGCTTGGCAAATTCAGAGTACGAGCCCGGCGCCGGATACCCCAGCGCGCGGATGCGTTCGGCCACCGGGTCAACGGCGTTCCACAGCTCGTTGTACTGCGTCTCGAACATCAGATGCAGCGTGTTGAACATCGGGCCGGTCACGTTCCAGTGGAAGTAGTGCGTCTTCAGGTAGAGCGAGTAGGTATCGGCCAGCAAGCGCGAGAGGCCTTCGGCGATCTTCTTGCGGTCCTTGTCCGCAATACCGATGTTGATCTGGGCTGCGGCAGCCGCGCCGCTGTTCTTCTTTGCCATCTGAGTTCCCCTGAAAGAATGGTGTGGAAAAACCGAATATCCGAGCTTGCTTCAAGCATGCCGTTCGGTTGCCGCCAGTGCGACAAGTTCCAATTGTGGCATCCGCCCATGACGATGACGATCAGGCCGTCAATTGCACCATGCCGTGCAGGAACATGATCATTGCGCCGGCGGCCACGATGGCCAGGCCGATCTGCTTGCGTACCCACTTGCGTTGCAGGCGAGCGTGCTCGGCGCAGTCCATGCCGGACAGCGTTGGTGCCTCGGCATGCGAAGCCTGTGCCGCGCCGGCAAACGCCCGCCATTCCGCCGCAAACATCCGCACCATCGCCATCGTCGTTCTCCTGAAAAATTCTGCACGTTGCACGGCTTGCACCGCACGCGTTACTTCAATTGCTTGGCCCCACCGGAAATCCGTGAGATTCAATGCGATTCACCATAGGCGGCAAGCCATTCCAGCACGGTCGCAACAGCAGCCGAGGCAAGAGGCAGGGACATGGCGGACTCCATTGGTCAAGGGCGGATGAGCGATCGGCTCACCATGAAAGATAGTCTACCTACACGCTATTGCCACGTGAATTTGATTGTTTTTATCTATCAATTAGACGTGCGCTATGACGGTCATGCAATGACTGTCGATATAGCGAAGGAAATTAGAAAATAGCGAAGCAGACGAGAACCTGCACGATGCGGACCGCAGCCAGCAACGGTATGCCCTGTCATTGCTGGAGCAAGCGGGCACTGATGATGGCTACCGAGCACTGCCTCGCGCCCGCTCGACACTGAAGAAGCTTGAAAGAACGCAGGTGCTGTTTGGCAACCTGCGCGAGCCAATTCAAAAGTTGAAGATTGACCTCACGCTCATGAGCGCGATGCGGGCGAGGGACTTTCGCGTTCGACCGATCTTGCTGACGGGGTAACCAGGCGTGGGAAAAACGCACTTCGCGCTGAAGCTGGCAGAAATCTTGAACGTGCCGATGCGGAAGTGGTCCGCTGGAAGCGCCCAAGCAAGCTTCCAACTGGCAGGCGGCGATAGCGCCTGACCGCCGCAAAGGGCCTCGGCTCAGGAGGAGCTCCCCACCCTTGAGTCGAGCTCCTCGCTCGCCCCCCGTTTCTCCGCATACAGGCGCCCCGCGAATATGGCCGCGCTTATGGCGATGCCAGGCGCAACGAAACCTTCCGGCATAGCCGCACTGCACCAGCCTGTCGGTTCGCCCCTATTAGGCAAGTAGCGATACTGTCCGTCCCATCTGTTATCGCTTCGGCGGACTACCCGGACTTCCACATTGCCGTTCTTCGCGTGCACGGTCATGTCCATGACGATCACGTAACCTCACCGAGATAGTCTTCGGCGGTCTTCTTCATTTTGCGCAAAACTTCGGCTGAGACCCGAGGCGGGGCAAGCTTCTTGTCTTGCGCTTCGATCCACGCATCGCCATTGCCAGCCTTGAAGATCGTGAAAGGAACCAGGCCGATGCCCTTCTGCACCTCCTTGTCTTCGTAGCGGCGGCCGATCAGGCGTTTGACGGCAAACAGCGTGTTCTTGGGATTCGTGACGGCCTGCCGTTTGGCGGGCGCGCCGACCAAAATGTCGCCATCGTTCATATAAGCGACGATCGACAGTGTCGTGCGCGCGCCTTCGGAATTCTCGATGACTTTGGTTTGCGCGCCTTCCATCAACGCCACGTACGAGTTCGTGGTGCCGAGATCGATTCCGATAATCTTGCTCATGATGCTCAAGCGACTAGCGCTTCTCCGCCAGGAGTTTCCTCACGCCCCTTTTTCACAATCTCGCTATTCGATGATGCACAAAATGTCGTCTTCACGCCTGCCCAGCAGCGCCTCACCTGCGACCTTGGCAGCGTCCCCCGCATACTTGCCGAACCGCACGCGCTTGCCGTCCTTCACTGTATTGGCGGCACGATATGAAGCTTCTCTGCCAGCATTCGCTCATACACGCCAGCATGCATATCCACTTCCGCCTGGCTGACCACCACGACCTCCATATTGAGTTGGCTGGGCGCCAGCCCGAAAATGGTGGCCAGCGCCAATTCAAGATGGACCGCCACTTCTTTGTCTTTTGCAAAGGTCGTGCCAATGGTGATCGTGTAGGATTTCTCGCCTCGTCCCGCAACCACCTCCACCAACCGGGCTGCTGCGCTCAAGTTGTTCTCAACCGCAATCTTGGCGAGTTCAGCCACGCTCCGTGTTCTCTCGGAAGGGAATCCGCGTGTGCACCTGAGTCTCACCCGATGCTTGCCCAAGGTGAGCCAATCAGAATCAAATTCCACCGATGTCCCCATCCCAAATGCGGCTTCCGCCACTGGAGATGTCAATCCGGAAGACTTCACCTCTCTCGCCTCCATTCGCTGTGTTGCTGAACTGGTTACCGTTGCCCGTTCAGTCGTGACCACACATGCCGTGCGCCACCCTGGTGAGAACAAAACTGCCGGGTCATAGGCCCCACGCCATGTAATTGCCGATCCAATCACTTGACTTCGATCTTCCTGACCGAAGGCGGCGGTGAGCTGGATTTGGGCAGGCGCAGGGTCAGCAGGCCTCGTTCGAATCGGGCATCAACGTGGTCCAGGTCGAGACCGTCCGGCAGCGGGATGCTACGCATAAACGCACCATATGCGCGCTCCAGGCGGTAGCAACCATTTTCCTCGCTCCGAATATCCTGTTTCTTCTCGCCTCGCAGCACCAGCGCCCCATCCTCGATGGTCATCTGCACCTCCTCGCGGTCCATCCCTGGCAGCTCTGCGGTGATCCTCAGAGCCGTGCCATCGTCGACCACGTCGATCCGCGGCTGGAAGCGAGCGGAACTGAAGTCGCCGAACCAACGATCCAAGCCGCCGAAGCTCGTGATCGGTTCGTGTAGGAATTCGCCCATCGCTCGCCAGGGATCGCCGGAAAAGAACCGCGACACATCCGGCCACTCTGGCGCCAAGTGCCTGGGCGCAGGCGCGTTGGATTCCTCTGTGCGCGGCGGCTTGTCGGCGGACGTCCTGCGCAAGAACTTGAACGGGTTCCACTTACCCAGTTCCGTTTTCATGTTGTCCTCCTATTCGACGCGTCTTCAGTTCGATTCCCCTGTCACTGAGGCCGGCAACTTCCGAGCTATGCGAGACAACAGCTTGCTGCATCAGCACTCCAATGCCGCCCTGCTGCCCAAGGAACCACGGTGGCGGCCTTGCGGACGCCACCGTTGCCGGCCCAGTAAGCGACCTCTTGGAGGCGTCACGCCCCGGTGACTTCAATGCGGCGCGGACGCGCTTCGTCGCGACGCGGGATGGTCAACGTCAACACACCGTCCTGCAGGTTCGCCTCGATCTTCGACGTATCAAGGTCGGGACCCAGCGAGAAGGCACGCGCGAAGTGCGGCTGACGAATTTCCGCGTGTTGCACACGCAGGCCAGCAGGTGTCGGCACGACAGCTTCTGCCTCGATATGCAGGTTGCCGTCGTGAACGTTCACGTCGAGCTTGTCCTTGGTCACGCCGGGCAGGTCGGCCCAAAGGGTGACGCCACTGCTGTTCTCGATGATGTCGACGGCAGGGAGCAGCGTCATCGCTGCCATCGGCCTATCTTCCTCGCGTTGTGCCACGGCATTCTGGTCACGCTTAGCGACTTGGGTTGTATCGTTCATGGCATCCTCCTGGCATTACTGGACAGCGATCGCCCGCGGCTTTGAGGACTCCCGCTTGCCGACACTGATCGACAAGCAGCCGTTGGCGTAACGCGCCTGCACCTTGTCGGGGTCGGCGCTCTGCGGCAGTTCGACCACGCGCCGGAATGTGCCGGCAAATCGCTCTTGCGCATACAGCCGTGCCTCTGGATCGTCCTCCGAATACGTCGCTTCGCGCTCGCCGCTGATGGTCAGCAAGCCCTTGTCAATTGACAGGTCAAGTTTGTCCTGCTTGACGCCCGGAGCGAACGCGACGATTTCGATGGAATCGTCCGTGGATCCGATATTGACGGGTGGAAATGCCCCAAAACGCCCGGAGCGAATGCTGGACGGGAAACCGCCGAACAAACTCGCCATCTGCCTTTGCATGCGATCGAGTTCGCTGAAGAGGTCGGTCCCAAAGAGAAGATCACTCATGGTCGTATCCTCCTGTGACGCAGCAAGGAGGCGAAGGGCCAGACGCGCTCCCATCCACCTGCCAAGCTGCTGGCAAACAAACAGAAACACGCAGTGCGCAACGTAGCGACTGCCTGAGCGAAATAAAAAATACTACCCGGCTGGGCAGATTTCAAGTGGGGGAGAAGTCGGGCGAATCCCTTGAAGAATCAGTCGCCACAGAGGGGCCTGTTGCGATAAGCGGCCTTAGCGATATAGCCACGTTTGCATCCGAAACTGCATCCTTGCAGGGTCCGTCTAAGCCAAACTGAGGGCACGCGAGTATGGGTCCACGCGCCCCGGGTTCAATGCAAGCCACAATCGATGCGCGATGCCCTAGTCACACTAACCATGCCGGACGCCGCGTCCTTGGCCGCCGTGCGCGCCTGGTACGCGGGCGCCTCCTCGCGCGCAGCGGTCGCGCGCTATTGTCCCGACATGCTGGGAGCAAGCAGGTCAGCGCGCGGTGTGCTCGGGCACATCCGCCGAAGCCTGGCCGAGCTTGCCCACCAACGCCATCGAGAGGATTTGGAGGCGCTTTTGCTCTGGGATGCGGCGTAGCGTACGCGCCATGCGAAATCGGTTGCCCATGCGCTGGAAACGCTTCGTTCGCCGCCCATCCCCGAGCCCCAAGGGAGCGACGCCATCGACTTGCGGCTGCCGACCCGCGCGGTTACCGCGCTGCGCGCCCATGGCATCGCAACGCTGACCGACCTGACGGTTCGTATATTTGCCTACGCTCTCCGCCTGATTTCGAGTGGTAACCGAGTGGTCGATAGGTCGATCCATTTCAGTTGCTATAGATCAGACCGCGAGCCGCACCATTGACGTAAATGCGGCCGTACGTGTTCCAGTCGCCCGCCATCACGCCGGAGTCGCCGAACTGGTGCGCGTCGTCGTTGAAGCGTGCCCACGTTGCTCCGCCGTCGTCGGAGCGGTAAATGCCCCAGACGCCGTTCAACGTGCCTTCCACGTAGACCGCAGCGGAGTACGGCGAACCGGTCTGTGCCTTGCCCAACGCCAGGACGGTGGCGCCCATCGCGCCGTTGGCGGGCGCAAAGGCGCTGAGCTTGGTCCACGTCGCGCCCGAGTCCAACGAGTGGTACACGGCCGTGCCGTCGGCCAACCAGAGGTCACCCTCAGCGTTGGGGTTCACCACCATCGACGTATCCCGCCAGGAATTCCAGGCGAAGTTCGCATTGACGGAGCCCGGGCTCAGCGTGAACGTGTGGCCACCGTCGACCGAGACGTAGACCTTGCCGCGCTGCCAGCTCCACGACGCGCCGCCGGAATCGTACGCATAGACCTTGTTCGGATTCTTGCGGTCTGCGGCCAGCCGATAGGCGCGAGGGAAGCCGCCCCAGGTGGCGGTGAACGCCGGAAGGTTGGTCGAGGTCCAGCTCGCGCCATTGTCTGTGGTGTACGACGGCACCGAGTCGGGCGGGGCCCAGGTCACGTTATTGCGCGACGGGACCACCAGGTTGCCCACGTTGCTCTGGCTTGCAGCGGCGCCGGCAGGCAGGGACGCGAATGTCGACCATGTATTGCCACTGTCGCCCGACCAAAAGCCCTTGGTGGCATGGCCGTTGGGGTTGTCTACGCCAGCGGCAGCGATGTACGTCGGATCAGACCACGCCATATCGGCCGAATTGCCGCTGCTCCATGTGCTCAGGGGGCCTTTCGTCGGCCGCGTCGTGAGGTCGGCATTGACCCACGTGCCGATGTCGCCGGCGCTGTTGATGAAGTTGTACGACGCGCCCGGTGGTGCCGTGACGAGGGCCAGGGTGACGGTCTCTTCCAGGTTGTCGACCTTCGGGCTCCAGGTTGGCATGGCCGACGAGGCGTTCATGGTTTCACAGATGCCGCCACCGTGGACATGCATGACGTGGTCGCGATTGGCGGGGTCGATCGTGACGCCCTCGACCCAGCCGGCGCAGCCACCCGTGGCGAGGCCCGTATGCGGCATGCCGGCCTCGATTTCGCGCCACGTACTGCCGCCGTCGTCCGATAGCTGGATGATCTTGCTGGTGTCGCTCCAACCGGTCATGCCCAGGGCGATGCGGGCGCTTGCGCCAAGACCCGAGACGGACAGGCCGCCAAAGCCGTTGCTGGTGGAGCTCTTGAGTTGCGTCCAGGTGCTGTTGTTGCTCCCCCCGAACTTGTAGAGGTAGCTGGGGCCGCCAATGCCCTGACCGACACTCGCGTTGAACACCACGTAGAAATTGCCGTCGGACGTGCGCACGACGTGCGGGATGTAGTAACCGGACACCGTGGACGGCACCGCCACCGGCGCCCACGAGGCCCCGCCGTTTGTGGACTTGTATAGGGTCGAGGTCAGGCCCGCCGCGTTGGCGTAGTCCGGAGCGACAGTGGCCCACAGGATCCAGGTCGGCTGGCCGCTCCCCTTGCTCGACGTATCGAAGATGACCTGCTCAACGCCGATCGGGGAGTTGCCGCCGCTGATCGTGGTGGAGGACAGTCCCGTGACCTGGGCCCAGGTGCGGCCCGAATCGGAACTCTTCCACAGGCCCGCCGTGCGCGAGCCGAAGAACAGCGTCGAGGGATTGTTGGGGTCGACTTGCAGGCGCTCACCCGTGCCCCGGCCGTTGTCGTTACCGCCCACCGGGAATGGCACGTCATAGTGTGTCCAGGTGTTGCCCTGGTCGCCGGAGATGTAGATGCGGCCATTGTGACCCTGCGTCACGGTAATGCCGGCCATCATGTAGACGAGTTGATCGTTGTTCGGGTCGAGCGCGAGGCTTTCGATGCCGTGGAAATCGCCCTCGCCTGCGCCGAAACCGATGCCGTCGGTGATGGGCGTCCACGTCGCGTTGTCCGCATTCCAGCGGTAGGCGCCGCCGACGTCGGTGCGCGCGTACAGCAGGCTCTCGTTGGTCGGGTGGTAGATCAGGCCGGTGACATAACCACCACCGCCCCATTTGACGCTGGTCCAGCTGGTCCCCTGCGGGTTGATGCTGGGCATGCTGCCGCTGGCGTTGCCACCGCTGGTTCCGCCGGTCTGGCTGCCATTGGTCGTGCCTGTGGCACCGCCAACAGCGCCGCCTTGCGTCCCTGTGCCTGCCGTGCTGCTGCCCTGACCGCTATCCGATCCGCCTCCGCAGCCGAAGAGCACACAAGCCGTCGCCGCGACGGCAATCCATCGTTGGGAAAACATGGTCATCAGAGAAATCCTTAGAGGAAAAGGTGCATCGGATTGCCAGACCCGCCATCGGGCCTGCGGCCATCAATTCGTCATGAGCGACGCAATCTGCGCAGCGCTGAGCGCGCCGCGGTAGATGCGGAAGTCGTCGATGAGACCGTTGAAGGTTGCGTCTGCGCTGTATTGCGATTTGCCCAGCCAGTTCTGCGTGGTACTGCCAAGGCGGAACGGCGCCTGGAACATGGCCGTGTTGGTGCTAACGGACGTGCCGTCCACATAGATCGTGCCGGTCGAGCCGGACAGCGTGACGGCCACGTGCACCCATCGCTTGCTGGGCAGCTCGGTAGGGGCATCGATGATCTGTTCCGGGGGGCCATCGCCCGGGCCGTTGGCCGTCATGGCGAAGCGCATGCCGGCCCAACCGCTGCGCAACTGCGCGCGCGGCGTGAACATCATGTAGCGGTGAAAGCCCGTTCCGAAGTCAAACAGGCGTGCCCACGTTTGCGATCCGTTCCAAAACACCCAGGTGGCGATGGTGAAGTCGGACACATCGACCAGCAGATCGTTGGGCAAGGCCACGTAGGCGCCCGAGCCGTTGAGCGAGACCGCATTGCTGCTACGCCCGGCGCCCCATGCCGCACCATTGAGCGTGCCGTTGCGCCCGTTGCCGGAGCTGTCGGCCGCAGTGGTGCCGGTGCCCTCATCGAAGGTGAGATGCGCGAGCAACTGCACCGCGGTGATCACCTTCACTTCGTTGGAGACCACGGATTCGCCAGCAATCGTTTGCGCTGTCACGACATAAAAATACGTGCCGGCAGCCGGTGGCGTATCGGTATGGGTCAGCAGATCGGTGATACCGCTGTGGATGGGGGTATACGGGCCGCCGGCAATCGTGGCGCGCTTGATGTTGTAGCTGGCGGCGTTGCTGGTGCCCCACCACGACAACACGACCTTGCCGGCGCTGGCATAGCCTGTGAGACCACTCGGGGTCGGAGCGGGTGTTCCTGGATCCAGCGTGCAGGTGAGTGTGCCGTAGCCAAGCTGATCGAAGCCGCCGCTGTTGGGGCCGTAGTTGCCGCCACCGCCCTCCGGCGCCACCAGGTCGGCTGCGCGCTTCGTGTGAGGCGCCGCCAGGCCTTTCCGGTTGATGTAATGGTTGGCCACCAGCGCCCAGCACGGGCGGCCCAGGGCGCCGCCCTGCCCACCGGTCGAGAGCTGCGTCTGGATGACGCCGGCGCTGTTCTGGTACGTGACAAAGGGCACTGCGTAGAACGTACCGTCCGCCTGCGTCAGGTTGGCCTTGGCCACGTATTCCGCGCCGGCAAGGAAGCGGTTGTTGTCATAGCCGTACAAGTCGATGCCCTGGTTCCAGGCCATCTCGCAAATGGCGCCCATCAATGCAATGCCGAGCACGCTATGGCCCTGATCGCGACCGGCTTCCTGCCATTGCCCGAGATTGCCGGGGTGCATGTAGTACACGGCTTGCCGGATACAGCCGTTGCTGCCACCCGTCTTGAAATGCGTGATGGCCTCGTTGACGAGTTCGGCATCGTCACACAGCACGCCAATGGCCAGGACGCACGCGATGTTGGCCAGGCCCCAGTTGGCCCAGTAGTGCGTGTCCAAGGCGGTGTCGATACGCGTCAGAAAAGCGTGGCTGACAGGGTAGAAGACCTTGCGCATCATCGACTGGAATGCCGTCAGGCCACTGGCACTCCAACCGCTGTAGCTGCGCATGATCTCGGCCGCGTTGGCGAACTCGTAGCCGTAGATGCCGGCGGCCAGCGCTACGTCACTACCGCCAAGGGTGGTCAGCGTAGACGCCCACTGATCCAGATACTCGACCGTCTTATCGGCGTATTGCCTGTCGCCCGACACCTTCCAGCGCAACGCATCGCCATAGGCGGCCGCAATGTCGTGGTAGAGGGCACCGTAGTTCTGAGCATGCGTAGGGTCGTTGCCACGATAGATGCCGGCCTGCGGATTCGGCTTGTTGGTCAGGCGAGTGTGGCCGTTTGCGACAAGCACATTCCAGCTATCGATCCAGGGCGAGGCATGTGCCCCCACCTTGGTGCGCATGCGTGCGAAATCCTCTTCGGTATGCAGCAGGCCCGGATGCGTGAAACGCTCGATCTGCACTGTGCCGCCAGGCGGCGCGACTGGCGCTTTGCTGATCGGGGCGCCGGGCACTTGACTGCCCCCTCCCGACGTTGCCGGCGTAACACCCGCAGCGGCAGCATCATCGCCCTCGCCCCCACATCCGCCCAGCAGCAAGGCCCCCAGTCCCGTAACGAAGTGGCGGCGTGAGGCATTTTCAACGCCATCTGTTTGACACACGCTTTCCGATAGCGCGGCCTCTGACACCTGCTTGTTGCTCATACACCCTCCCGTTTTTTGTTGTCGTCAAACCGTCGGCGAAGCTGCACGAACCGTGCCACGCACCCTACCAACGGGGGGGTGACTAATCTTGTTGAGATAAGTGACATCGCGTGTCAACGGTCATCACCGTATTGGCAGCTTTGATGCGCTTCCTTAACAAAGCGCGGCGCTTCTCCGTGTTGATTCTCCGAACACCGGCCCCCTAGAAAATGCAGCATTGGGATAGCAACGGAATCGCCTCGCACCAATCCCGGTCGGCTTCAACAGTGAGCACCAAACTGGGGCGAAGCATGTCTTCGCGCCTCTCGAGGTGTGTCACTGACATGTGTCATCGATGTGATAAATCACGCAGAATGTTCAGCATCCAAGAAGAGGAGCTGGCAGGTGGGCATCAACTTTGATTTGACGGACTTGCAGGCGTTTCGCGCGGTAGTGGAGTTGGGAAACTTCCGAAAGGCCGCCGAGGCGATCAGCATTTCCCAACCTGCGTTGAGTCGCCGCATCGACAAACTCGAAGGCGCACTAGGCGTGCCTCTGTTCGAGCGCACCACGCGCAGCGTCACGCTTACCACCGTCGGCCGCGTGTTTGCCCGCAGTGCTGAACAACTGCTCGACGATCTCGACGTCGCGCTGCTCGGCATCCGCGATATTTCATCAAGCCGGCTGGGTCACGTGACCATCGCGTGCGTGCCGTCGGTGGCTTACTACTTTCTGCCGAACCTCATTGCGAACTATCACCGCCGCTTTCCGCGCATCCGGGTCAAGCTGCTGGATGCAAGCGCGAACGAAGTGCTTGGTGCCGTCATCAGCGGCGAGGCTGACTTTGGGGTGAGCTTCATGGGAAGCCAGGAGCCCGAGATCGAGTTCAAGCTGCTGCTGCAGGAGCGGTTTGTCGCTGCCTGTCGGCGCGACCATCCGCTCGCCGGGAAAAAGCGCGTGACTTGGAACGAGCTTTACGAGCACGACTACGTGTCGGTGGACAAGACGTCAGGCAACCGCCTGTTGCTCGACCAGGCGTTGTCGGCCGTGGCGCCGCGTGCGCCGAGCGTCTGCGAAACGCGGCACGTCACGACCATGCTGGGGCTGGTTGAAGCGGGGCTGGGTGTTGCTGCGGTGCCATCAATGGCTATGCCCGGGCATGACCACCCGATCCTCACAAGCGTGCCGCTGGTGGAGCCTGTGGTGAAGCGGCGCGTGGGAATCGTGAAACGACGAGGGCGTGCCCTGACGCCCGCCGCAGAGGAGTTTCACCGGATGATCATTGAAGCGAAGCGGACCAGCGCCTCAAGAAGCGATGCATGACGTGAGCCTGCCGGTCGCGCAGATGCCACCTCAATGTGCCGGCACAGAATCGAGCCCGGTCGATTTCACGCCGGCCTGTACCTCGGGCGATGCAAGGTAATCCAGTAGCGCCTTGGCTTCCTTCGGGTGCTGCGCGCCGACGGGAATACCCGCTGCGAAACGGGTCACAGACTGCAGCGACTCAGGAATCTTGCCGACAAAGGTGGCTCCCGGTACCGGCAGCAGCTCGCTCACCTGCTGGAAGCCGATTTCGTACTCGCCGTTGGCCACCACCGACGCCACCGGAATGCGCGGAACCATCTTCGCCTTCGATTTGACCTGCTCTTCGATGCCGAGCTTCTTGAACAGCTCGCGCTCGATATAGACGCCGCTTGCGCTGTCTGAGTAGGCGATCGACTTCGCGTGCAGTAGCACTTGCTTGAGGCCCTCTACCGAGCTGATGTCAGGTTTCGCTGCGCCTTCACGCACGACCATGCCGATGCGCGAGTCGGCCAGTTCAACGCGCGACGCGGGGATGACCTTGCCTTGCTTGATCAGATCGTCGAGTGCGTAGCCGACCATGATGACGGCGTCGGCCGGCTCGCCGCGCGCAAGCCGGTTCGGAATGGCTTCGGGCGACTTGCCCATTGAGGGCCCAAGCGCTGTGTCGAGCGTGTTGCCTGTCTGCGAGGCGAACTTCGGCCCGAGCAGCTTGTAGGCGGCGGTAAAGCCACCGGAGCTCATGACGTGCAGTTCGGCCGCCTGGACGTTGGCTGCCACTGCCGAGGTGACGACAAGCGCGGCTGCGCAGAGTTTGAGAAACAGAGTCTTCATGGTGAGGGTCGTGCGGGTTCGTACGTGGTTATGAACATGCGGCACGCGCTGTGCTTCAGTGCGCCGTGGCCAGCGCCACTGTTCGGCGGCGATAGAGTGCAAACGTCGCCAAGAGCGCGCACACGGCGGCAAAGCTCATCCAATAGCCTGGCGCTGCCTTGTCGCCGGTCATATGGATGGCCGCCGTGGAGATGGCTGGCGTAAAGCCGCCAAACACCGCCGTCGCGAGGCTATAGGCCAGCGAGAAGCCGGCAACACGTACCTCCACTGGCATCACCTCCGTGAGTGCGGCGATCATCGCGCCGTTGTAGATGCCGTACATGAACGACAGCCACAGCAGCACGAGCAGCATGTTCTGGAAGCTCGGCGCGTGAGCGAGCAGCGAAAGCGCCGGATAGGCCGTCGCAATGGTGAGCACCGTCATGCTGACCAGCAGCGGCCGGCGGCCAATCTTGTCAGAGAGCGCACCGCCGATGGGTAGCCACACGAAGTTCGATACCCCTACACACAGCGTGACGAGCAGGCTATCGGCCGTGCTCAGGTGCAGGACCGTCTTGCCGAAGGTGGGCGCATACACCGTGATGAGGTAGAAGCTCGTGGTCGTCATCGCCACCAGCATCATGCCGGCAATGACAACGCCCCAGTTTTGCACCAGCGTGCTGAACACGTCCCTCATGCTCGGGCGATGCTTGCGTGCCTTGAACTCCTGCGTTTCCTCAAGATTGCGGCGCAACAAGAAGATGAACGGCACGATCATGCAACCAACGAAGAATGGTACGCGCCATCCCCATGCGGCAATGGCCGGTGCGCTCAGCCATTGGTTGAGCGCAAAGCCCAAGCCCGCTGCAACGACAATCGCCACTTGCTGGCTGGCGGACTGCCAGCTCGTGAAAAAGCCCTTGCGGCCCGGCGTGGCCATCTCGGCCAGATAGACCGATACGCCGCCCAACTCGGCGCCTGCCGAGAAGCCCTGCAGGAGCCGTCCGAGAAGCACGAGCGCCGGCGCCAGAAGACCGATCGTGGCGTAGCCGGGAACGAACGCGATCAGCACGGTCCCGCTTGCCATGATGGACAGCGTGACGATGAGGCCTTTGCGACGGCCGACGTCGTCAATGTACGCACCCAGCACGACCGCGCCCAGCGGCCGCATGAGGAACCCGGCGCCAAAAACGGCGAACGTCATCATCAGCGAGGCGAACTCGCTCTCGGTGGGAAAAAAGACGTTGGCGATCTGCGTGGCGTAGAAACCGAACAGGAAGAAGTCGAACTGCTCCAGGAAATTCCCGGCGGTGACGCGGAAGACCGCAGCGGCCTTTGATTGTCCGGTCGAAAGGCTGGACGGGGGGTGCATCGAGGTGTCTCCTGGAAGCCAAAAAAAGAATACGCCGTGGAGCGGCGTTTATGTTTTGGCAATGTTCACCGGGAGACAGGCAAACGAGAAGTGCAATTTTCGGAACGATTGATGTGCTTTTGTTATCAATCTTTCTGCCACCCCTCACGGAGGTTTGCCTCGCAACGAGGCGAATCATGGAACCCGCCTCCACATGGCAAGCAATCTCGGTTATTGCTTGATTGGTTCTGCGTACAGGCGCTTGGCGAACGTTGCGATCGCAGGCGAGAAGGCTGCTCTTACCACGCGCACTCGAATTTTATGTACTATACCCCCCTATAGTATATTTCTAGGGGTGCTGGATGAGCCACACCATCCGCGAGAAGCAGAAGCTGCTCAACCGTGTACGCCGCATCCGCGGCCAGCTCGATGCGATTGAGCGCGCGCTAGAGGACGAGCAAGGCTGCGTCTCCGTCCTGCAGCAGATCACGAGTTGCCGTGGCGCCATGAATGGCCTGCTGGCAGTCGTGCTGGAAGACCACATCCGCACCCACCTGACCGAGGTGGATGACGCCCATGAACACGCCGAAAGCAGCGCCAAGGAGCAGCTGATCGAGGTCGTGCACAGCTACTTCAAATGAGTCCGCCATGAGCAATTTCTACGACACGCCGTTCGGTATCGGCCATGACCACGTGTTCCTGGGCGCGGGGCACGAGAAAAACGAGCGCAAGACATGGGCCGTGATCGTGCTGTGCACGCTCATGATGGCCGCCGAGATCATCGGCGGCAGCGTGTTCGGCTCGCTGGCCCTGGTGGCCGATGGGCTGCATATGTCGACGCACGCAGGCGCCATGCTGATTGCGGCGCTGGCCTATACGTATGCGCGGCGTCACACGAACGACCCGCGCTTCGTGTTCGGTACGGGCAAGCTCGGCGACCTGGCCGGTTTCACCAGCGCCATCATCCTGGCGATGATCGCGCTGTTGATCGGCTACGAGGCGGTTGCGCGGTTCCTCTCGCCGGTGCCGATCCACTTCAGTGAGGCGATCCCGATTGCAGTGGTCGGCCTGCTGGTGAATATCGTCAGCGCCTGGCTGCTGAGCGGCGGCCACCACGATGGTCACAGCCATGGCCACCATCATCACCATGGCCACGCCCACGGACATGATCACGGTGCAGCTGGACTTGGCGACACCCATCCGCACGGCAAGGAAGTGCAGCACATTGACGCGCCGGTGGGTGTGTTCGCGCTGTCGATCTTTGAAGAAGGCGTGCCGCCAGTTTTCCGCCTGGCGGGAGAAACCGCCCCACTGCCCAGCGACGTGGCGACGGTGACCACCATCCGGCCGGACGGCAGCCGCCAGGAATTCCTGATGGTCCGCAAAGCGAACTACCTGGAGTCCACCACAGAGATTCCAGAGCCGCATGCCTTCACTGCGGTACTCGGCATCGGCGGCCAGGAATACAGCGTGGTCTTCGAAGAGCATGACCACGATCACGCCGACGGACACGGGGCGCACCATCGCGACCACAATATGCGTGCGGCCTATGTGCACGTCTTGGCCGACGCCGCCGTCTCTGTCCTGGCCATCATCGGGCTGTTACTGGCCAAAACCTTTAGCTGGCTCTGGATGGACCCGCTTGCAGGGGTCGTGGGCGCGCTGGTCATCGCCAACTGGGCGTATGGATTGATGCGCGACACGGGCGGCATCCTGGTCGACATGACACCGGACAAGCACATCGGTGGCCGCATCAAGATTGCCCTGGAAACCGATGGCGACACGCTGCTCGACCTGCACGTCTGGCGCATTGGACCCGGGCACCTGGGTGCGGTGGTCTCGGTGGGCACACACCAGGCGCATCGCGGGCCGCAGTTTTATCACCAACGGCTGCGGCAATTCCAGGCGCTGTCGCACGTGACGGTGGAGGTTCATTCGTTGCCGGCCAAATAGCCTGACGGCCGCCCCGGAGATTGCCTCCGAGCGATCCGCCCCACCACAACAAGAAAATACCTTCGCGGTCTGACGACCGCGGGCTCGCTCTCGATCATGTACCGCCTTTTCGCATCTGTCCGCATTTGCGCGGCAGCGTTCGTGCTTGCTGCGTTTGCTTCCAGCCCACCGCACGCGCACGGCATTGCCGGCAACCGCTTCTTTCCGGGGACGCTGAATTTCGATGACCCTGCCGTTGCTGACGAATTCTCGATCACCGCCGGCGCCGTGCAGCACCCCGACGACGGCGGCAACGTCACCGATCGCGGCGCCACCCTCTCGTTCGCGCGACTGCTCACGCCTGAGGTCTCGATCGGCTTTGACACCGGCTTCATCCGGCGCGATTGGGACAACACACGCCAGCCCGGCGCCACGGGTTCCGACCTGACACTCAAGACATGGCTCTATGAGAACGATTTGAGCGAAACGCTGGTTGCCGCCTCGCTGATCTATGGACTGCCCCAGACTGGGGCCAAACGGCTCGGTGCCAGCACCTCGGCAACCATCGCCCCCAGCCTCTACGTTGGCCAGGGGTTCGGCGCCTTGCCTGACGCTTGGTCTTGGTTGCGGCCGTTCGGCATCACAGCGGGTGCGAGCGTGGCCGTGCCAACCCGCAAAACGTCGGACAACTTGAGCTATGACCCGGCAACGCGGCAGTTCAACACCGTGAAGACCGCCAACGTCACGACGGTGCACTGGGGTTCGCCTTGGAGTACAGCACGCTCTATCTGACGGATCGGTTTGTGCCAGGCGTGCTCCCCAAAGAGGAACCGCTCCACCAATGGATTCCCTTGGTTGAATTCGCGTTCGACTCGCCACGGGGCCAGCGTACCCGCGGCACCGTCAACCCGGGCTTCGCTTATGTCAAAGACACTTGGCAGGTGGCAGCAGAACTGGTGCTCCCTTTCACCCACGGATCAACGCGAGGTGTTGGGGCAAATATTCAGGTGTTGTTTTTCCTGGATGACTTCCTGCCGTCGCTGTTTGGCAAGCCGGCCATGGCTCGCTAGCTGCAAGTTCCTGGAGACCGGCCCCCTTCAAGGGGGTGGTTCTTCCGATTGCGGTCCCTTGCCGAGAAATCACCCGCGCAGAGGTCAGTGAATGAGCGGCGTGAAGGGGAGCGGTTTGATGCCCGGCAGATCGCATTGCGCGACGGCCTTGGCCACCGCCTCGATGGCAGCGATGCGGGTAAAGCTCTTGCGCCAGGCCAGCACAACGCGGCGGTCCGGCACCGGCTCCTGGAACGGCACGTAGGCCAGCAGATCGGTGGCAGCCGGCTGCATGTTCGGCACCGAGGTGCGCGGCAGCACCGTGATGCCCACGCCGCTGGCCACCATATGCCGAATCGTCTCCAGCGACGACCCCTCGAACGTCTTCTGGATGCCGTCGGCGTTCTGCGAGAAGCGTGACAGCTCCGGGCACACGCCCAGCACGTGGTCACGGAAGCAATGGCCGTTACCCAGCAACAGCATGGTCTGCTGCTTGAGCGCCTCCGGGTCCACCGCCGGCACCTTGGCCAGGTCATGGCCTCGCGGCACGGCCACCACGAAGGGCTCGTCGTACAGCGGCACCGTCATCAGCCCGGCTTCCGGAAACGGCTCGGCCATGATGGCGCAGTCGATCTCGCCCTGCTTGAGCAACTCCACCAACCGCACGGTGAAGTTCTCCTGCAGCATCAGCGGCATCTGCGGAACGGTGTCGATCATCTGCTTGACCAGCGCCGGCAGCAGGTACGGCCCAATGGTGTAGATCACCCCCAGGCGCAACGGTCCGGCGAGCGGGTCCATGCCCTGCTTGGCAATCTCGCGGATCGCCATGGTCTGCTCCAGCACGCGCTGGGCCTGCGTGACGATCTGCTCACCCACCGGCGTGACGCTCACCTCTGACGCGCCGCGCTCGAAGATCTGCACGGCCAGCTCGTCCTCCAGCTTCTTGATGGCGACCGACAGCGTCGGCTGCGAAACGAAGCAGGCCTCGGCGGCACGGCCAAAGTGGCGTTCCCGCGCAACGGCGACGATATATTTGAGTTCGGTTAGCGTCATGGCAATCAATCGGCTTTTGGGGTCCGATAGATTTTAACTTGTGACGCGGGAGATTGCTTGGACTTCGCGAGGCCTAGCTTCGGCGCAGCAAAAGAGACTGAAAGTAACCAAGCTGGAGATTGCGCCCTCTCCCCTGCAAGCCCTTTGACTCGGGCATTCCTCGCCATACTTTCAGCCGGGGAAATATTGCACCGCACAATTTCTTGTGCGGTTCATGTGCGCACCATGCAGCAGATGCCCCTAGGACACCGTCACAGGCCCCCCCCGCCTTCGCGGGGGCGACACACCAAACACGGTGCTCGATTTGTCATGCAATCGCGAGGCTTTCACGCTCCGCGGTGGCCGTGGTGATCTGCGCAAGAATGTAGTTCAAGAAGCCGTAGATCACGTCGCCCGCAATGAACCCAACAAACCCCGCACCGAAGATCTTGGGGTCTTTCGCGCTCATTGGCAGCGCCATCATCCCGCCGATATTGAAGGCGCTGTCGGCGATGCAGAGAACAACGTCCGCTTCCGCCTTCTGACTGTCGATGATCGCGCCAATCACCGGGGCAAACCACAAGGCGTTGATGAGGCACTCGACAAACGGCGATCCCTTGTTCCAGAGCGTCAGGCAGCGCGGATTGCTCGGTGCGCTCTCGTCGTACTTGCAAAGACCGATATCCCCCAGCGTCTTGATGACGCTGATGCCGGTGATCGCAAAGTTGACGTCGTTGTACCACTTCTTGTTGTTGTCGCCGATGATGCCAGGCAGGTTGGGCGCGACGTAGAAGAGATACGCCACGCTTCCGATGATGGCGATCGGCCAGTTGTTGGGGAATTGCGTCCTGAATGGCGTGGTGAACAGCAGCACGACAGCCCCGGGAATGGCCAGGTAGTAGCAAACCTTGGTCAGCGTGGTGAGCGCGCTGCTCGACTGCAGAAGATCGGCTTGCGCATGCGACGCAAACAGCGACTGGATAGCGGTGAAATCCTTGGCGGCGATCAACTTGCGCGTGAATTCATCGTCCGGATAAGGCGTCTTTCCTTCCGCGATCTTGTACAGCAACGTGACAGGAATGGCGGCAACCAGGCACATCGCATCCAACGCCGTCAATTGATCTCCGGTCGCAGCCTTGTAGGCCTGCGAGATGATCGGCACGTCGATCGGCGAATCCAGCACTTCCAGCACACCTTCGACCAGGATCTCGAAGATGTCGATGGTGGTAATCATCACGTTCTCGATGGTCTCCAGCAACGCATCGAGAACGATGGCAACCACCTTGGTCAGGACCTGGCTGATCGGCAGGGTCCGGATCTTGTCGATGACCTCGGTTTGCAGCAGGAAAATCGCGCGCGCGAAGACGTCCTTTTCTCGCTCCAGCACCGCCAGCACCTCATTGAGCAACCGCTCCAGCGTGCCTTGCTCCGGAACGGACTTGTCCCAAGCGGTGACTGCGCTTGCTGCATTGGCATTGAGGTGATACGTACCCCAGTTGGACTGCGGGTCGTTCTGCCCAAGCGTCACATTGGCGTGGCTTGCCGCCGAACTCGCCGTCGTAGGAATCGGCGGAAGGTGCGCCCACGCGTTGATCTCGTTCTCGATCGTGGTGAAAGCGTTTCGAATGACCTCCTTGGTATCGGCAAGACCATGGATCGCATGCCTGACGTAGCACTTCATCAGCGTCTTCAGCACACGGTGTGTCCGCACAATGTCGGGCCACTCGAACAGGAAGCCCAGCCAGGCGATCAAGTCGTCCAGCGCGACCTTGATCTTGGCCAGCACAAAGTTGATGCCGTTTGCCACGTCGCGAACGGTGTCGATGATGAACTTGTAGAGGGCGTTGCCGATCTCGATGAAAAACGTTGCCACGCCGTCGATGACGGTCACGAAAAACTGGGTGACCTTGTCGAGGGCATGACGTATCCAGCTGAAGATGTCGCCGGCCGCAGCCGTGATGGCGTTCTCCACGTCACGAATGTCCAGCGTGGGACTGAAGACGGACAGGACCCCGTCGTTCCATACAATGCCGGCCTTTGCCGCGTCGGCCACGCTGTCGAAATACGTGCTGGTTTCCTTGTTGAAGGACATGCCGAAGATGCGATCCCGGCTGGCGTCGAACGCTCGGGGGCGCGAGGCCAGCTTGGTGACTTTGCTGCGCGACGAGCCATCGGGCGGCAAGGTTGGCGTCAAGTGAACGAATTGCGCGATGCTCCTGGCCGTGTTGTCCTTCTGCTCCCTGGAGATGTCCGGCCCCACCAGCGGGCGCTTCTGGCCTTTGTCGTTGGGGATCGACACGTCGAGGTCCTGGCCGGACTGGACCTTCTTGAGCTTATCCATGGCTCGCGACATGGGATCGATGGTGACGGCCAGGTTGCCGGCCTCCAGGTGATAACCGACCACGCCGAGCGTGTCCACTTGCTGGACGATTGTCAGCGTCCCGCCTGCATCGGTCTTGATCTCGATTGGGACCGTATCGGACAACACCCGGTATTCATTGTTGATATAGACATTGCACGGGGCACCGGCCTTGAATGCCACGGTCTGGTTGGGCAGTGACAAGTTGCTGTCATCGGTGATCTGCACGTGCGTCGTGTAGGTCTTGACGGTCAGCATGTCCTTCGGGTCTGTCGGCGGCAACACGATCTCACGCTGCGACCACAGCGTGGTGGTGGGGTCTTCGATCAGCTCGAAGAGCCGATTGTCGTTCGTATGCGCAAACACCACGCTGCCACCCACCGACCGGTTGAGCAGCGTCGACACACGCAGTACGTTGGCAAGAATCGGTATCGGAGTGGACCACGTGCCGGGGGACTTCTGATTGCCCACCGTGTTGCGCAGGCAGAAGACGTTGCCCGCCCGGTTCAACCCCCAGACGACGATCTCCTGATTGTTCGTATCCACGTGCAGTTCCGTCACGCCGTTAAGCAACGCATCCCGCGCAATCAACGACGGCGTGGCGAGGTCGTGCTGGGCGTCGGCCGCGAGATAGTACAAACCGCCCGTTGCCGCTACGTAGAGGTCGGTTGTTCCGCTGGTGTTGGCGCCGAGCGCGAAGGCGCACTCCGTACCGTTGGTGCCTGCCGGAAGTGGAAAGCGCGATACGAGCGGGTTGCCACCGAATGGATTGTAGATCTGGCTGTAGATCAATTCGGTCGTATCGACCAGCGTGCCCAGCGTGTAGATGCCGTCCACCAACTGCGCCGCCTTGCGCCCCAGGGCGCTGTTCAGGTGCCCAGCCTCGAGCGATACCGCCAGGTCGTGCTTGTTCCAGTGATGACCCGAAGGCGGCGGCGCCGGATCAATGAAGTAGCGCTCGATGGTCTTCACCGGACTGGACGGATCTTTCAGGATGTCGACCACGATGTAGTTGTCCGTCTTGTCCTGCGCCAAGTAGATGCCGGTGATGACCAGATTCGACCGACTACCGGACGGCGCATCAAACGGGACTGACACCCAGGCGAGTGGCGTCTCCCAGGAGCTGTCTTGATTCGGGTTGCCGAGAGAGAGCACGAGATGATCGGCATCGTCAATCGTGACCGCCATCGCAATGTCCACGGTTCCGATCGACAGGCTCTGGGAAACATCGAACAGCTTCGCCTTGCATGTGCGGCCGCCGAACAGCGGCGCAATGGAAGCCGACTCGTCCACCTTACGCCACCCGGCACGCGAGCCGGGTATTTCCCGAGTCAGATACAGCGTGCGATCGGTCCCGATCGAAAAGATCAGGCCGTGGGCTTGCTGGGTCTGCAACACCTCAAAGCGCTCTTGAGGCGCCATGACCACAGCGTGATGCTGATTGGTCATCAGTTCAGTAGAGAAATCGATCTTCATGGCGGAATCCTTGATTGCGCGTTTCCACGTTGGAACGTGGCGAGCTCCGCGCAGAGACAGCGCGCACGGGCTCGCCGCAAGGGCATGTCACATCGCTACAGCAGTGCGGCCTCGGCTTCCTCTGTGCCTTCGACGAGGCGCGCGCGTGCCAACGGCGCCTCCATGCGGGCCAGCGTGCTCAGGTGCAGCCTGGTCGGATCGGCATAGGTGACACGCGACACGAGGTCCTGATGCTCAGAGAACACCACGTCCTTGTAGGCGAAGGTATTGCCGCCCGGGAAGACGAAGGCGTGTGCAGTCATCAGCGGAAGATCGCTGAAGGTGACACCGGCCAAGGATTGCGCCCATTGCTTGACGTTCTCGATCAGCTTGTTCAGATCGGTAAAGAAATCGAGGAAACCATTCACTCCCGGGCTCTCGGAGTGGTCCTCGCGCGTGGACGCCATCTTTGCCTTCAGATTGCCTGTGGCATCAACGTACAGCGTGTAGGTATTGGTAATCTTGATGTTGACTACGTTGCCGCCGTCACCGGTCGCCAGCACCCTGGCGTACAAGTAGATCTTCAGGTTCTGCGTGACGACGATCGTGTTGCCGACAAACTTGGCCTCAAGCGTGTACATCGGATTGAGCTTCATCTCGCCCAGGGCGCCATTGAGCCCGGCCTCGTCCTGCGCAGACGCGGTGTAACTCATCTTCAGCACCGTCTCGCCATCGGCCGGAAACTCCACAGTTGGCGACTGATAACCCGTCAAACCCCATTGGTACCAGACGTACAGGCCATCCACCCAGACGCGCACACGCGGCTGGAAACAGCATCTGCTGGCGTTCATATAGACCTGATCCCGAACGTAGCGGGCGAACTTGTTGCGGTTCAGGGCCACCACGCCGTCCACGCCTTCGCCGGCGCCAAGCCAGTTCCATGAGAACGGCACTGGCGGCGGCGGGGTTTCGTCCTCAATCGTGCAGAGGTAGTTCAGCGTGGCAAGGTTCTGCTGTTCGCGCGTCGGGTTCTGAATGATCTGGCCGTTGCCATCGACATAGGGGCCGACCTGCATCTGGACGTTCGTGACCTTGAACGTGGACCGGTCGGGGCCGATGCGGGTGACCGTGCACCCGAGCACGGGCTGCCCGTCTTTCTGACACTGGTCGAAGTACACCCCGATGAAGTCCCGCAGCAACACCGTGTACAGGGTCGAGCCAGGGTTGACACCCACGATTTTCGGAACGGTTTGCAGCGCCGCGTTATCCAGGTCGAACAGCAGTTGCTGCACCCCAAACGTACCGGCGTGATAACCGCTGATGGCCTCGCGAACAGCCGGCGGCAAGGTGTTGTACTTGTCGCTGCCGACCGTCAATTGCTGGAGATTGACTTGCGACTGAAAGATCCACGGCTTGCCGCTTGGCTGCGATTCGCTCAGCCAGCTTGCGGGGTCGTATCCACCACCCGGGTTCAGACTCACCACCAGAAACTCGGAGCACATCAGGCTGAACGTCACGTTGGTCGTGCTCAGCCCGAACGTGACAACGTCCGGAACCTCAAGTGGTTTCAACCCGGGGGGCAGCCCGATCCGCGCCTTGAATCCGACCATGAAGCGCGCGTTCTTCAGGTTGATGAGATCAGGGTTGGTGTTCGGGTCTGCGCCCGCTGGCACCTTGAACGGATCGGAGCCGTGCGCCCTCTGCAGCAGTTCCTGATAAGGAATCGGCGTCGGGTTACCGGCCCCATCGGCCACATAGCAAATTTCCACGAGCGGCTGCGACAGCGTACTGAGGTACGCCTTCATCGTGGCATTGATGCTTTGCTGCGTCGTCGCAACTGCGATCGCGTAGCCGTACCTGGGGGAAGACAAAAATGACTGACTGATGGACATGACGATCGACCTCTACTTGGATGTAAGTCATCACAAATCGTCTACCTGTCTGATATGCGGAATCGGTGCACACCAGAGCGAGAGAGTGTTGCGGCCGCATTGCACGCACCGCAGGACGAGTTAATTTTGTTTGTGGACCGATGTCAAAAAGCCGTCCTGCACATAGGACAAAACCGGCCCGTGCGTTATCCGGAACGAGAGGGGTATCCGAAAGGCAACGTACATCCTGTTTCATCGGGCGGGGGTGCGGTCATCAGGTGCTCCCAACATTTGCGGCTTCATCAACCCTGATACGGGTCTCGGAAAACCTCGGCGCCGCTGCCTTGCTGCGGCTCGACACCTACTTGTGCTCCGGCAGCGGCTCCACGCACAGCGGCAACAGCGCCGCATCGTGGCTCACGAATGCGCGCGTGGTGGTGCACACCAGGTTGGAGCGCACCAGCACATACGGCGCGATGCCGAAAGACGGAATCTGCGTGGTCATCTGGCGACACCCCGCCGCGGCCAGTTCGACATCGACGCCGCCCCGGCCCGCCAGGTAGCAGGTGGCAACGGTCAGGTGATTCGCACTGGTATAGGCCACCTGGCCGTTGCCATGGAAGCACTGGCGCGGCCTTGATCAACCAGCGGCCTGACGGGACATCAACGGCGTCACCCGTCGATGCCCCGCGTCTCGCTGCGGCATTGCCAACTACGGCAGCGGGGTCAGCCTCGGGTAGACATGGCTCACCGGCACCTTGTTGGTCGTATGGCACGAGAAGCAGTTGGCGCTCGGGGCGGATGGCGTCGCGCCCTGTGCGAAGGTTTCCATCGTTGCGTTGGCAAGATGGTTCGTACCGACCTCGTTACCCCCGTTGGGCGGTGCGCCGCCAATCGTCCACGTCGTCCCCAACTGGAAGTACTGCCGGCGCACGTCTGCCGCGTTCAACTGCGAGATCACGCTGGCGTTGGCCGAAATCACCTGCGTGTTCAAGCCGGCCGCATTGGCAGGGCTGCCGCCATCGTTCGAGCCCCACGGCTTGGCGCGCAGCACTGGCGACGGGCCAACTGGCGTGCCGGTAATGGCAGTGCCCGTCCAACTGTTGTTGGTGGCGTTGAACGGACCGCTCGACCCGCTGGGCGTGAACAGCCAGTTGCCAGAGGTGTCCTGCGTGACCGTCTTCATGCCGCTGGTCGAGTTGTAGGCGTACGTTGCGTTCGGTGCATTGCCTTCGTGCTCAAACGTGCCCCACACCATCTCGCCGTGCCCGCTGGTCGAGCCCACCACGTGCAGGCCCAGCATGACCAGCTTCAGGGTCGTCTGCCCATTGGGCACCCAGCTGTTCGGGTTGCTCTTGTCGAACGTCGGGACCACGGCTTCGACCTGGACGTAGTCGTTCGGGTTGGGCACCTTGCTTGCATCCATCCAGCTCGACTTGGTCTCGATGGCCAGGGCCTTCGGGTCCTGGATCGTGTGGCCCTTGCTGGCCGCAAAGCTGATCACGGCATTCACATCGGCCATCGAGGTTGGGAACGCGATGTTGGTATTGGGCGGGATCACCGCTGCGCCCTGCATCGTGCGGTGGAAGGCAAAGACATCATTCACGGCGATGATGTAGTAGATCAGCGACCCGTTCTGCGAGATCAGCACGCCGCTGTCTGCCTGACCAGGCTCAACGTCGATCACGTTGCCCGCCGGGTCGATAAAGATCGGGAAGCCCTTGATGATCAGCTTGCGTGCCTGGATGGCAGAAGTGAACGCCTTCATCGGCACCACCGGCACCGGCCGGTCCGCTGAGAGCAACGCGCGCTGGCGCACGATCGGCGCCAGCTTGAGCACCTTCGGCGCCAGCAGCTTGCCGCGCGCATCGAGCAGCTCCAGCGTGCCCTGTTCCGTCTTGCGCGCGTTCTGGATTTGCGTGCCCGGAATCAGCCTGCCGTTGGCCAGGCGGATCGACGGCGGCTTCTGCCCTGGTTTCTCGTGTGGCACTTCCACGATCTGCCCGGTGCGCGCCATGACGATCGGCAGGCCATGCGGGCCCAGTTCCATTGCACGCAGGAACATATTGATCGGCCGCCCCGGCGAGTTGGGGATGAAGTTGCGGCGCCCGCTGCTGTCTTCTGGGCTGACCGTGTAGAACTGCGGCGAGAACATGACGTGGCTGCCGCCGCCGTACGTGGCCGGCGCGGGCGACGTCAGCCACAGGAACATCTGCTCGGTCCACTGGAAGAAGCCGCAGTTGGGCGCGAGCGGCACGGTGCTGTCGGCGGGCTTGACCACACCGTTGAGCGTGACGGTACCGCTCTGGAAAAAGCTCGCGACAGTGGCTGGTGAGATCGGACATCCGCCAGCGGCATCGGTCGGCACAGCTTGTGCCGCAGCCGTCTGCGCAACGCCCAACGCGGCCAACAACGCCGCACCACACAAAGCTTGCTGAACTCCGGAACGCAGTGACATAGCTCCTCCCCAGGATATTGGTCATTGTTCCTTTGGCGCTGAATCTGGAATCGGGTGCGTTCATCTCCTTCATGGATGTGCCGCGAAACCTGCGGCGCGCAAACACAACGCAGGCAGCGGAATGAACGGCGCAGTCAGGTCGGGGGCGCGCTGGTTCGCACGCTGCAGTTCGGGGAGGTACCCCGATGACTGCACTCGCGTGCACAGTGCGTTGCCGTGATTGTTATGTGTGGATCCGGCGCGCACTGCGCGGGGACTGCGCAATGGCAGTCCTAGCCTAGGAGATGACCTGGGCGCGCAAGCATGAAATTTTCTTTGCTCTGATGTGCATGCAACCGCATGAGATACGCCCGCGTTGGGGCGCGCGCAGCGCCAAACGTTTCCGGCGCAACCCGACGTACTGCGCGCATTACTCGCTGCTGTTCATGATGCCGTGCGTGGCCGTTCTTGTGGGACATCCGCAAGGCAAGACGATGGCGACTCATACGGCCAACCCTCCGCGCATCCCATTGATTTCCCAAGGCAACGAGCCCTGCCGCATCGTCGCTTGCACGCACCAATACAGGGCATCCGAATGCCCTAATCCCCGTAGTCCAGCAACGGTAATTTGATCTACGCAATTCGGTCGACCACGCTAAAATTTGCAGCTCGAACGTCCCGCTTCACCGCCTTATGTCGACCCTTGATCACCCCAATCTGCAGGACCCTGCGACCCTTATCGAGATCGTGCGGGCGCAGTCCGAAATCGCCAAGCTCGGCACGGACCTGGGGGCCATCATGGCGCTCGTCACCGAGCGGGCGCAGCACCTGACCTGCGCGACCGGTGCGGTGCTGGAACTGGCCGAAGGCGAAGAGATGGTCTACCGCGCCACGTCGGGGCTGACCGACTCGCTGCTGGGCCTGCGCCTGGCGCGCAAGGGCAGTCTGTCAGGCCTGTGCGTGCAGACCGGCGACATCCTGCGCTGCGAAGATTCCGAGATCGACCCGCGCGTCGACCGCGAAGCGTGCCGCCGCGTGGGCCTGCGCTCCATGGTGGTGACGCCGCTCAAGCATCTGGACACGACGGTGGGCGTGCTCAAGCTGGTGGCGCCCGAGGTGGGCGCGTTCACCGCGCGCGATGTCGGCGTGCTGGAGTTGATGTCCGAACTGATTGCCGCGGCCATGTTCCATGCCGCCAATGCCGAGCGCGACCAGCTCTACCTGCGCGCCACGCATGATGCGCTGACCGATCTGCCCAACCGCGCGCTGTTCTACGACCGCCTGCGCCAGTCGATCCACCTCGCGCAGCGTGCGCAAGGCGCGCTCGGCGTGCTCAACGTCGACATGGACAACCTCAAGACCATCAACGACCGCTACGGCCATCGCGCCGGCGATGCAGCCATCCGCGAGACCGCGCAGCGCATGAGCCGCAGCGCGCGCCGCTCCGACACCGTGGCACGCGTGGGCGGCGACGAATTTGCCGTCATCCTGCCGGGCATCGATGCACGAGGCGACGCGCAAACCCAATGCGAGCGCCTGATCGAAGAGGTGCAGCAACCGTATGCGTTTGAAGGCCAGTCGCTGGACCTGCGCGTGAGCGTGGGGGTTGCGATCATGCCGGAAGACGGCACCGAGATCACCGCCCTGCTCGATCAGGCCGACCGCGCAATGTACGCCACCAAGCGCTTGCGCAAGCAGACTCAGACTGCCACCACCGCGCATTGACGCCTTCAGCCCAACGGCAGCAGGTTCAGTCCAACCGCTCCACTGCCGGCACCCGCGCACGCCCATCGCGTAGCTCGGCTTTCGGTTCGTAGGCGCGCAGCACCAGGGCGAAATCACCGGCGGGCGCCGGCAGCCAGTTGGCGTGCTGGGCAGGATCGGCCGGTGCATCACGCTGGATCAAGAGATCGATCGCGCCATCTGCGCCCACCTTGAGACCGGCGGTGCGATCGCCAATGGCATAGCGCGCGATCGGGTTGGCCGTGAAGAACAGCTTGCCGTCCGGCTCCACCTCGTACATCGACAGCGACCAGAACGCATTGACCGGCAGTGCCCCCGCCGGCAAATGCAGCCGATAGCGGTGCGCGCCCGAAAGCCGCCCCTGTTGCTGGTCGACAAACGTGATCGGGTACATGGCCTCGACTGTCTTGAGCGCGAGCAGGCCGCCCAGCGCGACTTGTGCGCGGTAGGCATAGTCGGTGCCGAAGTCGCCAAGATCGGCCTTCGAGTACGACCAGCCATCGTTCTTGGGGCCGGCCGCCGACAGCCCGCCCTTGAGCGAGGCCAGCATGGCCGGCAACTGCTTCGTCCACAGCGCCTTGACCTCCGGCGACAGCGCCTCCCACTGGCATGCGGCGCCGCAGATGCCGACCGATGCGAGGCGCTGCATCAGCGCATCTTCATAGCGCGGTGCAGGGTTGCGCGCCAGCATCAGGTTGGCCATGTCGACAAAGGCTCGCGGGCTCTGTTCAACCGAAGGCGCAGCTTGCCACCGCGGCGGCGTCTTGGCGGTGCCGATCAGTTCGACCTTGAACTGATCCTGCAGGGCCGTCACGGCGGGCATGTCGGCCTCGCCATTCACCAGGATGCGGGCCAGCACAAGCACATCGTTGGCGGGTGCGCGGATCACCTGCACATTGGGCGGCAGCGGCTGCGTTGAATCGGGGCCGACGATGACGAACGTGCCGCTGCGCGTGCCATTGGCGCGCCGGCCGAGAATCTCGAAATTGTTCGTCGCCATGTCCAGAAAGGCGAGCGAGTAGTAGCGGCCGGCCATGTCCGGCACCGTCAGCGCGACAGGCCCCTGGCGCAAGTCGAGCCACAGCGTGGAGTACGCCGTATCGCTGTTAGGCGTGGTCACCCAGCGATCTTCCGGGCCCGACAGCTTGTGCTGATGCGACCACTGGCCCAACTGAAGGCGCCCGGGCTTGGCATCCGTGCCGAGCATACCGGCACGCAGGCGCCCCATCGCGACCAGCGGAAACGCGTAGTCGAAGGCCTGGTGCAGCACGGTCTCCCGCGATGGCGTGGATTCGGCGGTACTCCAGTCCTGGGCGGCTGCCGCCGCCAGATTGGCGCACAGGCTCACGGCAGCAAAGGCGAGCAGGCGTTGGCCCGCGAGGGGGCGTCGTCGGCTGAACAACATCGGTCTCCTCCTGAGGTGTTTTTCGATCTGGCAACCATAATATGAGCACGACTCACATTTCACCACTCGCGTTCCATGGCCTCGCAATCCGGAGACAAACCCGATAAAGATCAATCACTTGCGCGACGCCAACCGCGCCAGGCCCGCTCGCGCGAGAAGGTCGAACTCATCTTGGAAGCGACGCTGCAGATCCTCGATCAGGCGGGGCTGGAGGCGCTCACCACCAACCGCATCGCGGAGGCGGCGGGCATCAGCATCGGCACCCTGTACCAGTATTTCGGCGACAAGCTGCAGGTACTGGATGAACTGGCGCAGCGCGAGAGTGATCGGCTGACCGCCGAGTTGCTGGCGGTACTGACCGCGCCCGACGCGCTGTCGCCCGATGCCCGGCTGCGGCTGGCCGTGCGCACCTTGCTGGGTGCATTCGGCGGCCGGCATCGCGCGCGCCGCATCGTGCTCGAACAGGCCATCGCGCGCGGGCGCAACCCGCTGATCACGCCGGGGCACGTGTCAACCTTCCTGACTTCAGCCGGCGCGCGTGACGCCGACGGGCAACGTGTGGCGCTCTCGCCCGTCCAGGCCTTCGTGCTCACGCGCTCGGTCATGGGGGCGATCGGCAGCGCGCTTTCCTACGACGAACAGTGGCTCGCCAGCCCGGACTTCGAGAACAGCCTGTTCATGCTGATGCGCGGCTTCCTACGCGAATGCGGCGCCCCGCCCACAGCGCCCGAGCACTAACGGCCGGACGGGCACCGCGGTCGTGAAACGCGCGGTTACACATACCTGCACACACGGCGGAATAAACCGCGCGCCCGCGCCGTTTACTCGTCATGCGGAGCCCCATCGGCCACAACGTCGGCGCGGCAGCCGCAGGCAAACCGATGTGCCAGCGATACGGCAAGACAAATCGCCGCGCCGTATTGAGACGTCGGGCATTCCTGGTGTTGGGAGATGAACATGAAGCGTCTGACAACCTTGACGATGGCGCTGATCACGCTGGGCACCTGTGCATGCGCGACGGCGCAGGACGTACCGGTCGGCACCTGCCAGCCGATGACTGGACAAACCGAGATCAACGGCGTCATGCAGGAGGTGCAAGGCACCGCGTGCCTGCAACCGGACGGGACATGGCAGATGGTAGACACCGACGGCAGCCCCGTCACCTACCTTGGCCCGCCGTACTACCTGGACGACACGTGGTACTGGGGCGGCCCGGTGCTCTTCGGTAGCGTGGTCTTTGTGGACCGCTTCCACCATGTCCATCACATGCGCGGGGCGTTCTTCCACCGCGATGGCCGTGGCTTTGTGCGCGGCGGTGGAGGCTTCCGCGGCGGATTCCACGGCGGACTCCACGGCGGACATGGGGGTGGTCATGAAGGCGGCTCGCGCCGCTAGCGCCTCGGGCGGCTAGACCCGCAGATAGTGCTCGCGCTCGCCCAGCCAGCGCTTGAGGTGCGCCTCCACGGCTTCGGGAAAGCGCGCGAGCATCTGCTCCGCGGCGCCCTGCGCAAACTCGACCAGCCATGCATCGTGGTTCAGATCCGCGAAGCGCAGCATGGCCTCGCCTGATTGCCGCGCGCCAAGGAATTCACCGGGGCCGCGAATGTCCAGATCGCGCCGGGCGATCTCGAAGCCGTCGGTGGTCTCGCGCATGGTCTGCAGGCGCTGCTTGGCCGTGGGCGACAGCGGTGCCTGATACAGCAGGATGCACACCGATTCCGCCGTGCCCCGCCCCACGCGCCCGCGCAACTGATGCAGTTGCGCAAGACCGAAGCGCTCCGCATGCTCGATCACCATCAGCGAAGCATTGGGCACGTCCACCCCCACTTCGATGACGGTAGTGGCAACCAGCACATGCAACTCACCGCTTGCAAAGGCGCTCATCACGGCGGCCTTGTCGGCGGCAGGCAAGCGCCCGTGCACCAGACCGACCTTCAGGCCTTCCAGACTTTGCGACAGCGTCTCGAACGTCTCCACGGCCGTCTGCAACTGCAGCGCTTCGCTTTCTTCGATCAGCGGGCAGACCCAGTAGACCTGTCGCCCTTCCTGCGCGGCGGCGTGGATGCGCTCGATCACCTCGTCGCGGCGTGCGTCGTTCACCAGGCGCGTGACGATGGGCGTGCGTCCGGGCGGCAATTCGTCGATGGCGGAGACATCCAGATCGGCGTAGTACGTCATTGCCAGCGTGCGCGGGATCGGCGTGGCGGACATCATCAGTTGGTGCGGCACCTGGGCGTTGGCAGCAACAGGTGCATCGCCATTGCTTGCCTTGCCACGCAAGGCAAGTCGCTGCGCAACACCAAAGCGGTGCTGTTCATCCACCACCGCCAGGCCGAGGCGCGCGAACGTGACCGCGTCCTGAATCAGCGCATGCGTGCCGATCACCAGTTGCGCGGTGCCAGCGGCCACGCGCGCAGCCGCCTCGTCCTTCTGCTTGCGCTTGAGGCTGCCGGCCAGCCAGACGATATCCACACCCAGTGGCGCGAGCCATGTGGATAACTTGCGATAGTGCTGCTCGGCCAGCAGTTCGGTCGGCGCCATCAGCGCGGCCTGCCAACCGGCATCGATAGCCTGACAAGCCGCCAGCGCGGCGATGACGGTCTTGCCGCTGCCCACGTCGCCCTGCAGCAAGCGCTGCATCGGGTACGGATGCGCGAGGTCGGCGCGGATCTCGTCCCACACGCGGGCCTGGGCGCCGGTCAGCTTGAACGGCAGCGCATTCATGAAGCGCGCGAGCAGACCATCCTTGCCGCTGTCGCGCAGGATGGGCGCATTGCGCATGCGCCGCGCGGCCTGCGCGCGCTTGAGCGACAACTGCTGCGACAGCAGCTCGTCAAACTTGATGCGCAGCCACGCCGGGTGCGTGCGCTCGACCAGGCTGTGCTCATCCACGTCGGGTGTCGGCTGATGCAGCAGGCGCACGGCTTCTGCCGGGGCCATCAGCTTGAGCGGCGCCAGCGGCCCGGTGATGAGGCTGTTCGGCACCGTTTCCGGCAGCGGCGTGCGCGTGAGCGTATTCAGGATCGCCTTGCGCAGATACGCCTGCGGCACCCCCGCCACGGTCGAATACACCGGGGTCAGCCGATCGGGCAGCGGCTCGTCGGGCGCCACGGCGCGTACGGTCGGGTGCACCATCTCCGCGCCGAAGAAGCCACCGCGCACCTCACCGCGCACGCGCAGTGGCACGCCTTCAGCCATCTGCTTGACCTGACTGCCGTAGAAATTGAGAAAGCGCAGTACCAGTTCGCCAGAATCGTCGGCGATATGCACAACGAGTTGCCGGCGCGGCCGGAACGCCACTTCGTTGCGCGTGACCGTACCTTCCACCTGCGCAGCCCAGCCGGTGTTGGCACGGGCGACGGCTTCGGCGATGGTCAGGAGCGTGGTTTCGTCCTCATAGCGCATCGGCAGATGCAGGACGAGATCGACGTCGCGGTGCAGCCCCAGCTTGGCGAGTTTGTCGGCCGGGCGGGCCGTCTTGGCGGGCTTGTCTGCCGGGGTCGCGCGTTTTGGCTTCGGCGCCGGCACAGTATCAGCGTCGGGCAGTGGAGCGGTATCAGCGGCGGAACGGGCGCGAGGCGGCACAGGACGTTTACAATGGCGAACTTTGCGGTTTCGCCCGATTGTACCGGCGCCCGCCACCCTCACTTGGCGCAATCCACGTCTGCGCCACTTTTCATGCTGACGCTGTCCGATTTCGATTTCGATCTGCCGCCCGAGCTGATCGCGCAAACCGCCCTGCCCGACCGCACCGCGAGCCGCCTGCTGGCCGTGCGCCGCGAAGCTGATGGCGTGCAATTTGATGACCGCCAGTTCGCCGACCTGGTCGACTACCTGCGCCCCGGCGACCTGCTGGTCTTCAACGACACGCGCGTCATCAAGGCCCGCTTCTTCGGCCACAAAGCCAGTGGCGGCAAGGTTGAGGTACTGGTCGAGCGCCTGTTGGACGAACACACGGTGCTGGCGCAAATCCGCTCCAGCAAGTCGCCCGTCGAGGGCACCACGCTGCGCCTGGCCGATGCCTTTGATGTGACGGTCGGCCCACGCGCCGAGCCGTTCTTCACGCTGCGCTTTCCGCAGCCTGCGCTGGACCTGATCGAGCAATACGGCCGACTGCCGCTGCCGCCCTATATTGAGCACGACCCGGACAGCTTCGACGAAACGCGTTATCAAACCGTCTACGCACGCAACCCGGGCGCCGTTGCGGCCCCCACGGCGGGCCTGCATTTCGACGATGCGCTGTTCGCCAAGCTCGACGCCATGGGCATCCAACGTGGCTTCCTGACGCTGCACGTGGGCGCGGGCACGTTCCAGCCGGTGCGCGTGGAGAACATCGCCGAGCACCGCATGCACAGCGAGTGGTACGAAATCACGCCCGCGCTGGCCGAGGCCATCCGCGCCACGAGGGCAGCAGGCGGGCGCGTAATCTCCGTCGGCACCACGTCGATGCGTGCGCTGGAATCGGCGGCACAGCCCGACGGCATGCTCCATGCAGGCAGCGGCGACACCGACATCTTCATCACCCCCGGCTATCGCTTCCGTGTCATTGACGCGCTGGTGACCAACTTCCACCTGCCCAAGTCGACGCTGCTGATGCTGGTATCGGCGTTTGCGGGCCTGGCGGCCATCCGCGGCGCCTACCAGCACGCCATTGCCCAGCGCTACCGCTTCTTCAGTTACGGCGACGCCATGTTCCTCACGCGCGCCCCATCCGAACTCAGCGAATCCCAATCGCTCTGACCATGCTCAAGTACGAACTGCTCACCACCGATGGCCTCGCCCGGCGCGGCCGCATGACCCTGAACCACGGTGTGGTGGAAACGCCCATCTTCATGCCGGTGGGCACCTATGGCGCGGTCAAGGCGATGTCGCCGGCGGAGCTGAAAGACATCGGCGCCCAGATCATCCTTGGCAACACCTTCCACCTGTGGCTGCGCCCGGGGCTGGAAGTGATGGATGCGCACAAGGGCCTGCACGGCTTCAATGGCTGGGATAAGCCCATCCTGACCGATTCCGGCGGTTTTCAGGTGTTTTCGCTGGGGGATCTGCGCAAGATCACCGAAGAAGGCGTGACGTTCGCCTCGCCGATCAACGGCGACAAGCTGTTCCTGTCGCCCGAGATTTCGATGCAGATCCAGCGTCGGCTGAACTCCGACATCGTCATGCAGTTTGATGAGTGCACGCCGTACAAAATCGGCGATCGCCCCGCCACCGAGGCCGAAGCCGCGGCGTCGATGCGCATGAGCCTGCGCTGGGCACAGCGCTCGCGCAACGAGTTTGAGCGCGAGAACAATCCGAACGCACTGTTCGGCATCGTCCAAGGCGGCATGTTCGAGAACCTGCGTGATGAATCGCTGGCCGGTCTGCAAGCCATTGACGAGAACGCGGGCGGCCAGGGCTTTGGCGGCTACGCCATCGGCGGGCTGTCGGTCGGCGAGCCAAAGGAAGACATGATGCGCGTGCTGCAGCACGTGGCACCGCGCCTGCCTGCCAACAAGCCGCACTACCTGATGGGCGTGGGCACGCCGGAAGACCTGGTCGCGGGCGTCGCTGCCGGCGTCGACATGTTCGACTGCGTGATGCCCACCCGCAACGCACGCAACGGCTGGCTGTTCACCCGTTTTGGCGACATCAAGATCAAGAACGCCGTGCACCGCAACGATCCGCGCCCGCTGGACGAAACCTGCGGCTGCTACACCTGCCGCAACTTCTCGCGCGCCTACCTGCACCATCTGCAGCGCGTGGGCGAGATCCTGGGCGCACGCCTGAACACCATCCACAACCTCTATTACTACCTGGAGCTGATGGCCGAGATGCGCACCGCCATTGAGACGCACAGCTTTGCTACATTCCAGGCGCGCTTTGCCGCTGACCGGGCCCGCGGCGCACTCTAAACGCCCCATTGGGCCCCTTGACAGGACTGTCCATGCGCCCATTTGCCGCAAGACGGCAATGGTAGAATGTCCGGTCCAATTTTTGACCGATTGACGAACCATTTACGGAGTTTTGACCGTGTTCCTCATTTCCGACGCTTACGCGCAAACCGCACCGGCTGGTGGTGCTGCAGGTGGCCTGATGAGCTTCCTGCCCATCATCCTGATGTTCGTGGTGCTGTGGTTCATCATGATCCGCCCGCAAATGAAGCGCCAGAAAGAAACCAAGGCGATGCTCGAAGCCCTGGCCAAGGGCGACGAAGTCGTCACCGCCGGCGGCATCCTGGGCAAGGTGACCAAGGTGGCCGAGCAGTACGTCACCGTGGAAGTCGCTGCCAACACTGAAATCACCGTCCAGAAGAGCGCCGTGACGACCGTGCTGCCCAAGGGCACGCTCAAGGCGCTGTAATCCGGTTTGACCGGCACCGCGTGATGTATGCGCCGGTGCCGGAATCCCAGGCAGCGCCTATTCTAAGAATCCGCGCCCGCGCCCCTGGCGCCGCCTCACCGCCCTCCAAGATGAATCGCTATCCGCTCTGGAAATACCTTGTGATCCTGGTGGCGCTTGCCATCGGGTTCCTCTATACGCTCCCGAATTTCTTCGGCGAGGCGCCTGCCGTGCAGGTGTCGTCGGGCAAGGCGACCGTCAAGGTCGACCTGAACGTGCAAAAGCAGGTCGAGAGCCTGCTGGCTGCGGCCAGCATCCAGCCCACCGGCGTGTTCTTCGACAACAACGGCACCTCCGCCAGCGTGCGCGTGCGCTTTGCCGATACCGACACGCAGCTCAAGGCCAAGGACATCCTGGCCCGCGGCCTGAACACCGACCAGACCGACCCGACCTACATCGTCGCGTTGAACCTGCTGTCGGGCTCGCCGCGCTGGCTGACCTCCATCCACGCCCTGCCGATGTTCCTGGGTCTGGACCTGCGTGGCGGCGTGCACTTCCTGCTGCAGGTCGACATGAACGGCGCGGTCACCAAGAAGCTCGACTCGCTGGCTGGTGACATCCGCACGCAACTGCGCGACAAGAACATCCGCCACAGCGGCATCGACCGCAACGGCAACACCATCGCCATCAAGTTCAGCACCCCGGATGACGCCGACCGCGCCCGTGGCGTGCTGGCGGATTCCACCCGCGAACTGGCCTACAGCGTCGACAAGACCGCTGACGGCGCCACGCTCACCGGCACCTTCACCGCTGCCGCGATGAAGGAAGTGCAGGACAACGCCGTCAAGCAGAACGTCGTGACGCTGCACAACCGCGTGAACGAACTGGGCGTGGCCGAGCCGGTGATCCAGCAGCAAGGCCCGGACCGCATCGTCGTGCAGTTGCCCGGCGTGCAGGACACTGCCAAGGCCAAGGACATCATCGGCCGTACCGCCACGCTGGAAGCACGCCTGGCGGATCCGAACGCGCCGCTGGTGCCGCGCGCCGGCGACCCGGTGCCCCTGGGCGACGAGCTCTTCACGCAAGGCCGCAGCGCTCCGGTGCTGCTGCAGAAGCAGGTGATCTTCACGGGTGACCGCATCACCAGCGCGTCGGCCGGCTTCGACCAGAACCACAACGCGTCGGTGGACATCACGCTCGACGGCCAGGGCGGCCGCATGCTGCGCGACGTCTCGCGTGACAACATCGGCAAGCGCATGGGCATCGTCCTGTTCGAAAAGGGCAAGGGCGAAGTGCTAACGGTGGCGACCATCCAGTCGGAGCTGGGCTCGCGCTTCCAAATCACCGGCATGGGCTCGACTGAAGCGTCCGCCGACCTGGCGCTGCTGCTGCGCGCAGGCTCCCTGGCTGCGCCGATGGAGATCATCGAAGAGCGCACCATCGGCCCGTCGCTGGGTGCCGACAACATTCACAAGGGCTTCGACTCGGCGCTGTACGGCTTCCTCGCGGTGTCGGTATTCATGGTCCTGTACTACATGCTGTTCGGCGTGTTTTCGGTGGTGGCGCTGGGCGTGAACGTGTTCCTGCTGATCGCCGTGCTGTCGATGCTGCAGGCCACCCTCACGCTGCCGGGCATTGCCGCTATTGCGCTGGCACTCGGTATGGCCATCGACGCGAACGTGCTGATCAACGAGCGCATCCGTGAAGAGCTGCGCAACGGCGCCTCGGCCCAGATGGCGATTGCCGCGGGCTTCGAGCGTGCGTGGGCCACCATCGTGGACTCGAACGTCACCACGCTGATCGCGGGCCTCGCGCTGATCGCCTTCGGCTCCGGTCCGGTGAAGGGCTTTGCCGTGGTGCACTGCCTGGGCATCCTGACCTCGATGTTCTCGGCGGTGTTCTTCAACCGCGCCTTGGTCAACCTGTGGTACGGCCGCCGCAAGAAGCTGCAGGGTCTGGCAATCGGCCAGATCTGGAAGCCGGGCAATACTGAAACGCCGGCGAAGCAGTAAGGCACCTCACCCACAGAAATCTTGCATAACCGGCACCGGCCTGCGCTTTCGCAGCCGGTTGCCACAAAGGGCAGACCATGGAGTTTTTCCGCATCCGCCGCGATATTCCGTTCATGAAGCACGCGTTGGTTCTCAACGCCGTGTCGTTCATCACGTTTCTCGCCGCTGTCTTCTTCCTGTTCCACAAGGGGCTGCACCTGTCGGTGGAATTCACCGGCGGTACGGTGATGGAAGTCGCCTACACCCAGGCCGCTGATCTGCCGAAGGTCCGCGCCGACGTCGAGAAGCTCGGCTATGCCGACGCCCAGGTGCAAAACTTCGGCACCTCGCGCGACGTGATGATCCGCCTGCCGCTCAAGAGTGGTCCAGACGGCAAACCGATCCCCTCGGCCGTGCAGAGCCAGCAGGTCATGACGGCCCTGAACGCCACCAGCCCTGACGCCAAGCTGCAGCGCGTGGAGTTCGTCGGCCCGCAGGTCGGCAAGGAACTCGCCACCGACGGTCTGCTCGCGCTGCTGTTTGTGGTGATCGGCATCGTCATCTACCTGTCGATCCGCTTCGAGTGGAAGTTTGCAGTGGCGGGCATCATCGCCAACCTGCACGACGTGGTCATCATCCTGGGCTTCTTCGCGTTCTTCCAGTGGGAGTTCTCGCTGTCGGTGCTGGCCGGTATCCTGGCGGTGCTGGGCTACTCGGTGAACGAGTCGGTCGTGATCTTCGACCGGATCCGCGAGGCGTTCCGCAAGTACCGCAAGATGAACACGCACGAGGTGATCGACCACGCGATTACCAGCACCATCTCGCGAACCATCATCACCCACGGCTCGACCGAAATGATGGTGCTGTCGATGCTGGTGTTCGGCGGCCCGACGCTGCACTACTTCGCGCTGGCGCTGACGATCGGTATCTTGTTCGGTATCTACTCGTCGGTGTTCGTGGCGGCCGCGCTGTGCATGTGGCTGGGCGTCAAGCGCGAAGACCTGGTCAAGGCCGACAAGAAAGCCTCCGGCCCGAACGACGACCCGAACTTCGGCGCGCAGGTCTGAGCACCTCGCCAGCCGTTCAGGCAACAAGGAAAGCCCCGCGATTGCGGGGCTTTTTCTTTGTCCGCTCCACTGAAGCCGCTCTGGTAGCTGTGCGGCACGTCGCCCCCTCATATCGGACTTTTCCGATTTCGGAAGTCCAGTCGATCCCGCAAAGTCTTGGGTAGACGCGCTCCATACGTGCCCTCCCGGGCCGATTCGAGCGGCCCTCCCGCATGACAGATCGGACCCCCGAAAGCGCAACGCTTGCCCACCCCGGCACGACGCGCTACCGAACCCGCCTGTCGACTCCCCCGGCTTCCACCGCACGCCAATGCGGCGCGTCACTTTCGGCAACGGCTTTTCTCACCGTTGGGAGGGCCGCTGCAGATTTCGACAAAGGACAGGCCGTTGAGAACCCTACTCCCCGCAATACTCGTGCTGTTGAGCACCATCGGCATCGCCAGGGCCAGTCAACCCGAGCCCGATCAAATGCTGATCGAGCGCGGGCGCTACCTCGCTCAGGCGGGCGACTGCGTTGCCTGCCATACCTCCACTGCCAAGGGTTCAGCACCCTTTGCGGGCGGCTTGAAGATGGCCGTGCCCATGCTGGGCTCCATCTTCGCCACCAACATCACGCCTGACCCGGAAACCGGCATCGGCCGCTATACCGAGCAGGATTTCGCACGCGCCGTGCGTGAGGGGGTCGCCAAGGACGGGCACAACCTTTACCCGGCCATGCCGTATCCGTCATATAGCAAGGTTTCGGACGAAGATATCTCGGCCCTGTACGCGTACTTCATGCATGGCGTGAAGCCCGTGAAGCAGGCCAATCTCGCGCCCGAAATTCCCAAGCTGCTGCAGATGCGCTGGCCGCTCAAGCTCTGGAACCTGGTGTTTCTCGATACCGAGCGCTTCAAGCCCATTCCCGAGAACAGCGTCGAGTGGAACCGTGGCGCCTATCTGGTGCAGGGCCTGGGCCATTGCGGCACATGCCACACACCGCGCGGCATCGGCCTGCAGGAAAAAGCGCTCGATCAGCGTGGCAGTGCCTACCTGTCTGGCGCTGAGCTGGGCGGCTGGTTCGCGTCCAACCTGACGTCCAACCCGACCACGGGCATCGGCAAGTGGAGTGCCCAGGACATCGTGGATTTCCTGAAGACCGGTGCCAACTCGCACGCCACCGCATTCGGGCCGATGACCGAGGTGGTCAACAACAGCACGCAGTGGATGACCGACCAGGATCTGGCCGCCATGGCGGTCTACCTGAAATCCCTGGCCGCCGCAGGCACGCCAATCCCGCAGCATGGTCCCGTCGACCCGAAGGTGATGGCGCACGGCGCGCAGGTGTATCAGAACTACTGCGTGTCCTGCCATCTGCCCAACGGCAAGGGCACCGCGCCGTGGCTGTCGCCGCTGGCGGGTAACCCCAACGTGCTGGAAGGCAATCCGGTCTCCCTCATCAACGTCACCCTGAACGGCACGGAAGCGCTGGTGATTGACGGTGTTCCCGCGCCCTATCCGATGCCCGCGCATCGCCATGCGCTCACCGACGCTCAGATTGCCGATGCGCTGACCTTCACGCGCAATAGCTGGGGCAACCAGGCACCCGCCGTCACCGCCAGCGACGTCAAGACGCTGCGCGAGCAAACCGGACACCACGAATGACAGCCACCACCTCCACCCCCATCACCCTGCACGTCAACGGACGCGCGGTTGACGTCAATGCCTCGCCCGAGATGCCGCTGCTGTATGCGCTGCGCAATGACCTCTCGCTCAAGGGACCGCGCTTTGGCTGCGGGCTCGGCCAATGCGGTGCCTGCTCCGTGCTGATCGATGGCGTGGTGCAACGCTCGTGCGTGCTGCCGGTTGCCGCCGCGGCCGGGCGCCCCATCACCACGCTCGAAGGCATGGGCACGCCGGAGAAACCGGATCCGCTGCAGCAAGCCTTCATTGATGAGCAGGCGGTGCAATGCGGCTACTGCATCAACGGCATGCTGATCGCCGCACGCTCGCTGCTCAACACCAACCCGAAGCCGACCGAAGCGCAGGTCAAGGAAGCACTCGCCTCCAACCTGTGCCGCTGCGGCACGCACATGCGGATCGTCCGCGCCATCCTCAAAGCCAGCGAGGCCTAAATGCGCGTCAGTGAATCCACTTCGTTCTCCCGCCGGCACTTTCTCAAGCAAGGGGCTGCGCTTGCTGTTGGTTTCTCGTTCTCGGGGCTGGCCATGGCCCGTGCCCTGGGCGAGATCACGGAAGAAAGCGCCGCACCACTCGCCAAGGCCAAGTCCCTCGATGCCACACGCGTCAATGCCTTCCTCGTACTGGAAGGCGATGGCGCGCTCACGCTCTATACGGGCAAGGTCAACCTGGGCACCGGCAACACCACCGCGCTCGCGCAGATGGTGGCCGAAGAGCTGGAGTTTCCGATCGACCGCGTGCGCGTCGTGCAGGGCGATACGGCCATGACGGTCGATCAGGGGGCCACCATCGGCTCACTGTCCGTGTCCAATGCAGGCCCGCAGTTGCGCCAGGCTGCCGCCACGGCTGCAGCGGCCATCCGCGAGGTGGCAGGGCGTGCGTATCGCATGGCACCGGCCGATGTGCGCCTGGAAAACGGCCTCGCCTTCCGCAGCGCTGCCGACACACAGGGCACGCCGTATCACAAGCTATTGGCCGCACACCCCCTGTCACTCAACCTCGACCCCAAGGCACCGCTCAAGAAGCCGGCTGACTACAAGCTCGTGGGCAAGCCGATCAAGCGCGACGACGTGCGCACGAAGGTCTTTGCCGACTTCACCTTCATGCAGGACGTGAAGGTCGACGGCATGGTGCACGCGCGCGTGATCCACCCCGACGCCTACGGCGCGCAGTTGGAAGCCGTGGACGACACGCACGCCAAGAAGGTGCCGGGCTTCCTGCGCACGGTACGTGTGGGCAACCTGCTGGCCGTCATCGCCAATGACGAATGGGCGGCCATCCGCAGCGCCCGCGCGCTGAAGGCCACGTGGTCCGACTGGAAGGGACTGCCCGCGCAAGCCAAGCTGTACGACGCCGTGCGCGCGTTGCCGTTGCACGATCAGGGCAAGGTGCTGGAGCGCGGCCAGGCGGATGCGCAGATCAGCAAGGGCAAGGCCATCCGCGCTACGTATGCGTGGCCGTTTCAGACACACGGCTCGATCGGCCCCTCCTGCGCGATTGGCGATTACCGCGATGGCAAGCTGACCGTCTGGTCGGCCACGCAATCACCGCATCTGACGCGCGACCAGATCGCCAGGATGCTGAAGATGAACAAGGGCGATGTGCGCCTGATCTACGTGGAAGGTGCAGGCTGCTACGGCCGCAACGGCCACGAAGACGCCGCCGCAGAAGCCGCCCTGCTCTCCAAGGCAATCGGCCAACCCGTGCGCGTGCAGTGGATGCGTGACGACGAGCACGGCTGGGACCCGAAGGGCCCGCCGGTCATCTCCGATGTGGCCGGCACACTGGACGACCAGGGCCGCATCCAGGCGTGGCAGTACACGTCGTGGGTGCCGCATCGCGCCTCGGGCAGTGTCGACGTGCCCTTGCTGGCAGGCGAACTGACCCGCTCCGCAACCTTGGCCGAGCCGCCCGACAACCCCGGCGGCATGGAATTCAACATGGTCGCACCCTACGAACTGCCTAACGCCAGCGTCGTGGTCAACCGCTATGCACGCGCACCGCTGCGCCCGGCATGGCTGCGTGGCCCTGGCCGGCTCCAGCACACATACGCGAACGAGTCGTTCATGGACGAACTGTCGGTGACCGCCAAGGCCGACCCGATCGAATTCCGGCTGCGCCACCTGTCTGAGCCGCGTATCAAGGCGGTCGTGGATGCGGTGGAAAAGCGCTCCGGATGGGTGCGCCGCCCGTTGTTCTCGACCAAGCCCAGCGGCAACATCGCCCGTGGCCGCGGCATGGCCTGCGTGCGCTACGAGCCGAACAACGCGTTCGTGGCCGCCGTCATTGAAGTGGAAGTGGACCGCACCACCGGCGTCATTCAGGTGGGCAAAGTCACGGTGGCACACGACTGCGGTCTCGTCGTCAATCCTGACGGGGTGCGCAACCAGGTGGAAGGCGAAGTCGTTCAGACCATCAGCCGTACGCTGTTCGAAGAGATCAACTTCTCGCAGTCAGCCGTGACCAGCCTCGATTGGCTCACGTACCGCTTGCTCAAGTTCCCCGAGCTGCCGGCGCAGGTGGACGTGGTGTTGATCGACCGGCCGGACCAGCCCCCTGTGGGCGCCGGCGAGCCAACCTGTGCGGTCATTCCCTCCGCCCTCGCCAGCGCCGTGTATGACGCTGTGGGCGTGCGACCGCGCACCCTGCCCTTCAACCCCGAGTCGATTCGCGCGCTGTTGAAGGCCTAGCACGCAGACCGACCGTACAAAAAAAACGCCCCGGCCTTGAAAGCCGGGGCGTTTTGATTGCTGCGCGCGATGCTTATTGCTGCGCGACGCTGGCGTCTTGCTTCAGGCCTTCGGCCTGGATCTTCAGCTTGGTTTCCATGTTGAAACCGTACTTCTTGCCGTAGTCGACACCAAACTCGTCACGGTTGAACGTGAGTTCAGCATCGGCGCCGCAGACTTCGCGCTTGAGCATCGGGTGCGGCATGCACTTGAATGCGTCGATCTTCAGCGTGGCCGGCTTGGTCACGCCGTGCAGCGTGAGCTGACCCACGGCTTCGGTCGGCACGTCACCCTTGAACTTGATGTCGGTGCTCTTGAAGGTGGCCGTCGGGAACTTGGCCACATCGAACATCTCGGCGCTCTTGGCGTGCTCGTCCATCTTGGGCAGGCCGAAGCTGATGCTGTCGGTCTGCACGGTCACATCGATGGAGCCCTTCTTGGCTTCGCGGTCCAGCGTAAAGGTGCCGCTGGACTTGTCGAACTTGCCGCGCCACTTCGACAGGCCGCCCATGTGGTCAGCTTCGAAGCTCGGGTAGGTGTGGGTCGGGTCCAGTTGGTACGTGGCCGGTGCAGCAAACGCAGCGGTAGCGGCAACAGCAGACAGAGCAGCAACAAGGGTACGCAGTTTCATGTGAACTCCAGCAAATAATAGGTGCGAAAACGAAAGCAAAAACACGAAGGGGTGGTTTACTTCTTGGCGATGACGACGCGGAACTTGATCGTCACGTCATCGGCAACGACAGAAGTGTCCTTCCACTCACCGTCGCCGACCTTGAACACGTTGCGCTTGACGGGCAGCGCACCTTCAAAGACCTGGGTGGCGCCATCCTGCTTGACGGTGAAAGGCGCCGTCACGTCTTGCGTGATGCCCTTGATGGTCAGCTTGCCGACCACATCCACCTTGCCATTGACACCAGGCTTGAACGCCGACGACACGAAGGTGGCCTTCGGATACTTGGCAGCGTCAAACCAATCCTTCTTCTTCAGCTCGTCGTTGTATTCCTTGCTGCCCACGTCGACGCTATTGATGTCGATATCGACCTTGGCCGTGGACGCAGCCACGTTGGCCGGGTTGTAGTTCACCGCGGCATCGAACTTGCCGAACTTGATATCCATCGGCACGCCGAGTTGCTTGCCGGTGGCGGTCACGCTGCTCTTGGCAGCATCCACCTGGGCGATGGCCGACACCGATACCGCAGCGATCGACAGCGCGCCAGCGGCAACCAGGGCGATAGCGCGGGGGCGCACAAAACGTTTCATCATCAGACTCCTTCGGTCAGGCCGGATCGTACCGGCGGTCTTGGTCAGGATGGGCAGCAAGGGCACCGGCACACACCGGTACGTTGGAAAGCAGAACGATCAGATCAGCGCAGGAAAGGCAGCATGCGGCGCAGCGTACCGTCGCGGTCAACAATGTGATGCTTGAGCGCGGCCAGGATGTGCAACACGACGATGGTAGCCATGGTCCAGTTCAACCACTGGTGCGCGAAGCTGAAGATGTCCTTGAGCGCATCGCTCTTCTCAAAGGGCATCGGCATTTCCCACACGCCAAGGTAGACAACCTTGATACCGGCCGCCACGCTGAGCAGGTAGCCAGTCAACGGCACCGCCAGGATCAGCAGGTACAGCACGAGATGCGCACCCTCGGCAGCCCTGTGCTGCCACTTCGGCATACCAGCCACGGGGGCGGGCGCCGGGTGCGTCAGGCGCCACAGCACGCGCAGCGCGGCAAAGATCAGCACGGTCACACCGATCCACTTGTGATACGAGTAAAGCTTCAGCTTGGTCGGCGTGAAGCCGGGGATATCGGTCATGTACAGACCGAGCCCGAACGCGGCGAAGATCAACAGCGCGATGATCCAGTGCAGCGCGATGGCGGGCTTGCCGTAGGCGCCGTCGTCAGCGGCGGCGCGCGCGGTGAAATTCGGTTGGGCAGCTTGTGACATCGATTCCCTCGGTTGAGAGGTGCTCTAGGTTGGCGGCACCTATGGGTGAGACTACGGCGCCAGAAGTTTGTGCATTATTGAAGCGATCCGGGCGGACAGGACGGCCGGAAGTTCATCGAGAAATTCAAATTTTTTGATGAACAAAAGGAGCCAACTGACCTAACAAGACCGTCCATTCTACAGAGCCTACATAGCAAAACAGCCTCCTCCGTAACTGTACGGAGGAGGCTGTTTTCGGGTCGGCCCAACAAATTTTCGGAACAATCAGAGCGCGTTGATCCGGCGCGCCAGTTCTTCAGCCTTGCCGATATAGCTGGCGGGCGTCATGTCCAGCAGCAGCTTGCGGGCGTCTTCGGGAATGGCCAATGTGCCAATGAAATCACGCAGCGCCTCGCGCGAGATGCCCTTGCCGCGCGTCAGTTCCTTGAGCTGCTCGTACGGGTTGGCGATGCCGTAGCGGCGCATCACGGTCTGCACCGGCTCGGCCAGCACTTCCCAGCAGTTGTCCAGGTCTTCCGCCAGGCGCGACGGGTTGGTTTCCAGCTTGCCCAGGCCACGCAGGCAGGCGTCGTAGGCGAGCAGGCTATAGCCAAACGCCACACCGATGTTGCGCAGCACGGTCGAATCCGTCAGGTCACGCTGCCAGCGCGAGACCGGCAGCTTTTCCGACAGGTGGCGCAGCACCGCATTGGCCAGACCGACGTTGCCTTCGGAATTTTCGAAGTCGATCGGGTTGACCTTGTGTGGCATGGTCGACGAGCCGATCTCGCCAGCCTTGGTCTTCTGCTTGAAGTAGCCCTGCGAGATGTAGCCCCAGACGTCGCGGTCCAGGTCGAGGATGATCGTGTTGGCGCGCGCCACGGCATCGAACAACTCGGCCATGTAGTCGTGCGGCTCGATCTGGATGGTGTACGGGTTGAACGTCAGACCGAGGCGGCTTTCGATCACATTCTTCGAGAAGGCTTCCCAGTCCTGCGACGGATACGCCGACAGGTGCGCGTTGTAGTTGCCCACCGCGCCGTTCATCTTGCCCAGCAGTTCCACAGCCTCAATGCGGCGAATGGCGCGATCCAGGCGGGCAGCCACGTTGGCCATTTCCTTGCCCAGCGTGGTCGGGCTGGCCGGCTGGCCGTGCGTGCGCGAGAGCATCGACACGCCAGCGTTGGCGTGGGCCAACTCCACCAGGCGGGCCTGCACGCGGCGCAACGCCGGCACGACCACCGTGTCGCGCGCGCCCTTGAGCATCATGCCGTGCGAGGTGTTGTTGATGTCTTCCGAGGTGCAGGCGAAGTGGATGAACTCGCTGGCGGCTTCCAGCTCGGCATTCCCCTTCACGCGCTCCTTCATCCAGTACTCGACGGCCTTCACGTCATGGTTGGTGACGGCTTCGATTTCCTTGATACGGGCAGCGTCTGCCTCGGCAAAGTTCTCGACCAGGGCCAGGAGGGCTTGCTCGGCTTCAGCCGAGAAACGCGGGATTTCGGCCAGGCCGGCCTGCGACAGGGCGATCAGCCAGTGCACTTCCACCTTCACTCGGTTGCGCATGAAAGCGGCTTCCGACAGCCACTCGCGCAGCGGATCGGCCTTGGCAGCGTAGCGGCCATCGATGGGAGACAGAGCGGTCAGGGCAGAAAGCGACGACATGGCAAGCGGGGAAAAATGTGAAGGGAATCTCAATCCGGACAACCCGGACGCTGCATCGAGCGTTGAACCAAGGTGCATACGCGCACCCCAGCGAGCCCGCAATTTTACCACCCGGCACACGTCTTCCACGGCCAATCCGAAGCCTTGGCAAGCCTCCGTTTGGTTGAAGCGCCGCCCAGAGCACGCGGGAAAGTGCGCAGCTATACTTCCGCCTCCAACATGACATGCCTATGAAACTGATCGGATCCCACGCCAGCCCGTACACCCGCAAGGTGCGTGTGGTGCTGGCCGAAAAGAAAATCGACTACCAGTTCGTGCTGGAAGACGTGTGGAGCGCCGACACGCAGATCCACCAGTTCAACCCGCTGGGCAAGGTGCCCTGCCTGGTGATGGACGACGGCGGCGCCCTGTTCGATTCGCGCGTGATTGCCGAATATGCCGACACACTGTCGCCGGTGGCGCGCCTGATTCCGCCGCCCAGCCGCGAACGCATCGAGGTGCGCTGCTGGGAAGCGCTGGCCGACGGCCTGCTCGATGCCGCCATCATGCTGCGCGTTGAGCAAACCCAGCGCACACCCGAACAGCGCAGCGACACCTGGATCGCGCGCCAGCACCACAAGATCGACGACGCACTCAAAGCCATGGCACAAGGCCTGGGCGAGAAGACCTGGTGCAACGGTAACCACCTGACGCTGGCCGACATTTGTGTTGGCTGCGCACTCGCCTATCTGGATTTCCGCCAGCCGCAGATCGACTGGCGCGAGCGCCACGCCAATCTGGCCGCGTTCTACGCGCGCATGGAAAAGCGGCCGAGTTTCATGGAAACCCAGCCGCAGTAAGCCTTTCCCTTTCGTGGCGGCAACGAGGTTCAATAACCAATCTCGACCGCCACGCCCAGCACCAGCAGCGACAGCACGAACAGCGCCGCAAACAGCGGGAAGATGAAGGCCACCCACTGGCCGTAGTTGACGCGCGCCGTCGCCAGGTAGGCCAGCAGCATGCCTGAGGTGGGCGTGATCATGTTCATCAGGCCGCCGCCCATCAGGAAGGCCAGCACGATGGTCTGCCCGCTCACACCCGAGAAGTGCGCGATTGGCGCCAGGATCGGCATGCTCACTGCCGCCTTGCCTGAGAGCGACGGCATGAACACATCAAGAATCATCTCCATGACCATGATGCCGCCGGCCACCACCGGGCGCGCGCTGTCCTGCGTGAGACGCGTGAGGCTGTGGATGATGGTGTCGAGCACCAGGCTGTTCTGCAGGATCAACTCCACGGCCGATGCCAGCCCGATCAGCAAACCGGCCAGCATCATCCCCTTCATGCCGTCGACAAACGCCTCGGATGCCGTGCGCGAATCGAGCCGCCCCGCCAGCGCAATCGCCGCGGCCATGACGATGTAGAACGCGGCCAGTTCAACGTTGTGCCAGCTCCACAGGCGCGTGCCGACGATCATCATCACGCTCGACGCCAGCAGTACGAGCAACACCGCCACATGGCTGCGCGACAGACGCTTGTTCTCGGTCGGCACATAGGTCGTCACCAGCCCGGAGCGGCGCACGCGCCAGAGCCAGTAGCCGACGCCGATGGCCATGAAGACGACAAACACGGCCAGGCGCAGGTCGATGCCCGAGAACAGCGGCACACCGGCCAGCGGCTGCGCGATCGGCAGCGCCAGCGGATTGGTGACCGACGCAATGTAGCCAACCTTGGCGGCAATGGTCACCAGCGCCAGCCCGTACAGCTCATTCAGGCCGAGCCGCCGCGCCATGGCCACCACGATGGGAATCACGACAAGGTATTCGGAGATCAGCCCCAGAAAGCTGCTGCCCAGCCCGAGCACGATCATCACGGCAGGTGCGAGACGATAGACGTTGCCGCCCGTGATCTGCAGCAGGCGATCAATGCCCGCATCAATCACGCCGGTGCGGCGCATCACGCCGAACATGCCGCCCACGAACATCACCATGAAGACCAGCGGCGCGCTCTTGATGAGGCCCTGCGGAATCGCCATCACCGCGCCGACCACGCTGGCGGCGTGCGCCTCGGCCGGTGTGCTCTTGTGCGGCATCGGCGAGGTCAGCTCCGGCAGCCCCGCCACCTTGGGCACCACCTGGTACGTACCGGGCACCACCAGCTTGCCCTTGCGTTCGAACTTGCCCGCGTCCACCAGGTAGGTCATGCAGATGGCCGCGAGAATGACCCAAAGCATCATCACAATCGGGTGCATGAACCCGGCATGCGGGCGTTGCGTTTCTACGCGTTCGGTCTCCAGGGTGGCAGACATGCAAATGACTCCTGCGGCGGATCGTTGTTGAAGAATCAGGGGGGTGGCGGGTTGTAGCCCAGCTCGCGGCCGATGCTTGCGGCGCAGGCCAGCAACGGCTCCAGCAATTGCGGCACGTCGCGCGCGGTGATGCGCGTGTCCGGCCCCGACACGCTGAGCGCGGCGACGGCCATGCCGCTCACGTCACGCACGGGCACGGACACGGCAGCGGCACCCGGCGTGACCTCGCCAAAGCTGGTGGCGTAACCCTTCTGCTGGACGGCGGCGATCTGCTCGACGATGACCTGCGGCTCGGGGCCGAGCGATTCGGCGGCCAGTTGCTTGACCTTGCCCAGGTACTGCGCGCGCACCTCTTGCGGCGCGAACGCCAGCAGCACCTTGCCGGCCGCGCCGTACCACAGCGGGCGGCGATTACCGACGCGGCCGATGATGCGCATCTCGTGCGAGGTCTCGCAGCGCGCCACACACACGGTCTCCTGCCCTTCGCGCACACGCAGGATGATGGTCTCGTTCACCTGCTGGTTGAGCAGCAGCATGTGGCGATGCGCGGTGCGCACCACGGCATCTTGCGCGGCAGCGGCCACACCCACCACAAAGGCCTGCGGGCCCAGTGCGTAGGTCGACGTCTTGGCATCGAGAATGACGAAGCGGTGCGCCTCCAGCGTGTGTAGCAGGCGGAACGCGCGCGACTTGTTGATGCCGAGGCGGTTGGACAGCTCGGTCACCCCGAGCCCCGGATGTTCTGCCACCAGCGTCAGCAACGATAACGCGCTGTCGACCGATTCGACGATGTAGCTCATGGTGTCTGACCCTTGATTCGTTCGTTTACGTAGCCGCGCAAGGCTTCCACGAAACAGGTCAGTTGTCCACGCAAAACCGCGAAGCCATCGTGCTTCTCGCAGGTGGCTTCATCCATATAGAGCGCGCGGTTGAGTTCGATCTGGATGCTGTGCCGGCGCCCCGCCGGGTCGCCATAGCTGCGCACCAGATCACCACCGCGATACGGGTCGTTGATCTGCACGCGAAAGCCTTGCGCGCGCAGCGTGTCGGCCACCCATGCGGTGAACGCAGGGTCGGCACTGGTACCGCTGCGATCGCTCACGACGACGTCCGGGCGCAGCGCGCCGTTGTCTTCGTTCATGGCGTTGCCGCGCGACTTCATGGAATGGCAGTCCACATGCCAGACGTGGCCGAACTGCTGCCACGCGCCGTCAAGCGCCGCTTCCAGCGCCGCGCGGTACGGCAGGTAGTAGTGGTCGATGCGCGCGCGCACTTCGGCCAGCGGCAACAGCGCGTCATACATCGGCACGCCGGGCAGCGCGAACCGGCGGATCAGCCCCATGCCGCGCGCGGTGTACGACTCCGGCTGCAGTGGCGTCGGCCACGGCTCGGCCAGCAGCGCTGCGTCGATGTCGCCGATCGCGCGGTTGGCATCGATGTACGCCCGCGGAAACGCCGCGGCCAGCAACGTCCCCCCCTGCTCCGGCACGCCCGCCCACAACTCGTCGACATACGCGTCCCACGTGGTCAGCAGCGCCTCTTCCGGCGCCACGGTCGCAAAGCCCTCGGGAAACGCGCGCGAACTGTGCGGCGAGTCGAAAACGACAGGCATGGCCGGCGCCTGAGGCAGCGTGAGGTGGAAGGCGGAGGGAGACGGCATCGACATCGAACAAGCGCAGTGTTTTTGAAACACTGTTTTATTTAATGAAACCGAAGTGTGATGGCACACCGTGCGTCCTGACAACGCGGGTTATCCCGTAAACAACATAACCGAAACCAATATGCTTGATTACAAGCGTTTACGGGAAATCACTCATGCCTACGTGCTTGACACCGGATTGTCATCACCCGCACGATTTTATGAAACATTGTTTTATTCTATAAAACCATAGGGAGGAACTCCATGCAACGCTTTGTCCCGGCCAGCCTGATGGCACTCGGCTGTCTGATGTCGGTCGCCACCCCAAGCGCCGCCGCTGACGTCACTCTGTACGGACGCGTCGATCTCGATGCCGAAATCCAGAAGGGCCCGAAGGGCTCCACCGCACAGGAAACCGACAACGCCTCACGCTGGGGCATGCGTGGCAGGGAGGATCTGGGCAACGGCATGGCCGCCGTGTTTGGCCTGGAGCAAGGCTTCAACGCCGACGACGGCACCGCCGTCAACCCGCAATTCCGTCACGCCTATGTGGGGTTGACCGGCGCGTTCGGCGCGTTCGCCCTGGGCCGACTGGACTCGGCAACGGCAGTGGGGTCGCCAATCTATTCGCAGATCACGCACATCACCGATTTCGTCATCCACGACGCGGGCGCCACGGCTATCGGCACCAAGGTGCTCAATGCACGCAACCGCGTGTCGAACGCCTTCGGGTATCAATCGCCGGATTTCGGCGGCTTCTCGCTGCGCGCGCGGATGTACTTTGCCGGCCCGGAAACGCCGCCGGCCAGCCCGACTGCGCCGGTGCGCTTCGAGAGCGACTGGCGCGCCTACGACGTCGGCCTGAACTATGACCAAGGCCCGTTCTCTGCCGGCCTCGGCTATTCGAAGGACGACAAGCGCGGCGGCCTGGTTGCCAACGATTTCAACGATAAGGTGCAGTTGGCGGTCGGCTACAACTTCACGGTGGTCAACACCTACGCCGTGATCGGCCGTGATCGCTATGCCGGCACGATGACCACGCGCTCACAGGTGCGCTACTGGTTGGCGGGCTTTACGGTGCCGTTCGGCACCGCGCACCAGATCACCGCCAACTACATGGAGCGCGACGTCCAGACCGATCGCGCAGGCAAGCTGAAGAAACTCCAGATCGGCTACGGCTACAACCTCAGTAAGCGCACCATGCCCTACGTGTTCTTCGACCGCGAAGACCCGAACTCGAACGTGCGCGGCAACCGTGTGACGACCTACGGCGCCGGCATCAAGCACTTGTTCTGATCGACGCGATCGACCCGATACGCGTTACACCGCCACCGGGTCGAACCGCTCGGCCTGGGCCATCGGCCAGTAGCGCTCATAGAGCTGATAACGGTAGCGCCCGGCGAGCAGATCGCCGGGTTCGAGGTACTTGAGCAGCGTGGAGAGCAACTGCACCTCGTTGCCGGACACACGACGCACGATGTGGTGCGCGCGGAAATCCGCCGGATGCTGCAGGCCAGCGGCTTGGGTCAGCTCCAGCAGCGCGTGCAGGGTGTGGTCGTGATACTGGTGCACACGCTCGGCCTTGTCAGGCACCACCAGCGCCTTCTGGCGGGATTTGTCTTGCGTGGCCACACCGGTCGGGCAGCGATCGGTATGGCATTTCTGCGCCTGGATGCAGCCCAGCGCAAACATGAAGCCGCGCGCCGCGTTGCACCAGTCAGCACCCATCGCCAACGTGCGAGCCACATCGAACGCGGTGACGATCTTGCCCGACGCACCGATCTTGATCTTGTCGCGCAGGTTGGTGCCCACCAGCGTGTTGTGCACCAGCAGCAGCCCTTCCTGCAGCGGCGTGCCGACGTGGTCAGTAAATTCCAGCGGCGCCGCGCCTGTGCCGCCCTCTGCCCCATCGACGACGATGAAGTCCGGCAGGATGCCCGACTCCAGCATCGCCTTGACGATGCCAAAGAACTCCCAGGGGTGCCCGATACACAGCTTGAAGCCGGTCGGCTTACCGCCCGACAGCGTGCGCAGGCGATCCACAAACTGCAGCAGACCCAGCGGTGTACTGAACTCCGAATGCGAAGCCGGCGAGATACAGTCCTGCCCGATCGGAATGCCACGCGTGGCGGCGATCTCCGGCGTGACCTTGGCAGCCGGCAGCACACCGCCATGGCCCGGCTTGGCGCCCTGCGAGAGCTTCACCTCGATCATCTTCACCTGTGGGCTGCGCGCCTGTTCGGCGAACTTGTCCGGATCAAAGCGGCCATTGGCATCGCGGCAGCCGAAATAGCCCGAGGCGACTTCCCAGATCAGATCACCGCCCTCTTCCCGGTGATACGGCGAGATCGAGCCCTCGCCCGTGTCATGGATGAAGTTACCGAGCTTGGCGCCGCGATTGAGCGCGCGAATAGCGTTGCCTGACAGCGCCCCGAAGCTCATCGCCGAGATGTTGAACACCGACATCGAATACGGCTTGGCGCGCCCCTCGCCCACCAGCACACGGAAGTCCGACGAGGCGATGCGCGTTGGCGCCAGCGAATGGCCGATCCACTCGTGCCCCGCCACCTTCACGTCGACCTCGGTGCCGAACGGGCGGCTGTCGACCTCGCCTTTGGCGCGCTGGTAGACGATGCTGCGCTGGGCCCGCGAGAACGGGCGCTCGTCAGTGTCGTCTTCGACGAAGTACTGGCGGATTTCCGGGCGGATGAACTCGAACAGGAAGCGGAAGTGGCCCCAGAGCGGGTAGTTGCGCAGCACCGAGTGGCGCGTCTGCGTCACGTCGTAGATGCCCAGCAGCACCAGCAGGCCCGGGATGAGTGCGCACGCCCAGTGCAGATGCCCCGCCGCCCAGAATCCGGCGGTGATGACGAACAACAGCGCAACACCCGCAAAGGCCCAGTAGCGACGTGGCAGCATGACAAACCCTGTGTGGAGACGAATCAGGGCGCCAGCTTAAACGACCATCGCGACAGCCGCAGCCGTCGCAACGGACTGTTGCGAAAATCAGTCAGGCGACGGCTTTCTCGGGCGCGACTGCTTCAGCAGCCGAAATGATGCCGCCACCCAGGCAGATTTCGCCGTCGTACAGCACGGCAGATTGGCCCGGTGTCACAGCCCACTGGGCCTCAGGGAAGGACAGCGTGAGCGCACCATCAGTAGCGCGCGCGACCGTGCACGGCGCATCGGCCTGGCGGTAGCGCGTCTTGGCGCCAATGTGGGTGCCCTCGGCAGGTGCATGGCCGGCAACCCAGCTCAGGTCTTCAGCGTGCACGGTGTGCGCCAGCAGCCACGGATGGTCATGCCCTTGCACCACGTACAGGGTATTGGCCGCCATGTCCTTGCGCGCCACGTACCAGGCATCGCCGTTGCCGTCACGGCTGCCACCGATGCCGATGCCCTTGCGCTGCCCCAGCGTGTAGAACGCCAAGCCGATGTGCTCGCCGATGGTCTTGCCGTCCGGCGTCTTGATCGGGCCGGGCTTGGTCGGCAGGTAGCGGTTCAGGAAATCGCGGAACGGTCGCTCGCCAATGAAGCAGATCCCGGTGGAATCCTTCTTCTTGGCGTTGGGCAGGCCGATCTCGGCGGCGATCTCGCGCACTTTCGTCTTCGGCATCTCGCCCAGCGGGAACAGCGTGCGCGAGAGCTGCGCCTGGTTCAGCCGGTGCAGGAAGTAGCTCTGGTCCTTGGTGTGGTCAAACGCCTTGAGCAGCTCGAAGCGGCCATCGACTTCACGCACGCGGGCGTAATGGCCGGTGGCAATCGTGTCCGCGCCCAATGCCATCGCGTGGTCGAGGAAGGCCTTGAACTTGATCTCGGCGTTGCACAGCACATCGGGGTTGGGCGTGCGGCCGGCAGAGTATTCGCGCAGGAAGTCCGCAAACACGCGGTCCTTGTACTCGGCGGCAAAGTTGACCGCTTCCACGTCCACGCCGATCAGGTCGGCCACCGACACCACGTCGATCCAGTCCTGCCGGGTCGAGCAGTATTCGCTGTCGTCATCGTCTTCCCAGTTCTTCATGAACAGGCCGACGACGTCGTAGCCCTGCTGCTTGAGCAGCCACGCGGTGACGGAGGAATCCACGCCGCCGGACATGCCGACGACGATGCGTTTCTTGCTCATGGCGCCACCCCCAGGCCATACACGCTGGCGTGCGTGTGGATGAGGTCGAGCGGATAGCGCTTGCCGGCCAGGTAGTCCTCTACGCAGGCGAGCAGCAGCGGGCTGCGATGGCGGTCGCGGCTGGCGCGGATTTCCTCCGCCGTCATCCAGACCGTGCGGACGATGCCCTCGTCGAGCGTGCGGCGCACGTCTTGCGGCCCGAGTTCGCCGGTGAAGGCCATCCGCACATAGGTGACGGGATCGCCCTCCGGCGGCTGGAACTGCGCCATGTAGCAGCCAAGGAAGGCGGTCGGCACAAAGCTGTATGTGGTTTCTTCCAGCGCTTCACGTGCAACGGCGTCGACCAAACTTTCGTCCGGGTCGAGATGGCCGGCGGGCTGATTCAGGCGCAGACCGGCATCGGTGTGCTCCTCCACCAGCAGGAAGCGCCCGTCCTGTTCAATAACGGCGGCAACGGTGACGCTGGGTTTCCAACGAACGGCTTGGCTCATGGCAAAAAGGCAACAAAAACAAGGCGTTATTGTAGCCGCGCAAGGCCGTGTCCGCTTGGGATGGCGGGGGCATCACAAATAGCGCATCCAGGGGTAGCGGCCCGTGCGGCGCAGGCTGGCAAACCAGCGCGTTGGCCAGTACAGCAGCGCGATGGTGGGCAGCCAGACCGCCCACAGTTGCCAGACGGCATCAAAGCCGAAACGCGCGCCCTGGTTGGCGCCAGCCATCTGCAGCGCAAGCAGATAGGCGATGTGCAGCACATACAGATGCAGCAGGTAGAAGAACATCGGCGCGCTACCCAGTGTTTGCAGCACCGTGGCAACGCGCGCGGGCAACCAGTCCAGCCACGCCAGCGCACACAGGCCAAGGCCGAGCGTTGCCAGCAGAAAACCCAGCGACGGCGGGTACTTGGTCAGGTTCAGGAATGACACGGCCGTCGTCAGTGCATCTGGGGATACAGCCCAGGGCTTCGGCTCGCCATAGCCATTCACCAGGCGCAGCACGGCAAACCCGGCAAGACAGGCGGCGCCCATCGCCAGACACAACGTCCGCCGCACTTCGGGCGATCGCCGCGCATACACCGGCGCAAACACATATCCGAGCCCGATCACGCCAATCCATGCCAGCACCGGATACGACGTGCGCAACCGCAAACCATCCGCCAACACAATCCAATCCCGCTGATGCAGGACAGCCCATAGCGCGTGCCACGGTGAATCAGGCGCGACATACACGCCCGTCAACAGGTTGTGCCCCGCGACGATCGCCAGCGACACCACCAGCAACGCGCCGCGCGGCAGCCAGATCACCCCCGCCAACGCGATCATCGACAAGCCGATCGCCCAGATCATCTGCAGGTACAGCGTGGTGGGCGGGAACGTGAACGTCCACGCAAAGTTGACGACCGTCACCTCCAGCATGACGAGGAACAACCCGCGCTTGAGCAGGTGCGCCGCAATCACGCGCCGGTCGCCACCCTGCTTCTGCCCCGACAGCCACGCCGACATGCCCGCCAGGAACACAAACACCGGCGCGCACGGATGGCTCGCAAACCGTGTCAGCGCTAAGGCTGGTGAGGTGACTGCCAGATCGACCGGGTCCATCACCTGCGCATGCAGGAAGAAGAACTCGCGCAGGTGGTCGACCACCATCAGCACCATCACCCACCCGCGCAGCAGATCGATGGCGGCGACACGGGAAAACGCGCGAGCAGGCTGCGTCCCCATGCTCAGAACTTGTACGTCGCGGCCAGCGTCACCTGCCGCTCGGCGCCAGGCGCGACCCACAGTTCGTTGTACGAGCTGGCGTAGTAGCGCTTGTCGAGCAGGTTGTCGACGGTGAGCGACAGTCGCAGCGCACGCGTCGGCTGCACATAACCATGCAGGCGCACGGTGGTGTAGGCGGGCAGCTTGAAGCCGTTGTCGACGCTGTTGCCGGCGCGCTCGCCCACGTAGACCACGCCACCGCCCGCACCTGCCCGGCCGAGCGCTCCGGCACCGAACTCATACAGGCCGAGCACGCTCGCGCTGTGGCGCGGAATGTTGGAGAGCGGCGCCCCAGCCGGCAACACCGTATCGGCCGTCACCGTAGCATCGGTGTAGGCGTACGCGCCCATCACCTTGAGGTTGGCCGTCACCTGGCCCGATACATCCAGTTCCACGCCGCGGCTGCGCACGGCGCCGGCCGTGCGCTGGAACGTCGGGTCACGCGGATCGCCCGTCAGCACATTGGTCTTGTCGATCGAATACAGCGCCAGCGTGCCGCCGAACTTGCCGTCGGCGGTTTCCAGCTTGGCGCCGACCTCATAGCCACGCCCGCGCTCGGGCGCAAACGCATTGCCCTGCGCACCCGTGCCGGTATTCGGCCGGAACGAGCGCGAGGTATTGGCGTAGAGCGACAGCGTCTGCGTCGGCTGATAGACCAGCCCCAAGCGCGGGCTGTACGCCGTCTGCTGTTGCGAGACGCTCTCGCCCGTCAGGCGGTTGTCGGCATGCTGCAGGAAGCGGTCCATGCGCACGCCGGCCAGCAGCTTCCATTGCGGTGTCAGCGTGATCTGGTCTTGCACGAACGCGCCAAAGCCGCGCTGGGTTTCGCGCGTGCTGATGCTCGGCCGCAGGGCCGGTCGCGGTTGTCCGTAGACCGGGTTGAAGATGTCGATCGCATACGGCGCAGAGGCGCTCGGATTCGCGCGGTACATCACCGGGTCGTAGCGGAAGTTGTAGAAATCCGCGCCGGCCACCAGCGTGTGCTTGATCGTGCCGGTATGCACGTCGCCTTGCACGTCGACGCGGCCAGCCAGATCATTGGCGTGGTAATCGCGCTCCCGTGCCTGGCGCCACAGCGTGCGGCCGTCGGCCAGCAATCGCGACGCGTCCGACGATTTGCCGAACAGTTCCGACGTCCGGTACGACAGCCCAGCGTTCAACTTCCAGCCCTCGTTGAGTTGATGTTCCGCGGTCAGTTGATGGCTTTGCGTGCGCACCGTCGTACCGCCATCCCCCGGCTCGCCTAGGAAGCGCGAATTGGGCAGCGCACCCAACTGCTTGTTGATGGCAACGATGCCCCGGTCGAACGGCGCCTTCAGTTGCGCCGCTTCAAACGCATACGTCACCACCGTATCGTCCGTCGCCAGCCACGTGAACGACGGCGCGATCACATAGCGCCGGCTCGACGAAAAATCGCGAAAGCTGTGGTTGCTCTCCGCCGCCACACCCAGGCGGTAGGCCAATCGCTCGGACAGCGGCCCGGTCACCTCCGTCGCCAGCCGGTATTGATCGTGGCTGCCCACCGACAGCGTGATCTCACGCGACGGCTTGAACTGCGGCGTACGCGTCACGATGTTGACGATGCCGCCCGGGTCACTGCGCCCGTACAGCGCCGCAGACGGCCCTTTGAGCACATCAATGCGCGCAATGTTGATGGCATCCACCGGCACGTTGTTCGCCCGGTTGGCCGAGAAGCCGTTGACGAGGTAGTCGGCGCCCGTATTGATGTCGCCGGCAAACCCGCGGATGGCGAAGTTGTCGGCCATGCCGCCCAGGTTGTTCTGCCGGCTGATGCCGCTGACCCAGTCGAGCGCGGTGTCCAGGCGCGTCGCCCCGAAATCGTCGAGCGCCGTGCGTGTCACCACGCCAACGGATTGGGGCACGTCCTTGAGCTGCGTGTCCGTCAGGGTGGCGGAGCTGGCGCGGCGTGCCCGCAAACGTTCCCCCGCCTGGCCGCGCACGACGACCTCTTCCAGCGCAAACGTTGGGGCGGCCTCGGCGTCGGCCATTTCTGGCGCACCGCACAAAACCATTCCAACCAAACTCCATCTCAGATGCGGACGGACCGTTGAACGTCTACGCTGCATGGCAACAATCGAACCGTGAAAAACGCCCACCGTATCGAAATTGCAACTCTGTTGCAACAGAGTTTTCGGGGCGCGCAGTCTGTTACTCAGCAAATTCTCATTTTTAGGGTCAGTTCTAAGGCTGGTCCGCCGGCCAAAAACTTCGGGTAAGCTGCACATCGTTCAACAAAACCGATCAAAGCGCGCCCTTCTTTACCTCTTGCGCGCACCACAACGAGGAGAACACGATGCACATCGGCATCCCGCAGGAGACGCGGGCGGACGAGACGCGCGTTGCCGCGACCCCGGAGACGATCAAGAAGTACGTGGCGCAAGGCCATCAGGTGACGGTGCAATCCGGCGCCGGGGTGGCGGCCGCGCAGCCCGACGAGGCCTACGTGGCTGTCGGCGCCAAGATCGGCACCGCTGCCGAGGCACTGGGCGCACAGATCGTGCTCAAGGTGCGCTCACCGGAACCCGCAGAGCTTGCGCAGATGCAAGCCGGCGCCGTGTTGGTCGGCATGCTCAACCCGTTTGATGACGAGAACACCGCGCGCCTGGCTGCGGCCAACGTCACCGCGTTCGCGCTGGAAGCCGCGCCGCGCACCACGCGCGCGCAAAGCATGGACGTGCTCTCCTCGCAGGCCAACATTGCCGGCTACAAGGCGGTGATGGTGGCCGCGAACCACTACCAGCGCTTCATGCCGATGCTGATGACCGCCGCCGGCACGGTAAAGGCCGCGCGCGTGCTGATCCTCGGCGCCGGTGTGGCGGGCTTGCAGGCGATTGCGACGGCCAAACGCCTGGGCGCGGTCATCGAAGCCTCCGACGTGCGCCCCGCCGTGAAGGAGCAGATCGAATCGCTGGGCGCCAAATTCCTCGACGTGCCGTTCCTGACGGATGAAGAACGCGAGATTGCGCAGGGCGTGGGCGGCTATGCCCGCCCGATGCCGCCCGACTGGATGCGCCGCCAGGCTGAGCTTGTGCATACACGCGCAAGCCAGGCCGACATCGTCATCACCACTGCGCTGATCCCGGGCCGCCGCGCACCGACGCTGCTATCCGAAGCCACCGTGCAGGCCATGAAGCCGGGCTCGGTGGTGGTCGACCTGGCGGCCGCGCAGGGCGGCAATTGCCCACTGACGGAAGCCGATCGCGTGGTCGTCAAGCACGGCGTCACGCTGGTGGGCTACACCAACCTCGCGTCGATGGTGGCGGCCGATGCCTCTGCCCTCTATGCGCGCAACGTGCTGGATTTCCTCAAGCTGATCATCGACAAGGATGGTGGCCTCGCCATCAACCTCGAAGACGACATCGTGGCCGCCTGCCTGTTGAGTCAGGCCGGCCAGGTGGTGCGCGCTCCCGCTGCCACGAGCGCCGCCAAATAAGAACGGAGACGGCGGCCCAGCAGGCGTCACAACGTCGCCAAGCCGCCAGTGGCGATTTCATCTTTGTTTCAAGGAAAGCTTCATGCAACGCAACATGCTTCGCGCCAAGCTACACCGCGCGACGGTCACCCAGGCCGATCTGGACTATGAGGGTTCGTGCGGCATCGACGAGGACCTCCTCGACGCCGCCGACATGCGCGAATACGAAAAGATCGAGCTGTACAACGTCAACAACGGCGAGCGCTTCTCGACGTACATCATCAAGGGCAAGCGCGGCTCGGGCGAGATCTCGCTCAACGGCGCCGCTGCACGCCGCGCGCACGTGGGTGACCTGCTCATCATCTGCACCTATGCGCCGATGAACGAAGAAGAAGTCGCCAGCTACAAGCCCAAGGTCGTGCTGCTGGGCGAAGGCAACAAGATCAAGGCCATCAAGGAAACCTGACGCGCGGAAACGGCCCCGCAGAACAACCAACGCGGGGCTGCACTGCACATCGACCAAGAAGCGAGGAGGAGCACCCAAATGGAGCTGGTCAATCACACGGTGATCAACCTGATCATCTTCGTGCTGGCGATCTACGTCGGCTACCACGTGGTCTGGACGGTCACCCCGGCGCTGCATACGCCGCTGATGGCTGTGACCAACGCCATCTCGGCCATCATCATCGTCGGCGCCATGCTGGCAGCGGGCCTCACACAGACGGGGCTGGGCCGCACGATGGGCGTGGTGGCAGTGGCACTGGCAGCAGTCAACGTGTTTGGCGGCTTCCTGGTCACCCAGCGCATGCTGGAGATGTTCAAGAAGAAAGAACCGAAGGCTAAGGCCGGCGCAAATGGCACAAGCGGGGAGACCAAGTAATGAGCATGAACCTCGTCACCCTGCTGTATCTGCTGGCGTCGGTCTGCTTCATCCAGGCGCTCAAGGGCTTGTCGCATCCGACCACGGCGCGGCGCGGCAACGCGTTCGGCATGACCGGCATGGCGATCGCCGCTGTCACGACGATTGCGCTGATCTACAAACTCAAGTCGGAGATGTTTGCCGGCACCGAGAGCGGCACGTCGACCGGCTTCATCCTGATCTTCACGGGCCTGGTGGTCGGCGGCGGCATCGGTGCCTATGTGGCGCGCACGGTCGAGATGACCAAGATGCCCGAGCTGGTGGCGGCCATGCACTCGCTGATCGGTCTGGCGGCGGTGTGCATTGCCGTGGCCGCCGTGGCCGAACCGTCGGCCTTCGGCATCACCATGGCCGGCGACAACGTGCTGCCGCTGGGCAACCGCGTGGAGCTGTTCATCGGCACGTTCGTCGGTGCTATCACCTTCTCCGGTTCGGTGATCGCCTTCGGCAAGCTGTCGGGCAAGTACAAGTTCCGCCTGTTCCAGGGCGCGCCGGTGCAGTTTGCCGGCCAGCACATGCTGAACTTGCTGCTGGCGGTGGCCATGCTGGGCTTCGGCATCCTGTTCTTCCTGACGCAAAGCTGGCTGCCCTTCATCATCATGACGGCCATCGCCTTCGTGCTGGGCGTGCTGATCATCATCCCGATCGGCGGCGCCGACATGCCGGTGGTGGTGTCGATGCTGAACTCGTATTCGGGCTGGGCGGCCGCAGGCATCGGCTTCTCGCTGAACAACCCGATGCTGATCATCGCGGGTTCGCTGGTAGGTTCGTCCGGTGCAATTCTGTCTTACATCATGTGCAAGGCGATGAACCGGTCGTTCTTCAACGTGATCCTGGGCGGCTTCGGTTCGGAGGCTTCCGCCGGGGCGGCGGCGGGCGGTGGCGGGCAGCAGCGCCCAGTCAAGTCGGGCTCGCCGGATGATGCCGCCTTCCTCATGGGCAACGCCGAGACGGTCATCATCGTCCCGGGCTACGGTCTGGCCGTGGCGCGCGCGCAGCACGCCCTGAAGGAACTGACCGAAAAGCTGTCGGACAAGGGCGTGACGGTCAAGTACGCCATCCACCCGGTCGCGGGGCGCATGCCAGGCCACATGAACGTGCTGTTGGCCGAAGCCGAGGTGCCGTACGACCAGGTCTTTGAGATGGAAGACATTAACGGTGAATTCGGCCAGGCCGACGTGGTGCTGGTGCTCGGCGCCAACGACGTGGTCAACCCGGCCGCCAAGAACGATCCGAAATCACCCATTGCCGGCATGCCGATCCTGGAGGCGTACAAGGCCAAGACGATCATCGTCAACAAACGCTCCATGAACGCCGGCTACGCCGGGCTCGACAACGAGCTGTTCTATATGGACAAGACGATGATGGTGTTCGGCGATGCTAAGAAGGTGGTGGAAGATATGGTGAAATCGGTGGATTAAGGCGATGCGCTGACTGCCGTCAATCCGCCTTCAGGTTGCGGCATCAGTTCACCCCCGTTCCGCTTGCCCCCGGCGGCGGCAGGCAGTAACTTAGTGCTAACAGGCAGCGTCGGCCACACCGGCCGGCGCCGCCTCTTTTGCCCTTCTTCCCCCTTTTTTCGGCCCCCTCTTCCATCCATCCCGACGTATGCAACAGGACAGCGCCCTGCCGGTCTATTTCCACCCGACCCTGACTGTGGTGGTCGACGACAGCCAGTCGTTCGTGGAAAGCCTCGGGTTCCAGATGGACCCGTCGCGGGCAATGCTGGCCTTCAATGATCCGGATGAGGCGCTAGCGTGGCTGCGCCAGTGGCATTCACTGCGCATGCCGGGCTTCCTGCCGGTGCGCGTCACGCACGACGATCTCACCTTCTCCAGCGAGCGCCGTACCATCCAGCTCGACGTCGATCGCGTCTACCGTCAGATCCATGAGGTCAACCGCTTCCTGCAACCGTCGGTGATCGTGGTGGACTACTCCATGCCGCGCATGAACGGGCTGGAGTTCTGCGCCAAGCTCAAAGAGCTGCCGTGCATGACGATCCTACTCACCGGTATGGCCGACGAGAACATCGCCGTGCAGGGTTTCAACGATGGGCTGATCGATCGCTACATCAAGAAGGATCACCCGGCCATGGCCGAGCGCCTGGGTGCGGAGATCGAAGCGCTGCAGATGCGCTACTTCAGCCGCCTGTCGAGCACGCTGCGCGAGTTGCTGTCGCGCCACTCGTTCAGCTTCCTGTCGGACCCGGCGGTCACCCAGCTTGTGCTCGATCTGTCTGCGCGTTACCGCTTCATCGAGTACTACCTGTACCCGCATCCGGCCGGCGTGCTGCTGCTCACCGCCGATGGACGCGCCACGCTCATGGTCATCGAGACCAATGCGAGCATGCTCACGCATCTGGAAAACGCTGAGGCCTACAACGCGCCCGACGTCTTACTCAAGGGCCTGCACGACAAGCAGATCGTGCCGTTCTTCTGGCCGGGCGACGGCATGTACACGCCTGCGTGTGTGGAGTGGGAGCAATACTGTCTGCCGGCTGAGGTGTGCCAGGGTCGCGAGCCGTACTACTACGCGCTGTTCGATATGCCCAGCCACCTGCTGCCCGCACAGGTCTACAGCTATACCCAGTTCCTCGCCAACTACAAGCAGGATCCGGATGCGCTCACCGGCCGCAAGCCGCGCTGAAAACAGCACATTCTGATTTGCGTTGCACTGCGGGAATCCACATTGTGTGGGCTACATTCGGCAAGTACAATCGTTTGAGTCACCCGGCATGCATGACGTCAGAGCATGCGCCGGCGCAATCGCCCCGATGCAACCGTGGCAGTGCTGCGGCATCATGGCGATGCGAGAGCGTCGGCAGGCAATCTGCGGTACGGCGCTCCGAAAGTATTACTGTGCGGGATTCTCCTTGAGAGACGATTTGGGATGCAGCAGCGGGCCGCGCGCCAAGTCAGCGCGTGTCGCGGATGTCAGGGGAGTGCATCGTTCCAGTCTGTTTGCGGTCGCACGATTCCCGTTGCCACGCTGTGGATCTGCAGGTTGCGCAAGCCTGTTCGCTTTCGCAATGGCAGGTCGCCATCTCTGATCTTCTCGAAGCGGGTTTGGGCGAGAGACGCCCCGGGCCGATGCGCGGTAGGCGCGGCCAGCGGACGGCTTCAAGCACGCTTTCACGACTGATGCGACGGCATGCCCGGCGGTCTCTCGCTGCGGTGGTGCTGTGTTCGCTGTGCCCGAAATTGCAGTGCGGGCCCGGGCGCGCGGTTGTTGGAGTGAGCGTCCCGCTTGGCAGACGTTTTCCCTGAAGTCTCCGGCAAATTCGCACCGTGTACTCACCCAACCAAATCGATCCGGCAGTCAGCTTCCGCAACTCCCAGGGTCAGCAGGTCCGCGGCACCATCATCACGCTGCAGCGGCGTGCCTTGGTGATGGAGATCTACAACCCGTACTCGATCGTGCAGGTGAGCGAGGTCCTCTCCGACCTGGCGATCAAGATCGGTACGCGTCAGGTCTATCTAGGCAAGGCGGTGGTGATCAGCCTGGTCAACACCGGCCTGACCGCTGTCGTCTCGCTCACGCTCATTGATGAATGGCGCGAGCTGTCGGAGGTGGCCGACACGCCCGCTTCCGTCGGCGAAGAAGCGCGAACGTTCGTGCGGGATTGGCAAGAACGCTTCCGCATCCGGCGCGAATACCAGCTCGTCATCAATGAAATGCGCGCCTTCCTGGCGGAGGTCTCGCGCTGGGTCGAACAGGTCGACTTGTCCAAGACTTTGCCGCGCGAAGACAGCAAGCTGCGCCCCGATGTCTTCATGGAACTGGCGGAGCCGGTCATGCTGCGGGTCAAGCACTACTTGGACATCCTGGAGGCGGAGGCCGCCGACATTGAAGCCAGCCTGGCACCGTCCCACCGCGCCTTCGCGCAGACCGCCCTGCATCCGCTGCTGCTGCGCTCGCCGTTCGTGCACCGTACCTTCACCAAGCCGCTGGGCTACGCGGGTGACTATGAGATGGTCAACCAGATTCTGGGGGACCCCCAGGATGGCCCAAGCACCTATTTCCAGATCATCAATGTCACATTCCTGAAAGCGCAGGTTGCCCAAGCGCACAGAAACCGCATCGATATCCTGGTCGACTTTCTCAAGAAGCTGGCGATGCAGGCCAAGGCCGAGGGACGCCGGTACCGCGTCATGAATCTCGGTTGCGGCCCGGCAGTGGAAATCCAGCGCTTCCTGCGCGAGTTTGAAGAGCCGCACCTGCTCGAGTTCGAGTTGATCGACTTCAGCCAGGAGACCCTGGACTACGCCAAGGCGCGGTTGACCGAGGCGGCCCGGCAGGGCGGCACCACGCTGCAGGCTGAGTTCGTTCACCAATCGGTGCATGAACTCATCAAGCGCCCAGCACGCAGGGCCGAGGAAGTGCGCGATTGCGATGCCGTCTATTGCGCGGGGCTGTTCGACTACATCTCGGACAAGGTCTGCAACCGACTGCTGACTTACTTCACGACACGCACCCGCCCGGGCGGTCGCATCCTGGCCACCAACGTGCACTCAGACAACCCGGAGCGGCTCTTCACCATGGAGCATCTGCTCGAGTGGTACCTGATCTATCGAAACGAGGAACAACTCTCGGCCACCTTCCCGGAAGAAGCGTGCCAGGACATCAAGGCCTACGTCGACACCACCGGCGTCAACGTGTTCAGCGAGGCAACGGTGATCTAGATGACCGAGCGCGCAATTGATCCCCTGAAGAGCGCGTTCTACCGCGCCGAGCGTGAAGGCTTCCGGCTGTCATTCAGCCGGACCACGGCGCTGGTCGGTATCGTGCTGGTGCTGATGGGCGCCGGCCTCGACTACAACACCTATCCGGGCAATCTGAAGCCGTTCTTCTTTGCACGCGTCTTCGTCTCGCTGCTGATCCTGGTCATCTATCTGATCCTGCCAACGCGATGGGGAAGGCAACGGCTGTCGTATCTGACCCTGCTCTGGTTGTGCTTTCCGCAGATCATGATCGCGTGGATGATCTCCGTCACGGAGGGCACGCACTCGATCTACGCAACCGGCCTGCACCTGGCCGTCTTTGCGGCGGGCAGCGTGCTGCCGTTCAATACCAAGCAGACCATCGGCTTCGGACTGATCACCTATTCGCTGTACTTCCTGGCGTGCCTGGCGCACGACCCGGCCAGCGTGACCGGCAGTACGTTCTTCGTGAACTCGCAGTTCCTGATCTTCACGTCGACGTTGGGTGTCTTCTGTACCTACTTCAACGAAAGCAGCCGGTTCCAGCTCTTCAAGCTGAAAGAGGAAGTTGCCGACAAGAACCTCCAGCTTGAATCCACCAATACCAACCTGGTGGAGATCAAGGGCCAGCTTTTGCAGCAGGAGAAGATGGCTGCCATCGGCACGCTGTCGGCGGGCTTGCTGCACGAGATCAACAACCCGGTCAACTTCTGCCTGATGGCGGTGGCCGTGGCGCAGGAAGACCCGGTTGCCAAGGACAGCCCCATGCTGCTCGAATGCCTGGCCGACGCCAAGGAAGGCATGCAGCGCGTGCAGCATATCGTGTCGGACCTGAAGACCTTCGCCTATCGCAGCCCCGAGAAAGGCGAGGCCGATGCCCCCTTCTTGGTGGAGAAAGCCATCGATTCGGCCGTCCGCCTGACGAGCCACGAATTACGCGGTGTGAACGTCGAACGCAAGCTACCGCCCGACACGCTGGTGCGCGGCGACGAAGCGGCCATCATCGGTGTGCTCATCAACCTGCTGTCGAACGCGGCGCTGGCCATGCAGAAGGTGCAGCGCGAGAACCCGCGCATCGAGATCGCCGCCGAGTGGATCGACAGCCGACTGCACGTGGTCGTGACCGACAACGGCCCGGGTATTTCCGAGAAGAACCTGTCGCGCGTGTTCGAGCCGTTCTTCACCACACGCGATGTCGGCAAGGGCCTGGGACTGGGCCTGTCGATCAGCTACAGCGTGATCCAGCGCCACGGCGGCACACTTGCCGTGACGAGCCAGGAAGGCGAATGGGCACGCTTCACGTTCGATCTGCCGCGCTCGGAGTAGGACGCATCATGGACATCACGCCGGACACCGTCACCATCCTCTACGTCGACGACGAGCTGCAGGCCTGCAAGTGGTTCGCGCGCACGATCGGCGACGGCTACGAGGTGCTGACGGCCAACAGCGTAGAGGAAGCCAAGACCGTACTGCACGACGCGCACGAGCGCATCAGCGTGGTGCTGACGGACTTCCGCATGCCCGGCGGCAACGGCACGGAACTGCTGCGCTTCATTGACGCGGAGTACGGCGACATCGCCACCATCCTCGTCACTGCATATGCCGACAAGGACCTGTTGATCCAGGCCGTCAACACCGGCCGCGTGTTCAAGATCCTGGAGAAGCCCTACAAGCCGGAAGACGTGCGGCGCTCGCTGCAGGAAGCGCTGGCGCTGCGCCAGGACCGGCTGCTGCGCACGCAGCGCCTGATGGCGATTGACGAGACGCTGGCCTTCCTTGCGCACGAGCTGAACACACCGCTGGCGGCCATCTCCAACTTTGCGCGCGGCATCCGCATGCGCGTGGATCAGACCGTGTTCGTGCCGGAGGCACTGCCTGACATCGGCCGCGCAGCCGACCGCGTACAGGACAACGCGCGCTATTGCCTGTCAGTGATCGCCACGTTCCTGAATTCGGTGCGCAACACCTACGGCAAACCCGGTACGGCGGCCACGCCCAACAGCGCCAGCGGATTGATCCGCTCGCTGTTCGATACGTACCCGTTCACCAGTGCGCAGCGTGAATGGGTGTCGTACCGCGTGGAGCAGGATTTCCCGATCGCTACGCTGCCCAACTGCGTGATGCTGGTGCTGTCGTCGCTGACGAGCAATGCGCTGCACGCGCTGCGGCGCACCGAAGTGCCGCACTTGGAGATCATCGCGCGCAACGTGCCGGAAGCCAACGGCATCCGCCACATGATCCGCATCGAGGACAACGGCCCCGGCATCGCCCCGGACGTCCTCAAGCGGCTGACCATCGACCCCGTGACGACGCGCGCCGAAGAAGGCGGCAACGGCATGGGCATGATTTTTTGTACGCGGATCATGCAATCGTTCGGGGGAGCGATTGCGATTGACTCTGCACCCAGCGCAGGCACGCGCGTGACTCTGACGTTCCCATGACACCATCAACAATACGCACACGAACCACGCCGAACATGATCCGCGCATTGACCGCATTTGCTATGAGGAGTGATGGATGACCAATCCCGGGGGCAATGAGCCCAAGATCCTGTACGTGGACGACGAGACATTGGCGCTGACTTACTTCGGCCGTGCCATCGGTTCACTGGCGCCGGTCGTCACCGCCACCTCGGTCGAAGAAGGCAAGCGCATGCTCGACCAGCACGCCGCCACACTGGGCGTACTCGTATCCGACCAGCGCATGCCCGGTGAGCTTGGCAACGAACTGCTGCGCTATGCGCGCGAACGCTATCCGCACCTGGTGCGCATCCTGACCACCGCCTACTCGGAAATCGAGGACACGGTGGAGGCCGTCAACCAGGGGCAGATCCACCGCTACATCAAGAAGCCGTGGGACATCACCGCGCTGCGCGTGGAGCTCAAGCAGGCGCTGGAGTTCTCCGACCTGCGCCGCGAGCGCGATGCCCTGCTGCGCGAGAAGATGACCGTGCGCCAGAGCCAGACGCTCACGCATCGCATCGGCGCGCTGCAGACGCTGTATCTGGCGGTGTCCGGGCTGCCGTCGTTCAGCGCAGTCAACGATTACCTGCACGCGGCGGCGGCCGTCGGGCTGCACGCCATGGAACAGCCGGATTGGGCAGTCAAGGATTACACCGAGCTCGTCGGCGAAGAAAGCCTGCGCACCGGTGAGCTGAGCCACGCGGTGCGGCAGATTTATCAAGACCTGTCGTCACGGTTCGACAGCACGCCTGCCACGCAGGCATTGGATGTGCTGATCGAAGTGCTGCAAGGCAAAGTCTCGCCGGCCGGCGGTGATGCGGCAGCCGTGATCGACCTCACCACGCTGACGGAATTTCTGGAGGCCGCGTCAACGCACAAGGTGTCGGAAGCGCATGCCAAGTGGCTGGCCTTCCTGCTGTGGCTCGACGGCAAAGGCTGGTCGATCAAGGCTGAGCGCGACGGCGCCACCGTCAAGCTGCGCTTGGTCGATCACCTGACGCAACTCACACCAGACCAGTTGGCGGGCTGGATGGAACACTTCCAGGAGAGTCAGCAGGCCGCTTGATTCTGCCAGCAGCCTTTCGCACAACGCCGATGCTTATGCGTCGGCGTTGTCGTTTTCGGAACCCGAAGCCGTATCGCGGGCGGGGCGATCGCGCATACCCCCCTTCACCATCTCGAAGCGGAACAGGCGGCATTCGATGTTGCCGTTATAGAGCGGCGTGCGCTGCGATTCTTTCAGCCGCATACGGCGCGGCATCGAAAGATCGCCGGTAAAGACAAACGCTTTCCAGCCAGAGAATTCACGCTTGAGCGTGCCCGCAAAGGCCTGGGCGAATTCGTTGGCGGCAGCTTCTTCCACCGGATCAACAGGTGCCGGCGGTTCAGGCTGACGCAACTCGCGCACGGGGCGGCGAGCGTCATCACGCGGGGCGCCCATCGCACGGCTTGCGCGCTCGAACACGGTGCCGTCATCCTCTCCTTCGCCTTCCGGTCGGCGGCGGCGCGAACCCTGCGCACCGCGCACGGCGATACGCTCGCCGTACGGCGGGTTCATCAGCAACACGCCGGCAGCCTCGAACGGCGGCTTGCCAAAACGTGCATCGACCTGCTTGAGCAGCGGCTCGCCGGGCAGACCGGCACGCTGCCAGTTGGCCTTGGCGTAAGCCAGCATGTCGGTGGAAATGTCAGCACCGGCCACCAGCGGCGGCGCACGACGCATGGATGCGGCTGCCGCATCCGCAGCGGCTTCGCGCAAGCGCTTGAAGCACTTGGCGTCGTGGTCCTGCAGCCACTCGCAGGCGAAAGCCCGCTTGCCACCGGGTGCAATGCCCAACGCGCGCTGCGCAGCTTCGACGAGGAACGTGCCGCTGCCGCACATCGGGTCATAGAACGGCTGGCCATGCGCGCCGGTCCAGCCGGTCAGGCGCAGAATGCCGGCCGCGAGGTTTTCCTTCAACGGCGCCTCGCCTTTCTCCTCACGCCAGCCGCGCTTGAAGAGCGGCTCGCCGGTGGTATCGAGGTAGATCGTGCAATCGGTCTCGGTCAGGTACGCGTAGATGCGCACGTCGGGCGAGACGGTGTCGACGCTGGGGCGCGCACCGGTGCGCTGGCGGAAACGGTCACACACGCCATCCTTCACCCGCAGGCCCACGAACTTGAGGCTTTGCAACGGCGATTTGTGCGCTGTCACATCCACGCGGATCATCTCGTCGGGTGTGAAGTAGTCTTCCCAACGTTGCGCGGCGGCCAACGCGTAGATGTCGTCTTCCGAGCGGTACCCGCGCGACGCCAGGCGCATCAGCACGCGGCTGGCGATGCGGCTGTGCAGGTTGACGGCATACGCCGCACCCTGCGTGCCGAAGAAGTGCACGCCGCCCGGCACGGTACGGCCCACCTCGAACGCAGCCAGTTCATCCACCTCGGGGCGGATGGATATCTCGGCCAGTTCATCGGCCAGCGCTTGTTCCAGCCCACGGGGGCACGGCGCAAAGTAAGCAGTTGCCATCGGAAAACAGAAAAATCAGAACGGCTTGACCACGACGAGGATCGTGATCGCCAACAACAACAGCACCGGCAGCTCATTGAACCAGCGGTAGAACGTGTGCGAGCGCTTGTTGGCACCCGCCTCGAATTTGCGCAGCAGCACGCCGCAGCCGTGGTGGTAGCCGATCGCCACCAGCACCAACGCCAGCTTGGCGTGCATCCAGCCATTGGGGGGCGTCAAGCCAATGCGGTAACCAAAGAGCAGCCACAGGCCGAGCAGGATCGCGACGATCGCCAACATGGTCGTAAAGCGGAACAGCTTGCGTGCCATGATGAGCAGGCGCGTGACGGCCGCGCGCTCGGTTTCCATCGCCAGGTTGACGAAGATGCGCGGCAGATAGAACAGTCCGGCAAACCACGATGCGACGAAGACGATGTGAAAGGCTTTGACCCAGAGCATGCGAACAGTCCTGTGAATCCAGTGAAACGCGATCGGTTAAAAACGTTGCGCGCCGCTCATGGCGGTGCTCATTGTGCAAAGCGAAGCATCAGGTGCGAATCTCGCCGTGCCCGAACACGACGTATTTGAGCGAGGTCAGCCCTTCCAGCCCGACCGGCCCGCGTGCGTGCAGCTTGTCGTTGGAGATGCCGATCTCGGCGCCCAGGCCGTACTCGAAGCCATCGGCAAAACGCGTGGAGGCGTTGATCATCACGCTGGCCGAATCGACTTCGCGCAGGAAACGCATGCCGGTCGAGTAGTTCTCAGTGATGATCGAATCGGTATGCGCCGAGCCGTAGGTGTTGATGTGCTCGATGGCCGCGTCCAGCCCGTCAACGGTGCGGATCGACAGGATCGGTGCGAGGTATTCGGTGTGCCAGTCGGCTTCGACGGCGTCTTTCAGGTTGCCGAAGCCGGCGGCTTCCAGCGTGGCACGCGTGGCCGGGCAGACGCGCAGCTCGACGCCCTTGTCCTGGTAGATCTTCACCAGCGGCGGCAGCGCACGCGCAGCGATGTCGCGCGACACGAGCAGCGTTTCCATCGTGTTGCACGGCGCGTAGCGCTGCGTCTTGGCGTTGTCACATACACGCACGGCCTTTTCGATGTCGGCATCGGCGTCGATGTAGACGTGGCAGATGCCGTCCAGGTGCTTGATCATCGGCACGCGCGCCTCCTCCATCAGGCGCGCGATCAGGCTCTTGCCGCCGCGCGGCACGATCACGTCGACGTACTCCGTCATGGTGATGAGCTTGCCGACTGCGGCGCGATCCGTGGTAGCCACCACTTGCACGGCATTGGCCGGCAGACCGGCATCGGCCAATCCTTCTTCGATCAGCGCGGCCAGCGCACCGTTCGACTCGATCGCTTCCGAACCGCCACGCAGGATGGTCGCATTGCCCGACTTGATGCACAGCGCTGCGGCATCGACCGTCACATTCGGGCGCGACTCGTAGATGATGCCGATCACACCCAGCGGCACGCGCATCTGGCCAACCTGGATGCCGGTCGGGCGGAACTTCATGTTGCTGATCTCGCCGATCGGGTCTGCCAGCGCGGCGATCTGCTCCAGGCCGGCAGCCATGGTGTCGATGGCGCGGTCGGTGAGCGTGAGGCGATCAATGAAGGCTGCGTCCTGGCCGTTGGCGCGGGCGCGTTCGACGTCGCGGGCGTTGATCTCTTTGAGCTTGGCGGCATCGCGACGGATGGCAGCTGCGATGTGCAGCAACGCACGGTTTTTCTGCGCGGTGCCAGCGCGGGCCATGCCCCGCGAGGCGGCACGCGCCTGACGGCCGACCAGGGCCATGTATTCGTTCACGTCGAGCTGCTTCATGATGATCGCGGCCGGCGAACTGCCGGCGAATTCAATGTGAGAAAAAGATCGTGATGCGGCGGACTACGCCGGGACTGGCAGGCTGCCCGGCCGCGCAATGCGCATCGCCAATTGCAGCAGACCATCCCAGGGTTCGGCGGGCAGCGAGGGTTCGCGCAGGCCTTTGACCTGCCGATCCAGCTTCGCTGCCATGGCCAGCGCGCCTTCCAGCTCCCGCTGCGACAGCCGCTGCGCCGCCTGCGGCACCAGCCGTTCGCGTGGGCCCCAGACCCGCAGCTCGCGCAGCATCGACGCGACCGGCTTGCCCTGGGCCGCGCCCGACGCGATTTTTGATAATACGCGGATTTCTTCGGTCAACGTCCAGAGCACCAGCACCGTGGCCTCGCCCTCTCCGCGCAAGCCCTCCAGCATGCGCACCAGGCGCGGCACGTCACCGGCCAGCATCGCTTCGGACAGCTTGAACACGTCGTAACGCGCCACGTTGAGCACCGCATCGTGCACATCGTCGAATGTCAGTACGCCCGGCGGATGCAGCAGGCCGAGCTTCTGGATCTCCTGGTGCGCGGCCAGCAGGTTGCCTTCCACGCGGTCGGCAATGAACTGCAGAGCACGTCGGCCAGGCTCGCCGGGTTCCACGCGCTGCTGCTGGCGCGCGAGGCGCTCGCCGATCCAGCCGGGCAGCTTGGTGCGGTCCACCGAGTCGACCTTGATCGACACGCCCGCACCTTCGAGCGCCGCGAACCAGGCCGACTTGGCGGTCGCAAAATCCAGGCGCGGCAGCGTAATCAGCGTGAGGGTGTCGGTGGCGGGGCCGGAGGGCGTGCCCGCTGCCAATGCGCGCAAGGCCTCGCCGCCGTCCTTGCCGGGCTTGCCCGACGGAATGCGTAGCTCGACGATCTTGCGGTCGCCAAACAGCGACATCGATTGCTGGGCCTCGGTCACGCGCGACCATGAGAAGCCGCGCTCGACGCTCATCACCTCACGCTCGGTGAAGCCTTGTGCGCGTGCGGCCTGGCGCAGCGCATCAACAGCCTCCAGCACGAGCAGGTGCTCGTCACCGTGCACCACATACAGCGGTGCCAAGCCCTTGGTACCGGCCTGTTTGAGATGCCCTTCGAGCGCGTCGAGCCGCAGTTGCATGACCAGAACGGCCGCCGCCTACGACGGCAGCTTCACGGCGCCCAGTCGCCGCACGAGCTGGTTGATCGTGTCGCCCTGCATGTCCCGATAGAGCGCCGCTTCTTCGTAATCCTTGGCCAACACCTGCGTTTCGTTGTACGACAGGTCACGGAACTGCGTGATCTCCGACGGCGGGATCAGCATGTTGTCGTGCGCATCACGCAGCTGGAAGCGGAAGCGATAGGTAATGCGGTACTCGCGCACCACGCCCTGCGGCGTGAGCGACGAGATGGTCTTCACGCGGTCTTCGGCCAGCACGTCGAGCAGCGCATCGGCGTCTTTCTTGTCCGACACGATGATGGTGTCGGAGCCGTTGTCGATCAGCCGGCGCAGTTGCGCACGCATCTGCGAGTTCTGCGGCAGATTGATGTACAGCCGCTTGAAGGCGAAGTCGGTATTCCCGCGGATGTGGAAGCCGCAGGCAGACAACACTGGCAGTGCAACAGCCAGGGCAAAAACAGCGCGACCAAAGCGACGGCGGGGCAAACTGCGCGACAACGACATAACCATGCGTTCCTTGAGTGGGATGGCCGATCAGGCCACCACGTTCACCAGACGACCCGGCACCACGATGATCTTCTTGGGCGGCTTGCCTTCTGCAAATTTCTGGACCGCCTCGTCCTTGGCGGCGATCGCCTCGATGGCCGCGCGGTCGGCATCGGCCGGCACCACGATGCTGCCGCGCACCTTGCCGTTGACCTGCAGCACGAGTTCGATCTCGCTCTGCACCAGCGCGGCCTCATCGACCTGCGGCCACGGGGCGTCGAGCAGGTCGCCATAGGCGCCGACGTAGCCCAGTTCCGCCCACAGCACGTGCGTGATGTGCGGCACCACTGGATACAGTACGCGCAGCAGGATGCCCAGGCCTTCACGGCGCGCATCGGCACCGGCGTCCTTGGCGCCTTCCAGCGCGTTGAGCATCTTCATCGTCGCCGAGACGACGGTGTTGTACTGCAGGCGCTCGTAGTCGTAGTTGGCTTGCTTGAGCACGGTGTAGAGCTCGCGGCGCAGCGCACGGTCCGCATCCGTGGCGCCAGCGACAACGCCGTTGCCATGCCCGGCGCGAATCGCATCACCATGCGCCACGCCGAAGTTCCACAGGCGACGCAGGAAGCGCGAGGCGCCTTCCACTCCGGCATCGTTCCACTCGAGCTGCTGCTCGGGCGGTGCAGCGAACATCGTGAACAGGCGCGCGGTGTCGGCGCCGTATTGGTCGATCAGCGCTTGCGGGTCGATGCCGTTGTTCTTCGACTTCGACATCTTCTCCACACCGCCGATCACCACCGGCTGGCCGTCGGCCTTGAGCGTGGCACCAACGGGGCGGCCGCGTTCGTCGGTCTGCACGTCGACATCCGCCGGGTTGATCCACTGCTTCTTGCCGGATGCGTCTTCGCGGTAGTACGTCTCGTTGAGCACCATGCCCTGCGTGAGCAGGTTGGTGAACGGCTCATCGAACTTGACCAGGCCCAGGTCACGCATGACCTTGGTCCAGAAGCGCGCGTACAGCAGGTGCAGGATCGCGTGCTCGATGCCGCCGATGTACTGGTCCATCGGCATCCAGTAATCGTTGCGGGCGTCGACCATGGTGGCGCCGTCCGGGCACGTGTAGCGCATGTAGTACCAGCACGAATCGATGAAGGTATCCATCGTGTCGGTCTCACGGCGTGCGGGCTTGCCGCACGACGGGCACGTGCATTCCAGGAAGCGCGGATCCTTGGCGAGCGGGTTGCCCGTGCCGTCCGGCACGAGGTCTTCGGGCAGGCGCACCGGCAGGTCTTGTTCCGGCACCGGCACCACGCCGCAGCTGTCGCAATGGATCAGCGGGATCGGCGTGCCCCAGTAGCGCTGGCGCGAGATGCCCCAGTCGCGCAGGCGCCAGGTGGTCTTCTTCTCGCCGAGGCCTTGTGCGGCCAGGTCAGCCGCAACCGCATCAACCGCTTGCTTGTAATTCAGGCCGTCGTACTTGCCGCTGTTGACGAGTACGCCGTGTTCCTTGTCGGCGTACCACTCGGCCCAGGTGGTCGTGTCGTAGGGCTGGCCCTTCACGTCCACGACTTGCTTGATCGGCAGGCCGTACTTGTTGGCGAAGGCGAAGTCGCGCTCATCGTGCGCGGGCACGCCCATCACGGCGCCGTCGCCGTAGGTCATCAGCACGTAGTTGCCGACCCACACCGGTACGGATTCACCCGTGAGCGGGTGCGTGACCGTCAGGCCGGTCGGCATGCCCTTCTTTTCCATGGTCGCCATGTCGGCTTCCATGACGCTGCCGTGCTTGCATTCGTCGATGAACGCGGCGAGTGCGGGGTTGGTCTGCGCGGCATGCGTGGCGATCGGGTGCTCGGCGGCCACGGCGCAGAAGGTGACGCCCATGATGGTGTCGGCGCGCGTGGTGAAGACGTACAGCTTGCCGTCGTTGATCACCTTGCCGTCGTCACCGGGGATGCTGTGCGGGAACGCAAAGCGCACGCCCTCGCTCTTGCCGATCCAGTTCTGCTGCATCAGCTTGACGCGCTCGGGCCAGCCCAGCGGGTTCAAGTCGGACAGCAGCTCCTCCGCATACTCGGTGATGCGCAGGTAGTACATCGGGATCTCGCGCTTTTCCACCACCGCCCCCGAACGCCAGCCGCGCCCGTCGATCACCTGCTCGTTGGCGAGCACGGTCTGGTCAACCGGGTCCCAGTTGACGGTGCCGGTCTTGCGGTAGGCGATGCCCTTTTCGAGCATCTTCAGGAACAGCCACTGGTTCCAGCGGTAATAGTCGGGGTTGCAGGTAGCAACCTCGCGCGACCAATCGATCGCCAGGCCCATCGACTGCATCTGCTTCTTCATGTAAGCGATGTTGTCGTAGGTCCAGGCGGCCGGCGCCACACCGTTATTGAGCGCCGCGTTTTCCGCCGGCATGCCGAAGGCGTCCCAGCCCATCGGCATCAGCACGTTGTACCCCTTCATGCGCAGCTGACGCGTCATCACGTCATTGATCGTGTAGTTGCGCACGTGACCCATGTGCAGCTTGCCCGACGGATACGGCAGCATCGAGCAGGCGTAGAACTTGGGCTTGTCCGAGCCGTCAGCGGCGCGCGCGTGTTCGGTCACGCGGTAGGCATCTTTGGTCTGCCAGTGCTGCTGTGCCTGCTGTTCAACGTCGGACGGGGAATATTTGTCTTGCATGGTGACGGTACGCCCGGGCACCCCGAGCGATTGCAGCCTCGCGCAGCGCGCGCGGCCAAAGTGAATGACGGAAAAGGCCCGATTATACCGTCGCCACCCATCCCATCCGGGCGATGGCGACGCTGCAAACAAGGCGCCGGACAGGCCTGCCAGCGCCCTTTGCTGCTCGCCTGACTTACAGGCCGAGCACGTCGTTCATGTCGTACAGGCCCTTCTTGCCGGCCACGAACACCGCCGCACGCACGGCACCTTCGGCATACGACTGGCGCGTGTTGGAGCGATGCGTGATCTCGATGCGCTCGCCTTCGCCCGCAAACAGCACGGTGTGGTCGCCCACGATGTCGCCACCACGGACCGTGGCAAAACCGATGGTGCCGAGCTCGCGCGCGCCGGTCTCGCCTTCGCGTGCATAGACGGCACGGTCGGCCAGCTTGGTGCCCTGCGCCTCGGCCACGATCTCGCCCAGCTTGAGCGCGGTGCCCGACGGCGCATCGATCTTGTGCTTGTGGTGCGCTTCGATGATCTCGACGTCGTAGCCTTGCGCCAGGATCTTGGCGGCCAACTCGATCAGCTTGAAGGTCGCATTCACGCCCACGCTCATGTTGGGCGCCCACACCACGCCGATCGACTCGCCGTAGGTCTTGAAGCTGGCCTTCTGCTCGGCCGTGAAGCCGGTGGTGCCGATCACCACACCCGTACCCAACTCGCGTGCGATGTTCAGGTGGTTGAGCGTTGCGTCCGGGCGGGTGAAATCGATCAACACATCAGCCTGAGACAGCCCGGCACGCACGTTATCGGTCACGATCACACCTGTGGTCTTGCCCAGCTTGGCGCCGGCGTCCTGGCCGATGGCCTCGCTGCCGGGACGGTCCAGTGCCGCAGCCAGCGTCGCACCCGGCGTGCGGAGTACGGTGTCGATCAGCATCTGGCCCATGCGGCCCGAGGCGCCTGCAATCGCGATTTTCATGTCAGTCAGCGCGGAAAAGTGCGAAAAAAGAAAACGGTCTGTACAACGGACAAGCGGCGGAACCAGTCCGCCGCTCGCTTGAAGATGGGTTGCCGGTTTGGCTAATCCGCCCTGGCGTCACTGCGACTGGGTGGCCGGCGGCGGAACGGCGGCATCGGTGCCACCACCACCGGTGCGACGCTCCGGTAGCGTCACGTCCACGCTGTTCTTGGAGCCGGTGGTCGACTGCACGCGGTCGCTCACTTCAGCCGACGGAATCGACGGCGCACGCGCGGCCGGAGCAGCACCCGCAGCGGCAGCGGCCTCAGCAGCCTCTTTCTTCGGGCGTTTGATGCCGTCGATTTCGGCAATCAGCTCGGTCTCGGACGGCAGATCATCCGCGCCCACCCACTTGGACAGACGATCACCGTCAAACCACAGCGTCAGCTTGCGTTCCTGCACCACGTTCGTGTTGCCGCGCTTGTACGAGAAGACGTAGTCCCAGCGGTTGGCGTGGAACATGTCGGTCAGCAGCGGCGTGCCGAGCACGAAGCGCACCTGATCGCGCGTCATGCCTTCCTTCAACTGCGCGGCTTGCTCGCGCGACACAAAGTTACCCTGCACGATATCGATGCGATACGGCGTGATGGCATTGGCGATCTTGCGCGTGGTGCTGTCATAGGTCCCGCATCCAGCCAGCAGCGCCGATGCAGCAAGCATGGCACCCAGCACGAGGCCGCCACGACGGGCGGCAGTGGTGGCAAAACGGACAGGACTGCGCGCAACGGAAAAGGTCATGAGCGATCGGCCTTGAAACGGTCCCGGGGCAAGCCCGGTGCGAGAGGGATGGCGACGGCCCAGGCACATCTCATGCGCCTGTCCGGCCCGTCCAATAGGACTTTTGCCGCCAAAACCCTTATGATTGAAATATCTGAACATTGTACTCTAGGGAGCCAGGCGCATGCCGAGTCCTGCAGACCTCAAGAACATCGGTCTGAAAGCCACGGTGCCGCGGTTGAAGATCCTCGAGATCTTTCAGACCAGCGAAGAGCGCCACATGAGCGCTGAAGACGTGTACCGCATCCTGCTCGCCGAGCACATGGACATTGGCCTGGCCACGGTCTATCGCGTGCTGACGCAATTCGAGCAGGCTGGGCTGCTATCGCGCAACAACTTCGAGTCCGGCAAGGCCATCTACGAGCTAAACGAGGGCAAGCACCACGATCACCTCGTATGCCTCGATTGCGGCCGCGTGGAGGAATTCTTCGACGCCGAGATCGAGCAGCGCCAGCAAAGCATTGCGCGTGCACGCGGCTTCGCGCTGCAGGAGCACGCGCTGTCGCTGTACGGCAATTGCACGAAAGAGCCCTGCCCGCACCGACCGAAGCGCTGAGGCGTCGTCTGCAAAAGAGAACGGCCGCATCGTCTGCGGCCGTTTTTCATTGGGGCTTGAGTGCGGTGGACGTCAGGCGGACAGCCGAGTCTCATCCTCCTTTTCTGCATCACCCTTGCCGTTCTTGCTGGCCCTGCCTGCCTTGCCGGATTCATCCGCCTGCAGAGGCGGATGCGCCGGTGCGCCCGACGCCTGACCGGTGTACTCGGCCACCACCTGCTTGAACAGATGGCGCGCCCATACCAGCATCGGATGCGTGTTGCGGCTGCGGTGCCACAGCATGTTCAGGCCCAGCACGGTCTCAAGCTCCGACGGCAGCGGGAAGGCGTTCAGGTTGTACGCATCACACACCAGATCCTTCATCAGCGAGTTCACTGTGAAGATCATGTCGGTCTGCGCGGCCACCTCGGCCTGGGTACGCCAGCCGTGCACGGTCATGGTGGAGTTGCGCTTCAGGCCGCGCTGCTGCAGGGCGTAGTCCAGTGGAATGAGCGACGGCGCCACACGGTTGCCCGGGCTGCCCTGGGCAATGAAGATGTGCTCGCACTCGAGGTACTGCTCAAGCGTGCAGCGTTCAGCAAGAATTGGATGGTCCTTGCGTGCGCAAACCCACATGTTGAAGGAGGTCACGACCTCTTCCATGATCTCGGGATGGCGCGTGGGGAACGGCGAGAACGCCAGGTCCAGCTCGTTGGAACGCATGGCGGCCACGTCGGTTTCCCACGAGGCGGACTCCGTCAGACGCACCTGCAGGCCCGGCGCCAGGCGCTTGATGCGCAGCAGGAAGCGGTCGAACAGCGCATCGCCCAGCGTGCCCGCAAAGCTGACGTTGAATGTGCCCGTGGCTTCTGCCGGGTCAAACGTGGCGATATCGCCCTCGTTGATAGCCGCCCACAGGTCGAGCATTTCGCGCACCTTGGGACCGAGTTCGAGCGCCTTGGGCGTGGGCGTCAGACCGTGCGGGACGCGAATAAAGAGAGGATCGTCGAAGATCTCGCGCAGACGGCCGAGCGAGTGCGATACCGCCGGCGCGGTCATGTGCATCTTCTCGGCGACATACGTGGCGTTCCGCTTGCTGAGCAGCTCGACAAAAATCACCAACAGCTTGGTATCGACGTTGACCATGGGACGCCTTGGCTCAGACGGTTGGAAAGCTGAATGGGCAAACGTTGCGGAGCAACAGCCCGACGCGGCGGAAATAGCTGCCACGTCAAAATGTAGTATTTGTTCAGTGTACGGAACGCGCCCCGATTTTCAAAGCGAATTCCTATGGCGCGCAGCCTAAATTTGCTTCTGCGCAAACGTTTTCGTTGCGGCCTATAACAAAGGCGACAGACAGGTCCGGAAACCCATCATGTCGCCTTTGTATGATGCACCGCTCAGATTGTCTGACTTGCATCATGAACGCGCCGCTGGCGCGTTATTCTTGCCGCAACGCGCAGGATTACTTGGCCACCACGCGGGCCATTTCCAGGCACTTGTTCGAGTAGCCCCACTCGTTGTCGTACCAGCTCACGACCTTGATGAAGGTGCCGTCCAGCGCGATACCGGCTTCAGCGTCGAAAATCGAAGTGCGCGCATCGCCGCGGAAATCCGTCGCGACAACCTTGTCTTCCGTGTAGCCGAGCACGCCCTTCAGTGCGCCCTGGCTCTGTGCCTTCATTTCGGCGCAGATTTCAGCGTACGTGGCAGCGCTTTCCAGCTCGACGGTCAGGTCGACCACCGACACGTCGGAGGTCGGCACGCGGAACGACATGCCGGTCAGTTTCTTGTTCAGCTGCGGGATCACCACGCCCACGGCCTTGGCAGCGCCAGTGCTCGACGGGATGATGTTTTCCAGGATGCCGCGGCCGCCGCGCCAGTCCTTGTTGGACGGGCCGTCCACGGTCTTCTGCGTGGCGGTGGCAGCGTGCACGGTGGTCATCAGGCCACGCTTGATGCCCCACTTGTCGTTCAGCACCTTGGCAACCGGTGCCAGGCAGTTGGTCGTGCACGAGGCGTTCGAGATGATCGCTTCGCCCTTGTACGACTCGTGGTTCACGCCGAACACGAACATCGGGGTGTCATCCTTCGACGGAGCCGACATGATCACCTTCTTGGCGCCCGCGTCGATGTGCTTCTGTGCGCCTTCCTTGGTCAGGAAGATGCCGGTCGACTCGATCACCACGTCGGCGCCGACTTCGCTCCACTTCAGCTCGGCCGGGTCCTTCACGGCGGTCAGACGGATCTTCTTGCCGTTGACGACGAGCGTGTTGCCGTCGACCGCGACTTCACCGTCGAAGCGGCCGTGCACCGAGTCGTACTTGAGCATGTACGCCAAGTAGTCGGGCTCAAGCAGGTCGTTGATGGCAACGACTTCGACGTCCTTGAAGTTGGCGATGGCGGCGCGGAACACCATGCGTCCGATGCGGCCGAAGCCGTTGATGCCGATCTTGATGGTCATGGTCAGTCTCCTGATAGCAGAAATGAAATCGATGAAAAGCAACGCGGCACCTCGTGGGTGCCGCGCGCGCAAATTCAGTTAAGCAATGACGCTCTTGGCGGTGTTCACCACGTTCTCGACGGTGAAGCCGAAGTGCTTGAACAGCACGCCCGCCGGGGCCGACTCACCGAACGTATCGATGCCGACCACAGCCTGCACCTGGTACTTCCACCAGAAGTCCGTCACGCCCGCTTCCACGGCAATGCGCGGCACGCCATGCGGCAGCACGCTGGCCTTGTAGGCTGAGTCCTGCTTGTCGAAGACGGTGGTGGCCGGCACCGACACCACGCGAGCGTGGATGCCCTCGGCAGCCAGTTGGTCAGCCGCGCCGACCGCCAAGCCGACTTCCGAACCGGTGGCGATGATGACCACGTCCGGCTTGCCATTGGCTGCATCGCGCAGCACGTAACCGCCGCGGGCGATGGCTTCGCGCGTGGCCGGGTTACGCGCCTGGAACGGCAGGTTCTGGCGGCTGAAGATCAGGCAGCTCGGGCCGTTCTGGCGCTCGATGGCGGCGGCCCAGGCGACAGCGGTTTCGGTGGTATCGGCTGTCCGCCACACATCCATGTTCGGGATCAGGCGTAGGCTGGCGACATGCTCGATCGACTGGTGCGTCGGGCCGTCTTCGCCCAGGCCGATGGAATCGTGCGTGAAGACGAAGATCGAGCGGATCTTCATCAGCGCGGCCATGCGCAGGGCGTTGCGGCTGTAGTCGGAGAACGTGAGGAACGTGCCGCCGTACGGAATGTAGCCGCCGTGCAGCGCGATGCCGTTCATGATGGCGCTCATGCCGAACTCGCGCACGCCGTAGTTGATGTGGTTGCCCCAGGCATCCACGCGCACGGCCTTGCTGCCGCTCCAGTTGGTCAGGTTCGAGCCGGTCAGGTCGGCCGAGCCGCCCAGCAGCTCGCCCAGCACCGGGCCGTAGGCTTCCAGCGTGTTCTGGCTGGCCTTGCGGGTGGCGATGGTTTCCGCCTTGAGTTCGCACTTCTCGATGAACTCGTCGACGGCCTTTTCGAAGCTGGCCGGCAGTTCACCGCGCATGCGGCGCTCGAATTGCTCGGCTTCGGCCGGGTGGCGCTCGGAGTACGCATCGAACAGCGCGTTCCAGGCCTTCTCCAGGGCTTGGCCCTGACCCTTGGCGTCCCATGCGTCGTACACGGCTTGCGGGACTTCGAACGGGGCGTGCGGCCAGGCCAGCGCTTCACGCGCGGCAGCGATTTCCACGCCGCCCAGCGGGGCGCCGTGCACGTCGTGACCGCCTTCCTTGTTGGGCGCGCCCTTGCCGATCACGGTGCGGCAGCAGATCAGCGTCGGCTTGTTCGACTTCTTGGCTTCGGCGATGGCGGCGTCCACAGCGTCCACGTTGTGGCCGTCCACGGCGCGGATCACGTTCCAGCCGTAGGCTTCGAAACGCTTCGGGGTGTCGTCGTTGAACCAGTGCACGACCTCGCCGTCGATCGAGATGCCGTTGTCGTCCCACAGCGCGATCAGCTTGTTCAGGCCCAGCGTGCCGGCCAGCGAACAGGCTTCGTGGCTGATGCCTTCCATCAGGCAGCCATCGCCCAGGAAGACGTAGGTGTGGTGGTTGACGATGTCAAAGCCGGGGCGGTTGAACTCCTGGCCCAGCAGGCGTTCGGCCAGCGCCATGCCGACGGCGTTGGTGATGCCCTGGCCCAGCGGGCCAGTGGTGGTTTCGACGCCCGGCGTGATGCCGTATTCCGGGTGACCAGCGGTCTTGCTGTGCAGCTGGCGGAAGTTCTTCAGTTCCGACATCGGCAGGTCGTAGCCGGTCAGGTGCAGCAGCGCGTAAATCAGCATCGAACCGTGGCCGTTGGACAGCACGAAGCGGTCGCGGTCCGGCCAGCGGGGGTTCAGCGGGTTGTGGCGCAGGTGGCGGCTCCACAGTGCCACGGCGATGTCCGCCATGCCCATCGGCGCGCCGGGGTGGCCGGAATTGGCTTGCTGGACGGCGTCCATGGCAAGCACGCGGATGGCGTTGGCCATCAATTGGGTGGGCTGGGTGGTATTCGAGTGGAGTGCGGGAGCGGTCATGCGAACCTGCGGGCAGAAGGCGGGAAAACCGCGATTTTACCAGACGGGGATGTCCCCGCTGGGTCGGTTTTCGATGGCTGCAACCGGCTGCAGCCACCCCTGCCCCTCCTTCCGCGCCCGGCTTACCACTCCGCCACGGAACCGTCGGCGTGGCGCCACACCGGGTTGCGCCAGTCGGGGGCTTCCTTGCTGCGCTCGATGACCAAGGCCTCGTCAATATCCACGCCCAGCCCGGGCAGGCGCGGCGGGCGGATATAGCCGCCTTCCAGCGCAAAATCGGCCTTATTGCGCACGTAATCAAGCAACTCGGCGCCCTTGTTGTAGTGGATGCCCATGCTCTGCTCCTGCAACGTGGCGTTCCAACTCACGAAATCGATATGCAGGCAGGCGGCCAGTGCGATGGGCCCAAGCGGGCAATGCGGCGCCAGCGCCACATCGTAGGCCTCGGCCATCCCGGCGATCTTCAGGCATTCGGTGATGCCGCCTGCATGCGACAGGTCCGGCTGCAGGATGGACACCCCGCCCGCCTCCAGCACGCGCTTGAAGTCGAAGCGCGAGAACATGCGTTCGCCAGCGGCGATGGGCAGGTGGGTGTGGGCGGCCAGGCGGGCGTAGCTCTCGGCCTGTTCGGCCAGCACGGGCTCTTCAATGAAGAGAGGGCGATACGGCTCCAGCTCTTTGATGAGCACCTTGGCCATCGGCGCAGAAACGCGACCGTGAAAATCGAGCCCGAACTCGACCGTGTTGCCGAAAGCCGAGCGGATTTCCGCCACCTTCGCCACCGCCGCATCCACCGCGCGGGCGGTGTCGATGATGCCCATCTCCTCGCAGCCGTTGAGCTTGAAGTGGTCGAAACCACCAGCCTGCAGCGCCTTCATGCCGGCAATCACGTCGGCAGGACGATCACCGCCGACCCAGCTATAGGTGCGCATCTTGTCGCGCACGAGACCGCCGAGCAGCTCATACACCGGCACGCCCAGCACCTTGCCCTTGATGTCCCACAACGCCTGGTCGATACCGGCGATGGCACTCATCAGAATCGGCCCGCCGCGGTAGAAGCCGGCGCGATACATGGTCTGCCAGAGGTCGTTGATGCGGCTCGGGTCCTGGCCGATGAGGTAGTCGGACAGTTCATGCACCGCCGCTTCCACCGTGCGCGCACGGCCTTCGATGACGGGCTCGCCCCAGCCGGTGACGCCCTCGTCGGTTTCGACTTTCAGGAACATCCAGCGCGGAGGCAGACGGTACGTGGTCAGGCGGGTGATTTTCATGGATGGATCGTGCGGTCGGATTGGACGGAGCGGTAGGCGGTGACGAAGGCGTGGGCGCGCTCGGCGGTGCGCTCGACGGGCTGGCCGGGGCGATAGAGGTCGCTACCGAGCCCGGCGCCGATGCACCCGGCGGCAAGGTAGTCGGCGAGGTTCTCCGGCGTGATACCGCCGACGGCGAACACGGGCACCTCAGGCGGCAGCACGGCCTTGAGCGCACGCACGTAGCCGGGGCCGAGATTCCCGACCGGGAAAATCTTCAGCGCTTCGGCGCCTGCATCGAGTGCGACAAAGGCCTCGGTAGCCGTCATGCAACCAATGCAGGTGACGAGCTTGCGCGCAGCCGCAGCGCGGATGACATCCGCATTCGTATTCGGCGTGACGACCAGCTTGCCGCCCGCCGCCACCATCAGTTCAACGTCGGCGGGCTTCAGCACGGTGCCGGCGCCAATCAGCGCGCGATCGCCAAATGCACGCGCGGCCAGTTGCACGCTTTGCGCCCAATCGGGCGAGTTCAGCGGGATTTCAATGGCATCAAAGCCGGCGTCGACAAGCGCTTGCGTGTGCGCCAATACCTCGTCGGGCCGGATGCCGCGCAGGATGGCAATCAGCGGTAGGTGAGTGGTCCAGGTCATGCGTTACTCGTGATAAAGCTGCGAGCGGCCGCCATCGATCAGGATGTCGGTCGCATTGATGAAGCGGGCCTCGTCGGAGGCAAGGAACAGCGCGGTGTAGGCCACCTCTTCGGGCTCGCCAATGCGCTTGCATGGCAAGAGTTCAGCTTGGCGGCGGCGTTCGGCTTCGGGGTCGGGCGCGGCGGCAAAACCGGCCTCGGCAATCGGCGTGAGGATCAGCCCCGGCGAGATCGAATTCACGCGAATCCCACGCGCCGCATATTCGATGCCGAGCGCACGCGTGAGCCCGATCAGCCCGTGCTTGGCGACTGGATACGGAAACGCGCCCGGGATGATCTTGTGCCCGTGCACCGAGGCGATGTTGACGATACTCCCTGCCCCGCGTGCCAGCATATGCGGCAGCACGGCGCGGGCGCAGTGCCATGCCCCCTCAAGATCGACCGACAGACACCGCGCCCAATCCCCTTCGCTCAGCTTGAGCGGATCGGAGAACACGTTGATGCCTGCGTTGTTGACCAGCACGTCGATGCCGCCGAAGCGCTCGACGCCGGCCGCGACCATCGTGTCAATCTGATCGCGATGGCGCACGTCGGCCTGCACGAGGAGGATGTTGTCGTCGTTGCCGACGCTGTTGCCAATTTCGGCGGCAAAGGCTTCGGCGCGTTCGTCGTGCACCAGCGTGTTGACGATCACGCGGGCGCCGTGCTGCGCGAACAGCTTGGCGATTGCGCCGCCAATGCCCTGCGTGGCGCCCGTCACCAGAGCGACCTTGCCGGCAAGGCGCGGCGGAAAGGACGTGGGAGAAACAGTCATGCGTCAGATCGATGTCACGGTGAATTGGTAGCCGCGCTGCAGGCTCTGGCCGGTGCCGAGGATGGTCAGGCCGTGGTCTTGCGACAAGCCGGGCAGGTTGTGCGCGTTGACGGTGTGGTCGACGGGTTCAAAGCAGAAGAAGTCGTACTGGGCCGGGGTGTACAGCACATAGCGCGAGGTGGCGGCAGTCACCCGCACCGACAGGCGGCGGCTTGGCCAGACGATGTCGGCTGCGCCGTCCCAGCCCTCGAAGCTTTGGTTGATGGTGTGGCCGGGCTCCAGTTGCCGGGGCTTGCGGAAATCTGCATGTGGGGGCGGTGCCTGCAAGACGGTAGGCAGATCGTCCGGCGCGGATTGCCACATGCCGGTTGCACTCGCGTGCAGCCGCACGTCTGGCGTACGCGGGAAGAACGGGTGCACGCCCAACCCGAACGGCAGCGGCGCACCCTCGTTGCGCACCGTCAGCGAAATCTGCAGTGTGTTGCCGGCCAACGTGTAGCGCTGCAGCGCGAGGTAGCGGAATGGCGTGCCGTGGTCGACCATGGCCGCCAGCTCGACAAACGCCTCACCCTTCGCCACCTGGTGCCACGGCATCAGCCAGCCGTGGCCGTGCAGCGGATAGGTTTCGTCGTCACGCGTGAGGGGCACCTCGATGGTCCGGCCCTCAAAGATGAAACGCCCGCCACCAATGCGGTTGGACCACGGCACCAGCGGGTAACACGCCAGCGCCTTGGGCTCGTGCAATGCTTCGTCAAGCTGGGCCGGGCGAAAAACGGGCACGACCTCACTACCACGCAGCAGATCAAAGCGCAGCAGCCCACCGCCCGACTCGGGTAGCACGTCTGCGCGCAGTACGCCGTTCTCAAGCCGGAGCGTAGGCATGACCGAACCTGGCCTCTGGCAATCCGCGCACATTCGAAACAGGCAGTCGGAACACCGCGCCCGCGTTCACATCTTCAGTGAGCCGGCGTGCCGACAAACCCTCGCGGGCGCTGGTGACATACAGCGTATCCAATGCGGCGCCACCGAATGCCGGACATGAAGGCTGCGAAGCTGGTACCGCCACATGCACCAGCACACGCCCATCCGGCGCATAGCGCGTGAGGCGGTTCCCGCCCCATTCCGCATTCCACAGGCAGCCCTCGGCATCGACAGTGGAGCCGTCGGGCGAGCCTTTGTGGCCCACGCCGTCATCCGCGTCACGCAAGTCTGCGAAGACACGGACGTGTCCAACTGCGCCGGTCTGGCCGTCGTAGTCGCATGCGTGGATGCGGCGACTGTGCGTATCGCACCAGTACATGGTTGCGCCATCGGGGCTGAAGGCGATGCTGTTGGCGACCGTGATGTTGGGCAAGGCCAGGCGTTGCAGCACGCCCAGCGGTGTGAAGCGATAGAAGCTGCCGGTGGGTTCCGTGCTGCCTTCATGCATGGTGCCGAAAACGTAGTTGCCGGACCGGTCTGCCCGCCCGTCGTTGACCCGCGTGCCCGCGACATCCGGTTCGACAGGCGCAAGCCACTCCAGCACGCTGGTTCGTGTATCGAAGCGTGCAACCTGCTTAGCGAGCCCGAGGATCAGCACACCGGGTTCGTCCGTCAGCACGAACGAGCCCACACGCTGCGGCAACGGCCATTGGCGCTCCTGCCCCGTCGCCGGATCGTGCTGCCACAGCAAGGATTCCTGGATATCGGTCCACCACAGCACGCGCAGGGCGTCGTCCCAGACAATGCCTTCACCCAGCGTGCAGCGCAGATCGGAGAGCGTGGTTGCGTTCATCGTTCCGCTCCGCCGCGATTCTTCAGCTGATCGACCAGTACCGCCGCCAGCAGGATGCCGCCGCGCACAAGGTACTGATAGAACGCGTCGATGTTCAGCAGGTTCATCGCGTTCTGCACCGTGCCCATGATGAGCACGCCGACCAGCACTCCGCTGATGCTGGCGCGGCCGCCCATCAACGACACACCGCCCAGCACGCATGCGGAGATCACGTTCAGCTCAAAGCCCTGCGCCGCGTTCGGCTGGCCGCTCGTGATGCGCGCCGCCAGAATCACGCCCGCCAGCGCGGCAATCACACCCTGGATCAGGAAGATGACGATGCGCGTCATGTTGACGTTCACGCCCGCCAGCCGCGCGGCTTCCGGGTTGCCGCCAATCGCCAACGTATTGCGGCCGTAGATCGTCTTGTTGAGCAGCACGCCAAAGACGACAAAGCACAGCGCCGCCACCCATACCGGGGTCGGCACACCCAGGATGATGGTGTTGCCCAGGTCGAAAAAAGCCATGTCCGACACGCCCACCGCCTGACCATGCGAGGCGATGAAGGCAAGCCCGCGCACGATTTCCATGGTGGCCAGCGTGGTGATCAGCGCGTTGATCTTCAGCCTGGCGATCACGAAGCCGTTCACGCCGCCGATGATCGCGCCCGCCACCAGGCTCCCGCCGATGCCCAGTGCGATGCTGCCGGTCGCGTTGATGATCATCGCGCAGAGCACACCAGCAAAGGCCACCGTCGAGCCGATCGACAGATCAAAGTCGCGCGAGGCGAGGCAGAACATCATCGTGCAGGCCACCATGCCGATCTGCGAGACGGAGAGCGCGAGGCCCACCATGTTCTGCCACGAGAAGAAGTACTCGACCGAGAACGACAGCGCGGCAAACAGAATGGCGAAGATCAGCGGCAGGCTGAAATCGTCCAGCAGGCGGAGCAGCCGCGTCTTGTTCATAGTGGTGCGAGCCGACGCAGCCAGGGCGTCAGCATGTTGCAAACGTTGAGACTGGGACATCTTGGACTCCGGGGTTCTCATGCAGCCAGCGGTGCCGTGGGCAGCGGCGCCGATTCGGGGCGCAGTGCAAGCTTGAGCACGGCTTGTTCGTTGGCCTGCTCGCGCGGCAATTCACCGGCGATGCGGCCTTCGCTCATCACCAGCACACGGTCGGCCACGCCGAGGATCTCCGGCAATTCGCTGGAGATCATCAACACGGCCACACCACGCTCGGCCAGCTCGTACAGCACCTGGTAGATCTCGTTCTTGGCACCCACGTCGATGCCGCGCGTGGGCTCGTCGATGATGAGGACGCGCATGTCGTCTTCCGCCAGCCAGCGCGCCAGGATGGCCTTCTGCTGGTTGCCGCCGGACAGCAGCCGAATCTGCTGTTCGCGGTTGGGCGTCTTGATGCGCAGACGGTTGATGTAGTGGTCTGCGGTCTTCGCTTCCTGCTTGTCGTTGACGAACAGGCCAAAGCGCCGCTGGTTGCGCCGACAACTGATGTTGATGTTCTCCGACACCGAGCGGCAGCCGATGATGCCCTCTTCCTTGCGGTCTTCCGGGCAGAGCACGATACCCTGGCGGATGGCGTCGGCCACATCGCGGACGCGGATGGGCACGCCGTCCAGCGCGATGCTGCCGGCGGTCTTGCGATCGGCACCGTAGATGAGACGCGCAAGTTCCGAGCGCCCCGCACCCACCAGACCGAACAACCCGACGATCTCACCGCGTCGCACCGACAGGCTCGCGGGCTCGGCCAGCTTCGGGCCCATCAGGCCGTCCACCTGCAGTCGCACCTCGCCGAGCGGCCGCGCACGGTAATCGAAGATGTCGTCGATCTGGCGCCCGACCATCTGCGCGACCAGCTCGTCGCGCGTGACGTTGGCCATCGACGGGAAATCCGCCACCTTGCGGCCATCGCGGAAGATCGTGCAGCCGTCGCACAGCTCGAAAATCTCATCCAAGCGGTGCGAGATGTAGATCAGCGCCCGGCCCTGCGCGCGCAGGTCTTTCACCAGACGGAACAGGATGTCCGTCTCGCGGATCGATAGCGAACTCGTCGGCTCATCCAGCGCAATCACGCGCGCATCGCGCAGGATCGCCTTGCAGATTTCCACCATCTGGCGCTGGCCGATCGACAGGTGCTTGAGCTTGGCGCGCGGGTCCAGATCCACGCCGATGCGGCCGAGCTGTTCACGCGTCCACGCCATGGCCTCGCGCTGGCGGATGAACCCGCCGCTGGCCGGCAGATGGCCGAGCAGCAGGTTGTCCATCACCGTCAGCTCGGGCACGGTCTGCAGCTCCTGGTGGATGACGGCAATACCGGCATCGAGCGCCGCGCGCGTGGTCGGGAACGCTGTCGGCTTGCCCTCGACGACGATCTCCCCGCCATCCGGCTGGTAGTCGCCGCCGAGGATCTTCAACAGCGTCGACTTGCCCGCGCCGTTCTCGCCCAGCAAGCCGTGCACGCGGCCGCATTCGATGCCGAACGACACATCGGACAGCGCCCGCACGCCCGGAAACACCTTGCTGATGCCACGAAACTCAAGAAACGCCGACATGGCAAGTCCCCTTCAACAACGTCATCCGCAAGATCACAAACCCATTTCCTGGCGGACGGCCTTCTCGTTGTCGCGCGTCATCAGACGGCCGCTGGTGAGGATGAGCGGGTCCGGTGCCTTGTTGGCCTTGATCCACTCATACATGTTCAGCGAGGTCTCGTAGCCGTGACGCTTCGGGCTGATGAGCACGGTGCCGAAGAAGCCGGTCTTCTCGGGCTTGGAGAATTCGTTCAGTGCCGATTGGCTGCCGCCGATGCCTACGCCGATGATGTCGGCCGGCTTCACGCCATGACCTTCCGCCGCACGCACCGCACCGAGTACCGCTTCGTCATTCAGGCCAAACGCGATCCAGTGCTTGAACTTCGGGTTCTTGGTGAGCGTGATGTTGGCGGCGTTGAAGGCGGCTTCCGTGTCCGTCTTCGCTTGCGGGCTGGTCAGCACGTTGGCGGCCGGAAAGCCTGCCTTGGTGAGCGCAGCCACGGCACCGTCGGTACGCTCCTTGGCGGTCGGGAGCTGGTCATAGGCGATGCGGATGGCACCGACATCGGCGAGGTTCCAGCCGCGCTTCTTCATCTCCTGCGCGATGGCATCGCCCACCTGCTCACCGATCTTCGTGGCCGAGATGCCCATGTGCGGTACGGCGTCGATCGGCTTGCCGCTGCCGTCGACCAGGCGGTCATCCACGGTCATCAGCTTCAGGTTGTTCTGTTTGGCCTTGGCCACCACTGCCGGCCCAAGCTTCACGTCCGGCACGCAGATCACGAAACCCTGCGCATGCTGCGCGCCCAGGTTATCGATGGCGGTCAGCACCTCGCCGCCGCTGGGCACGCCAATCTTCACCAGCTTGAAGCCCTTCTCCTTGGCGGCCTGATCAGCGAACTTCCATTCGTCCTGGAACCACGGCTCTTCCGGCTGCTTGACCAGGAAGCCGATCTTTACATCATCGGCCGCGTGAGCAAACCCACCGGCGATCGTGAGCAGCGTGGCGGCCGCGATGGCCTTGAAGGTAACGCGTCGTTGTTGGTTCATCTTGTCTCCTTTCGGCGCCGTCTTGGCGACACCTGTTTTGCTGTGGATAACCGCTGTGGACAACTACTGTGGACAACTACTGTGGATAACCGTTGTGGATAAGTCAGCTTGGCCTCGCCAGCACTAGGCTTGCGCCACCTTCAACGTCTTCACCAGACCGCGCTCGCGTGCGATGGCAATCGCGCCGCTGCCGGCCAGGTGTTCCTGCTGTTCACTACTGGTAACGGTGACCTTGCCCGAGAAAAAATCGTCGTCCGACACCAGCACGGCCAGCGCTTCGCGCAGCAGCGGCTTGCCGGTGATGACGAACTGCGTGCCCGGGTTCATGCGGATCGCGCTGCTGTTCTTGAGCGTGAGCAAGTCCGCGCCCAGCACCGCGCCCAGCAGGAAGTTGGCCCGCGCGTTGCGCTCGTAGATCGTGAACTGGCCCAGCGTACGCACCATGAAGCAGGCACGCCCCAGCCCGATGCTGCTAGCGCTGCGCGCGCCGGCCAGCAACATCTCCGGATCGACCTCGCTGGCAAAGTCGGAATCCACCGAATCCGCCAGGATGGTGTTGTGCGTGATCACGTGCAACAGCTCGCCAGCGAGCGTGGTCACGCAACCGGTGATGCGCTGGTCGGCATCCAGATGCACGAACTTCGAGTGCGAGCCCGGCAGCACGATCACCGCCGGTTCGGTAATGCCGAGGCGCGAGACCAGGCCCATCGTCTCGACCTCTTCGCCGCGCATCATGTCCATCGACTCGATGTTGTGCAGGCCGAGGTTGTCCACCGGATTGCGTACGCCCGGCACAAACCAGATCGGCTGGGCGCACACCTCGGGGATGCTCGCCTGCACCATGCCGGCGGCCAGATCGCGCAGACCAGCCGGCGCCACCAGGTGCGGCACTTCGTGCAGGCCGACGTTGGAGGTGATCATGCCGGACGCCAGCACGAGGTCGACCTGGTTGATGACGAGGCCGGCCTTCTGCAGCGCGGCTTCGACGGTGTCCTGCACGCCGCGCTGCAGCGTCGTCTTGTTGCCGGTGATGGCGGTGTCGCGCACCCCGACCTGGCGCGCGGCCTGGCAGAGTGCAACGTCATCACGCCAGACCGTGACGCGCGTGTTGGTGGTACCGGTATCGATGGTGAGGATGTTCATGCGTGGCATTGCTTGGGTGTTACGAAGGACATGGCCCAGGGTCAGAACGAGTGGACGACACCCGTATAGGCACCCAGTTGGTTCTTACCCGGCGCCGGGTTGTTGTTGGTCGCCTCCACCGAGAAATTGGCGGTGGCGCTGTTCTGCACCGTGCCGACGCTGGCGTACAGCATCGTGCGCTTCGAGAGGTTGTAGTTCGCACCCAGCATGAACAGGTTGGCGTTGCCGCCGCCGTTGTTCACGTTGATGCGGTAGGCGGCACCGATCAGCGTCAGCGCCGGTGTGAGCTCATAGTTCACGCCCAGCCAATAGTGGTTGGCCTTGGTGGGTGCGCCGACCGGGGCATCCGGTGCAGACAGGTTTTCGTACACCGCGAACAGCTTCGCCTTGCCGATCGTGTAGGTACCGCCTACCGTCGCTTCCTTCGAGAAGTTGAAGAGGTCGCTGAACTTGCCATTGCCATCGCGAATCACGTCGTAGATCGCGCGTACTTCCACCGGCCCTGCGGTGTAGACGGCAGATACGCCGTCCCGGCGGCTGTTCTTGAATGAGCCCGGCTGTTCGCCCAGCCCGGTCTGCAGACCGATCTGGAAGCCGCCCCAGGTCGGGCTCTGGTATTCGACGATGTTGTTGGCGCCAGGCCAGTTGCGACCGCGCACCAGCGTGGCCGAGCCGATGAACTGCTGGCCGGTCGGGTCGAGGAACCAGACGTCGTTGCTGATGAAAAGGTTCTTGCCCACGGTCAGCGTGCCGTAGGTCGAGTTTGACAGGCCGACGTAGGAACGACGGTTGAAGAGTGCGTCACCGTTGGTTTTACCCTTGGCAGCGCCAAAGCCGGACTCCAAGCGGAAGACGGCCTGCGTGCCACCGCCCAGATCCTCCTTGCCCATGAACCCGAACATGCTGGTCCCCCACTGGTTGTCCGCGGCGCGCCAAAGGCTGCCGCCGGGGGAAGTCGCCGTGGGAGCGACGTTGTTCTGGTAGTCGATGCCGCTGGCGACACGGCCATACAGCGTGACACTGGTTTGTGCGAGGGCTGGGGCGGCCCAGCCCGCCAGCGCAAACCCGCACGCCAGCATCCCGCGAACAACGGTGGTTCGATTCATGACGTCTCCTGTGATGTTTTTGTAGTGGGGTCCGGCTGGTTCGCGTGATTGAGATCGCTTGTGCAAACCGAGTCGTAGCTCGCGCCGTCCCCAGGCGCATTTGTAGTCGCCCGGGCCTTAACGTGGCAAACTACAAATTCTTCGCGAGACGTTAAATTTTTCTTAACGAGAACGCATGGCACGGCGCCTTCCTCCCCTCAATGCATTGCGCGTCTTTGAAGTCGCGGGCCGCAACCTGAGCTTCAGTCGGGCCGCCGACGAGCTGTGCGTGACCAATGCCGCGGTCAGCCACCAGGTCAAGCAGCTCGAAGATCATCTGGGTAAAAAGCTGTTCATTCGCCGCAACAACCAGCTCGCGCTGACCGATGCCGGCGACAACTACCTGCCCCGCGTGCGTGACGCCCTGCGCGCGATCGAGCAAGCCACCGACCTGCTGATGGACACCGCCGACGCCCCGCTGCGCGTGGCGGTGCCGCCAACCTTCGGCGCCAAGTGGCTGGTGCCGCGTCTGTATCGCTTCTTCAACCAGCATCCGCATGTGCGCGTCGAGGTCTCCACCGCCGATGTGCAGGACCACGGCCAGTTCGACCTCTGCATCGACGACCGCCAGGTCAACGCACCCAACCTGCACGTCGAGTGGTTCACCTCCACCGACTTCTTCCCCGTGTGCAACGCCGCGCTGCAGCAGGCGATTCGCATGCCGCAGGACCTGGCCGCACACACGCTGCTGCACGAGCGCGGCGGGCGCCATCTCGCGCATCACCCGACGTGGCAGCAATGGCTCGATGAAGTCGGCGTGCGCCAGATCAACGCCACGCGTGGGCCGGCCTTCTCCGAAGCGCTGATGGCGCTGCAGGCGGCCATTGATGGTCAGGGTGTGGCACTTGGCCAGGGCATCCTCGTCGAATACGACATCGCGGCCGGGCGCCTCGTGCGGCCGCTGGCGACGGAGGCGTCATTGCGCCTGTCGTACTACTTGATCCATCCGCACGAGGCGGTGGAACATCCGGGCTTCGCCCTGTTCCGCCAATGGCTTGCAGATGAAGTCGCACGCAGCGGCGGCCGCGCGCGCAACCAGCAGATGCCGGGCGAGGTGTTTTGATTTCTTTTTGATTGTGGCGTTGCAGGCGCTCTACACTAGTCGTCCGAGGTCATCTTGCACCGGCTGCAGGAGCAACACCATGAGCTTCCCCCGCCCCGCCAATACTCCGTGGCTCGTCCCGTACCTGACCGTGCATGACGCATCGGCCGCCATCGCTTTCTATCGCAATGCCTTTGGCTTTGACGTGCAGGACGAGGTACACGATCATGGCCTCCCCATCCACGTCGAGATGACCTACCAGGGCGAACTGATGCTGATGTTCGCGCCCGAAGGCGCATTCGGCTCCACCGCCAAAGCCCCGGCAGCCGCCGGCTTCGAATGCCCGCAGAGTTTTCACCTGTACTGCGAAGACGTGGACGCCGCCTACCAGCGTGCGTTGGACCAGGGCGCCACGTCCATCATGGCACCGCACGACGCCTTCTGGTGCGAACGCTATGCCGCCGTGCGCGACCCCGACGGCTACCGCTGGGGCCTCGCCTGCCGCCCGACCACCGAAGGCTGATGGCTTCGCCTGGCCCGGATCATCACAAGGATTGCTTCAATGGGGCTTCCCCGCTTTTACGTCGACACACCGCTCGCCCCGCACACCGCCGTCACCCTGTCTGAAGCCGTCACGCGCCACATCCACGTGCTGCGCCTGGCCATCGGCGACGAGGTCTGCCTGTTTGATGGCTCTGGCCACGAATTCCACGCGCGGCTCGATGCCATCAACAAACGCGATGCGACTGCCAGCCTCGCTGGGTCCACGCGCTCCGACACCGAAGCGCGCTACAACATCACGCTCGCGCAAGGCATTGCCGGCGGCGACAAGATGGACTGGCTGATCGAAAAAGCGGTCGAACTGGGCGTACACGCCATCGCCCCGCTGCAAACCGAACGTGGCGTGGTGCGCCTGTCCGGCGAGCGCGCCGCCAAGCGCGTGCAGCACTGGCAAGCGCTTGTGCAGGCCGCGTGCGAACAGTGTGGTCGCGCACGCGTGCCGGCTGTCGCGCCTGTTGCCACGCTGCGCGAGTGGCTGGCGACGGCCAAGTCGACGGACACGCCGCGCGTCTTGCTGTCGCCGCGCGGCACACAACCGCTCACGCAATGGGCCGCGCAATCGCGCGAGCGCATCGAGAACACTGGCGTCGAATTGCTGATCGGCCCCGAAGGCGGCCTCTCGCCCGACGAAGAGGCGCTGGCCGAAAGTGCCGGTTTCTTACCACTGACACTCGGGCGACGTATTCTGAGAACGGAGTCGGCGGCGCTGGTCGCAATATCCGCGCTGCACGCCGTGCTCGGCGAGTTCTGAGTGTTGACGACTACAGATTGACCGTTTGATCCCACCCGGCGGGCCCAATCCCCTTTCCCGCCATCAATCAAAGGAGCTTCATCATGGGTCTACTCGATTCGATCCTCGGCGGCGGCGGTGACGCCAGCGGCGGCCAATCGTCCCTGCTGGGCAACAAGAAGGTGCTGCTGGCCGTGGGCGTGCTGGCCTATCTGGCAATGAAGCGCGGCGGCAACGCACAGGGCGCCGGCGATGCAGCACCACAGGCCGATCAGGGCGGCAGTCTGCTCGGTTCGCTGGGCGGCCTGGGTAGTCTGCTCGGCGCAGCCGGCGGCGCCGGTGCACTCGGCAGCCTGCTGGGTGGCGCAGGCGGTACGGGTGGCCTGGGCGGCCTGCTCGGCGGTCTGCTGGGTGGCGGCAATGCGGATCACGCAGCGGCAGTCGACGCGGCGGCACCGGCCGGCCTCGGCCCGCTGCAGCAGATCCTGGAACAGGCTGGCCTGGGCGAACAGGTCAAATCGTGGATCGGCAACGGCCAGAATCTGCCCGTCTCCGGCGAGCAGATCACGCAAGCCCTGAGCGGCACGGGCGCACTGGAGGAAGTCTCGAAACTGGCCTCCACTTTCGGCATCAACGAAAGCGACCTCGCCAACCAGCTGGCCGAGGGCCTGCCGGAAGCCGTGAACCACCTGACGCCGCAAGGCACGCTGCCTGCGGCCTGAGCGTCATCGCAAGAAAGCAAAAAAGCCCGCATCTGCGGGCTTTTTTATAGCAACGCCGATCAACCAGCGCTGAATCAGTTCAAGTTCACGCGAACGAGTAGAACACGCGGAACTGCACCTTGCGCTCGCCCCAGAACTCGGCAGCGTCACGGAACACGTCCAGCAGCACCTCGCGTGCTTCCTTGTCGAACTTGGGCTGGCACGGCAGGCCCTCCAGCACGATCACGAAACCCGGCTGCGGGCCGGCCTTGTAGATCATGTCGGTCAGGCAATCGGCCAGTGCATCGAAGTTCTTGCCGAAGTGTTTCGGGAACAGAAACTCGCGTGCGATCACATCAAGCACTTCGCTCTTGGTAGTCGCCGCCGCGCAATTGGCATACAGGAAGTGCTGGCCCAGGCTGGCCGCAGATTCCGCCAGATCCGCCACGCGGAACGCGCGAATCGACTGCACGATATTCGGACGCACCGTCTTGAACAGGTTCATGGCGTCTTCGCGACCTCCGTCGTCGTCCGTCTTGGTGATGTCCTGTGTCATGATGTTCTGCTGCGGTTTTGCCGCCGCGCCCCCAACGCGCGCGCTCAGGGATTGCATCCCCACCACGCCGTCGTACAGATTTTGCGCCTTGTGCCACGCTTCGCGGGCCACGCGCTCATCGCGTGCGGTGAGCGAGTCGTCCAGCCCAAACATGTTGGTCGTCATCGCTGTATCCGTTGAAAACTGTTGTAGTGATCTTCCGTGTAGTAGCAGTCGTTGGCCGCTTGCTGGTCGCCACCGCAAATGATGCGCTTGGCGCCCCGGTTGCGCGCGCCGCGCGTCTTGACTGTGTACTCACGGTAGTAGCCACGCCGCTGCGCAGGCAAACGTCGTTCATAGTTGCCGAACGTGCTGCCATCTTTCGCATACGGGAAAGGACCGCCCTGCTCGATCAGTGCAAATGTGCGCTGCGCCTCGTTGGGCATATCCGCTGCGCGAATGGTTCCCGCGGCGACCGCTAACCCGGTCGTATCCCGTGCCATGGCGCTGGCCGGCAGACCGGCCACGGCCAACGCGAGCGTCGCCGCCAGCGCGCCACGCGCTACTGCCTGAGATACGGAGCAGCCAATCCACGCTCCAAGTCGCTTGGTCATCAGCAAGCCCTAACGGGAGAATCGCGCCAAGCAGACAGCTCGGCACAGGTCACAAGCGCAGGTGGCCGCCAGATCATGCCAGACGGCCGGTTTGCAGTTGAAAGCGAAGCGGCTCAATGCTTGAGAGGCTCGCAGGGGGGAGAATGACAAGTCGGGCGACTGCCGAAGACTTGGGGAATCCTTCCGCCTGCAAAACCATCCAATTGCGCGCACCAGAATGAGGCAAACCCGGTCAGACGTGTGGTCGGAAAACCGCTTTTCTACACCCGTCCGGCCCGGTGCAGGCCTCATGTGCTCAGAAGCACCCCTTCAGCCCGTAAGGGTACGCTCATCGATAACAACAATCAACCGGCGGTCAATGTTTGAAGGGGATTTTGAAGACAGAGCTAACGTTGCACAAATGTAAGCGCACGCAAACTTAGCGAACAAAAAAAAGGGAGCGCAGTATCGTGCGCTCCCTTTTCGTGCAGTGCGGAATTAACGCTGCGCTTCTGCGGCGGCGTCCACAACGGTCAGCGCCGTCATGTTGAGAATGCGTCGTACCGTGGCCGACGGCGTCAGGATGTGCACCGGCTTCTTGGCACCCAGCAGGATCGGGCCGATGGCGATGTTATTGCCGGCAGCCGTCTTCAGCAGGTTGTAGGCGATGTTCGCAGCATCAATGTTGGGCATGACCAGCAGGTTGGCCTCGCCCTTGAGCGTCGAGTCCGGCACCAACGAATCGCGCAGCTTCTCATCGAGCGCGGCATCGCCGTGCATTTCGCCGTCGACTTCCAGATTCGGCGCACGTTCGCGCAGGATGGCGAGCGTTTCGCGCATCTTGACTGCCGAAGGCGCTTCCGACGAGCCGAAATTCGAGTGCGACATCAGCGCGACCTTCGGCTTGATGCCGAAACGGCACAGTTCCTCAGCGGCCATGATGGTGATCTCGGCGAGCTGCTCGGCGGTCGGGTCGACGTTGACGTGCGTGTCTGTCAGGAAGATCTGGCGGCCCGGCAGCACCAGGCCGTTCATGGCGGCATACACGCAGTTCGTACCACCGATGACCTGATCGATGTAGCGCAGATGCGCGGCGGTGTTGCTGACCGTGCCGCAGATCATGCCGTCGGCATCGCCCTTGTGGATCATGAGGGCAGCGATCAACGTGGAGCGGCGGCGCATTTCCAGCTTGGCGTACTGGGGCGTGACGCCCTTGCGTGCCATCAGCTTGTAGTACGTCTCCCAGTATTCGCGGAAGCGCTCGTCGTGCTCGGGGTTGACCAGGGTGAAGTCAACGCCTTCGCGCAGGCGCAGGCCGAAGCGCTCGATGCGGTGGGCGATCACGCCCGGGCGGCCGACTAGGATGGGGCTAGCGAGCTTTTCGTCGACGACGATCTGCACGGCACGCAGCACGCGCTCTTCTTCACCCTCGGCAAAGACGATGCGCTTGTTCTCCATCGGTACCTTGCGGGCGGCGGAGAAGATCGGCTTCATCAGCGTGCCCGAGTGGTACACGAACTGCTGCAGATGCTGGCGGTAGGCGTCCATGTCCTCGATCGGGCGCTGTGCCACGCCCGAGAGCATGGCCGCCTGCGCCACGGCCGGCGCGATCTTGACGATCAGGCGCGGGTCGAAGGGCTTCGGGATCAGGTATTCGGGGCCGAATGACAGATCTTGGATGCCGTAGGCCGAGGCGACGATGTCGCTCTGTTCCTGGCGGGCCAGTTCCGCCACGGCATGCACGGCGGCGACTTCCATCTCACGCGTGATGGTGGTCGCGCCCACATCCAGCGCGCCGCGGAAGATGAACGGGAAGCACAGGACGTTGTTGACCTGGTTGGGGTAATCGGTGCGGCCGGTGCCCATGATGACGTCCGGGCGCACCTCCTTGGCCAGCTCCGGCAAGATTTCCGGGTTCGGGTTGGCCAGCGCGAAGATGATCGGCTTGTCGGCCATCTTCTTGACCATGTCCTGCTTGAGCACGCCCGCAGCGGACAAGCCCAGGAAAATGTCGGCGCCGTCGATGACTTCAGCCAGCGTGCGCAGATCAGTCTTCTGTGCGAAGTGCGCCTTGTCCGGGTCCATCAGTTCGGTACGGCCTTCGTAGACCACACCGGCCAAGTCCGTCACCCAGATGTGTTCACGCGGCAGGCCCAGGTCGACCAGCAAGTCCAGGCAAGCCAGCGCCGCGGCGCCCGCGCCCGACGCCACCAGCTTGACCTTCTTGATGTCCTTGCCGACCACCTTGAGCGCGTTGGTGATGCCCGCGCCCACGACGATGGCCGTGCCGTGCTGGTCATCGTGGAAGACGGGGATCTTCATGCGCTTGCGCAGTTCGCGCTCGACGAAGAAGCACTCCGGTGCCTTGATGTCTTCCAGGTTGATACCGCCGAAGGTCGGCTCCAGCGAGGCGATGATATCGACCAGCTTCTGCGGGTCTTTTTCGTTGATCTCGATGTCAAACACATCGATACCAGCGAATTTCTTGAACAGGCCAGCCTTGCCTTCCATGACCGGCTTCGAGGCTTCCGGGCCAATATCGCCCAGGCCGAGCACGGCGGTGCCGTTGGTCACTACGCCGACAAGGTTGCCGCGCGCGGTGTAGCGGAAGGAGTTGGCAACGTCTTCGACGATCTCTTCGCACGCCGCGGCCACGCCGGGGGAGTACGCCAGGGCCAGGTCGCGCTGGTTCGACAGCGGCTTGGTCGGCGTGACGGAAATCTTGCCCGGGGTCGGAAACTCGTGATACTCCAGCGCGGCTTTACGCAGGGCGGCGCGTTGCTGCGCCTTGAGTTCTTCGTCCGTGCGGGCGGGCTGTTGAGGCTGGGTATCCACCGTGGTCATGGGGTGTCTCTCGTCATGGGTGGTCGGCGCAAGCGTCGACCGTCGCATCTAGCGGGCCACCGAGAAACCACATGAGGGTCACGGTACTGCGGTCCGCCTCCTTGGGCCCGTCATTTTATATAGTGAAAAGCGATCTCACAACGGGATTTTGGGTGGGAGTGCTGTGCCTAACCGCTACAATATTCCACCGCCCTACCACGGCACCATCGGGCTTGCCCTCTTTCTACCATTGCCGCTGCCGTGCCCAAGCCCGCTGCCTCCGCCAACTCCGCTGATCACGCTACTGAACTGTCCGAATTCGGGTTGATCCGCCGTTATTTCACGCGACCGGCCCGACAGGCGATTCTGGGTGTCGGCGACGACTGCGCCCTGCTCGGCGCCCGCCCCGGCCATGAATTAGCGATTTCCACCGACATGCTGGTCGCCGGTCGTCACTTCTTTGCCGATGCGGAGCCAAAAGCACTCGGACACAAAGCGCTGGCTGTCAACCTGTCCGATCTGGCCGCCATGGGCGCCGAACCGCGCGCGTTCACGCTGGCCGTGGCGTTGCCGGAAGCCAATGCAGCCTGGCTCAAGCCGTTTTCCGAAGGCCTGCTGGCGCTGGCAGATGCCTTTCACTGCGAGTTGATCGGCGGCGACACCACACGCGGGCCGCTCACGCTCAGTTTGACCGTTTTCGGCGATGTACCTGCCGCTGCGGCGTTACGCCGCGACGCTGCCCGCGCTGGCGACGACCTATGGGTGTCCGGCACCGTCGGCGATGCACGACTCGCGCTGGGTGCGCTGCGTGCCGAATGGCCGCTCACGCCCGAGGCACTCGCCCAGGTGCAGCCGCGCATGGACATGCCCACACCGCGCATCGCACTTGGGTTGGCATTGCGCGGCATCGCGCATGCGGCGCTCGACGTGTCCGACGGCTTGCTCGGTGATCTGGGCCATATCCTGACGCAATCGCGCGTTGGCGCCACCATCGAGGTCGATCGCGTACCGCGCTCCACCACGCTCGCCGCGCAACCGGCCGCACGCCAGTTGCAATGCACGTTAGCCGGCGGCGATGACTACGAACTCTGCTTTACCGCGCCCGCCGAGGCGCGCGACGCCGTGCTCGCAGCTGGCCAACGCGCGGGGGTTGCCGTTACACGCATCGGTCGCATCGATGCCGAATCCGGCCTACGACTTGTTGATGCACAGGGTGCGCCGGTCACCTTTACGCACGGCAGCTTCGATCATTTCTCATCCGCATCATGATGTCTTCTGCCCCCTTTCCGCCCTCCAACCCGCCGGGCCAACCTGAGACCGTGACGCTCGAAGCCGGGCAAACCGCTCAAGTCCGCCGCCCGACCGCACGCTTCATGCTCGGCCATCCGGCACGCATCCTGGCGCTGGGCTTCGGCTCGGGCCTGTCGCCCGTCCTGCCGGGCACGATGGGGACGCTGTACGCGTGGCTGATCTACGTTGTCCTGGCACGCTGGATCGCCGGACCGACCTGGCTGTTGATTGCCGCCGTCGGTTTCGTGATCGGCATCTGGGCATGTGCCCGTACGGCGCGTGACCTGGGCGTGGCCGACCACGGTGCGATGGTGTGGGATGAGATGGTCGCCTTCTGGCTGGTGCTGGCGTTCGTCACGCCGACCACGCTGGGCGGGCAGTTTGGGGCGTTCCTGCTGTTCCGTTTCTTTGACATGGTCAAGCCGGCGCCCATCCGCTACTACGACCGCACGCTCAAAGGCTTTGGCGTGCGCGGCGGCTACGGCGTGATGGTCGACGACATCCTGGCCGCGTTCTATACGCTGCTCGTGTTTGCGCTGTGGCGCTCGTTCTGACGTTTGAAGTCTTGACGCCTCGAAGGTATTGCAATGGCTGAATCCCGCGCCCTGGCCCAACTGGCCGAACTGGTCGGCGACACGCTGCACAAGCGCAGCCTGATGATAGCGACCGCCGAGTCGTGCACGGGCGGGCTGGTGTCCGCCGCTATTACCGATGTGTCGGGTTCGTCCGCGTGGTTCGAGCGCGGCTTCATCACGTACTCCAACGAGGCGAAATCGCAGATGCTGGGGGTGCCGGCCGCGCTGATCCGCGAACATGGCGCGGTGAGCGAGCCGGTGGCGCATGCAATGGCTGAAGGTGCGGTGCTCAACAGCCGCGCGCAAGTGGCCGTGGCGATTACCGGCGTGGCGGGCCCGACCGGCGGCACGCCCGACAAGCCCGTCGGCATGGTGTGCTTTGGCTGGAGCAACCGCCTGGAGACACGTGTGGAAACACGCCACTTCAAGGGCGACCGCAAGCAGGTACGCCTGCAAGCCGCCGAGCACGCGCTGCGGGGCCTGCTCGACTTTCTGGACTCTGCGGAGTCCTAATCCCTGGACCTAGACCCGGGCTTCGCTCGGGTGATCCGGCCGGTGGCGCTCTTCGTGCTCGTGCTCCGGCTGGTGCTCATGGTCATGTTCACGACGGCGGTCACGATCGTGTTCGTGGCCGTCGTCGCGTTCCTTCTCAAACTTGCGGTCCGGATCCTTGCCCTCTTCCTCGCGGCGCAGGCCGGTGACGGGGTGCTGGGAATGCGTGGTCATGGTGTCCTCACCTAAACCGGGCAACCGGACCGCCACCGTGTCGTGAGGCAGGTCAGTTGCGGTACTGGTTGATCTGGTCGCGCGTTGCTTCTGCAACCTTGCGGGCAGCATCGGCGAAATCGCTGTCGCTGCTGGCGTACAAAATGGCGCGCGACGAGTTGATCATCATGCCGGTGCCATCTGCAGTGCGACCCGCGCGCACGGTGGCCTCAATGTCACCGCCCTGGGCGCCAATGCCCGGAATCAGTAGCGGCATGTCGCCGACGATCTCGCGCACCTTGGCAATCTCTTGCGGGAAGGTCGCACCCACCACTAGGCCCATCTGGCCGCTGGTGTTCCACACATTGCGCGCGCGCTCAGCGACGACTTGGTAGACCGGGCGGCTGCCGGTTTCCAGAAACTGCACGTCGCTGCCGCCCGCATTGGAGGTGCGGCACAGCACGATCACGCCCTTGTCGGCGTGCGCGAGGTACGGCTGCATCGAATCGAAACCCATGTAGGGGCTGACGGTGATGGCGTCGGCCTGATAGCGCTCGAAGGCTTCCTTGGCGTAGTGCTCAGCGGTGGAGCCGATATCACCGCGCTTGGCGTCGAGGATGACCGGGATGCCCGGATACGCCTCGTGGATGTAGTTGATGAGTTGCTCGAGTTGGTCTTCGGCGCGCTGCGAGGCGAAATAGGCGATCTGCGGCTTGAACGCGCAAACCAGATCCGCCGTGGCATCGACAATGGCGCGACAGAACGAGAAGATCGCCCCGCCCGTACCGGTAAGCGACGCCGGCAGGCGCGCTGGATCGGGGTCGAGCCCGACGCACAGCAGGGAATTGTTGCGCTGCCAGGCGGCAGCCAGTTGTTCGGTAAATCGCATGATGTCGGGAATGTGAGGGCGCGGCCGGACTGCCGCTTAACTTCACCGCATTTTACCCGTCGGGCGATCCGGCGGCCCGATCTTCCGGACGTGGCATTGATCCGACGCGTGCACGCCAAGCCACTGTTTGTGGCTGAACCTGCTGCATCTTTACGCTACACTCGGCGCGATTTTTCGCCCTGCCCGTTCAACACCCGCTTCAAGGAACCTCCATGATCAACCTGTTCGTCGTGCAAAAAGGCCGTCTCGCGCAAGAACAGGTCGAAGAACGCAGCGAATTGCTGCAGCACAAGCCGATCTGGATCGACGTAATCGACCCCGACGACGAAGAGCTTGCCTGGATCAAGGAAGCCTATGGCGTGGTCCTGCCCGAACTGGAGCAATTAGGGGACCTGGAAGCATCCGCCCGTTACTTTGAGGGCGAAGACGGCCACATCCACATCCGCACTGACTTCCTGCTCGACGAAGAAACCACCTCGCGCAACGTGCGCGTGGCCTTCGTGATGACCAAGGATGTGCTCTTCTCCATTCACGACGAAGATCTGCCCGCCTTCCGCCTCGTGCGCATGCGTGCGCGGTTGCGCCCGGGTTCGGTACGCAACGCGAAGGACGTGCTGATGGACCTGTACGCCACCGACGCGGAATACTCGGCGGACTCCATCGAAGAGGTCTACGAGCGCCTGGAAGACGCCAGCAAACGTGTGCTGGCCGACGAGGTGACGGACGCCGCCGCCGCCGATGTGCTGGAGATCATCGCACGCGTGGAAGACTTGAACGGCCGCATCCGCCGCAACGTGATGGATACGCGCCGCGCGGTGTCGTTCCTGCTGCGCAGCCAGTTGCTCTCGACCGATCAGCAGGATGAAGCGCGCCAGGTGCTGCGCGACATCGACTCCATCGAAAACCACACGGCGTTCCTGTCGGACAAGGTCAACTTCTTGATGGACGCCACGGTCGGCTTCATCAACATCAACCAGAACAAGATCATCAAGCTGTTCTCGGTGGTGTCGGTGGCGCTGATGCCGCCCACGCTGATCGCTTCGATCTACGGCATGAACTTCAAGGTGATGCCAGAGTTGGACTGGGCCGAGGGGTATCCGTACGCGATCGTGATGATGATCGTGTCGGCGGCGATTCCGCTGGTGTACTTCCGGCGCAAGGGCTGGCTCAAGTAAGCCGCCCGCGCACTCAATCCGGCAGCGTGGCCGAGCCCATCCGGTTGGCGATGATGGTGGCCTTGCGCGTGAAGTTCACGTGCACGTTGGCGCAGTAGCTTTTCTTGTCGAAGCACTTGGGCGCGGGCAACGCGGCAGCCAGACGGGCGGCCTGACCCACCGTCAACTGCGATGCCGGGCGCTTGAAGTAATGCTGTGCAGCAGCTTCTGCACCGAACACGCCTTCGCCCCACTCCACTGAGTTCAGGTAAATCTCCAGGATGCGCTCCTTATCGAGCCAGAACTCGAGCATCCAAGTGATGGCCAGCTCTTCGCCCTTGCGCAGGTAGTGGCGCTCACCCGAGAGAAACAGGTTCTTCGCCAACTGCTGCGTGATGGTCGAGCCACCAGCCACCACGTGGCCGCGCCGCTTGTTCTTCTCCCAGGCGTCGAGCATGGCGTCGACTTCCCAGCCGTTGTGCGAGACGAAGTCGGCATCTTCGCTGGCGATGACCGCGCGCTTGAGGTTGCGCGAGATCTGGTCGTAGTCGACCCAACGGTGGTCGACCTTGCAGGTGAAGACATTGGCACCGCACAGGCGCATGCGCTCGGCGCGCATGAAGGCGGTAGAAGACGGATCGAACGTCTGCCAGCTCGCAATGGCAGCAAAGAAGTACAGATTGAGTGCAACCACGCCTGCCACGAAGCAACCGATCACGTAGCCGAGCCAGCGCATCATCGTGCGTGCTCCTGGGCCGGCTTTCAGCGACGCGCGCGGGCAGCCACGACGGCCTCGCCCTGCAGCGCTTCACGCATGCCAAGCAGCACAGGCGCGGTGTCGGGGCGCACACCGCGCCAGACGAAGAACGATTCCGCCGCCTGCTCGACCAGCATGCCCAGGCCGTCCCAGGTGCGGGCGTCGTAGCGCTTGGCAAACTGCATGAACAGCGTCGGCTGTGCGGCGTACATCATGTCGTAGGCCAGCGCGTTCGGGCCGAACACGGTGCCCGGAATCGGCGGCACCCCTCCCTGCAGACTGCTGGCCGTGGCGTTGATGATGACGTCGAATACGTCATCGACAGCGAGCTCTTCATAGCCACCGCCCACCAGTTCCGCGTCGTGCAGCTTGGCCGAAATCTCGAAACGATCGACCAGCATGTTGGCGCGATCGGCCGTGCGGTTGGCGATGAACACGCGCGACGGCTTGTGTTCCAGCAGCGGCAGCAGCACGCCACGCGCCGCGCCGCCCGCGCCCAGCAGCAGCACACGCTCGCCCTCGAGCGAATTACCGATGTTGTGCGTGATGTCGCGCATCAGGCCGACGCCGTCGGTGTTGTCGCCAAAGATTTCGTCGCCGTCGAACTTGAGCGTGTTGACCGCACCGGCCGATTCGGCCCGCAGCGACAACGATGTCGACATGGAATACGCATCGAGCTTGAACGGCACCGTCACGTTGAGCCCCTTCCCGCCTTCTCGCACGAAGGTGAGCACGGTTTCTTCAAACGCGATCAGCTCGGCGTAGATGCGGTCGTAGCGAACGAGTTCGCCGGTCTGCTGCGCAAACGCGGCGTGGATGGTAGGCGACTTGCTGTGCGAGATCGGGTTGCCGATCACGCCATAGCGGTCTGTGGGCGGCGCATTGACGGCTGCGAGGATGGCCTCTTGAAACGACGACGGCATAAACAACGACCTCAGCGGGTCTGCAGGTGAGTTTCCAGGCCCGCGCGGGTGAACTTGAAGGTGGCGACCACATCCTGGATGTCGACGCGCTTGCGCATCTCCGCCGGGAAGCCGCCAAACGGCGCGGACGACCGCACGATGGCCACCGCCTGGCGATCCAGTGCCGGGTTGCCCGAGCTCTTGGCGATCTCGATGCCTTCGATCTTGTAGCCGTCCTGGTTGTAGCCGAGCTGGCCCTCGCGGTTGATGCTGATCACGAGGATCAACTCACCATACAGCGGGCGGCCATTCTGGCTCGGGAAGTTGGCCGTGCCGCGCACCTCGATCTTGCGGCGCACGGCATCGTAGTAGCGGGCGTAATCCACCTGGCGTGCGCTGGCGGCGGTCAGCACGTTGCGGCGTGGGCGCTTGGCGTAGTTCTCGAGGTTGCGATCGATCTCGGCCTGCAGGCGAGCTATTTCATCCTGCGTGGTGCGGTCGTCCGTGCCGTTGGTGGGCGACGGCACCGGGCGCTCCCCCGGTTTGACCTGGCGATCGTTCACCATCGGCGCGCGGTCTTTCGACTGCGTCAGCAGTCGGCGCTGTTCCTGCTCAAGGAATTCGACACGGCGCTGCGTGAGCTTGATGGCATCGCCGGTCTGCTCGTTGGTATCAGCAGGTAGCGGCGTGGTGGCGCGCTGCTGATCGAACTCGCCGCCGCCGTTCAGGTTGACCTGCGCCACCGCCGTTGCCTTGGCCGGCGCGGTGGACGACTTGGCGTTGACCAGCACCACGTCCAGCCCCGGATCATCGCGCTTGATGTCGAAGGCCTCGGGCGCCACCACGCGCACGAACAGCAGCAGGACATGCACGGCAAGCGACACCACCAATGCCTTGGTGAGCGTGCTGCTGCCGGACCAGTCCGGACGGTTTGCGAGGGCGGCCATGGGGGGGTAATTCCTAAGGTAACGCGCGAGAGGAAAGTCAGACTGCGATTGTAGTTAGGCAGCGGCAGGCGTTCCACCGCTCTCACCGTCCTGCGGCGGCGGCGCCACAGCGGGATCAGCTTCCGCACGGGCCTCTTCCCCATCAGCGGCCGGTTGTGGTTCAGCCGGCGCATCCACCTCGGCAGCAGCGGCTTCCGCTTCGGCCAGTTCTTCTTCGATTGCCGCGGCTTCGGCCTCTGCATCGGCAGCCGGGGCAAGCACTTCCACCACGCGGCACGACACTTCCAGGCTGATCTCGTCGGTGTCGAGAATGTCGAGCACCACATGCGTGCCACGCGCGGTCTGTGCCAGCTCAGGCACCTTGGTCACCAGCGGAATCTCGGCAAAGCGCACGGCGCCTTCCTTGAGCACCACGGCCTGCATGCGCGTGCGGTTTTCCTGCTTGAGCCAGCGCAGGCACCAGTAGCGCTCCATGGTCGACTGGTGGTCGGCATAGGCGGCGTAGGTGCCTTCAAAGTCGGCCACGGCGGCCAGCAGGTCGGCGTCTTTCGGCTTGAACGGGGCGATCAGCTTGGCGGTCACGCCGTGCTGTGCCACCGCTGCGATCTGCCACTGGTTGACCAGGTCGACATAGCGGCGCAGCGGCGACGTGCTCCACGCGTATTGCGCCACGCCCAGGCCTTCGTGCGGCGCGGGGTACGTCTGCATGCGTGTGCGATGCATGCCCCACGCCTTCTGCGTGCGGTAGATGCCCGGCACACCGGCGTCGGCCAGCATGCGGCCCCAGGTGCTGTTGGCCAGGATCATCATCTCGGCGACGATCTTGTCCAGCGGCGAGCCGCGCTTGCGTTGTTCAATACGGACGCGCTCGCCACCGCCTTCGGCTTCGGGAATCGGGTCGATATAGAACGAGTAGTCGCCCTTCTGCGCGCCCTCGGGCTTGAGGCCGCTGGCGATACGCGCCTGCTGACGGCCGTCGTACAGCGCGCACGCAAACGGCCACAGCACAGCCAACTCGGCCTTGAACGGGTAGTCGCCCGAACCATCGGCCAGCGCTTCGGCGGTGATCACGTCGTCGAGCAGGTTGTGGCGCAGGTTGGCGGCCACCGTCACGGATTCGCAGCGCGTCTCGCTGGCGGTGACCGTCCACGTGGCGCGGTCCACCGTTGCGTACAACGACAGCGCCGGGCACGCGCGCCCTTCCTGCAGCGTGTAACGATCGACCACCGATTCCGGCAGCATCGTGATCTTGTCGCCCGGGAAGTACACGGTCGACAGACGCTGGCGCGCAATCGCGTCCAGCGCATCGCCGCGCTGGATACCGAAACCCGGCGCCGCGATGTGGATGCCGATGCGCACGGTGGCATCGTCAATGGGGGTGACGGAGATGGCGTCGTCGATTTCCGTGGTGGTCACGTCATCGATCGAGAAGGCGCGCACGTCGGCGGCAGGCAATTCGAGCGTCGGCTCCGGCACGGACACGTCCGGGAAGCCGGTGCCCTTCGGGAAGCACTCCGACAGGAAGCGTGCCTCGTGCAGCGCACGTGCGTTGGCGATGCCGCCCACGGCAACCATGAGTCGCATCGGCGAAAGTCCCAGCGCCGTGCACGCCGCGTCGAGCGCCTTGAACTCGAGGCTGTTCTTGTCGGGCTTGAACAGCAGTTGCAGCGTCTTGCCACGGAACGATTCGGGCAAGCGCATCGCCTTCAGTTCGGCTTCGTACTCGGCCTGCAAAGCGGCCTGCTGCTTCTTGCGCTCCACGGCAGCGAGCGCCGCCTTGAGCTGGTCTTCGGGCGCGCGCTGGTAGCGGCCACGGCCCTTGCGGCGGAAGTAGATAGGCGAGCCATGCAGCGCAATCGCCAGCGCGGCCTGTTGCGTGGCATCTGCGCCCGCGCCGAAGTACTCGCCGGCCAGGTCGGTAAAGCCAAACTCGTCAACTGGTGCGCATTCCCAGAGGAAATCCAGATCGATGTCCGTCGACAGTGCGTGCGCGGCCTTCGACAGTTCACCGGCCGACGGCTGGGCAAACTGCAGCAACACATCGCGCGACTTGACCTTGGTGCGCTTGGCGCTCGGCAGCTCGACCTGGTAGGCCTCGCCCTGTTGGGACAAAACGGTGCCTGCGCGGATCTCGCCGCCTTCTTCAAACAGCAACTGCATGGATATGTCTGGATTGCGACGGGAGCGCCGCTTTGAATGAGATGGACTGACCGTGCGCTCGGATGTCAGAAAACCAGTGCACGGCGACAAAAAGTTGGGGGCGATGATACCGCACTGAGACGGCGTCCGAACCGCCGAAAATACGCCAACTTCGCGCCTACCTTGGCGGCTTGAACCCTGCCAGTGCCGGCAAGAACACCTCCGTCACCAGCATCGCGCTCGCCCCGCGCCGGAACACGGAACGCCGCGCCGGCAGGCGCTCGACACCAGTGATGGGTGCATCATCCAACGCACGGTGCGCGCGGCGCACCAGCGGGTGACGCGTGTCGAGCAAGGCAAACTCAAAATCGCCCCGGGCGACACGTGGGTCCGCAAACAGCGAATGCCCGAGCGGCTGCGTGCCCAACGCTTTCAGGAATGGCCAGTCCAGCGCCACGCTGCGCGGGTGCACGATGGTGTGCGCGTAGACGACGGGGATGTCGTCGCAGATCAGCAAAACCTCGCGTGCCAGCGTCTCAGCGGGGCCCGCCATGCCAAGGCAGCGCCATTCGTCACGCAACGGCATCGCCCGTTTCTGGCCCAGGAGTTGCACCCGAAACGTGGAGGACGCCGCACGCAGGCGCGCCGTCAGCGAATTTGCACCCACCGCCCACAGTGCCCAATGGCGGTCGTACACGACGGCCGGCGGCAACGCGCTACGCCACAGGCTGCGCGGGTACGACGGGGATTCGGTCATGCGGACGCGCTGCCGTCAAACGGGTGCGCAGCCAACAAGTCGGCGGGAAGGCCGCAGAAGACGAGCACTTCGTCCATATATTGCGCGAAATCGCTGATGCCGTGGTCGCTGCCGTCGATCACGCGGGTGGCGGCGCCCGGGAAGTGGGCGAGCATCTCGCGGTAGTCGAGCACCTCATCACCGGTCGAGGCCAGAAGGTAGTACCGCGCAGGCTGCGTAATCGCAGGCACGGCCAGCGCGCGCAGCTCATCCAGGTGATGCGGCTCGACGCGGATCGTGCCGCCGCCGTGCCAGAGCGGCTGTTCACCAACGTACTTGGCCAGATCCCGCTCCGGACGCGTGGCTGGATTCAGCATCGCGGCACGCAAGCCGTGGCGCTCAGCCAGCCAGGTGGCGTAATAGCCGCCCAGCGATGAGCCGATCAGCACCGGCTTTGCGCCATCGCGCGTACTCAAGTCAGCGATCAATGCCTCAACTTCAGCCATCGCCTCGCGCGGCGAGACGGGCAGCATCGGACAGACATACAGATCCGCCCGCCCGACCGAGGCCAGCCGCTTGCCCAGCATCTGCGCCTTGAACGAGCGCGGCGACGAGCGGAATCCGTGCAGATAGACGATGGAAGCCTGCATATCTGAATCAGTTGGCGGCACCGACACGTTCTGTCAGCGCATCCAGCAGCTTCTGGTGCACGCCGCCGAAGCCGCCGTTGCTCATCACCAATACGTGGTCACCCGGGCGGGCAGCAGCGGTTACGGCTTCAACCAGCATGGTCAGATCGGAGAACGCCGTCGCACGCTCGCCCAGCGGTGCCAGCGCGCCGGCCAAATCCCAACCGAGGGCATCTTTGCCGCTGGCGGCACCGTAAGCGAATACCTGGTCGGCGCCGGTCAGGCTATCGGGAAGCGCCTGTTTCATCACACCCAGCTTCATAGTGTTCGAGCGCGGCTCCAGCACCGCCAGGATGCGCGCGCTGCCGACGCGGCGGCGCAGACCATCGATGGTCGTGCGGATGGCGGTGGGGTGGTGGGCAAAATCGTCGTAGACAGTCACGCCATCGACGGTGCCGCGCACTTCCATGCGGCGTTTCACATTTTCGAAACGAGCCAGGCTTTCAATGGCTTGAGGCGCCGGCACCCCCACGTGGCGCGCGGCGGCGATGGCGGCCAACGCGTTCATGCGATTGTGGTCGCCTTGCAGAGCCCAGTGCACCCGGCCCTGCGTCTGGCCGTTGAAGAGTACGTCGAAGCTGTCGTCGTCGCCCAGATGGGCGATTTTCCAGCCGTCACCCTCTTCTGCGCCGAAATACTCGACTTCTGACCAGCATCCACGCGCAAGCACGCGCTTCATGCTGTCTTCGCGGCCATTGACGAGCAAACGCCCTTGGCCGGGTACGGTACGAACGAGATGATGGAATTGCGTTTCGATCGCAGCGAGATCGGGGAAGATGTCAGCGTGATCGAATTCCAGGTTGTTCAGAATGGCCGTGCGGGGGCGATAGTGAACAAACTTGCTGCGCTTGTCGAAGAAGGCTGTGTCGTATTCGTCGGCCTCGATGACGAAGAAGTCGGATTCGGTCAGTCGCGCCGACAACCCGAAGTTGCGCGGCACGCCGCCCACCAGGAAACCCGGGTTGTAGCCGGCGTCCTGCAGGATCCAGGCGAGCATCGAGGTGGTGGTCGTCTTGCCGTGCGTGCCGGCCACGGCGAGCACCCACTTCTGGCGCAGCACGTTGTCGCCCAACCATTGCGGGCCGGAAACGTACGGCAGGTTGCGATCCAGGATGGCTTCCATCAGCGGGTTGCCGCGCGAGATCACGTTGCCGATCACGTACAGATCCGCGCCGATCGACAGTTGTTCGGGGTCAAAACCCTCGATCAGCTCGATGCCCTGGGCTTCGAGCTGGGTGCTCATCGGCGGATAGACGTTGGCGTCGCAGCCGGTAACACGGTGACCGGCCTGGCGGGCGATCAGGGCAATGCCGCCCATGAAGGTGCCGCAGATTCCAAGGATGTGGATATGCATGGGAGCCATCTCAACTACGTTGCGCGGCATTGTACCGGGCATGCCCACGGGCAGACGCGCGCGGTTCAGTAAAATAGAAATCATGTCATCCAAACGCCCCCTCCTCGATCCGACCCGCGTTCGGGAAGAAATTGCCGCCGTCGCCGCCCGCATGATTGCGGAGGACGGTGCCGACTACGCCACGGCCAAGCGCAAGGCCGCACGCCAGGTGCTCGGCTCAGAATCGCGCGCCGCTGGCGAGTGGCTGCCCGACAACGAGCAGGTCGAAACCGAAGTCCGCGAATACCAGGCGCTGTTCCAGGCCGATTCCCAACCGCGCGTGCTCGCGCTGCTGCGTCGCATCGCGCTGGTGTTGATGGAGGGACTGCAGGTGCACAACCCGTACCTGGCCGGCGCGGTCTTCAACGGTACCGCCAGCGAGCACTCCGACATCCACCTGCAGGTCTTCTGCGACAGCCCGAAGGACGTGGCGATCTTTCTGCTCAACGCCGGTGTGGACTTCGACACAACAGAGAGTGCTCACTTCGCTGGCCGCGACGAGGTGGAAACGCTCAGCTTCCTGTGGCGCGGCCAATGGCCGGCCAGCCGCGAGGCCCGCGAACTGGCCCAGGAACTGCGCGCCGAAACCGGTACGCCGGTCGGCGTACATATCGCCCTCTATGACATGAACGATGTGCGCGGCGCCCGACGCACCGATGCCAGCGGCAAGGCTGCGCGCGGAGATGCCGCAGCCGTGCGCGCCCTCCTCTCAAAGGGGTAGTCAGCCAAGAGGAGTACAATCCGCCACGCCTCGCCTCTGGCTATATAGAGAGACCGCCCGAACCATGTCCCGCCGTACCGCCCTGATTGCCCTGTTGATTGCCGGCGCGATTGCCGCAGCCCTGGGCATCTACACCGGACACAAGGCCACCGAACCCAAGACGCCGGCCGACAATGTCGTCGCCGCGTTCTACAGCAGCAAGCTGCCGGACGCCAACGGCACGCCGATCGATCTGGCGGCATTCCGGGGGCAGCAGGTGGTGATCAACTTCTGGGCGCCGTGGTGCGGCCCCTGTGTGGAAGAAATGCCGGAGCTGTCCGCGCTCGCCCAGGAGCAAAAGGCCAAGGCAAAGTTTGTCGGCATCGGTATCGACACGGCGGCCAATATCCAGACCTTCCTGGGTAAAGTGCCCATCACTTATCCGATTGCGGTGGCCGGTTTCGGCGGCACGGAACTGGGCCGGCAGTTTGGCAACGAGATGGGTGGCTTGCCGTTTACTGTGATTCTTAACGCACAAGGCGAAATCACATTCCGAAAGATGGGCCGCGTGCACGCTGACGAACTGCGTCAGGCGCTGCAGCGCACGTGAACATGCAAAATCGTCATATGACGGTCATGTGCGCATAACTACCCTTCTTTCTACGCAAAATTGACTGTGCAGTTGGCAAGATCGGTGAAAACACCAGTTTCTCGAACTCTTTTCAGCAAAAACTAGACAAAGCATTCTAAGTTGCTGTAAATTGCGCCCAACTTCGCTCAACCAGTCAAATCGTGGCTGAAAAACCGACCGCCAAAGCGCTTCGTAACGTGCTCGTGCTGCACGGCCCGAACCTCAATCTACTGGGGACGCGCGAACCGGAAGTCTATGGCGCAACCACGCTGGCCGACATCAACGCAGCCCTGGCCGAACGTGCCAAGGCGCGGGGCGTCATGCTGGTGCACTTCCAGTCGAACCACGAAGGCGCGCTGGTCGATCGCATCCACGCAGCCAAGGGCGAAGGCGTCGAATTCATCATCATTAACCCGGCGGCCTACACGCATACCAGCGTGGCCCTGCGCGATGCGCTGGCCGGGGTGGTGATTCCGTACATCGAAGTCCATCTGTCCAACGTGCATCGCCGCGAGCCGTTCCGCCACCATTCGTATCTGGCAGACCACGCGGTGGGCGTGATCTGTGGGCTGGGCTGGCGCGGTTATCTGGCCGCGCTGGACTACTGCATCGACCAATACAGCGATCAACACGGCGGCTGACCAGCCGCTTTCCTCCCCTCTTCATCTCAATCACTTAACCAACGCAACGACGCCAGCGCCTGGAGCACGTACGCTGAAGAGCCATTCGCGTGCGACCCTTCTTTGCCCCAGACCGCCGACGCTGCAGGAGAACGTTCATGGATTTGCGCAAGCTGAAAACGCTGATCGACCTCGTGGCCGAATCGGGCATTTCGGAACTCGAAGTGACCGAAGGCGAAGGCAAGGTCCGCATCGTCAAGTCGGCACCGCAAGTGGTCGCGCCGATGCAATACGCGCCGATGCCGATGCAGGCCGCGCCCGCTGTGGGCGTGCCCGCCGCTGCCGCTCCGGCTGCAGTCAGCGCTGAAGCCGCTGCCCCGGCCCTGCCGGCTGGCCACATCGTGACCTCGCCGATGGTCGGTACGTTCTACCGCTCGCCGTCGCCAGGCGCTGCCGAGTTCGTCAAGGTGGGCGACACCGTCAAGGAAGGCCAGACCATCTGCATCATCGAAGCGATGAAGCTGCTCAACGAGATCGAAGCGGACAAGGCTGGCGTCATCAAGGAAATCCTGATCGACAACGGCCAGGCTGTGGAATACGGCCAACCGCTGTTCGTGATCGGCTGATCTTCCGGCATCTGACCCTCATCGTGCGGCGCCCAGCGCGCCGCATCCGAGCGCGAGTTGACGCAACCGAGTGCACAGGTCCGTTGAAAACGGCCCCAACACAGCGCCCTCGCCTCCCCTTTTTGTAGCGAGAACACGATGTTCGACAAGATCCTGATTGCGAACCGCGGCGAGATCGCGCTTCGCATCCAGCGCGCCTGCCGCGAACTCGGCATCAAGACCGTGGTGGTCTATTCCGAGGCGGACAAGGAAGCCAAATACGTCAAGCTGGCCGACGAAGCCGTGTGTATCGGCCCGGCACCCTCGCCGCTGTCGTACCTGAACATGCCGGCCATCATCTCGGCCGCCGAGGTGACCGACGCCCAGGCGATCCACCCCGGCTACGGCTTCCTCTCGGAAAACGCCGACTTTGCCGAGCGCGTGGAGCAATCCGGCTTCACCTTCATCGGCCCGACGCCCGAGTCGATCCGTCTGATGGGCGACAAGGTGTCGGCCAAGCAGGCCATGATCAAGTCCGGCGTGCCGTGCGTGCCGGGCTCGGAAGGCGCCCTGCCCGAAGACCCGAAGGAAATCCTGGCAACGGCCAAGAAGGTCGGCTATCCGGTCATCATCAAGGCCGCTGGCGGTGGCGGCGGCCGCGGCATGCGCGTGGTGCACACCGAGGCTGCGCTCATCAACGCCGTCAACATGACGCGTGAAGAAGCCGGTCGTGCCTTCGGCAACCCCGAGGTGTACATGGAGAAGTTCCTGGAGCATCCGCGCCACGTGGAAATCCAGGTTCTGGCTGACCAGCACCGCAACGCCATCTGGCTGGGCGAGCGCGATTGCTCCATGCAGCGCCGCCACCAGAAGGTGATTGAGGAAGCGCCGGCACCGCACATCGCGCGCCGCCTGATCGAGCGCATTGGTGACCGCTGCGCCGACGCCTGCAAGAAGATCGGCTACCGTGGCGCCGGCACGTTCGAGTTCCTGTACGAGAACGGCGAGTTCTATTTCATCGAAATGAACACGCGCGTGCAGGTCGAACACCCGGTCACGGAAATGATCACCGGTGTCGACATCGTGCAGGAGCAGATCCGCGTGGCGGCCGGCGAAAAGCTGCGCTTCCGCCAGAAGGACATCACGCTCAAGGGCCACGCCATCGAGTGCCGCATCAACGCGGAAGATCCGTTCAAGTTCACGCCGTCGCCGGGCCGCATCACGTCGTGGCACGTGCCGGGTGGTCCGGGCGTTCGCGTGGATTCGCACGCCTACAACGGCTACTTCGTCCCGCCCAACTACGACTCGATGATCGGCAAGGTCATCACGTACGGCGCCACGCGTGAGCAGGCCATCGCCCGCATGCGCATCGCCCTGTCGGAAATGGTGGTGGAAGGCATCTCGACCAACGTGCCGCTGCACCGCGACCTGATGCTCGACGCCAACTTCGTTGAAGGCGGCACCGACATCCACTACCTGGAGCACCGTCTGGCGCAGCAGGAAGTGGCCAAGGGTGGCGGCAAATAAGATGACGTACCGCGAATGCGTGCTCGAAGTCGCCCGTGACGACGCTGAGGCGTTGTCCGAGGCGCTGTTCGACCTGGGCGCGCTGTCGGTGTCGGTGGAAGACGCCGATGCCGACACGCCCGAAGAACAACCGCTCTTCGGCGAGCCCGGCCACGAGCCGACCCGCTTGGCGTGGAACCGCTCGCGCGTGGTCGCGCTGCTGGCCGACGATGCCGATCCGGCACTGCTGGTGGCAGCGGCGGCCAACGAGATCAAGCTCTCGCCGATCCCTGCGTACACAGTGCGCGAAGTCGAAGAGCAGGACTGGGTGCGCGTCACGCAATCGCAGTTCGAGCCGATCCACATCGGCGAGCACATCTGGGTTGTGCCCTCGTGGCATGACGCACCGGAGCCCGACGCCGTGGTGCTGGAGCTGGACCCCGGCCTCGCCTTTGGCACCGGCAGCCACCCGACCACGCGCCTGTGCATGGAATGGCTGGAGCAGCACGTGCAGCCCGGTGAGCGCGCGCTCGACTACGGCTGCGGCTCAGGCATCCTGGCCATCGTCGCCAAGAAGCTCGGTGCCGGTGAAACCATCGGCGTCGATATCGATCCGAACGCCGTGGAAGCCTCGCGCTACAACGCCGAACGCAACCGCGTCGACGCCACCTTCGCCCTGCCCGACGATGCTCCGGAAGGCACGTTCGATCTGGTGGTCGCCAACATCCTGTCGAACCCGCTCAAGTTGATGGCGGCCATGCTGTGCGCACGTGTGCGCCCGGGCGGCCGGCTGATCCTGTCGGGCGTGCTGGAGCGCCAAGCCGAGGAAGTGGCAGCCGCATACGCCTCCGCCATTCCGCTCACGGTGTGGCGTGCGCGTGACGGCTGGGTCTGCCTGCATGGTGTGAAGCCCGCGTAATTTCACGGTATTGCGCGCCAGCGTTGCCTGCAAAGGTCGACGCTGGCGTCACTGTCTGCAATACTCGCGCGGTCGGCTTTTTTCTCCTTCTTCTGCATGGCATCCGCGCCACAAGCTGCGCCACGTTTGGCCGCCCGCTGTCCCAATTGCCAAACAGCATTCCGCGTCGTCGCCGATCAGCTTCGGCTACGGGGCGGGCTCGTCCGTTGCGGGCGCTGCAATCACGTCTTTGACGGGCGCGCACATCTGATCGAGCTGGGTGCTACGCCCACGCCGCCGGCAGCAACACCGGTCACCCCAGCACCGCAACAAACAGATCCGCGTACACCGGCCGTCGGAGCCACGCCCGCACCTGTACCCACGGAACCCTCCACTCCGCCGACTGAGGCACCAGCCGAAGCTTCTCCGGCAACGCCCACGGCCGAAGACGACCACGGCTTCGGCATGACGCTGATCTGGGAAGAAGACGTTGCCGAAGTGCATCTGGGCGAAGTCGAAGGTGCGACGCCAATTCCAGACGCGCATCCCACCGCTCCCGATACGCGTCCACTGGCGGATGAAGCTCCGGCCGAAGCAGAAGCCGCGGAGGAACCCGCACCGGCAGCAATTGAACCTGCCGCCGACGTACCTACCGCTGCGCCCGCCGCGCCGGAATCGCCCGCAGCACCGGTGGATCCGTTCCACGGCCTGCCACCGATCCGTGAGTTCGAGGACGATGAAGATGCGTTCGCGGCGGCCTTGCCCAAGCAACCGTCGGCAGATTTGCCGCCCGCGCCGGCCGTCACACGCGTACCCGCGCCTGCGGTAACGAAGCCCGAAACGCCGGCACCCGCACCTGCACCCGCCGCCGCAGAGAAACAGGACAAGCACGATTCGGTCTGGATGCGTCACGAGACCGATCCGCACACGATGTTTGCGCCGGTGCCGCGCCGGAACCATCATGCACGCCGCGCGCATGATGAACACGACGGCCCCACGCCGCAGCGTACGCTGACCGGCGCACCACGTCCGCGCAAAGCGCGTGGGCCGAACCACGGCGTCTCGGCAGCCACGCTCGACTTCCTGCGTGCCGCGCAGGCGCGCGAGCAGGTGCGCAAGTCGACCGGGCGCCGTGCGATGGCACGCATTGCGATCGGCTTTCTGATCGTGTTGGCCGTGGCACAGGTGCTCTTCCTTGGCCGCTCGGAAATCGCCCGCCGCGTGCCGTCCACCCGACCGTTGTGGGAAGCGCTGTGCCAGCCGCTGCATTGCAAGATCGCCCCGCCGCGCGACCTCGACGCGCTGCAGATCGAATCGTCGCAACTGCAGCGCCAGGAAGGTGACGCATCCGACCAGTACGTGCTGACCGCCACGCTGCGCAACCGCGCCGGCAACCCGGTCGCCCTGCCGGCCATCGAGCTGGTGACGACCGATCTGCAGGACCAACTGCTCTCACGCCGCGCGCTGCTGCCCAACGACTACCTGAACCCGACCGACAGTGCATACGGCACGTCAGGTCTGCCCGCCCGCGCCGAGCTGCCGATTCGGGTACGATTCCAGTCCCAGCGCCCGACGGCCAACTACCGGGTCCTGATTTTTTACCCCTGAATTTTCACCCCTGGCCTAGAGCCGCTAACAAGACCCGCCTGGCTAGGCGTGCCGACGCAGACAGTACTGGAGTACCGATTGTTGGTCACTTCGGGAGGCGCAACGACGCCAGGTGGGTTTTGTTAGCGGCTCTTACCCCAACACGCATCAAAGGAAGGAGTAACACCATGGCAAACGTGACCCTTGGCGGCAACCCGATCGAAGTCGGCGGCACATTCCCGGCCGCAGGCACGAAGGCCCCGGCTTTCACGCTGGTTGGCGCAGATCTGAAAGACGTGTCGCTGGCCGACTTTGCCGGCAAGCGCAAGGTCCTGAACATCGTGCCGAGCCTGGACACCCCGGTGTGCGCCACCTCCACGCGCAAGTTCAACGAAGCCGCTGCCAACCTGGACAACACGGTCGTGCTGTCCATCTCCGCCGATCTGCCGTTTGCTGCTGGCCGCTTCTGCACCACCGAAGGCATCGCCAACGTCAAGCCGCTGTCGACCTTCCGTGACAAGGGCTTCAAGCAAGCCTACGGCGTCGACATCACGAGCGGCCCGCTGGCCGGCGTGACCGCCCGCGCCGTGGTCGTGCTCGATGCCAACGACAACGTCCTGTACTCGCAACTGGTGCCCGAGATCAAGGAAGAGCCGAACTACGACGCAGCCCTGGCCGCACTGAAGTAAGCTCACTGGTATTGCTGCGAGGCCGGCCTCCGGTCTCGCGTTCATCACACGGCCGCCCACTGGGGCGGCCGCGTTCACATTTGGAGTGCACTCAATATGGCCAGCGTGATCTGCGGCTCGGTTGCCTACGACACCATCATGACGTTCGACGGGCACTTCCGCGAACACATCCTGCCGGACAAAATCCACATTCTTAACGTCTCCTTTCTGGTGCCGACCATGCGCCGGGAGTTCGGCGGCTGTGCAGGCAACATCGCCTACTCGCTCAAGCTGCTCGGTGGCGAGCCCATCATCATGGGCACGGTCGGCCAGGATGCGGGGCCGTACCTGGATTACCTGAAGAAGCTCGGCATCTCGACCGCGCATGTCACGGAAATTCCGGACACGTTCACGGCACAGGCCATGATCACGACCGACCGCGACAACAACCAGATCACCGCGTTCCACCCCGGCGCGATGAGCCACTCGAGCATCAATTCGGTCAAGAACGCGCTGCCGGCCAAGCTGGGCCTGGTCGGCCCCGACAGCCGCGACGGCATGCTGCATCACGCCACACAATTTGCCGAATCCGGCGTGCCCTTCATCTTCGACCTGGGCCAGGCGATGCCGCTGTTTGACGGCGCCGACCTGCGCCGCTTCGTTGAACTCGCCAGCTACGTGGTGGTCAATGACTACGAAGCGCAGGTCATGCTGTCACGCACGGGCTACAGTGCGACAGAGCTTGCGCAACGCGTCGAGGCTTTCATCGTCACGCGCGGGGAAGAAGGGGCGGAAATTCACGCCGGCGGCAAGCAGTACACTATTCCAGTCGTGCCGGCCGAACGTGTGGTCGACCCGACCGGTTGCGGCGACGCCTTCCGCGGCGGCCTGCTCTACGGGATCGAGAACGGCATGGATTGGGAAACCACCGGCCGACTTGCCAGCCTGATGGGCTCCCTCAAGATCGCCAGCCAAGGCCCGCAGAACTACGGTCTGCCCGTTGACGAGATTGCCCGGCGCTTCGAATCTGCTTTCGGGTACCGGTATCAATAAGGAATGAACATGAAACCCATCTATCGCATCGGCGCGGCGACCATGCTGGTCACCGCCCTTGGCCTGCAAGGCTGCGCCATGGGCACGAACTCCAACAGCGCCTATACCTCGGGGCAGGCGCAGCGCGAGCAGACCGTGCGCTTCGGCACGGTAGATTCCGTGCGCAACGTCGTGATCGACCGTGAACAGACCGGCGTGGGCACCATTGCCGGCGGCGCGATCGGCGGCATCGGTTCGGCAGCGGCCATCGGGCGCGGCAACGGCTCGGTGGCAGCAGGCGTGCTCGGTGCGATTCTGGGTGGCGTCGCGGGCAGCGCGATCGAAGGCCAGATGAACAAGCGCCCCGGCCTGGAAATCACCGTCAAGTTGGACAACGGTGAGTACCGCGCCATCACGCAAGACGCCGACGAGGCCTTCCGCCCGGGTGAGCGCGTACGCCTGCTGTCGTCGGGCGGCGTGACCCGCGTGACGCACTGACCGATTTGATGGCCGGGTAGCCGGCCTGACGCATCAGCAAAACCGCATCGGCATCGCGCCGGTGCGGTTTTTTTGTGCCCGCTAGCGTCATTCGCGACATCGCGTGGACAAGAAAAAGCCCGCCGGGGCGTGAGCCGATCGGCGGGCGGTGCAAGACACCAGGTCTTGCGGACCGGATACGCAGTATCCGATCAGTTGGGCGCGGGGTACAAAACCTGCGCGCCGCTGTGGTCCCGGAGGATCACCGTCGTAAGAATGACTTACGGACGGTTGCCAGTCGGGAACGGCCATGCAGCAGCCGGGTTCAGCGCGGTCTTGGCAGCAGGTGCAGCCGGTGCAGCGGCCGGAGCAGCAGCGGGCTTGGCGACAGCCTTCTTCGCTGGAGCCTTCTTGGCAGCAGGCTTGGCAGCAGCCTTCTTCGCAGCCGGTGCCTTCTTCGCAGCCGGGGCCTTCTTGGCAACAGCCTTCTTCGCAGCAGGCTTAGCAGCAGCCTTCTTAGCAGCCGGGGCCTTCTTGGCAGCAACCTTCTTCACTGCAGCCTTCTTGGCGGCCGGTGCCTTCTTGGCGGCAACCTTCTTCACTGCAGCCTTCTTGGCAGCCGGTGCCTTCTTGGCGGCAACCTTCTTCACTGCAGCCTTCTTAGCAGCCGGTGCCTTCTTGGCAGCAACCTTCTTCACTGCAGCCTTCTTAGCAGCCGGCGCCTTCTTGGCAGCAACCTTCTTAGCTGCGACCTTCTTGGCCGGTGCCTTCTTAGCAGCCGGAGCAGCCTTCTTAGCAGCGACCTTCTTGGCGGCCGGAGCCTTCTTCGCAGCGGCCTTCTTGGCCGGGGCCTTGGCGGCCGGTTTCTTCTTAGCAGCAGTTGCCATGGGAAACTCCTTCGAGATTGGGTATCGAACTATCGAGATTGAGCAACCCGACCGGCCCGATCCCACGATGCAACTGCATCGCCAGACCAACCGAGCGAGCGATTCATCGGCGCGCCACCAAACGGCAGTCGCACGCTAATGAATTCGGTAGGAAGACCCGCAACCCGCGCGGTGGACACACGCAGCAAGTTGCACACCTCGGCCGGGCACATGCACGCAGCCGCAGTCGGCCGGACACACTGCATCCGACGCGTCTTCATCAATTGAGAGAACCGGGGCATCGTGGCCACACCGGTCGAAACCTGATCTTGCGCGAGTCGCTGTGTAGAGCGCAAAGCCGCTTGCAGCGTGACTTTGCGGACAGCGGAAATCTGGAGAGCGCGCGTTTTCTTTTGGGGGTAGTACGCCCATCCCGACGAGGGGATCGCAGAGACGGCACCGAGTTCGAACAGCCCTGTCGGCGTGGCGTGCATCAAAGTGGTTACGCTCCTCGACTACCTTTCACTTGCCGCTTGCTTGGAAGTTCATCGACGTTGATTGCGAGAACCTTCCTGCATCGAAGTCAACGTCTTGTCAAGGCGAATCATAATTCGTTTGCGCGGTGATGTTAAGAGATTTATGCAAAAAGCGCGGCGAGTTTTGGTGAAGGATTGCGCCGCGTCTGTGCGTCGTTGCGATTTGGATCGCGCATGCATGCATGTCGACCTCTCGAATGCGCATTTTCTTGCGTCGTGACATCACGTCAACGCGTTGCTTCACGCAGACACTCGCCTCCCGCAAACCCAATGTTCACGCCGGTTTACAGCAACACACAATGTTGCTTGTGTGTCGCTCGCGCGTACGCGATCGCACGATGCGTGAACGCTGCGATGTCGTGCGTGTCGACGCGCGAGCAACGCGATACGTGTGAAAAAAAACGATGCGCGGATGCGACAACGCGCGCGAATTTTTCGCGCGATCGCACGCAACCGACGCGCTACACGCATGCGCATCGACGCGTTGAACGTGTTCATCGACTCGCTGATGCGTTTCGCATGCGCGTCTCGCTCGCATGCAACGCACGATGTGCGAGTTCGATGCGATTGCGATGGTCAACATGGCCGACGCCGAGCATGCACGTGCCGCAATTCGCGTGCCGCGCATCAGATGCGCGATCGTCGTGATGGTGATGTGCGTCGAGATGGATCGCATCGACGCATCCGCGTGGAGGTCGGCGCGAGATGACGCAACGACGTCGCCGCACATGTCGATGAACGCTCGTGCGGACACATCAACGCACGCCGCGTGCACAGAGGCGCCGTCACAGCGACGCACACATGCGTCGGCGCATCGCCGATCGCGGGAAAACCCTGTTCAGCAGCGACTGAAAACTGCACGCAATCGCGTTTGAAACGAGGCGGTTTCGCGACGATAGAAGGATTGTTCTACGGCAATCCACCGGTCATTTTTGCTGCAGCGTCGATACTCCAAGACCGGCTTCGGCCGGCGTTTTACACGGATTGACCGAGTTGGAATGCTGCAATTGCATATCTGCGCGTCAGGTTGGCGCTGATTGTCATGCCATTCAGTTTCACTTCACGATCCGATCACCACGTCAGCACGGCATCGATCGCGCGGCGTGGCGCGGACCGGCGCGTGGTCCGTGACGAAACAGGGAGACCGTTGCCAACCGCATGTTGCAGACACACGGTGAGCGACCTACCCGACGAAAGAAAGAGCGCAAGACAGAGGGGTCCAACAGAAGCGTTCTAAGCAGTGGAGGCACAAGATGCGCGATCCAGCGTTCTTGTTGAGTTCGAACCCGCACAAGCGTGGGGTTTTCCCGCAGGCCCAGCATGCGTTGCGCCAGATGCCCTGCGCTCTGGCAGTGGCGGCCTTGGCATTGCTCGCCGGATGCGCGAATTCGGGCAGCGGTGACATGGGAACGTCGCTCGGTGGTGGCAGTGATACGCAATCGAAGCCGACGATCGCGGCGTCGAGTTCACCAACGTGGTCGAACAGCAACGTCAGCACCACGTCGGGCAGCACCGGCACCACGTCGACGGGCAGCACGCCCGTCGCCACGCTGACCGCGCCGGTTGAGCAGGTGACCACCACCACCGTGGCAGCCATCGTGCCGCTCACGACCACGCTGACTTCCGCTACGCAGACGCTGGGCGCAACAATGGGCCTGGGCACGCCGGTGGGCGGCGCGCTGACGACGCTGGGCAGCGCGCTCGGTAGCGAAGGCAAGACGATCGCAGCGGCTGGCAAGGGGGATGCGTTGGTGTCGACGCTGGGCAATACGGTGAGCGCACTCGGCGCGATCACCGGCGGGCTGTCGGCGATTGTCACGCCGACTGCGCCTTCCACCGGCGGTGGTGCACCTGGCAACGCACTCACGGGAGCTCTGCCTGGTGGTGCGCTCGGCGGCGCGCTGGCACCGGTCGCGACCGCAGTCGGGTCATTGACGGCAGCGATTCCGGGGGTCAGCAGTCTCGGTAGTGGTGCAACCACGAGTTCGACGGTCGGCGGGCCGGGCAGCATCGGTTCGACGGTCGGCGGATTGGTTGGCGGGCTGCTGTCGGGCACGTCACCCGGTGCGCATCACTGATGCGCCTCAGCGCTTAGGAGAACTTTCTTTGCATTCGACGGCAAACGCAGGCGGATGCTGCCCACTGGACGCCAGACGCGCGTTCTTCTGACACCCGGTGGTGATTACGCGGTACGGGCCGCGCTTACAAGGAGACTCACCATGAAGAATCAAACCCCGCTCCAAGCTTCTTTCGCTTCGTCCGCAGCGTCGTCCTCGCGCACGCTGCTCGCAGCGGCCGCGCTGGCCGTGCTCGCGCTAGCCGGTTGCGCCTCGGGTGGCAATCCGAACGGCGACACGACCCCATCGTCGAGCGCTAACAACAGCCCGGGCGCGGTGCCGGTCGGCAACGTTGCCAGCAACGGCGGCAACGCCGTCACGCAGACCGGCAAGACGGTGAGCGACCTCGGCACGACCATCGGCACTGCATCGGTGCCCATCGTGGGCGGCACGGCTGCGCAGAAGGATCTGGGCGCCACGGTCACCTCTGCCGGCAACACGGTCCAAACGCTGGGCGGTGGCATCAGCAACGGGCTGGGCAAGATCGGCTCGACGCCCGACCCGGTCGGCACGACGGTGCAGAGCTCGGGTGACGTGGTGCGCGCGACGGGTGTCACGCTGGTCAACGCAGGGCAAACCGTGAGTGATCTGGGTGCCTCTGGCAGCCCGCTGGCACCGCTGAACCCGATCACGGCGCCGGTGGGCAGCGGTGTGTCGGCACTCGGCCAGGTGGCGCAAGGTGCGGGCGGGCTGGTGACCATCGGCACGTCCAGCGGACCGGTACAGCAAGTCACGCAGCAGCTCAGCAATGCGATCGTGCCGCTGTCGTCGCAGGTTGCGGGGGCTGGGCAGCAGGTGGGTGCGGCAACCATGCTCGGTGCCCCGCTGGCTGGTGCACTGAACACCGTGGGCGGCGCGCTGCAAAGCGGCGGTGCGCAAGTCGGCGCGGCCGGCGGCAACCCGCTCACGCGTGACGTGGGTGGCCTGGTCGGCACGGTCGGTAGTACGGTGGCCAGCGCCGGTGGCCTGATCAACGGCGGCGGCGGTAGCTCGGCCAATCCGCTCGCGCCGATTACGAATGCACTGGGCGGCGGCCTCGGTGGCGCGGCCGGCGGTAGCAACCCGCTGGCGCCGGTCACCAGCGCGCTGTCGGGCGGCAGCAACCCGCTCGCCCCGATTACGAATGCGCTGGGTGGTGTCACGAACGCCGCCGGCGGCTCCGGCAGCAATCCGCCGTCCCCTCTGACGGGCGCGCTGAGCGCCCATTGATCAAGACGACCAACTCCACCGATCACCCTCACCGATTTTTTTACGCTGATAAGGAGACACCACGATGCAACGTACCCCCCACTCTCTCGCACGTCTGACCGGCGCACTGGCACTCGCACTGGCTGCGGGCGCCGCCTTCGCGCAAACCAGCCCGGCGGGCACCTGGAAGACCATCGACGACAACACCGGCAAGCAGAAAGGCGAAGTCAAGATCGTCGACAACGGCGGCGAGTTCTCGGGCACGGTCAGCAAGATCCTCGTCGCCGGCGACGAGAACAAGACCTGCACCAAGTGCACGGACGACCGCAAGGACAAGCCCATCCAAGGTCTGACCATCCTCACGGGCCTGAAGGCGAACGGCAACAACAACTGGGACGGCGGCAAGATCCTCGACCCGGAAAACGGCAAGATCTACAGCGCCAAGATGTCGCTGGATGAGACGGGCAACAAGCTCACGGTGCGCGGCTTCATCGGCATCAGCCTGATCGGCCGTTCGCAGACGTGGATTCGCGAGCAGTGAACCCCCGCTAATAAAGAAGCCTCCCAACGCGCGGCGGCGCCCCCTAGCGGGTGCCGTCTCTTCAGGCGCCGGTGCAAGCCAGCGCCTTCTTTTTTTGGGCGTACACGACGCCGCTCCACGGCCTGCCTAATTAAGTCTTCACTAAAGAATCGACTGCCGGCCGCCGTTACCCCCGTAGGGAACGGCCCGCTAGGGGCACAACAAAGTGGAGAAAACGCGACATGCGACAGTGGACACTCAAAGCAAAACTGCGCCTGGCGCTGGCCCTGATGTGGCTGGGCCTGATCGGTGTTGGCGTGTGGAGTGCCATGGAAACCCGCGCGACCATGCTCGATGAGCGCAAGGTCGGCCTGCAGAATCTGGTCGATGCTGCCGAGGGCGTTGCCAAGCTGTATCACGCCAAAGCGCAATCCGGCGCCATGAGTGAAGACGAGGCCAAGAAGACCGCACTGGCCACGCTCGCCTCAATGCGCTACGGCACCACCGGCTACCTGTTTGTCGTCGATTCGCAGCTCATCCTGCAGATGCACCCGACGCTGGCCGACATGGTGGGCAAGAGCACCGCCGGCTTCAAGGACCCGACCGGCAAACCTGTCTACCCGACCATCGTCAACGCGGCCAAGGACAAGGGTTTCGGCTTTGCTGAATACCAGGGCCGCCTGCCCGGCAGCGAAACCGCCCTGCCCAAGATCGGCTACGTAAGACGTTTCGCACCGTGGGACTGGAACCTCTCCAGCGCAGTCTTCCTGCAGGAGGTGGACGCCGCCTATCACCACTCGCTCATCGCCAACCTGATCGTCATCCTGCTGGTAGGTGGCGTGGTGTCGGTGGCGATGTCGCTCATCATCCGCAACGTACAGCGCGGGCTGGGCGGTGAGCCCAGCTACGCCACCGAGGTGGCTCGCCGCATTGCCGCCGGTGATCTGGCCGTGCGCGTGCAAACCCGCGCGGATGATCGCGACAGCATGCTGGTCGCCATGGCGCAGATGCAGCAGCAACTGACCGGCACCATCGGCCATATCAAGACGTCGGCGGATTCGATTGCCAGCGCGACCAAGCAGATCGCCGCGGGCAATGCTGACCTGTCGCAGCGCACGGAAGAGCAAGCCAGCTCGCTGGAGGAGACCGCTTCGAGCATGGAAGAGCTGACCAGCATCGTGAAGCAGAACGCCGACAACGCGCGCCAAGCCCGCCAGCTTGCAGGCAGCGCATCGGACATCGCCACAAAGGGCGGCGAGGTGGTCGGCCGGGTGGTGGACACCATGGCCGGCATCAACGAAAGCAGCAAGAAGATTGCCGACATCATCGGCGTGATCGAGGGGATTGCGTTCCAGACCAACATCCTCGCGCTCAATGCCGCCGTGGAAGCCGCACGCGCGGGCGAACAAGGGCGCGGCTTTGCCGTCGTCGCCGGCGAGGTGCGCGGCCTGGCACAACGCAGCGCGGCAGCCGCCAAGGAAATCAAGGCGCTGATCGGCGATTCGGTTGGCCGTGTCGAAAACGGCACCACGCTGGTGGCAGAGGCTGGCAGCGTGATTGATGAAGTGGTCGTGGCGGTGAAGCGCGTCACCGACATCATGGGCGAGATTTCGGCCGCGTCTGACGAGCAAAGCTCCGGCATCGAACAGGTCAACCAGGCCATCAATCAGATGGATGAGGTGACGCAGCAGAACGCCGCACTGGTCGAGCAGGCCGCCGCTGCGGCGCTGTCGCTGGAAGAGCAAGCGCAGGTGCTGCGCGACGCGGTAGCGTCGTTCCGCACCGCCTGATCCGGCACCAAAAACCGAGCCAGACTCCGCCCCCAGCCCCAACGAGCGTAGGGGCGGTGGTCCGTTCTCCGGTATGTCGCATGGTGTTATGCTGCGCGGCAGAGGAATCAATACAAACAACACGTTGGAATAGCCATGCCCGAGCGCAACCGGCCGCCATTCAGGGGCCTTACTGGCGCGATTGCCGGGTCGACTACCAGCGCCCAGGCCGTAACAGGAGACAACCCTGGAGACACGCCCGGCGGCGCCCGTGAGCCGATGTCTGGCGCCCGCCCCAACGCCGTACGCGATGCTGCCGAGCAAGATCTGGCCAGCGATACCGCCCTGTGGCGATTTGCCCTGGCAGCAGAAAATGGCGGCCGTGGCCCACACCCCGACGCTGCACTACGCGACGATCTGTCCATTCTCCGCATCCTGCGTGGCGCCGATGGCCTGCGCCTGCTGCGGCAAGGACTGCGCAGCGCGTTTCCCGGCGCAGCCCTGCGCCTGACCACGTTCTGGCCCGAAGAACAACCGCACGCCTATCCGGCCCGCGCTGAAGCGCGCCCCGCCGAGTTCGGCGACCTGCTCGTGCTGTTCCGCCTGCGCGGTGCCGTGCCCACGCTCGATTGCCGCGCGCTGTTCCTCACCGCCCGCCGCATCGATCAACCCGACGATGCGCTGGACAAGCACCACGCGCTGCCACAGATCAACCTGTACGAAGGCTGGCCTGACTTCAACGTCTACGCCCGTTCGCCGATCAAGTCGCGCAATGCCGCCTTCCTCGGCAAGTTTGATCTGTCAGCCGAACTGGAACCGCTGCGCCGCGTCGGCCGCGACCAGCGTCAGTGGCGTTACCTGACACCGTGTACCGGCCTGCAGGCCCACGCGCAATGGCCGGGCGCCCGGCCGCTCTCGCCGCTGCAATGGCGCTGGCCGTCCGGCCCGCAGGCAGGCGGCGCACGTCCGACGACCGGCTCGTTCACCGGCCTGCTGCGCCAGCTTGCCCGCCCCGAAGGCGCGGGTGAAGATTGCTCCGCCGGCACCGAAGTGCCGACCTGGGGACGCCTGATCAACAGGCTGCTCGACCATAGCTGGGAAGTCGCCCCGAGCCATGCGCTCAAGAGCGGCAATATCTCCCCGATGGCGTTCTGGACGCGGCTGCGCGGCTTCCTCACGGCCGAGTACCTGCTCGGCACGCATTCGCTGCAGAAGGGGTTCGGCGCGTCGCTGCAGTTCGAGATGGCCAACGGCCTGCAGGACATTGTCCGCGACGACTGGACGGCCACCACCGGCTTCGACCCCGAAGACCTGGACGTGCCCGGCGTGCGCAGCACGCTGCAGCGGATTGCAGCGTCCAAGCTGGCCGTGTTCGGCATGAGCGCCGAAGACCCAGCGCCGCTGGCCGCCCCGCGCCCGCAGCGCGGCGTAACCCCGCGCCCGGACGGCGAACGCGAAGGCCAGCGCGTGCTGCTGATCGACGTGATCCGCCCCAGTGCCGGGGCCCTCTAAGCGCTCCGCCCACGTTTCGAGAAAAACCCGCACGCACGCTGCCGAGAACGCAATGTTTTCTCGGCAGCGTGCGGCTATGCTGTAGCGTTGCATCTGCTGCACCGCCCATGTCTTCCGCTGCCCCCGCCTCGTCCACCTCCATCACGTCGTCCCCCTGGATGCCCATTCTTGCCCTGATGGGCTCAATGGCCTCCGTGTGCCTGGGCAACTCGTTTGCCAAAACGCTGTTCCCAGTGCTGGGGGCAGCGGGCACGGTCACGTATCGCGTCACCATCGGCGCGGCGATCCTGCTGGCGTTCTGGCGGCCGTGGCGCCTGCACCTGACCCGCGCCGATGCCGGCCGCATCGCCCTGTATGGCGTCACGCTGGCGAGCATGAACCTGCTGTTCTATCTGTCGCTGCAGCGGCTGCCGATCGGCATTGCGATCGCCATCGAGTTCACCGGGCCGCTGGTGCTGGCGGTGGTGCTGTCGCGCCGGGCGCTCGATTTCGTGTGGATCGGGCTGGCGGTGGTGGGCCTGCTGATGCTGTCGGTGGGCGACAAGACGGTTGGCCAGGTCGATCACCTGGGCGCGGCGTATGCGCTGGCGGCGGGTGTGTGCTGGGCGCTCTATATCCTGACCGGCAAGAACCTCGGCGGCCTGCATGCGGGCCAGGCAACGTCGCTGGGGATGACCGTGGGGGCGTTGTTCGCGATTCCGTTTGGCGTGGCACAGGCGGGGGCCGCGCTGCTGACGCCGTCGCTCATTCTTGCGGGGCTGGGCATCGGGTTGCTGTCGAGCGCGATTCCGTATTCGCTGGAGATGGTGGCGCTCAAGCACCTGCCGGGCAAAACGTTCTCTGTACTGCTGAGCCTGGAGCCAGCCATCGGTGCACTGGCCGGGGCCATCGTGCTGCACGAGCAACTGACGGGGCGGCAGTGGACGGCCATTCTGGCCATCATCGCCGCGTCAGCCGGGTGTGCGCTGACAGTGCGCGCGCCCAAGCCGGCGCACAGCGAGTGACCTAGCCGGAAACCCTCGCCACGGCTTGCAGCACGGCCATGCGCGTTTGCGCGTAGACCATGCCCTTCCACTCCGGCACATCGCAATAGAACGCATCGCGCAGCGCCTGGCGGATGCCGGCGGCCTGCGCGGCACCGCGCTCCGGGTGTCGATGCAGCCAGTGGTCGGCGCGCAGGGCCTGCAGCACGGCCATCGGGGCGAGCGTGCCGAACTCCAGCGTGATGCAGGTCTTCTCGATGTCGGGCAGCAGTTCATATGCCACGCCCACCAGATCCCCCTTGACCACCGATGACACCGACCCCGGCGCTGCAATCGGCCGGACATCCGCACCCCACGTGCGGATGGCACGCTCCAGCTCGGCAGAGTCAGGGCTGTTGAAGATCTTCTCGCCGTGGCCGTGGTGGCCGAGCCCGGTATGCAAGTCGATCCACATGAAACGGGAAACGTTGGCAGCATGCCGGGACACCAGCCCGCGCATCTGCTGGGTGCTCCAGCACGAGGCGGTGCCGCCGTAGAACATGCCGTCCGGCACGCGGTATTGCCCGCTGGTTGCGGCATCCTGCAAGGCTTTCTCGCCGCGCGTGACCATGTAGTGCTGCAACGCAGCCTGATCCGCCTGGCTGGGCGGCCACGTTGATGGCAGCAGCAGCGGATCGACTTCGATATAGGCCGGATTGGCGGACGCCGCCTCGGCAAAATCGACGCTGTTGCGGTTGAGGTCGACGTTGTCTTCGTTGACGCGGCGCAGATGGGCGAACCCGTATGGGTTGACCGCATGCACCAGCAGCAGCGCCAGCCTGGACGCCGCCAGCCGTGCAAAGAGTTCGTCATCGTGCAGCAGGCCGATCTGGCAACCGGAGCCGCAGAACCCTTCCACACCGTGCACACCGGAAGTCACGATCAGCAACGCATCGGCTTGCGCCGGCGAGAACAGCGCCGTGTCGATCGAAAGCGGCTCCCCGGATGGCCCGAGCGCATCCGGATGAAGATGCCGCTCCACGCCCATCCCTCGGGCCTGGGCGGCCGTCAGGAACTTGGCGCGCGCTTCATCGTAGGTGTGCGCAAAGAAGGGTTCGACCGCCATGTCTAGACCTCTCCTCTCGATTGGCCGTGGAATTGGAAACTGGAAACCACTACCAGTGTAGCCAAGCCCTTTGTCTGTACGCGTGCGCAAGAAACGGCGGTGTTGGATGGATCAATCTGTGCTGCCCTGATATCCATCCGCTAGCTCAGTGCAATCCAGAAGACATAAGTCAGCACCAGCCCGACCACGGACACGATCGTCTGCAATACCGACCACACCTGGATGGTTTGCTTGAGCGTGAGGCCAAAGTATTCGCGGATCATCCAGAAACCCGCGTCGTTGACGTGGCAAAAGAACACTGACCCCGCACCAATCGCCAACGCCAGCAGCCCATTGTGCGTAGCGCTTAGGCTTGCGGTGAGCGGGGCCACAATCCCGGCCGTCGTCGTGGTCGCCACTGTGGCCGAACCCGTGGCCTGACGCAGCGCCACCGCAATCAGCCACGCCAACAGGATCAGCGGCAAATGCCCGACTTGCGCAATCTTGGCCACCGTATCGCTGATGCCCGCCATCACTAGCGCCTGCTGGAGACCACCACCTGCGCCAATCGTCAGCAGCAGCGCCGCGATGGGCGGCAACCCCTTGCGGACGATATCGCCAACCTGCGTGCGCGGCATGCCACGCGCCCAGCCCAGCGCCACCATGGCAAACAGCACCGTCAACCCAAGCGCAATAACGGGCTCCCCCAGAAAGTTCAGGGCTTGATAGCGCCAGTCATCGTGCGGCAGCCACAGTTGGGCGACGGTGTGTCCGAGCATGAACAGCACGGGCAGCAGCATCGTCAAAAGCGAAATACCAAAACCCGGCAGCGTTTGCGCGTCCGGGCGGGCGGCAAACGTGCGCCCGATGTCTTCGGGCTCGGCCAAGACCAGCCGTTTTGAGAGCCACATCCCATACAGCGGGCCCGCCAGCACAGCCGCTGGAAGGGCCACCAGCAGCCCCAACCCAAACGTCAGGCCAAGATCCGCATGCAAGGCGCTGACGGCAATCAGTGGGCCAGGATGCGGCGGAATCAAGGCATGCAGCGTCGTCAGGCCCGCCAGCGCAGGAATGGCGATGCGCAAAATGGGCTGCCCCGAGCGACGCGCCATCGCGAAGATGATGGGCACCATCATCACCAGGCCCACCTCGAAGAACAACGGCAGGCCAATGATCAACGCCACCAGCACCATCAGCCACGGCAACGTGCGCGGCGTTGAACGCTTAAGGATCGTATCCACCAGCCGATCCGCCGCGCCAGAGCCCGCGACCAGCGCACCCAGCATGGCACCCAGTGCAATGGTGATACCAATGTTGCCAAGCAAGTTGCCCACGCCCTGGGCAAAGGCAGACGCAATGGCTGCAGGTGCAAGCCCTGCCGTGATACCGGCAACAAACGTACCCACCAGAATCGCCAGAAACGGGGCCAGCTTGAGCCAGCCAATGGCGACAATAATCAATGCGAGGCCAAGTCCGCATGACAGGATAAGCTGGGTATCGTGCGGCCCCCAACTGGCCAAAACCGCTGCTGGATGCACACAACCTCCTGTTTCTACACTGGATCAATCCAGCCCGATCCATCCACAATATCTATCTCAATGCTTGCCGAGCGCGGCTTGCTCGGCGCGCAGGTCTTCCGTCTTCTCACGCAGCTTGCGTTGCTTGTCGGCCAGGTTGCGTTCCGCCTTGCGGATTTTCTTGGTCTTGCCCTCGTCACGCGCTTCACGCAGCTTGTCTTCGGCCTGACGCACTTCCGATTCGGCTCGGCGAAGGTCTTCCTGGGCATCACGCACTTTGCGGTCGGCGCGATCGGCCAGCCCGGCATTGCTGCAGTTGGCCTTGGTGTTGGCCAGCGCATCCTGCAGGCCGGCGATGCGGTGGGTGTTGCCGTATTTCTCGGCTTCGCCGATCTGCGTCTCGATGGCGCGGATCTTGGCGGCACAGCCGACGTTGTCGGCAAAAGCCGACGAGGTACCCAGCAGGGCAAACGGCACGATGGTGGCAAGAAACGTCTTTTTCATATGGTGCCCCTGTCTTCTTCAGTTCAACTCAGGGCGCAACGATAAGACGACCGCGAGCCTGGCCCCATCAAGCTCAACACATTCTCAACAGTCGTAACAATAAAAAAGGGCCCTGACGGGCCCTTTCTTAAGTCTGGAGTGGAGGGGTATCCCATCACTCCCAGGACAGCGCACCACCGGTCTGGTACTCGATCACGCGCGTCTCGAAGAAGTTGCGTTCCTTCTTCAGGTCGATCATCTCGCTCATCCACGGGAACGGGTTTTCTTCGTTCGGGAACAGCGCGTCGAGGCCGATCTGCTGGCAGCGACGGTTGCAGATGAAGCGCAGGTAGCCCTTGAACATCGGTGCGTTCAGGCCCAGCACGCCGCGCGGCATGGTGTCTTCTGCGTAACGGTATTCCAGGTCGACAGCCTTCTTGAACAGCTCCGTGATCTCGGCCTTGAACTCGGCCGTCCACAGGTGCGGGTTCTCGAGCTTGATCTGGTTGATCAGATCGATACCGAAATTGCAGTGCAGGGATTCGTCGCGCAGGATGTACTGGTACTGCTCGGCGGCACCGGTCATCTTGTTCTGACGGCCCATCGCAAGAATTTGCGTGAAGCCGACGTAGAAGAACAGGCCTTCCATGATGCAGGCGAAGACGATGAGCGACTTCAGCAGCTTCTGGTCATTCTCGGGCGTGCCGGTCTTGAAGGATGGATCGGTCAGCGTGTCGATGAACGGGATCAGGAACTCGTCCTTGTCGCGGATCGACTGCACTTCGTGGTACGCGTTGAAGATCTCGGCCTCGTTAAGGCCCAGCGATTCCACGATGTACTGGTAGGCGTGCGTGTGGATCGCCTCTTCAAACGCTTGGCGCAGCAGGTACTGGCGGCATTCCGGCGCGGTGATCTGGCGGTACGTGCCCAGCACGATGTTGTTGGCGGCCAGCGAGTCAGCCGTCACGAAGAAGCCGAGGTTGCGCTTGATGATGCGGCGCTCATCTTCGGTCAGACCGTTCGGGTCCTTCCACGTGGCGATGTCGCGCGACATGTTGATTTCCTGCGGCATCCAGTGGTTCGCGCAGCCGGCCAGGTACTTTTCCCACGCCCACTTGTACTTGAACGGCACCAGTTGGTTGACGTCGGTCGCGCCGTTGATGACGCGCTTGTCGGCGGCGTTCACGCGGCGGTTGCTCTGTGCGGCGGCAGCGTTCGGGTTGTTGCCGAGGATGCCCGTGCCGACGGCGGTGGCCGACGGGGGCAGCACGCCGCCCTGGTCAGCAGTGGCCGTTTGCAGTTGCGGCTGCGGTTGATACGCGGGCTGCGGTGCAGCTTGCGGTTGTGCGGCAGGTTTGACGTCGTCGTCCCAGCTCAGCATAGGTGTTTCTCCAGAATTCTTTGCTCGTCGCTCCCGCTGTCGGAAAAAAGAGAGCGCGAGGTTGGTGTTGCTTAGTGTCGCTCAAGCCACGTTGCCCCCGCTTGCGCGGGAGCAACTTCAGACACTGTTTAGACTTATTGGCAGGCTTCGCATTCCTCGAAGCCGGGGTCACCCGGGCGCATCGTGCACACGGCGCCTTCGGCTTCCGGCATGGCCTGCGCGGTGGCGGCAGCGGCGTCCAGCGCGCTGGCCGGTGCTGCTTGCGAAGCACCTGCAGCCGACACACCACCCACATCGCTACCCGAGGACACCGCATTCAACGTGCCGCGCGACACGGTCGACTTCTCGACGTGCGTGGCGCCGATCGTGCGCAGGTAGTACGTGGTCTTCAGGCCACGCAGCCACGCCAGCTTGTAGGTGTCGTCCAGCTTCTTGCCCGACGCGCCGGCCATGTAGATGTTCAGCGACTGCGCCTGGTCGATCCACTTCTGGCGACGCGATGCAGCCTCAACCAGCCACGTCGGCTCGACTTCGAAGGCCGTTGCGTACAGGTCGCGCAGGTCTTGCGGGATGCGATCGATGCGGGCCAGCGAGCCGTCGAAGTACTTCAGGTCGGCGACCATCACTTCGTCCCACAGGCCGCGTGCCTTCAGATCGCGCACCAGGTAGTCGTTGACCACCGTGAACTCGCCCGACAGGTTCGACTTGACGTACAGGTTCTGGTACGTCGGCTCGATACAGGCCGACACGCCGATGATGTTGGAGATCGTGGCCGTCGGGGCGATCGCCACGCAGTTCGAGTTGCGCATGCCGTGCTGCTTGATGCGGCCGCGCAGGCTGTCCCAGTCCATCGTCGACGACATATCCGTTTCCAGATAGCCGCCGCGCTCTTCAGCCAGCAGCTTGAGCGAGTCTTGCGGCAGGATGCCACGGTCCCACAGCGAGCCCTTGTAGCTGCTGTAGCGGCCACGCTCTTCAGCCAGTTCGGTCGAGGCCCAGTAGGCGTAGTAGCAGACCGCTTCCATCGAGGTGTCGGCAAACTGCACGGCGCCTTCGCTGGCGTACGGAATGCGCAGCACGTGCAGCGCGTCCTGGAAGCCCATGATGCCCATGCCGACCGGACGGTGGCGCAGGTTCGAATCACGTGCCTTCTTGACCGCGTAGTAGTTGATGTCGATCACGTTGTCGAGCATGCGCATCGCGGTGCGCACGGTCTTCTTCAGCTTCTCGTGATCCAGCACGACGCTGCCGTCGGCTTGCTTGACCAGGTGGGCGACCAGGTTGACCGAACCCAGGTTGCACACGGCGATTTCGCTGTCGTTGGTGTTCAGCGTGATTTCCGTGCACAGGTTGGAGCTGTGCACCACGCCCACGTGCTGCTGCGGGCTGCGGATGTTGCACGGATCCTTGAACGTGATCCACGGGTGGCCGGTTTCGAACAGCATGCCCAGCATCTTGCGCCACAGTTGCAGCGCCGGCATCTTCTTGAAGAGCTTGATCTCGCCGCGCGCGACCTTGTCTTCGTAGCCCAGGTAAGCCTGTTCGAATGCCTTGCCGACCTTGTCGTGCAGGTCCGGGCAGGTGGACGGCGAGAACAGCGTCCACTCGCCACCTTCCATCACGCGCTTCATGAACAGGTCCGGAATCCAGTTGGCCGTGTTCATGTCGTGCGTGCGGCGGCGGTCGTCGCCGGTGTTCTTGCGCAGCTCCAGGAATTCTTCGATATCCAGGTGCCACGTTTCCAGGTATGCGCAGACGGCGCCCTTGCGCTTGCCGCCTTGGTTGACTGCGACAGCCGTGTCGTTGACGACCTTCAGGAACGGCACCACGCCTTGCGACTTGCCGTTCGTGCCCTTGATGTGCGACCCCAGGGCGCGCACGTTGGTCCAGTCGTTGCCCAGGCCGCCGGCAAACTTGGAGAGCAGCGCGTTTTCCTTCAGCGCTTCATAGATGCCGTCCAGATCATCCGACACGGTGGTCAGGTAGCACGACGACAGCTGCGAGCGGCGCGTGCCCGAGTTGAACAGCGTCGGCGTGGACGACATGAAGTCGAACGACGACAGCAGTTGGTAGAACTCGATGGCGCGGGCTTCGCGGTCGATTTCGTTCAGGGCCAGGCCCATCGCCACGCGCATGAAGAATGCCTGCGGCATCTCGATGCGGGTTTCGTTGATATGCAGGAAGTAGCGGTCGTACAGCGTCTGCAGGCCGAGGTAGTTGAACTGGAAGTCGCGCGAGGCGTCCAGCGCCGCGCCCAGGCGGGCCAGGTCAAACTGGGCCAGCTTCTCGTCGAGCAGCTCGGCGTTGATGCCGCGCTTGATGAATTGCGGGAAGTAGTCGACATAGCGCGCGCCCATTTCGGCTTGCGTGACTTCTTCACCGAGGATCTCGCGGCGGATCGTGTGCATCAGGATGCGCGCGGTGACCTGGCTGTACGCCGGGTCCTTTTCGATCAGGGTACGCGAGGCCAGGATGGCCGAGTCGTACACCTGCGTCATCGGCACGCCTTCATACAGGTTCTTGACCGTTTCCTTGAGGATCGGCTCCGGGTCCACCGCGTCGCCCAGGCCTTCGCAAGCCGAGACGATCACGTTGCGCAGCGCAGCCATGTCCAGCGGGCGGGTGATGCCGCCGTCGGTCACGTTCAGGCCGATGAAGGCCGGCTGTTGCTGGGTTTCGCCGGCTTGCGCGCGCTCCTGGGCGCGGCGCTCGCGGTACAGCACGTAGGCGCGGGCCACGTCGTGCTCGCCCGAGCGCATCAGGGCCAGTTCGACCTGATCCTGCACGTCTTCGATGTGGAACGTGCCGCCATTCGGGCGGCTGCGCAGCAGGGCGCGCACCACGTTCTGCGTCTGTTGGTCGACCAGCTCGCGCACACGCGCGGAAGCAGCGCCCTGCCCGCCATTCACGGCGAGGAAGGCCTTGGTCATCGCCACGGCGATCTTGGAGGGCTCGAAGCTGACCACGGCGCCGTTGCGGCGGATGATCTTGTAATCGGCAAGGTTGACGCCGAGAGCCGTGCCGGAGGCCACGGCCGTGCCGCCAGCGCTTTGCGCAAATTGGGAAGGATTGGCGGTGCCGGAGTGAATTTCGGATTGGGCCGTTTGCATAAGGACTCCTGTTGAACCGTTCGATTGGCGGCTCGCCTGGGGTGATGAACCCTTGGCAAACCCTTGCGCCGCGCAGAGAAAAAGAGACGGAAAAGGCCCTTGCCCTTCCTCGGCCCCCAAGCGCCGGCTTGACCTGCCGTACGCTCGCCCCCGCGCGGGCGCCGAAATAAGAATCCCGGAAATTCACCACTACATCTAGTGTGTCACCCCGGGATTGGCGCTAAGTATAGTGGGCCAATCGAATTTGCCTAGTCTTGACAGATGGGGTTTCGGGGGCTTTTTTGCAATCAAAATGCGGTGCCGCAAACCCGCGGCCCCAGTCTGCACAAAGGGTCGTCGGGGCTCACGTGCGGCGTCGCAATGGACACATTCCAAGAATAATTCTTTCTATCAGTCGCGCAAGTTCGATAGACGTCACCTCATCTACGGTAGGGGTATGTGTGGCGCGCACTGCACTGGTGCACCGATGCACCGCCGTCGGCTTCTGACGATTCCTAGCGCGCTTAAGAAATCCAAATAGCGGCATCAGCATTCTTGCCGCGCCTGTCACCTGAGCGACAGGCCCCGTCCCTACTCTTCGGTCGCATTGCGGGGGAGCGCAATCACCACGGTGCACATGCCGCGCACCACACGACCGAGGAAACCAACATGGCATCGAACCAACCTGCCCGCCGCCTGCTCACGGCCGCGCTGGGCGCAACCGTAGCCGCCACGCTGACGGCCTGCGGCGGGGGCAGCGACAGTGCACCCGTCGCCAACCCCGGCGGCACGACCGTGCCGTCCACCAGCGCCAGCAAGAAAGTGCTGGTGGTGGGCGTGGACGGCGCCACCTACGCGCAGGTGCAAAGCGCGCTGCTGCAGCGCAGCCTGCCGAACCTGGGCGCGCTGTCCGTGATGCCCGCCTCGACCGGCGGCACACTGGGCACGACCACCGCACAACCGCCGCTGGATACGCCGAGCTGGGCCACGGTGCTGTCGGGCACCTGGCAGAACCGTCATGGCGTGACCGACGACACCGTCGCCACGCTGGCCGCCCCGAGCGTCTTCAGCTACGCGCGCACCGCCGCCAAGGCCACCGGCACCACGCAACGCCTGGGCGCGGCCGTCAGCTCGCCCGTGCTGCCTACCCTGCTCAAGGCCGATCAACAGGCCGGCAACCTCGATACGCTGGTCGACTGCGCCCAGGTCGACTCCTGCGTCACGCAGAACAGCGTGAAGCTAGTGCAGTCCGGCTACGACGTCGTCTTTGCGCAGTACACCGCGCCCGCCGCGGCCGCACTCGCCTCGGGCCTGCAAAGCGATGCGTACGCCGCCGCCCTGGGCAGCGTCGACCAAGCACTCGGCACGCTGCAGGCTGCCATCGCCCAGCGCCGCACCGCCAACCCGAACGAAGACTGGCTCGTGGTCGTCACGACCAGCCACGGGCTGGATGCCACGGGTGCCACCACCTCGGCGCCCACGCTGGAAAACCGCACCGCCTTCATCGCGCTCAACAAGACTGTCAATCCGGCGCTGGGTAAGAACGGCACGGCGGCCCCCACGACCGAAGCTGCGCTGGCCGCCCTGCCGAGCGAGGCCGACATCGTGCCGACCGTGTTGGCGCAACTGAACGCCGCCGTGCCGGCGACTGCACACAAGCTCGACGGCACCGCGCTCACGGCCAGCACGGTGGGCGTGCGCAACCTCCAGAGCACGGTGGGTGCCTACAGCGCCTCGCTGGTGCTGAACTGGCAAAACCCGACCACCGCCAGCGGCCCGATCACCGTGCTGCGCGACGGCACGCAAATCGCCACGCTGCCCGCCACGGCCACGCAGTACACCGACAGCAGCATCGCTACCGCAAACGGCCTCTACCGCATCAACTACACACTGGTGCGCAACAACGTGCCGGTGTCGATGCTGGCGCAGATCAACTACGTGGCGCCGATACCGCTGGCCACGACGCTGACCAACGGCCTGGCGATGTACTACAGCTTCGACCCGCTGCCGCCGACGGATCGCAAGAACAGTTCGACGCTGGGCCCATGGGTGGCCGGCACCGACGGCGGCTCGGCCGTGACCGACCCGTTTGGCGGCAAGGCACTGTCGGTCGACTCTCGCATCGACGCCTACAAGCTCACGCAGAACGGCGCCGACATCGCCCAAAGCCCGCAATTCACCATCGGCTTCTGGTTCAAGTCGGACTGCACGCAGGGCAATGGCACGGGGGAGCCGATCCTGTCCAACAAGAACTATTACTCCGGCGCCAACCCAGGCATCGCCATCGCCCTGTGGGGTGGCTGCGAGGTGCGCTTCAACCTGGGCAGCGGCGGCAAGCGCGACGACATCCAGGGCATGAAGTTCAGCGCCAATCAGTGGGCGTACCTGGCCCTGTCGGTGGACACGCAGACCAAGCTGTTCAGCGCCTACATCCTCGATCCGGTGCTGGGTGTGCAGAAGACCGAAGACCGCGCCATCGCCAACACCGACGTCACCAAGCTGGGCGGCCTGGCCACCAAGGTCTGGGGCGTGAACGACGACGCCACGCACAACTACGTGCCCAACAACCCGGGCGCGCTCAAGGGCGTGATGGCCTACGACGACCTGGCCATGTGGACGCGCCGCCTGACGCTGGACGAACTCAAGTCGATCAACGGCTCGCACCAGCCGCTGTCGTCGCTGAACCCCTGATCCCCCCTCACCCCGAACGAGACCGCTCATGAAGCCCTTCATCCACTCTCTCGCGCGGCCGCACTGGCTGGCCGCCGCGCTGCTGTGTGCCGCCACCTTGTCGCTGTCGGCCTGCGGCGGCGATTCGAACGACGGCACGCCGGGCACCGGCAACCCCGGCACGGCCCAGCCGGATCAGCCCGGTCAACCGCCGGCCAACAAGCCGAACCTGCACTGCGCTCCGTAAGCCGCGCTGCCTCCCCATCGACTTGCGTTTGAGACCGACATGACTTCCAACACCAACAACGGCAACCGCCGCAACTTCCTCAAGATGGCTGGCACGGGCGCGATTTCCGCCGCCGCGCTGGCCGCCTTCCCGCCGTCGATCCGCCGCGCGCTGGCAATTCCCGCCAACAATGCCACCGGCACGATGCGCGACATCGAACACGTGGTGATCTTGATGCAGGAGAACCGCTCGTTCGACAACTACTTCGGCACCCTGCAGGGCGTGCGCGGCTTTGGCGATCGCTTCCCGATCCCGCTGGCCGGTGGCCTGAACGTCTGGCAGCAGACCTACACCAGCGGCGGCACGTCGCGCACGGTGCTGCCGTATTACCTCGACAGTAGCGCCGGCAACGCGCAGCGCGTCTCGGGCACGCCGCACAGCTACCCCGATGCACAGCAGGCGTGGGACCTCGGCCGCATGAGCAAGTGGCCGACCTACAAGCAGACGCAGTCGATGGGCTACTACAAGCAGACCGAGCTGGACTTCCAGTTCGCGCTCGCCAATGCCTTCACGCTGTGCGACGCGTACCACTGCGGCTTCCACGGCGGCACCAACACCAACCGCCTATTCCACTGGACGGGCACGAATGACCCGACGGGCGCAGCAGGCGGCCCGGTCATCGACAACAGCGGCGACCACCTCGACGCCGGCGTCACCTACAACTGGACGACCTACCCTGAACGCCTGCAAACCGCTGGCGTGTCGTGGAAGGTCTACCAGAACATGCCGGACAACTTCACCGACAACCCGCTCGCCGGCTTCAAGGCGTATCGCGATGCCAACGCCGCACGCGGTAACCTGAAGGACGGCAGCCCGTTCCCGGCGTACACGCCCGCTGACGAAGCCATCAGCCCGCTGATCAAGGGCGTCGGCAACACCATGCCCGACGGCGGTTTCCTACAAGCGCTCAAGGACGACATCGCGGCGGGCCAACTGCCGCAGGTGTCGTGGATCGTCGCCCCGGCCACGTACTCCGAGCACCCCGGACCGTCGAGCCCCGTGCAGGGCGCGTGGTACACGCAGGAAGTGCTCAACGCGCTCACCGCCAACCCAGCGGTGTGGAGCAAGACCGTGCTGTTCATCAACTTCGATGAGAACGACGGCTTCTTCGACCACGTGCCGCCGCCCGCCGCCCCGGCGTATGACAACGGCGTGCTGGCCGGCAAATCGACGGTGAACACCGCCGGCGAATACCACACCGACAAGAACCCGTACGGCCCCGGCCCGCGCGTGCCGATGTACATCGTCTCGCCATGGAGCCGCGGCGGCTGGGTCAACTCGCAGGCGTTCGACCACACCTCGGTGCTGCGCTTCCTGGAACTGCGCTTCAACGTGAAGGAGCCGAACATCAGCGCATACCGCCGTGCCGTACTGGGCGACCTGACCAGCGCCTTCAACTTCGTCAACCCGAACAACGAAACACTGCCCACGCTGCCCAGCCGCGACAAGGCCACGGCCGATTCGATCCGCACCGCGCAGGGGTTGAAGCCGCAGGTGCCGGTGCCCTCCGTGGCCGCACAGCAACTGCCCGTGCAGGCCACCGGCACGCGCCCCTCGCGCGCCCTGCCGTACGAGCTACACGTCAGCGCGCGTGAAGACGCCACCAATCGCGCCCTGCGCCTGATCTTCAGCAACACCGGCACGGCCGCCGCCGTGTTCCACGTGTACGACCGCCTGCACCTGGACCGCGTGCCACGCCGCTACGCCGTCGAACCCGGCAAGATGCTCGACGACGCGTGGGACGTCTACACCGCAGACAAGGGCAAGTACGACCTGTGGGTGCTCGGCCCCAACGGCTTCCACCGCGCATTCTCGGGCGATGTGAGCGCCATGTCGGCAGCCGGTTCGAGCGCACCGGAAATCCGCGTGTGCTACGACCTGGCCAACGCCGAGGTCTACGTGACGATGATGAACACCGGCACCACCGGCTGCACCTTCACCGTCAAGCCCAACGCCTACCGCACCGACGGCCCGTGGACGTTCGACATCCCGGCCGGCAAGCAGCTCGACCAGCACTGGCCGATCGCGCGCCAGGGCAACTGGTACGACTTCACGGTGACGGTGCCGCAAGGCGGCTTCACGCGGCGCTTTGCCGGTCGCATGGAAACCGGCAAGGACGGCGTGTCCGACCCGGCCATGGGCACCTAAGAAAGACCAGCAGGGAGGAGAACACGGGCGGCCTTCGCAAGGGGCCGCCCGTTTCTATTGCAGCGTCAGAGCGCGTGCTGATACGGAAACAGCGCCGCGTTGAAGCCGCCAAGCGCTCGCAGATGCGCCCAGTCGAAGCATGGCCCAGGATCGGTCTTGCGACCCGGCGCGATGTCCGAATGCCCGGCAATCGCCGCAATCGGATACGCCGCGCAGATCGCCCGCACAAGTGATGCCGTGGTGGCGTACTGCTCGGACGTGAAGGGCAGGTCGTCCGTCCCCTCGATCTCGATGCCGACCGAGAAATCGTTGCAGCGCGTACGGCCGAAAAAGTCCGACGCGCCAGCATGCCACGCACGCGCACCACACGGCGCGAACTGCACGCACTCGCCCGTGCGGCGCACAAAGAAATGCGCCGACACCCGCACGCCGCGCAGTTGATCGAAGTACGGGTGCGCGTCGCAGTCGAGCGTGTTGGTGAAGAAGTCGAGCACGTCGTCCGTGCCGAAATCCGTCACGAACTGCGCAGGCGGCAGGCTGATGTTGTGCAGCACGATCAGATCGATCGGCATGCCTTCCGGCCTCTCGTCGATATTCGGCGACGGGTGGCGGCGGACGCCTTCCACCCAGCCCGCGGCATCGACGTGCAAGGCGTTGCGTTCAGGCATCGCCGTTCAGACCGTTGCCCGCGGTTTCACCCAGACCGCCCGCAGTTTCGATATCGCGCGGATCACGGATGCCGAGTTGCTGCATGCGATAGCGCAACTGACGGAACGACAGGCCAAGCAGCTTGGCCGCCGCCGTGCGGTTGAAGCCGGTCTGGTCCAGCGCGGCCAGGATCACGCTGCGCTCGACCGACTCCAGATACGCTGGTAAATCGATCGGCAGTGCCACATTCGGCAGCGCCGGCTCAGCAGGTGCAGCGGCCGGTGCCGGTTCGGCGGGTTGCACCATCGGCTGCGGCATGCCCATCGGGCTTGCGATTGGGCTGACCACAGGTGCCGGCATATAGACCGCGTCGGGCCAGCCCGTCACGGGCGGGGGCGCCATCGTGTGACCACTCCCCTGCAGACCTTGCGCGGCCGCTTGCGCCTCGCGCGTGCGGTGGAACAGCGGCGAGCGCTCGATCTCGGCACCGAGTGCGCCCAGGTCATCGACGTCGATCGACTCGCCTTCGGCAAACGCGTAAGCGCGCTCCAGCAGGTTCTCCAGCTCGCGTACGTTGCCCGGGAACGGATACGCACACAACTGCTGCAGCGCCGGGCGCGTCAGGCGCTTGGGGCGCGGATCGCCGTAGCGGTTGGCGAGCTGCTCCAGCAGCACACCGGCCAGCACGGGCACGTCTTCGCCGCGTTCGCGCAGCGTAGGCATGCGCAGTTCCAGCACGTTCAGGCGGTAGAACAAGTCTTCGCGGAAACGGCCGGCGGCAACGAGACGCGCGAGGTTCTGGTGGCTCGCGCACACCACGCGCACGTCGACCGGGTCTTCGCGGCTCTCGCCAATCTTGCGCACGCGGCGTTCCTGCAGCGCGCGCAGCAATTTCACCTGCATGGTCAGCGGCAGGTCGGCCACTTCATCCAGCATGAGGGTGCCGCCGTTGGCGGCCTGGAAGAAGCCCTGGCGGTCGCTATCGGCCCCGGTGAAGGCACCCTTCACGTAGCCGAAGAACTCGGCCTCCATCAGGTTCTCGGGAATCGCCCCGCAGTTGACCGCCACAAACGGCCGCGACGCACGTGCCGACAGCGCGTGAACGGCACGCGCCGCACGTTCCTTGCCGCTGCCCGATTCCCCGCTGATGACCACCGGTGCCATGCTGCGCGCCAGCCGCATCAGCGAGCGGCGCACCTCCTGCATAGCGGCGGAGTGCCCGGGCAACAGGTCATTGGTGCGCTCGGCCAGGTCGGAACTGCCGGGGTCGGGATCGCGCTGCTGGCGGCCCAGCGCATTGAGCACGAGGCTGCGCAACTGGTCGAGCGAGAGCGGCTTGGCGATGTAATCGAACGCGCCGGCCTTGAGGGCTTCCACGGCGTTCTCGGCGCTGCCGTAGGCGGTGATGACGGCGACTGGCGTGCGGTCGGCCGTGGCCGACAACTGGCGCACGAGTTCGATGCCCAGGCCGTCACCCAGGCGCATATCGGTCAGCACCAACGCAAAGCGCTGGCGGGACAAGGCCTCGCGCGCTTCGGCCAGTCCACCGGCGAGCACCACGTCGTGCCCCATGCGGCGCAGGGAGATTTCCAACAGCTCGCGCAGGTCGGCTTCGTCATCGACGACGAGAATGGGTTCGCGAACGATGGCGACTTTGGACATGGATCAGAGATAAGTCATGCGGTGGTTGATTCCACCAAGGGCACGGCAGGTTGGTCAAACATCAGAGTGATGACGAAGGCACGACGCGGCAGCGCGTCTTCACCCGGACGCGCCTCCATGGTCAACGCTCCCGTGCGATCGAGCAAGGATTCCAGCGCGATGGCGCCGTAGCGGATCTGCGCATCGTTGGCGCTGCACAACTCGCGCGCCATGTAGAGGCCCAGGCCGGTGCCTTGTGCGTCATTCGTGAAGAACGGTTCGAACAGGCTGCGCTGCTGCTCGGTGGGCACTTCGGGGCCGTCGTTCCAGATCACGAGTTCTGCGTGCGTCTCGTCCAGTGCGTAGGCAGCTAGCAGGATCGAGCCCGGCACGCGGCGGCAGTAGCGCAGCGCGTTGTCGAGCATGTTGCCAACCACCTGCTGCAATTGCGCTGGGTCGAACAGCACGGGCTTGTCCAGGTCCACCGCCACGCGCACGAGGTTGGGGTTGATCTCGGTGGCCTCCCCTGCGCGGCGCAGGGCTTCCGCGCGCCAACGCTCAACCACTTCCGGTAGCACCTGTGCAAGCTGCACACGCACACGCTCGCCGCGCGGCCGGCGCGAGAGCATCAGCACATCGGCGACCACCTGATCGAGCCGGCGCACGTTGTCACGGATGATGCGCAGCAGGCGCGTTTCGACGCCGGAGCCCGGGTTGGCGCCTACCGAGCGGGCATGCTCACCCTCACCCGGATCATCCAGCAACTCGGCGGCCTGACTGATCGCCGCCAGCGGATTACGAATCTGATGCGCAACGCTCGCCACCAGCCGGCCCATCGACGCGAGCTTTTCCTGCTGCGCCTGCTCGGCCACGCGCTCCCAGCTTTCCACGTGGACCAGCACGGTGTCGTGCAGCTCGTGGCGCAGGAAGGCTTCGTCATCGGCCGACCAGCCCTGCGTGCCAGCCTCGGCCGGCTGGTTGCGCAGGCGCAGCATCTCACCGCCCTCGCCCGGCAGGCCCAGGCCGATAGAGCTGACGAGACTATCCATATAGACGCTGCGCAAATTGGCCAGGCTCGGCAGGATGAAGCGCAGGCGCAGGCGGGCATGCAGCGTCCTGCGGCCACCGGACGCGACGGGCAGCAAATCGAGGATGCGCGGCGCGTCGTCATCGCCCAAGGCATCGCCGGCACCAGGATGGCGGCTCTTGCGGCGCAGCCATTGGCGCAGCGTTTCGAGCAGCGGACGCAGGTGCGGCACATCCTTCAGATCGAACAGCATCGCACCGCTGTTCACAAAGGCGTTCTGCGGTACGCCCAGCAGCATGGCGGCAGCCGGGTTGGCGGCCACCACGCGGCCATCGGCGCGTACCAGCATCACGCCATCCTGCATGTCATAGACCATCAGGCGGTTGACCAATTGCTGCAGGCGCAACTCGCGCTCGCGCGCCATGGTCAATCGTTCCTGCGCGATCTGGCGATGCGACAGCCCATACATCATCGACGCGGCCATCATGTAGACAAGGCCGTACAACCCCGCCGAAGCCAGCCCCGGCGCGATCACCCCATCGCCCAGCATTTGTAGGAACGGATCGGCCAACACCACCATCGACGCCACCGCCGCCGTGAACAGTGCAAACAGCAAGCTGGTCAGCGCGCCGGCCGCCAGCACTGGCATCAGGAACACCATCGCCACACTGGCCGACAGACGCGACAGCGCGGCATACGCCAACCCGAGGACCAGCAGGTCGAGCACCACGTCCAGCCGCACACGGAACTGGAACCGCGAGCGCCACCATCCGGCTGCAGCCAGAATCAACAGGGCCACGGCCAGGTAAGGCAGCACCAGGCTGAGTAACGCTTCGCTGTTGGGTAGCCCCGCCGTTTCGTGCTCACGCGGCACCATCACGAACAACAGCAGCACCAGCGCAACAGCCGCACGGCTGAACGCGAAATAGCGCAGCAAGCGCCACTGGAACTCAGGGGGATCAGGCTCCAGCCAAACCGAGCGCAGCGCGCGCCAGGCATTCAGGCGTGAGAGCACTGCGCGAAAGCCGGACGGTCTGGAGCCATTGGGGGCCGCATCCGGCGAGACCAGTTTGGACTGCAGGTCAGGCTGCGAGCGAGACACCTCGGGCATCACGCGCCGTCCCGGTCGGCGTGTTCTGGGCAACGGTAGCGGCCGCCTGGCAGCGCCACCATGCTGGTGCGCGGGGCATGCACGCCGCAGACGGCGCACTGCTCGATCGGTTGGGAAGCCTCGCGTTCAGGCGCACGCTTCGCGCTCCCCTGCGACGGCCCCTGTCCAGACGAGCGCGATGAACGCGACGGGCGCTCCCCCAGGCGGCTCAACCACCACAAGCCGGCGAGCAGCATCAGGATCAGCAGAACAGGACGGGCCATGGAAGAAAAAGCGACAGCGAAAGAGAAGCTGGAGGAGCCAAGAACGCGCTACACGCGGTGCAGGATGACTTCGAGCACGAAGCGGCTGCCCACATAAGCCAGCAGCAGGATCGAAAACGCCGCCATCACCCAGCGCAGCGCCACGCGCCCACGCCAGCCGCGGAAACGGCGACCCACCAGAATGCCGCCGAACATCAGCCACGACAGCACCGCGAACACATTCTTGTGGTCGAACTGGAAGGCACGGTGGAACAGTTGCTCGGAGAACAGCGCGCCCGAAGCAATGGTCAGCGTGAGCAGCACAAAGCCCGCGCCGATCAGGCGGAACAGCAGTTTTTCAAGCGTCAGCAGCGGCGGCAGCAGATCCAGCCAGCGGCTGAACCAGCTCGCCTCTGCGGGGCGGTTAATGGTGTGCAGGCGACGCTCGGCGGCCAGCATCAGGATCGCGTGGAACGCTGCCAGCGTGAACAGCCCGTAGGCGACATTGGCGATGGCAAAGTGCAACTTGAACAGCGGGCTGGCCGCATAGCCGAGGATCTGCGTGCCGGGAAAGGCCAGCGGCAGCAGGCTACCGACCAGCGCCACGGGAATCACCAGCACACCCAGGCCGGCCAGCGAGAAGAACAGGCTCTCGATCCAGAAGATGCCCACGCCCAGCCACAGCATGGCCGACAGCGCATAAGCAAAACCGAACACCATCGAGCTGGCCGGGAAGATGGTCTCGTGCAGCAGGAAACCGTGCGCGGCCAGCGCCGCCAGCAAGGCCCAGCGCCACCAGGCGGGGACGGCATCGGCGGCCGCCGGCGGCGGTGGCACGAGTACCGTGGCGGCCGGCGATTGCCCGCCTGCCGCCATGGCGCCGGCAGCGGCCCGGGCTCCAAGCCCGCCCCGCCGTTCACCATGCCGTGCCCACGCCACCGAAGCGAGGGCGCCATAGAGAAGCGCCGTCAGCGCATACAGTACAATTGCCATTTGCACAGTTTACCGCAGCGCACCCTGGTTTTGGCTGGGGCCCGCCCCCGCCGAAAGCCTCGCCGGGCGGCCATGCGAGATAGACGCATTAAGCACATTCCCAGCCGGCGCAAGCCAAGCGCGCACCGGTCTCATCTTCACCCTGTCCCCAATTCCGGATCCCTGTCACTGTCATGCTGGATAACCTGACCCAACGGCTCGCGCGCGTGGTCAAGACCATGCGCGGCGAAGCGCGCCTGACCGAAGCCAACACCGCCGAGATGCTGCGCGAAGTTCGCCTGGCACTGCTCGAAGCCGACGTGGCGCTGCCGGTCGTGCGCGAGTTCATTGCCCGCGTCAAGGAAAAGGCGCTCGGCGAAGACGTCATCACCAGCCTGTCGCCGGGCCAGGCGCTGGTCGGCATCGTGCAGCGCGAGCTGACGGCCATCATCGGCGGCCAGGAAGCGCTCGACGGCGCCGGCACCACCATCATGGGTGGGCGCGCCGCAGAGCTGAACCTCAACGTCACGCCGCCCGCGATCATCCTGATGGCCGGTCTGCAGGGCGCGGGTAAGACCACCACGGTCGGCAAGCTGGCCAAGTGGCTCAAAGAGAACAAGAAGAAGAAAGTGCTGACGGTGTCGTGCGACGTGTACCGTCCCGCCGCTATCGCGCAGCTGAAAACCGTTTCCGAACAGGTTGGCGCCGATTTCTTCCCCTCGCAGCCCGACCAGAAGCCGGTGGACATTGCCGCCGCCGCGCTGGACTGGGCAAAGAAGCACTACCACGACGTGCTGATCGTCGATACGGCCGGCCGCCTCGGTATTGATGAGGCGATGATGCAAGAGATCGCCGCGCTGCACGCCAAGCTCAAGCCGGCCGAAACGCTGTTCGTGGTCGACGCGATGCTCGGCCAGGATGCCGTCAACACCGCCAAGGCCTTCAACGACACCCTGCCGCTGACCGGCGTGGTGCTGACCAAGCTCGACGGCGATGCGCGCGGTGGCGCGGCGCTATCGGTGCGTCACATCACGGGCAAGCCGATCAAGTTCGTGGGTGTGGCCGAAAAGCTCGACGGGCTGGAGCCGTTCTACCCCGACCGCATGGCCCAGCGCATTCTGGGCATGGGCGACATCCTCGCGCTGGTGGAAGAAGCGCAGCGCGGTGTCGACATGGAGGAGGCACAGAAGCTCGCGGCCAAGATCAAGAAGACCGGTGGCTTTGACCTCGAAGACTTCAAGGCCCAGATCGGCCAGATGAAGAAGATGGGCGGCCTGGGCAGCCTGATGGACAAGCTGCCCGCGCAGTTTGCGCAGCAGGCCCAGGGCGCCAACATGGACCAGGCTGAAAAGCAGGTCCGCCGCATGGAAGGCATCATCAACAGCATGACCGCCGCCGAGCGCACCAAGCCCGAACTGATCAAGGCCAGCCGCAAGCGCCGCATTGCCGCTGGTGCCGGCGTGCAGGTGCAGGAGGTCAACCGCTTGCTCAATCAGTTCGAGCAAATGCAGACCATGATGAAGAAGCTCAAGGGCGGCGGCATGATGAAGATGATGCGCGCCATGGGCGGCATGAAAGGTGGCATGAAGGGCTTGCTCGGCCGCTGAGCCGACCGCCCTGCTCCCAATCCGATCGACTTAATTTGTTTCACTGACTGACACGATGCTGAGCGCAGAACAGGCCCGCGAACTCTGGGCCAACTCCGAAGAAATCGTCAGCGAAGACGCCGTGCGCGGCTCGCTGGACCGCATGGCCGCAGAGATCACCGAGAAGATCGGCGACACCTTCCCGATGGTGCTGTCCGTGATGGGCGGCGCGTGCGTGTTCACCGGCATGCTGCTTCCCAAGCTGGCCTTCCCACTGGAGTTCGACTACATCCACCTCTCGCGCTACAACAACCAGACCGTCGGTAGCAAAGAGATGCAGTGGCGCGTGGCGCCGCGCGAGTCGGTCAAGGGCCGCACGGTGCTGGTGCTCGACGACATCCTCGACGAAGGCGAAACGATGGCCGCCATCCGCTCGCGCATCATCGACATGGGCGCCGCCGAGTTCTACTCCGCCGTGCTGTGCGAGAAGACGCTCGCCAAGGACAAGCCGCTGTACCCCGATTTCTGCGGCTTCAACGTGCCCGACCGCTACGTGTTCGGCTGCGGCATGGATGCCAAGGGCTACTGGCGCAACCTGCCGACCATCCGCGCACTGAAGAACACCTGACGCGGCGCAGGAACCAACAAAAAGGGCGACTCCAGGGTCGCCCTTTTTGTTTCCCCGGGATTGTCACGATGCACATCCCCGGGGAATATCTTGTTTGCTCAGCGCCGCTCAGACGCCGCGTCGGTACGGCCGCTCACGCAGCCACTTGGTGGCGATCCACTTCTCACCGCGCTCGACCGGCAAGCCGGCGTGCAGCGTGTCTTCATCCAGCGAGCCGTCGGGGCGCTTGTAGACGAAGAAGACCGCGTTGCCCTTAACCGGCGCCACCTCCAGGCCAAGCTTCGGGAAACCCGTCGCGCCGCCCGCCTGCACGCTGTTCAGGTAGATGACGAGCGTTGCCACGCGCTGGCCGCCGACTTCGAGCTGGCGGGCCTCACCACTGCGGCTCGGGTTGAAGAAATCGAAGTGCGGCTGGTACTCGCCGCCGGGCTGGTAGTGCAGCACCTGAAAGCCTTCTCCATGCTCCACCGGCACGCCGGTGGCCTGGGCGATGCGCGCCTCGATCTTGGCGATGAGCGCATGCTCGCCCACCTGGAACATCGCGCCCTCGCTGGTGCGCGCGGCGATCAGGTTTTCCTCACCCGTTTCCGGGTTCACCACGGGCGAGCGCTTCAGGCGGTTGTAGCCCAGTGCGATGAGCTGGTCGCACTCCTCATCCGACAGGAAGTGCTGGAACAGCACGATGCGCGGCGTCTCCAGCGCAAACAGGATGGGGATGTCGCCATCAGCGGTGCGCACGGCGTTGCTGTTCTCGACGGCTTCCGTAGCGGGCTGTGTTGCGGGTGCCGACACGGGTGCCACGATGGGCGCGGGCGCGCGCTTGGCAAGCGCCTCGTCCACCACGCGGCGCGCAAACGCGCGGTCGTAGCCGGATTGCACCATCGAGGCGACCAGCGAATCCGCCTCGAAGCCTTCTGCCACGTGGCGCTGCAGCCAATCGTGCAGCGCGTCGGACATGGTTGCGTACGGTTGGGTGGTGGACATGCGGAGTGACGTGGATGCGGCGAACGAAAAAGATGGCCTTATTGTAGGCCGACCACCATGCGACAGCCGGTCAGGACCCGCCCGCCGAACCTGCTGCAATCCGCAACGGCGAGAACGGATTGCGCGCTGGCACATCCGGCAGCGCCTTGGCACGCGGTGGCGGCGCCTCGGCCGGCACGGGTGCCGATACGGTCAGCGCACTCGACTCCTGGTACTGCCAGCGCTTCCACGCTGCCAGCACCGCATTCGGATATTGCGGCTGGCCACGGCTGCCGTTGTAGCGACCCAATGCCAGATAAAGATTGCCGCCTTCGATGTCGAGGTAATGACGCAGGATCGTGCAGCCGTAGCGCAGGTTGCTCTGCAGGTGGAAGAGCTTGCGTGCGTCGTTGTCGCCAATGCTGCGCGTCCAGAACGGCATCACCTGCATCAGGCCCATCGCGCCCGCGCTGCTCATGGCGTACTTGCGGAAACCGGACTCCACCTGGATCAGCCCCAGCACCAGCGCCGGGTCCAGCCCCGCACGCTTGGCCTCGTAGTACGCCGTCTCGATCAGCTCAACGCGTACCGACGCCTGCGGAATCTTGCCCGACATGCGCACCGACATCTCAGCCAGCCAGCGCAGGTAGCCGAGCTGCTCGTCGTTGCTAGCGAACACCGGGCGCAGCGGGCGACTGTCAGCCACTGCAGCGGACAGCGCACTGCGCACCGAGTCCGCAAGGTATTCCTCTTTCTGCGCGCCCGCCCACGCCGCCTGCGTGCCCGCGAGCAACGCCCCTGCGCACAGCGCAGCAGCAATCGGGCGGGCAGGTAGGAAGCGGCGCATACGGGTCAGCTCCATTACTGCGCGAGACGCGCTTTCAACGTAGCCAGCACATCAGCCGGTGCCACGGCGGTGGCGGCTTCGTCGCGGCGGCCCTGGAATTCCAGCTTGCCTTCCTTCAGGCCACGGTCGCCCACCACCACGCGGAACGGCACGCCAATCAGTTCCCAGTCAGCGAACATCGCGCCCGGGCGCTCGCCACGGTCGTCCAGCATCACGTCGATGCCGGCGGCCACCAGCTCGGCGTGCAGGCGATCGGCTTCGGCGCGCACGGCGTCGGAGCGGTCGTAGCCCACCGGGCAGATCACCACCTGGAACGGTGCGATCGACGCCGGCCAGATGATCCCGCGTGCATCGTAGTTCTGCTCGATGGCTGCGCCCAGAATCCGCGTGATGCCGATGCCGTAGCAGCCCATCACCATCGGTTGGGTCTTGCCGTTTTCGTCGAGGAACGTGGCGCTCATCGCTTCAGAGTAGCGCGTGCCCAGCATGAACACGTGGCCGACTTCAATACCGCGGCAGATCGCCAGCGTGCCCTTGCCGTCCGGCGAGGCGTCGCCTTCCACCACGTTGCGCAGGTCATGGACCTCGGGCTCGGGCAGGTCGCGGCCCCAGTTGGCGCCGGTGAAGTGGTAATCCTCTTCGTTGGCGCCGACGACGAAATCGCTCATGGCCGCCACCGTGCGGTCAGCCACCACCTTGACCGGCAGCTTCGTGCCGATCGGGCCCAGGTAACCGGGGCGCGTGCCGAACGCACGCAGGATTTCACCTTCGGTGGCAAAGCGGAAGTCGGCCAGGCCCGGCACCTTCGATGCCTTGACCTCGTTGAGTTCGTGATCGCCGCGCAGCAGCAGCAGCCAGATCTGGGGCTCGCCGCCCTCGACTTCCGTTGCCAGCACGATCGATTTGATTGTGCGTTGCAGCGGGATGCCCAGTTGCTCGGCCACAGCCTCGCACTTGGCGCGGCCCGGTGTGTGCGTCTTGGTAAGCGCCTCGGCAGCCGCACCACGCGGCGCAGCCGGTGCCAGGGCTTCAGCGGCCTCGATGTTGGCGGCGTAGTCCGAATCCGGGCAGTAGACGATGGCGTCTTCGCCCGTGTCGGCAATCACGTGAAACTCATGCGATCCCGACCCGCCAATGGCGCCGTTGTCAGCCGCCACCGCGCGGAACTGCAGACCGAAGCGCTGGAAGATGCGCGTGTAGGCGTCGTACATCTTCTGGTACGAAACCTTCAGGCCCTCGGCGTCGCGATCAAAGGAGTACGCGTCCTTCATGGTGAATTCGCGGCCGCGCATGATGCCGAAGCGCGGACGGCGCTCGTCGCGGAACTTGGTCTGAATCTGGTAGAAATTGACCGGCAGCTGCTTGTACGAGCGGATCTCGGTACGGGCGATGTCGGTCACCACTTCTTCCGACGTCGGCTGGACGACGAAGTCGCGCTCGTGACGATCCTTGAAGCGCAGCAGTTCGTCACCCATCTTGTCCCAGCGACCGGTCTCCTGCCACAGCTCACCCGGCTGGACCACTGGCATCAGCACTTCCACCGCGCCGGCGGCGTTCATTTCTTCGCGCACGATCTGCTCGACCTTGCGGATCACGCGCAGACCCACGGGCATATACGTATAGAGACCCGCGCCGAGCTTCTTGATCATGCCGGCACGCATCATCAACTTGTGCGACACGATCTCCGCGTCGGCGGGCGCTTCCTTGAGCGTGGAAATGAAGAACTGGGACGCTTTCATGCGACTGACAATAAGGGATGGCGCGGCCATGCAAAGCCGCGAGAACAAGGGCAAAAGCCACCGGAATCAAGGGATACGACGAGGCGCCAGACGCACATTCGCGTAGACGACACCCCTCCCCCAGGAGGCGCGAGTGAGCAGCAACATTCGGCGTGCGTGACAGCCGAGCGACAGGCCGCTCTATAATCGGCGTAATTCTAAAGTATTCGAGGTGCAGTCATGCTCGATCGTGAAGGCTTCCGCCCGAACGTCGGCATCATCCTCATCAACGCAAGAAACGAGGTGTTCTGGGGCAAGCGCATTGGCGAGCACTCCTGGCAGTTTCCACAAGGCGGCATCAAGTACGGTGAGACACCCGAACAAGCGATGTTCCGCGAACTGCACGAAGAAGTCGGCCTGTTGCCAGAACACGTCCGGATCGTCGGTCGCACGCGCGACTGGCTGCGGTATGAGGTGCCGGACAAGTTCATCCGCCGCGAGATACGCGGTCACTATCGGGGCCAGAAACAGATCTGGTTCCTGCTGCGCATGGTCGGTCGCGATTGCGACATCCAGCTGCGCGCCACCGAGCATCCCGAATTCGATGCTTGGCGGTGGAGCCAATACTGGGTGCCGCTGGAAGCCGTGATCGAGTTCAAGCGCGAGGTGTATCAGCTGGCGCTGTCGGAGCTTTCGCGCTTCGTGCAGCGGCAGAATCGCGCGCCGCTGTCTCCGTATGGACGCGGCGGGCAGCACCGCGACCACCGGGCAGACAATCGCGGCGGCAACGAAGGCCGCGATAACCGCCCCGGTGGTCAGAACGCGCGCGGCCCACGCCCTCAAGCGGTGATGACGGTCACCACCACGACGGTCATCGTCGAGACGGTGACAACGTCGCAGCCTGCCTCATCCTCCAACCCTGACGACACTCCGTCCAAGGACAACTCGTGAATGTGAAGACGACGACACGGGGAGCGCGCCGCGCTCTCGTGCCGTTCGCGCTGGCGACTGCGCTGGCGTTGACGGCATGCGGCCACGCCCCCACCGGCAACATCGAAGACAAGCTGTTGATGGACCCGTTCAACGACAAGCCCTTCAAGGAAGATGCCGTCACCTTCCCCGCCCCACCGGTCGATCGTGATGCGTTACCGTTCGATGTGGGTGGCCGCAATGAATCGCCGCTGCGCTTTGCCATTGATCCGAAGTCGGTGTCGATTGGTACAGACAACGTGGTGCGCTACACCGTGCTGATCACCAGCAAGACGGGCGCGCGCAACGTCAACTACGAAGGCATGCGCTGCGACACGGCCGAGCGCCGCATCTACGCCACGCTGCGTAACGACACCAACCAGTGGATCGGCAACCTCGCCGTCGACATGAACGAAACCGCAAACGCGGAATCCGCCAGCATGAACGCGTACAAGCCTGCCACCGATTGGCAGCGTATCGGCAACGGCGGCCCGACGGACTATGGCTCGGCGCTGATGCGCGCGTACTTCTGCGACGTGCGGTCGGTGGCCGGGGATGGAAAACCCGCGACGCTGGTGCGCCGGCTGAGGGATTCGGGAAGAGGGTTTACCGGGCCGTAAGAGACAACGGCTTGATCTGAGGGGATGACCGTTGGGTTCATCCCCTTATTTTTTGCTGTTGCTCGTCGAACCCTGGTGGCTCACATCGGCAATCAGAGCAGTACCAGGTTGTCCCGGTGTACCAGCTCAGCAGCGCTGACGTAGCCCAGCACCGCCTCGATCTCTGAAGACGCCTTGCGCGCAATCAGCCGCGCCTCGGCCGACGAGTAGTTCGTCAGCCCACGCGCCACCTCGCGCCCGGCGGCGTCCACGCAGGAGATCACCTCTCCGCGCGCAAACTCGCCCTGCACTTCGGTCACGCCGATCGGCAGCAACGACTTGCCGCCCGCGGTGAGCTTGTCCACCGCACCAGCGTCCAGCACCACGCGGCCACGCAATTGCAGATGGTCGATCATCCACTGCTTGCGAGCTGCCATACGCCCGGTCTGCGCGCGCAGTTGCGTGCCGATGGCCTCGCCATTCGCCAGTCGCGCCAGCACGTCGGCCTCACGACCAGAAGCGATGATGGTGTGCGCCCCCGATTTGGCCGCACGCTTGGCCGCCAGAATCTTGGTCAGCATGCCGCCCTTGCCGATGCTGGAGCCTGCGCCACCGGCCATCTGTTCCAGATCGGGCATGCCAGCTTGCGCCTCATCGACGAAGCGCGCGTCAGGGTCCTTGCGTGGGTCGGCCGTGTACAGGCCACGCTGGTCGGTCAGGATGATCAGCGCATCGCCTTCGATCAGGTTGGTGACGAGCGCGCCCAGCGTGTCGTTGTCACCGAACTTGATTTCGTCGGTGACGACCGTGTCGTTCTCGTTGATGATCGGCACCACGCCCAGGCTCAACAGCGTGAGCAGCGTGGAGCGCGCGTTGAGGTAGCGCTCGCGGTCCGCCAAGTCACCGTGCGTGAGCAGCACCTGTGCGGTGCGGATGCTGTGTCGCGCGAACTCGGATTCATACACCTGCGCCAGTCCCATCTGTCCGACGGCAGCGGCGGCCTGCAGCTCATGGATTTCCTTCGGGCGCTTGGTCCAGCCCAAACGCTGCATACCCTCGGCGATGGCGCCAGAGCTGACCAGCACGACCTCTTTGCCAGCCGCACGCAGCGCAGCGATCTGCGCCGCCCAGCGGGCGATGGCCGCCTGGTCCAGACCGCGACCATCGTTGGTGACCAGGCTGGAACCAACCTTGACGACAAGGCGGCGCGCATCGGCAATCAGCGAACGCAGGGCCATGGTGGGCGTGTCTCCGAAGGATGTTGGTGTTGTGTGTTTTATGCGTTGGCGCTGTCGTCGCCGCTGTCATGACTGACGTTGTGCAGCGACGGGTCCAGACGTTGGTCAGGTGCAGCCGCTGCGGCGTCCTCTTCGGCGCGCAGCTCGTCGAGGTACTCCTGAATGGCGTGGACCAGCGCCTGCGTGCCATCGTGCGTGAGCGCAGAAATGCGATGCACCGGACCCTTCCACTTGAAGCGCTTCACGAAGTCCTTCACGCGGGCTTCGCGTTCGTCCTCGGGCACCATGTCGAGCTTGTTGAGCACCAGCCAGCGCGGCTTGTCGTACAGCTCGGCATCGTATTTCTTCAGCTCGCCGACGATGGCCTTGGCTTCGGCCACCGGGTCGACGCTCTCGTCAAACGGGGCGAGATCCACCACGTGCAGCAGCACGCGCGTGCGCTGCAGGTGACGCAGGAACTGGTGGCCCAGGCCCGCGCCTTCAGCCGCGCCTTCGATCAGGCCAGGAATGTCTGCCACCACGAACGATTTCGACGGACCCGTGCGCACCACGCCCAGGTTCGGGTGCAGCGTCGTGAACGGGTAGTCGGCAATCTTCGGGCGCGCATTGGAGATGGCGGTGATCAGCGTCGACTTGCCGGCATTCGGCATGCCGAGCAGACCCACATCGGCCAGTACCTTCAGCTCGAGGCGGAGGTTGCGGCGCTCGCCGGCCTTGCCGTCGGTCTTCTGGCGCGGGGCGCGGTTGGTACTCGACTTGAAGTGGATGTTGCCCCAGCCGCCCTCCCCGCCCTGCGCCAGGCACAGGCGCTGACCATCGAGCGTCAGATCGGCGATCAGCTCTTCCGTGTCGGCGTCATAGATGGCGGTCCCCACCGGCATGCGTAGGGTGATGTCTTCACCGGCTGCGCCATAGCAATCCGCACCGCGGCCGTTTTCGCCATTGCGTGCGAGGTGCTTCTTGGCGAAACGGTAGTCGATCAGGGTGTTGATGTTGCGATCAGCAACCGCCCACACGCTGCCACCGCGCCCGCCGTCACCGCCGTCCGGGCCGCCGAACGGGACGAATTTCTCGCGGCGCATCGAGGCGCTACCGTTGCCGCCGTCACCAGCGATCACTTCAATCCGGGCTTCGTCGATGAACTTCATGGAGGTCTCCGCCCGTGCGGCGTGCGCACGGCAGGTAAAAAATCGGCGCTGCTGCGCCATCGCTAACAAAACGCGCCTGGAACAGGCGTACCGCCCAGGACAACAGGACTGTGAGTTGCGCTTGATTCGCGTTTTGTTAGCGGCCAGAAACGAAAAAGCCCCGCACGGGTGCGGGGCCTTTTGACTACAAGGCTGAATCAGGCCGCCGGAACAACGTCGACGAACTGCTTCTTGCCTTCGCCGCGGTTGGCGAACTTCACGTGGCCATCGACCAGCGCGAAGAGGGTGTGGTCCTTGCCCATGCCCACGTTCACACCAGCGTGCGTGCGGGTGCCGCGTTGGCGAACGATGATGCCGCCAGCGTTGATGGCTTGGCCACCGTACACCTTAACGCCCAGGCGCTTCGACTCGGAATCGCGGCCGTTCCGTGTGGAACCGCCGCCTTTTTTCTGTGCCATGACTGAACTCCTATCCGGTTACGTAGACGATGCAGCCTTAGGCCACGATCGAGTCGATACGCAACTCGGTGTAATTTTGACGATGCCCTTGGCGCTTTTGGTAGTGCTTACGACGGCGCATCTTGAAGATGTGCACTTTGTCGTGACGACCGTGGGAGATGACGGTGGCTTTGACGGCAGCACCGCTCACCAGAGGCGCACCAACCTTGAGTTGGTCGCCAGCGCCCACTGCGAGCACCTGGTCAAGCGTGATTTCTGCGCCAACGTCCGCCGGTATCTGTTCTACTTTAAGTTTTTCGCCAGCAGCAACCTTGTATTGCTTACCGCCGGTTTTTACGACCGCGTACATTGTCGGACCTCGATAAAAGAACGTTAATTCTTGAACTAAACGTGACTCTTGTGCCACCCACCACCCGCTTGCACAGACAGCGGACACAGAGAACTCGCAACTATACAAGAAAAACCCAAACAAATCAAAGGCTAATCGTGCTCTGGGTGTGCTGTATCCGCACAACGGCCTGCCACGCCATTTGCCAGCCATCGCAAGGCCGGGCGAACCGCTAGCTTGCTCTATAATCTCGCGGTTTTTGCGCCGCATCGAACGCGCGCAAGCCAACCATCAGTCACACCGCCTTCCGCCGGAATTCGCCTTGACCCAGACCTCCGCCTCCGTCCTGCTCGCCCCTGTCGCTGAAGACATGCGTGCCGTCGATGCCGTGATCCGCCGCCGCCTCGGCTCGGAGGTGGTGCTGATCAACCAGATCGGCGAATACATCATCAGCGCCGGCGGCAAGCGCCTGCGCCCGGTGATCCTGCTGCTGGTAGCCAATGCGCTGGGCTACAAGGGCGAGTATCACCACGAGCTGGCCGCTGTGGTCGAGTTCATCCACACCGCCACGCTGCTGCACGACGACGTAGTCGACGAGTCCGACCTGCGCCGTGGCCGCAAGACCGCCAACGCCGTGTTTGGCAATGCCGCCAGCGTGCTGGTGGGCGACTTCCTGTACTCGCGCGCCTTCCAGATGATGGTGCAGGCCAACAGCATGCGCATCATGCAAATCCTGGCCGACGCCACCAACATCATCTCCGAGGGCGAGGTCCTGCAACTGCTGAACATGCACGACCCGGACGTAACGGAAGAGCGCTACCTGCAGGTGATCCGCTACAAGACCGCCAAGCTGTTCGAGGCCGCCGCACAGATTGGCGCGGTGCTCTCGGGCGCCGATGCCGCCACCGAAGAAGCCGCCGCTGAATACGGCCGCCGCATCGGTACCGCATTCCAGATCGTCGACGACCTGCTCGACTACACGGCCACCGCTGACCAGATGGGCAAGAACGCCGGCGATGACCTGCGCGAAGGCAAGCCGACGTTGCCGCTTATCTATCTGCTACGCAACGGCTCGGAAGAACAGCGCGCGCTGGTGCGCCAGGCGATCGGGCAAGGCGGCACTGAGCATTTCGACGCGATCTTCGCTGCGATTCAAGCCTCGGGCGCGCTGGAATACACGCGCCAAGCCGCTGAACGCGAAGCCGCAGCCGCAGAAACCGCAGCAAATGCATTACCCCCTTCCCTTTTCCGTCAGACGCTGATAGACTTGTGTGCTTTCTCGCTGCAACGTCAGTCCTGACGCAACAATGAGATTTCGGGGTGTAGCTTAGCCTGGTAGAGCGCTACGTTCGGGACGTAGAGGCCGGAGGTTCGAATCCTCTCACCCCGACCAGATTATGAAAGCCGAATCAACGTACTGTTGATTCGGCTTTTTCATTTGGCACGCAGTTTTTTAGCCTCGCGCTTCTGCGGCAAGCCGGCTCAAGGCTGGCAAATCTGCCGCAAACCCCCTCTGTTATAGTGGGCGCCTCGCCGCTCACCCCCTCCCACCTTGGACTCTTGGCCGCTCTGGGCACAAATCGGCGCCGTTGCGCTGCTGCTGTGCTGCTCCGCCTTCTTCTCGATTTCCGAAACCGCGATGATGGCGCTCAACCGCCATCGCCTGCGCCATCTTGCCAAGTCCAACGTCTCGGGCGCACGCAACACCCAGCAATTGCTCGGCCAGACCGACAAGCTGCTCTCGTTCATCCTGATCGGCAACAGCCTGATCAACACCGCCGTCCCGGTGCTGATCACCACCCTTGCCATCCACTACTTCGGCAATAGTGGTACGACACTGTCAATCGCCACGGCGGCGGTCGCCTTCCTCATCATCATCTTCTGCGAGATCGCACCCAAGATCGTTGGGGCGACGTATCCGGAGCGTATTGCGTTTCCGGCAAGCTTTGTCATTGCACCGCTGTTGAAGATCACGATGCCGCTGGTGGCCGTGGTCAACGCCTTCGCCATGGGGGTACTGCGGCTGGTGCGCATCAACACGCGCAAGGCGCCTGAGCAGCGCATGTCCACCGAGGAGTTGCGCACGCTGGTGCTGGAGTCGGGCAACTTCATCCCGCACAAGCACCGCAGCATCCTGCTCAACCTGTTCGACCTGGACGCCATCACCGTGGACGACGTGATGACACCGCGCGCGCGGGTGGAATCACTCGACCTGTCGCGCCCGATCGACGAGGTGATCCAGCAGCTTGAAACCTGCTATCACAACAAGCTGCCGGTGTTCGAGCAGGACAGCGACCAAGTGATCGGCATCCTGCATGTGCGCAAAGTGCTGTCGCTGTTGGGTGACACCGAGCTCACGCATGACGATTTCCGCGCGCTGCTGGTGCAGCCGTACTTCGTGCCGAGCGGCACGCCGGTATTCCGGCAGCTACAGTATTTTCAGGAAAACCGCCGCCGCATCGGCCTGATCGTCAACGAATACGGCGACATGCTGGGGCTGGTGACGCTGGAAGACATCATCGAAGAGATGATCGGCGAGTTCACCACCACGCTGCCGAACGCCGGCAAGCTGGCCTGGGATGCCGAGGGCGCCTATCTTGCTGATGCAGGCATGTCGCTGCGTGATCTGAACCGGCGCCTGGGCCTGACCCTGCCGACCGACGGCCCAAAGACACTCAACGGGCTGGTACTGGAAGTGCTAGAGGAGATTCCCGAGGCCACGGTCAGCGTGAAGATTGCCGGGTGCGTGATGGATATCGTGCAGATGGACAGCCAGTCGATCCGCACCGTGCGACTGCACCGGCCAACGGCCCCCAAGCGTATCTGAGGCCACTCGCACGACAGAAATCGGGCCGAAAACTTCAGCCCGGGCGGTTTTCTGCCGATGTGGCACAAATGCAAGCTGCGCGCTGATGTGCGCTTTACAAATCCAGGGGCGGTCGGCAAACTGCCCCGGTTCCGGGCACCACCCCCCACGAATGGGTGGGGTACCGGCTGCAAACATAGAACAACTCGCCTTGGGGGGCGGGCACACACTCAAGGCAGTGGGGCCGAGTGTGCGCTGAAATGGTCAGCTGCAGCCTGACGGACTGGACTCATGACACTCGGACTCGCTCTAGCACAGAGCCGGCGGATCGCGCCGACGTTACTCACCCAGTTGGAACAGAGCGCGCGCGAAAAGCGCACGCAGCTGATCGACGAGCTGGTGGGTAGCGGGATCATGAGTGCGCACGATCTGGCCGTGTTCGTGGCCGGCAAATACCAGATGCCGCTGCTGGACCTGGCGCAATACAAGCTCGACACCGTGCCGGCCGTGCTCACGGCCAACAAGCACTTTGCGCAGCTGCGCCTGCTGCCGCTGGGCCGCCGCGACAACCGCCTTATTTTGGCCACGTCTGACCCGAGCGACCCGAAGCCGATCGAAGAGCTGCGTCAGAAGATGAACGTGGCAATCGAAACGGTCATCGTCGAACACGACAAGCTGGTGCGCCAATTGAGCCTCGCGAACGAGGCGCCGGCCGAGATCAAGTCGCTCTTCCCCATACAGGAAGCGACGCAGATCGAGTACGACCCGGGTGCCGCCGCCGCAACGCGCCGCACCACCACGGACGGCATCGACGACGCCCCCGTGGTGCGCTTCCTGCAGAAGCTCTTTACCGAAGCCCTGCTGCGCGGCGCATCGGACTTGCACTTCGAGCCCTTTGAAACGTTTTACCGCGTGCGTTTCCGCATCGATGGCATCCTGGCGCAGGTCGCGCAGCCGCCGCTCGATATCCGCGACAAGATCGCCACCCGCATCAAGGTGCTCTCGCGCCTGGACATCTCGGAAAAGCGCGTGCCGCAGGACGGCCGCATGAAGCTGCTCATCACCGTCCCGAAAGACAAAAAGGACAAGGAAAACAAAGAGACGGTCGAGCGCGCCATCGACTTCCGAGTGTCGACGCTGCCGACGCTGTTCGGCGAGAAGATCGTGATCCGGATTCTGGAGTCGTCCACCGAGCGGCTCGACATCGACCAGCTCGGCTACGAGCCCGAGCAGAAGCAGCTGCTGCTCGACGTGATCAAGCGCCCCTACGGGATGGTGCTGGTGACAGGCCCGACCGGCTCGGGCAAGACGGTATCGCTGTACACGTTCCTGAACAAGCTGAACCAGGGCGACATCAACATTTCCACGGCCGAAGACCCGGCGGAAATCCAGTTGCCCGGGATCAACCAAGTCAACGTGAACGACAAGGCGGGGCTGACCTTTGCCGCGGCGCTCAAGTCGTTCCTGCGTCAGGATCCGGACATCATCATGGTGGGCGAAATCCGAGATCTGGAAACGGCCGACATCTCGATCAAGGCCGCGCAGACCGGTCACTTGGTGTTCTCGACGCTGCACACCAACGACGCGCCGACGACGCTGACCCGCCTGATGAACATGGGCGTGGCGCCGTTCAACATCGCATCGTCGGTGCTGATGATCACGGCACAGCGTCTGGCGCGCCGGCTGTGCAAGGACTGCAAGAAACCGGGCCCACTACCCAAGGAAACGCTGCTCGACGCGGGCTTCACAGAAGCCGACCTCGATGGCTCGTGGCAGCCATACCATCCGGTCGGCTGCGAGACCTGCAACGGCAGCGGCTACAAGGGTCGGGTCGGTATCTATCAGGTGATGCCGATCACCGAGGCGATCCAGGAAATCATTCTCACGCACGGCACGGCGCTGCAGATCGCTGAACAGGCGCGCAAGGACGGCGTGCTGTCGCTGCGCGAATCGGGCCTGAGAAAAGTCAAGGCGGGGCAGACTTCCCTCGAGGAAGTGCTGGCCACGACGAACCAATAACCTTCTCGATCAATCGTTCCCATACCGGGGGGTAGGAACCAACCATGGCCACACGAGCACCCGCCGCACGACCGGCCCCAAAGAGCGCGGCCACCGCGCCGGCACGCAAGACCGCCAAGACGAAGGCACCCACACAGTACATCTTCGAGTGGGAAGGCAAGGATCGCAAAGGCAAGATCTTCAAAGGCGAGATGCGTGCCGAGAGCATCACCGAGGTGAATGCCGTCCTGCGCAAGCAGGGCCTGTCAATCACCAAGTCCAAGCGCCGCCGCGCTGCACGCGGCAAGAAGATCACGCCGAAGGACGTGGCGTACTTCACGCGCCAGCTCTCGACCATGCTAAAGGCCGGTGTGCCGCTGCTGCAATCCATCGACATCATTGCGAAGGGCCACGCCAACCCGAACTTCACGCAGCTGCTGACGGAAATCCGCGTCGATATCGAGTCGGGCAGCAGCATGGCGGCCGCGTTCCGCCGTCACCCCCAGTACTTCGACACGCTGTACTGCAACCTGATCGACGCCGGTGAACAGGGCGGTATTCTCGATGCCCTGCTCGAGCGCCTGTCGCTGTACATGGAAAAGTCGATCGCGCTGAAGGCGCAGATCAAGTCGGCCATGATCTACCCGATCTCGGTGCTGACAGTGGCGTTCCTGGTGACGGTGGTGCTGATGATTTTCGTGGTGCCGGCGTTCAAGGGCGTGTTCGCGAGCTTCGGTGCCACCCTGCCGGCCCCGACGCTGGTGGTGATGAGCATCTCCGACTTCTTCGTGGAATGGTGGTACATCATCGTCTTCCTACCCATCATTGGCATCGTGCTGTTCACGCGAGCGTTCAAGCGCTCGGAAAATGTGCAGCGCTCCACGCACCGCTGGATTCTGCGCATGCCGATCTTCGGCAGCATCATCCGCAAGGCGACCATCGCCCGCTGGACGCGCACGCTGGCCACCATGTTTGCGGCCGGCACGCCGCTGGTAGAGTCGATGGAATCTGTGGCGGGTGCCGCCGGCAACTGGATCTACCACGACGCCACCATCGAGATTCAACAGGCCGTGCGCATCGGTACCAGCCTGACCAACGCCATGCAGGCCACCCACGTGTTCGACAACATGGTTCTACAGATGACGCAGATCGGTGAGGAATCCGGTGCGCTAGACAGCATGCTGCTGAAGGTGGCCGAGTTCTACGAGCGTGAGGTCGACGACGCCGTGGCGAACATCTCTGCGCTGATCGAGCCGCTCATCATCGTGATCCTGGGCGTGCTGATCGGTGGCATGGTGGTGGCGATGTACCTGCCGATCTTCAAGTTGGGCCAGGTGGTTTGATGCCCGAGATGTTTGTCATTCCCACGCTGGCGCAGTTGCCGGCGTGGTTCGTGATTGGAGCGGCCGGGCTGGTTGGCCTGCTCGTCGGCAGCTTCCTCAATGTGGTGATCCACCGGCTGCCTCGCATGATCGAGCGCGAGGAGGCCAACTACATCGCCGAACTGCGCGAAGAACCACTTCCCCATCCCGACGCCTACAACCTGGTTGTCCCGCGCTCCGCGTGCCCGTCATGCGGCCACCAGATCAAGGCCGTTGAGAACATCCCCGTGGTGAGCTGGCTGGCGCTGCGCGGACGCTGCAGCGCCTGCAAGACGCCGATCTCCTGGCGCTATCCCGCCGTCGAACTGGTCACCGGCCTGCTGACTGCGGCCTGCTTCTGGCACTTTGGGCCGACCTGGGTGGCGGTGGCCTCGGCCGTACTGCTGTGGTTTCTGGTCGCCGGCACGATGATCGACGCCGACACCCAGTTGCTGCCCGACGCCATCACCCAACCCCTGCTGTGGGTCGGCTTGGGAGTGAACCTGTTTGGCATGTTCGCGCGACTGCACGACGCGGTGATCGGCGCGATGGCGGGCTACCTCTTCCTGTGGTCGATCTACTGGGCCTACAAGCTGCTGCGCGACCGCGAGGGCATGGGCTACGGTGATTTCAAACTGATGGCGGCACTCGGTGCCTGGTTCGGCTGGCAGGCACTGCCGCTGCTGGTGCTGCTGTCATCGGTGGTGGGACTGGTGTTCGGGCTGTTCCGCATGGCGCGTGGCATCAGCAGCGAAACCCCCTTCTCGTTTGGGCCGTTCATTGCCGGCGCCGGCGTGATCGCCCTGTTGGCCGGCCCGCAGTTGGTTATGCTGACGGGGCTTGGTCCGCTACTCACACCGTAAAGGCGCCATCAGCATGCGCGTGATCGGCCTGACCGGCGGCATTGGCAGCGGCAAGAGCTACGTGGCGGACCGCCTGGCCGAGCGCGGCGCCGCCATCGTCGACACCGACGCCATCGCACACGAAATCAGCGCACCGGGCGGCGCTGCCATCCCCAAGCTCGTCGAAGCCTTCGGCACCAGCATCCTGCGTGCCGACGGCGCCATGAACCGTGACGCTATGCGCGCGCTCGCATTTTCCGACGCAACCGCCAAGGCGCGGCTGGAGCAGATCACACACCCGTTGATCCGCGAGATCGCCCTGTCGCGCGGGACCGCGGCGCAGGCATCCGGGGCGCATCCGTACCTCGTCTACGTGGTTCCGCTGCTGGTGGAATCGCTGGCCGGGCATCAAAGCTGGCGCGCACTGGTCGACCGCATTCTGGTGGTCGACTGCCCTGTCGAAACCCAGATCGCCCGTGTGATCACCCGCAATGGCTTGCCGCGTGCACAAGTGGAAGCCATCATCGCCCGCCAGGCTTCGCGTGAAGCCCGCCTGGCTGCCGCTGACGACGTGATCGACAACAGCGGAACGCTGGCCGACCTCCTCCCGCAGATCGACCGACTGGACCAAGCCTGGCGGACGAGTTGAAACCATCTGAGAGGCGGCAGAACGGGGCCTTGTGGCCCTTTGCATTGTGATGCGCGAGGGTCTCGCATAGAATGCGGGCAGATCGAGGCCAATTTGGGCTTCGTGCCAGCCAAATCGGGCACCCAAGTTTTGATCCTGTACGAATATCCCTTCAACGAACGCATTCGAACGCTGCTGCGGCTCGAAGATCTGTTCGAGCGGCTGGATTTCTTTCTCGTGCAGGAACACCCGCTGCAGCATCATGTGGCGCTGACCACGCTGTTCGAGGTTGTCGACGTGGCCGGCCGCGCCGACCTCAAATCCGACCTCCTGAAAGAACTCGATCGCCAGCGCCAGACGCTCACCGCGCTGCGCGCCAACCCGCAGATCGACCAAGACGCGCTCGACGCCGTCATCAGCGAGCTGGAAACCGCTTCGGGCAATCTCACCGCCACGCACGGCAAGGCTGGCCAGCTCATCGCCGACAACGAGTGGCTGACGAGCATCCGCAGCCGCGCCATCATCCCCGGTGGTACATGTGAATTTGATCTGCCGGCGTATTTTGCATGGCAGCATCACCCGGCCGAGCGCCGTCGCGCCGACATTATTAAATGGGCACAGCCTCTGGTGCCGCTGCGCGATGCCACGATGATCGTGCTGCGCCTGCTGCGCGAGTCTGGTCAGAGTGGCAAGGTGATTGCTAACGCCGGTAGCTATCAGCAGATGCTGTCGGGCCGCGTGTACCAGCTCATGCAGGTGCGCCTGGACGAGTCCGCGCTGGGGTTCATTCCCGAGATCAGCGCCAACAAGTACATGCTCTGGGTGCGCTTCACCCAGCAGGATGGTGACCTGCGACCCAAGGCGGTGGACGCGGATATCCCGTTCCAGCTGAAGCTCTGCAATTTCTGAGCCGCACCATGACTGCCAAGACTGTCAAATGCCCGACCTGCGGTAAGCCGGTACCTTGGGTGCCGGAGAGCCGCTATCGCCCCTTCTGCTCCGAGCGCTGCAAACAGATCGACCTAGGCGCCTGGGCCGCCGAGCAGTACACCATCCCCGTAGTAGAAGACGACGACCTGCCCGACGCGCCGGGCGGTGACACAAGCGGCAAGCTCAACTAGCCGTCGCTTCCTCGCGCATCCATTCGAAGACGGGCAGCGTCGCCGGCAGCACCGGATCGACGCTGATCGGCAGCGTCTGCCAAGCGAAATCCTGACCTTCCAGCGCACGCAACGTCCCATCCCACGCCGTTACCTTGCAGAAGTGCAGGCGCACATACGCGTGCGGGTAGTCATGCTCGATGGTGTGCCACGGCACGCAGGCGCGCAGCGTGACATCCAGCTCTTCTTTGAGCTCACGCGTGAGCGCAGCCTCCACGGATTCGCCCGCTTCCAGCTTGCCACCGGGGAATTCCCAGTAACCCGCATACGGTTTGCCCTCGGGGCGCTGCGCCAGCAGAAACTGGCCGTCCGGCTGCACGAGCACGCCCACGGCCACTTCGGTGATCTTGCGGCCGTCGGGCGTGTGCGTCGGTGGCACTTGCGTCAGGTTGTCAGTCGACATGCTGCCGCCCATGCTTGCCGCCCCAGTCGCGCGCGAATTGCCACGCCACACGACCCGAACGCGAGCCCCGCTCCAGCGCCCACACCAGCGCATCGCCACGTGCAGCGGCGATGTCCTCGTCGCTGCAACCAAAATGCTTGAGCCAGTGGCCGACGATGGTCAGGTACTCGTCCTGCTTGGGCGGGTAGAACGACAGCCACAGCCCGAAGCGTTCCGACAGCGAGATCTTCTCCTCCACCACTTCGCCGGGGTGGATTTCCCCGTCCGACGTGTGCTGATAGGTCTCGTTGTCCTTCATGTACTCGGGCAGCAGGTGGCGCCGGTTGGACGTCGCGTAAATCAGCACGTTGTCCGACTGTGCCGCCACCGAGCCGTCCAGCGCTGACTTGAGCGCCTTGTAGCCGGATTCGCCCTCTTCGAACGAGAGGTCATCGCAGAAGATCGCAAAGCGCTCGGGACGCGTGGAGAGCCGCTCGACGATATCGCCCAGATCGGCCAGATCATCCTTGTCGACTTCGACCAAGCGCAGGCCCTCTTTCACGAATTCGTTCAGGCAGGCCTTGATGAGCGACGACTTGCCGGTGCCGCGCGCGCCCGTCAGCAGCACATTGTTCGCCGGCAGCCTGCGCACGAACTGGCGCGTGTTGGCGACGATGGCGTCTTTCTGGCGCTCGATGTTGTGCAGATCGCTCAGGTGAATCGGGGGCAGTTGGCGAATCGGCGCGAGATAGCCAATGTTGCCGAACAGGCTCTGGCGCTTGCGCCAGCGGAAGGCAACGGCCTCGTTCCAGTCAGCTTCGGTCAGCTCAGGGGGCAGCCACTGCTCGAGCCGCCCCAGGAAGCGGTCGAGCCGTGCGGAAAGATCAGACGACATGTCGACGAACTCCGGATTACGAGCGGTAGTCCGCGTTGATCGACACGTAGTCGTGCGAGAAGTCGCACGTCCACACGGTGGCGGTGGCGTCGCCGCGGCCGAGCGCGATGCGCACGGTGATTTCGGCCTGCTTCATCACGCGCTGGCCATCTTCTTCGCGGTACTCGGGGTTGCGGCCACCGTCACGGGCAACCCACACGTCGTCGAGCCACAGGTTGACGCCGTTCACGTCGAGATCGTTCACGCCGGCATAGCCAACGGCGGCCAAGATACGGCCTAGGTTGGGGTCCGATGCGTAGAACGCGGTCTTGACCAGCGGCGAGTGCGCGACCGCGTAGGCGATCAGGCGGCACTCCTCGACGTTGCGACCGCCCTCAACGCGGACGGCCATGAACTTGGTGGCGCCCTCGCCGTCGCGCACGATCTTCTGTGCGAGCTCTTGTGCGAGGCCGGTCAGCGCATCGCGCAGCGCGGCGTAGTCGGGGTGCAATTCCGAATCGATGCGCGGCGTGCCGGCACGGCCCGTAGCGATGACAACGAACGAATCGTTGGTCGACGTATCGCCATCCACCGTCACGCTGTTGAACGAGTGATCAGCAGCGTAGCGCACCAGGCCCTGCAGCACGGCTTCGTCGACGTTGGCATCGGTGGCGATGAAGCCGAGCATCGTCGCCATGTTCGGGCGGATCATGCCCGCGCCCTTGCTGATGCCCGACATGCGCACGGTCTTGCCCGACAGCGTGCACGTGGCCGACGCAGCCTTGGGCACCGTGTCGGTGGTCATGATGGCTTCAGCGGCGGCCAGCCAGTTATCCGGTTTGGCGTTGGCCTGCGCGGCCGGCAGACCCGCGATGATGCGATCAACCGGCAGCGGCTCCAGAATCACGCCCGTCGAGAACGGCAGCACCTGCTCCGCCGACACGCCCAGCAGCTTGGCCACCGCGTCACAGGTCTGGCGCGCATGCGCGAGGCCGGGGGCGCCGGTACCGGCGTTGGCGTTGCCCGTATTCACGACGATGGCGCGTGCGCCCTTGCCGCTCGCCAGATGCTCGCGGCACACCTGTACGGGTGCGGCGCAGAACCGGTTCTGCGTGAACACGCCGGCCACGCTCGAACCCTCGGCAATGCGTACCAGCAGTACGTCCTTGCGATTGGCCTTGCGGACACCAGCCTCGGCCCAGCCAAGGTCTACGCCGTCGATCGGCAACAGGGAGTCAGCGGCGGGCGCGACGAGATTCACAGCCATGGAGCACACCTTTCAAATGAGGATGCCCGCATTGCGGGCATCGTGAATCAACAGAAAACGGCAGGAAAATGCGGCGCCGCATTGGCGGCGCGTGTGAGCAGCATCAGGCCAACTTGCCGTGGCACTGCTTGTACTTCTTGCCCGAACCGCACGGGCACGGATCGTTGCGGCCAACCTTGGGCACTTCGCCCGCCAGTGCCGCCGCCGCAGCGGATGCCGCCGAACGGGGCGCCGCCATACCCGGTGCAGCGCCATGAACCTCGGCATCGCCTGCGGCCACTTCGGCCAGCTCGCTGAACTCGTCGTGCTTGTACTGCAGGTTGGTCAGCGCCGACAGGTCTTCTTCGATCTGCTCCGAAGCCTGCTCCAGTTGCTCCTGCGACTGGATGCGCACCGTGAAGACGATACGCGTGACTTCGTTTCGGATGGTATCGAGCAGGCGGCCGAACAGTTCGAACGACTCGCGCTTGTACTCCTGCTTCGGATCCTTCTGCGCGTAGCCGCGCAGGTGGATACCCTGGCGCAGCATGTCCAGCGCAGCCAGGTGCTCGCGCCAGTGCGTATCGAGGCTCTGCAGCATCACCGAACGCTCAAAGCCGGCGAAGGACTCGCGGCCAACCTGCGCCACCTTGCCCTCGTACACCGCCTCGGCGGCGTCCATCACCATCTTCAGCAGCTCTTCGTCTTCGATGGACTGGGCGTCTTCCAGCGTCTTCACCAGCGGCTGGTCAACACCCCAGTCGTCACGCAGTGCCTTCTCCAGCCCGGCGACGTCCCACTGCTCTTCCATCGTTTCCGCCGGCACGTAGCTGCGGAACAGTTCGGTGAACACGGATTCGCGCAGGTTCTTGACGACATCGCCAATATCGCCTGCTTCAAGGATCTCGTTACGCAGCTTGTAGATTTCGCGGCGCTGGTCGTTGGCAACGTCGTCGTACTGCAGCAGTTGCTTACGGATGTCGAAGTTGCGGCCTTCCACCTTGCGCTGCGCCGATTCGATCGAGCGCGTGACAATGCCGGCTTCGATCGGCTCGCCTTCGGGCATCTTCAGGCGGTCCATGATGGCGCGCACGCGGTCGCCCGCGAAGATGCGCAGCAGCTGGTCGTCCAGCGACAGATAGAAGCGCGACGAACCCGGGTCACCCTGACGGCCGGCGCGACCGCGCAACTGGTTGTCGATCCGGCGCGATTCATGGCGCTCGGTACCGACGATATGCAGACCGCCAGCCGCCTTCACCTGCTCGTGCAGCGACTGCCATTCGTCCTGCAGCGTCTTCACGCGTGCGGCCTTTTCAGCGTCGGAGAGCGACGCATCGGCCATCACAAAGCCGGATTGCTTCTCCACGTTACCGCCCAGCACGATGTCGGTACCGCGACCGGCCATGTTGGTCGCAATGGTGATCGCCTTGGGGCGGCCCGCTTCCGCGATGATGGCGGCCTCGCGCTCGTGCTGCTTGGCGTTGAGCACCTGGTGCGGCAGCTTGACCTGGTTCAGCAGGTTCGACAGCAGCTCGGAATTTTCAATGGACGTGGTGCCCACCAGCACCGGCTGGCCGCGCTCGTAGCAATCTTGAATATCGCGGATGACGGCGTCGTAGCGCTCCTTGCCGGTCTTGTAGATCTGATCCTGCAAGTCCTTGCGCTGCGGCGTGCGGTTGGTCGGGATCACCACGGTTTCCAGGCCGTAGATCTCCTGGAATTCGTACGCTTCCGTATCCGCCGTGCCGGTCATGCCCGCCAGCTTGGTGTACATACGGAAGTAGTTCTGGAACGTGATGGTCGCCAGCGTCTGGTTTTCCTGCTGGATCTGCACGCCTTCCTTGGCTTCCACAGCCTGGTGCAGACCGTCAGACCAGCGGCGGCCCGTCATCAGGCGGCCGGTGAATTCATCAACGATCACCACTTCACCGTTCTGCACCACGTAGTGCTGGTCGCGGAAGAACAGGCTGTGCGCGCGCAGGGCGGCGTACAGGTGGTGCATCAGCGTGATGTTCTGCGGCGCGTAGAGCGATTCGCCTTCGCCGATCAGGCCAGCCTGCAACAGGATCTGCTCAGCCTTTTCATGGCCCGATTCGGTCAGGTAGACCTGGTGCGATTTCTCGTCGACGTAGTAGTCGCCCGGCTTCTCAACGCCCGTGCCGTCAGCCTTCTCTTCGCCGATCTGGCGCGTGAGCTGGGCCGGGATGCCGTTCATGCGACGGTACAGGTCGGTGTGGTCTTCGGCCTGGCCGGAGATGATCAGCGGCGTGCGCGCTTCATCGATCAGGATCGAGTCGACCTCATCGACGATGGCGTAGTTCAGCGGACGCTGCACGCGTTGGCCGGCGTCGTACACCATGTTGTCGCGCAGGTAGTCGAAGCCGAACTCGTTGTTGGTGCCGTAGGTGATGTCCGACGCGTAAGCGGCCTGCTTCTGGTCGTGGTCCATGGTGGTCAGGTTGACCCCCACCGACAGGCCCAGCCAGTTGTAGAGCTGCCCCATCCACTCCGCATCACGCTGCGCGAGATAGTCGTTGACCGTAATGACGTGCACGCCCTGGCCGGAGATGGCATTCAGGTACACCGCCAGCGTCGCCGTCAGCGTCTTGCCTTCACCCGTGCGCATTTCAGCGATCTTGCCATCATGCAGGACCATGCCGCCGATCATCTGCACATCGAAGTGGCGCATCTTCATCACGCGCTTGCTGGCCTCTCGGCACACGGCAAACGCTTCGGGCAGCAGCGCGTCCAGCGTCTCGCCCTTGGCGAAGCGCTGGCGGAACTCCTCGGTCTTGGCCTGCAGCTCGGTATCGGAGAGCGCCTCGAACTTCGGCTCGAGCGCGTTGATCTGCACCACCTTGCGGCGGTACTGTTTGATCAGCCGCTCATTGCGGCTGCCGAAAATCTTCTTGAGAAGGCCCGTGATCATCGATGGCTAGGGCCGGCGAGCCACCCGGAGAATGCCTCGCAGAAGACCGCGAAACACAGGCGGCGCAACGGCCCGAATAGGGTTGGCGCAAAGGCGGGAGTTTAGCATGTGCAAAACCCCCGTTTGATGGCAGCGGACCGACCGGATGTGGCAGGAACGCCGCACTTCGGCACAGTATGGAAGCCAGCCGGAAGCCGGCCGGGCAACCGCACACTCACGCTGATCTGGGGACGGGCGCCCCGATTGCAACCCGGCGCAGTCAGTGGCCGGCGGTCGCCATGCTCTTGCCGATGTCGACTGCCGCAACCCGCTGCCCCGGCGCCTTGGTGACAGCCATCTTGGGCTGGCCGGCATTTTCCAGGAAGGCCACGGGATTCTGCGGCACATCGTTGACGTGCACCTCGAAGTGTAGGTGCGACCCGGTGGCACGGCCGGTGCGGCCCACCAGGGCGATGCGCTCACCCGCCTTGACGATGTCGCCGATCTTCACGAACACCTTGGACGCGTGGGCATACCGCGTCTTCAGGCCGTTGCCGTGGTCGATGTCGACCATGTTGCCGTAGTCGCTGCGGTATTCGCTGGCCACCACCACGCCACCGGCTGCCGCTACGATGGGCGTGCCCACGGGCGCGACAAAGTCCACGCCGTCATGCTGCGTGCGCCGGCCCGTGAATGGATCGATGCGCGTACCAAAACCCGACGAGTCATAGCCGACTGCCACCGGGCGCACCGTCGGCATCATCTTGGCGTGGATCTGGCGGTCCATCAGTGTGCTCTCGAGCACGCTGAGGTAGTCGTTGCGCTGGTCGGCCGAGCGCGTCAGGCGGTCGAGCTCGGACTGGATCTCCGGCATCGACATCGACCGGGAGAACGTGCCCTCCGGCCCGCCACGTCCCGGCTGCGACTTGAAGTCGAACTCACGCGGCGGCACGCCGGCCAAGCCCGATACGCGAGCGCCCAGCGCATCCAGACGCACCATCTGCGCCTGCATTTCGCCGATGCGCGCGGCCATCAAGTTGAGATTTTCGCGGGTGACGCTGGTGTCGGCACCCGAGGTACCGGACAGGGTGGCGCCGGGCACCAGGCCCTGCTTGACCGCCAGCCACATCGCCCCGCCCGACAGTGCCGCGACAGCCAGCAGCGCCGCGCCAATGGCCGCGAAGACATTGCGTCGCGACAGGTGCGTCGCGCCCGCCTTGCGCGGATGAATCAGGATGATCTGCATCGCTTGTTTCCGGACAAAAAAGCCGCCCACTGGCACGAAAGCGCGATGAAGCGCCCTACAATGCCGGCATGCGAATCTTCGTTCATCCCGCTCTCAAGACGCCCATAGCAAGACCCGTCCAGGATTGGCTCTCGGGTGCTGGCTCGGTCGGCCCGCTGATGCAGGCGGCCAAGCAATTGGCGTCGTTGGAAGCGGAGGTGTTGTCGCTGCTACCGCCCGGCTTGGGCGGCGGAGTGGCCATCGGCGGCATCAGGAACGACTCGCGCGACAGCCGGGAAGCGACTTTGGTGTTGCTCGCCGCACATAGTGCGGCTGCGGCGCGCGTACGGCAGGTGGTACCCACCTTGCTAGAGCGTCTGCAGCGCCGGGGATCGCAGATTACCGCAATTCGTGTACGGGTACAACCGCAGGGCGGAAACGACAGCTTGTGGCCACAAGAGACCCAAAAGCCGCTCAAACGCGCCAAGATGACAGCAGTTGGACTCAACAGCCTAGCGACGCTGGCCAATGAACTGCCGGATTCGCCGCTACGGCAGGCCCTGGCAGAAATGGTCGCCCGACACGTCGCCCCCAAATGAAAAGCGCCCCGTAGGGCGCTTTTTTCATGCTTGCAACCGCAGCAACCGATCAGGAAAACGCCGGTTGCAACTGCGGCAGGAAGGCACGCGGCGCCTCTTCCAGCTTGTCGAACGTAACGATCTCGTAAGCCGTTTCATCCGCCAGCAGCGCGCGCAACAGCGCATTGTTCAGGCCGTGGCCCGACTTGTGCGCCGTGTAGGCGGCGATCAGCGGGTGTCCCACCACGTACAGATCGCCGATCGCGTCGAGGATCTTGTGGCGGACAAACTCATCGCCGTAGCGCAGTTCGTCGTTGTTCAGCATGCGGTGTTCGTCCAGCACGATGGCGTTGTCGAGACTGCCGCCCCGCGCCAGGCCCACTTCACGCAGCATCTCAAACTCGTGCGCAAAACCGAAGGTGCGCGCACGGGCAATTTCGCGCGTGTAGCTGGTGTCGGCAAAGTCGATCTCGAAAGTCCGCCCCGTCTTGTCGATGGCCGGATGGCGAAACTCGATCGTGAATGCCAGCTTGAAGCCGAAGTACGGATCCAGGCGGGCGAGCTTGTCGCCTTCACGGATTTCCACCGGCTTGGTCACGCGGATGAAGCGCTTGGCAGCGCCCTGCTCTTCAATGCCTGCCGATTGCAGCAGGAACACGAACGAGGCTGCGCTGCCATCCATGATGGGAATCTCTTCCTCATCAACGTCGATATACAGGTTGTCGATGCCCAGGCCGGCACACGCCGACATCAGGTGCTCGACAGTCGACACACGGGCGCCGTCCTTCTGCAGCACGGAGGCCAGACGCGTATCGCCGATGGCGCTGGCGCTGACAGGGATCTCAACAGCCGGATCGAGGTCGACGCGCGTGAACACGATGCCGGTGCCTGCAGCTGCCGGGCGCAACGTCAACGTCACCTTACGGCCCGAGTGCAGCCCGATGCCGACGGTCTTGACGACGGACTTGATGGTGCGTTGTTTCAACATGGCCGCCCTCAACTCACGAATATTCTGCGATTGTTTTTATCTATGCGGTCTGCATAGGTGATAACCCTAAGCATACCATTTTCACACCCCTGCCTTCAAAACGACTTTTGTATCGGGATGTTAGGGGTCTCCGCATTCCGCTCAACCTTGGTGCGAGCGAATGACTCGCAGGTGCCTCGTTCGCCTTGCGGCGGCGGGCTTGGCGGGCTGGACTCCGCCATGTGGAGGGTTTTGGCGTGGCGTCAGAGTATCGCCAAGATCGATTCCGCGTCGCTGACGGCGAACTGTCCCGGGGCCTCCACCTGTAGCGCTGTTACCACACCGTTTTTGACCACCATCGCGTAGCGCTGCGAACGCACGCCCATGCCGCGCTTGGCAAGATCCTGGTCCAGGCCGAGTTTGCGCGTGAACTCCGCGCTGCCGTCGGCCAGCATGCGAACCTTGCCGTCGGAGCCCTGTGTGCGCGCCCATGCGCCCATCACGAAGGCATCGTTGACCGACACGCACCAGATTTCGTCGACGCCCTTGGCGCGCAGCGCATCGTAATTCGCCACATAGCCGGGAACGTGGCGCGCCGAGCAGGTTGGCGTGAAGGCACCGGGCAGGCCAAAGATGACGACCGTCTTGTCTTCAGCCAGGAGCGAGACCGAAAAGGCGTTGGGCCCGAGCGCGCAGCCGTCCTTTTCCACTTCAAAGAACTCATACAGCGTTGCGTCGGGAAGTGGTTGACCAGGCTGGATCATGATGGTGATGAATCGTTGCGCACGGATACTGCGATCATAGAACGAGACCGCCCGCGTGAGGGAATCACGCGGGCGGTCTTGGGAGACAACCACATCAGGAACATTGCACCGCACGCGACACGACGAACGGGCACACCCGCCGGGCGGGATGAACCCTTCCGGGGAGGCGGCCAGAGGCCAGCCAGCCCGGCGGCAACGACTGTGTCCTATTCGTCTACTACTGTCGCGCGCTGTCGACTGTTCAGCGGCAGACCATCACACAACGGCGGTCACGGGAGGGGAGCCGTGAGCCGCACGCGGCATGGGGTGCCACCGGCAGCCGGACGTGCGCGGGCGCTTTGCCTGACTCAGTCCGCCTGCTTGCGCAGGAATGCCGGAATGTCGTACGTATCGACGCCCTTTTCCTGCAGTGCTGCCACGTGCGCCGATGCCGACTCACGCGAGCTGCGCCACACGGCCGGGGTGTCGAAGTTGCTGTAGTCCGGCGCGGCCGCCACCGAGTGACCCATGGCGCCACCGCCAAAGGCCACCGGCTGGTTGTCGGTACCAGTCTTCAGCAGCGTCATCGTCTGTTGCTGTTGTTGCTTGTTGCGGGCAGCACGGCCCAGGCCCGTCGCCACCACGGTTACGCGCAGTGCGTCACCCATGGCATCGTCGTAGACCGTACCGAAAATGACGGTGGCATCTTCCGCGGCATAGCTGCGGATGGTGTTCATCACTTCCTTGGTTTCGGACAGCTTGAGCGAGCGGCTGGCCGTGATGTTGACCAGCACGCCGCGCGCGCCCGACAAGTCCACGCCTTCCAGCAGCGGGCTGGCCACGGCTTGCTCGGCCGCCAGGCGTGCACGGTCGACGCCGGACACGGTGGCCGTGCCCATCATCGCCTTGCCCTGCTCGCCCATCACCGTCTTCACGTCTTCAAAGTCGACGTTCACCAGACCGTCGACGTTGATGATTTCCGCGATGCCGGCCACAGCGTTGTGCAGCACGTCGTCGGCGCACTGGAAGCACTTGTCCATCTCGGCGTCGTCGCCCATGACTTCGAAGAGCTTCTCGTTGAGCACGACGATCAGCGAATCGACGTTGCCTTCGAGTTCATTGGCGCCATGCTCGCCAACCTTCGAGCGGCGTGCGCCCTCGAAGTCGAACGGCTTGGAGACCACGCCCACGGTCAGGATGCCCATTTCCTTGGCGATCTGCGCGACCACCGGGGCCGCGCCCGTGCCCGTGCCGCCGCCCATGCCAGCGGTGATGAAGACCATGTGCGCGCCGCGCAGTGCGTCGGCGATCTGCTCACGGGCTTCGTCTGCGCAGTGCTTGCCGACTTCCGGCTTGGCACCAGCGCCCAGGCCAGTGCTGCCCAGTTGCAGCACGCGCGATGCGGTCGAGCGCTTGAGCGCCTGCGCATCGGTGTTCATGCAGATGAATTCCACGCCTTGCACGCCGCGGCTGATCATGTGCTGCACGGCGTTACCGCCCGCGCCGCCGACGCCGACCACCTTGATGATGGTGCCGTCCTGCATTTCCGTTTCAATCATGTCGAAGTCCATCGTTGCCTCCAGAAGTGATCAGTCCCAGACGATGCAGCCTCCCCGCCGCAACCCCTGGTTCCTGAACAAAAAACATCAAAACAAGAAACTCAACTTGCTCCCGTGTGCGGACACATCGCGGAGCACATCGCCAATCCTCAGCACACGCGTGCTTAGAAATTGCCGATGAACCATTCCTTCATGCGCGTCCAGATCTGCTTGGCCGACCCGGACTGCACAACCACCTTGCGACCGCGCATGCGCTGCACGCGACCTTCCTGCAGCAAGCCCATCACCGTCGCGTAACGCGGGCTCTTCACGACTTCGTGCAGATTGCCGCGGTACTCAGGCACGCCCACACGCACGGGCTTCAAGAACATGTCTTCGCCCAGCTCGACCATGCCCGGCATCATTGCGGTGCCCCCGGTGAGGACCACGCCGCTGGAGAGCAGTTCCTCGTAACCAGATTCGCGCACCACTTGATGCACGAGCGAGAACAGTTCTTCCACGCGCGGCTCAATCACAGCGGCCAGCGCCTGGCGGGAGAGCGTGCGCGGGCCGCGATCACCAACGCCCGGCACATCGATCATTTCGTCCGGATCGGCCAGCACCTGCTTGGCGATGCCGTACTGAACCTTGATGTCCTCGGCGTCCGGCGTCGGCGTGCGTAGAGCCATGGCGACGTCGTTGGTGATCTGGTCACCGGCGATGGGGATCACAGCCGTATGGCGGATCGCGCCTTCGCTGAAGATGGCGATATCGGTCGTGCCGCTGCCAATGTCGACCAGCACCACGCCGAGTTCCTTCTCGTCCTCGGTCAGCACGGCCAGACTCGACGCCAGCGGCTGCAGGATCAGGTCGTGCACCTCAAGCCCGCAGCGGCGCACGCACTTGACGATGTTCTGCGCCGCGCTCACTGCGCCGGTCACGATGTGCACCTTCACCTCAAGCCGAATGCCGCTCATGCCGATCGGCTCGCGCACGTCTTCTTGGCCGTCGATGATGAATTCCTGCGTGAGGATGTGCAGGATCTGCTGATCGGTCGGGATGTTGACAGCCTTGGCGGTCTCGATCACGCGCGCTACATCGGTGGAGGTGACCTCCTTGTCCTTGATCGCCACCATGCCGCTCGAATTGAAGCTGCGGATATGGCTGCCGGCAATGCCCGTGAACACCTCGCCGATTTTGCAGTCGGCCATCAGCTCCGCTTCTTCAAGCGCCTTCTGAATCGACTGGACGGTCGCCTCGATATTGACGACCACGCCCTTCTTGAGCCCCTTCGATTCGGTCTGGCCCATGCCGATGACCTCGTAGGCGCCGTCAGGACGCAGCTCGGCCACCACCGCCACCACCTTGGAGGTGCCGATATCCAGCCCGACCAGAAGATCCTTGTATTCCTTGCTCATCGCGTTTTCTCTGTGCTTCGCGTTGCTTTGTTGTTGGCCGCCGGCTTACCCCCCAGCGTGGCTTTCGGCTTTGCGGCACTGCTGGTGCCATTCGTGGTGCCGGGCAATTTGCCCCCCTTGGCCAGCACCGCAGCCTGCGCATCGGTCAAGAAGCGCACACCCGCCGCCCGAACAGCGAACCCGTTGGGGTAACGCAGATCGGCGTATTCAATCTGACCGCCCCAGCGCTGCGTCACCTGCGGCCACGCGCGCACAAAGCGGCGGGCACGCGCGGCCAGCGCGGTGCGATCGTCATCATTCAACTCGCGGCCAAACTCGACGACCGTGCCGTTGGACAACCGCGCGCGCCACGCGTAGCGGTCGGTGAGCGTCACGCTCACGGGCTCGGTGTTCATCGGCTTGAACCATTCGGTCATGGTTTCCAGCTTGTCGACCACTTCCTGCTCGGTACCGTCGGGGCCGGCCAGCGCCACCAGATCAGCGTCGTCTTCCGCCTCGGCCAGGTTGGCAACAAACACCTCGCCGTACGTGTTGACCAGCTTGCCGGAATCGTTGCCACCCCACGTGCCCAGCGCCTCGTGTTCCTGCACTTCCACCAGCAGCCCGTTGGGCCACACGCGACGCACGCTGGCGTGGCGCACCCAGGGCACGGATTCGAAGGCCTGACGCGCGTCATCCAGGTTCAGCGTGAAGAAGTTGCCGCGCAGCTTGACCAACGCGTTGGCGCGAAGGCTCGGCGCGTTGACGTGGCGCATTTCGCTACCCGCCATCGGCATCACGCGCACCTGCTGCAACTGGAACATCGGACGCTGCATCAGCCAGACCGCCCCCACACCCAAACCGCCAAGCGCGAGCAGCGCATACAGCGCACTCGCGACGGCGTTGAGGAGACGGGTGTTGTGCCACATAACGTTGTGCTGGTCTGTTCGGCTTACTCAGGTTTCCAATCGGTACTTGCGTGCAACTCCAGCGACGCACTGGCCGCCAGTTGCAACACGAAATCCTCATAGCTGATACCGGCGGCGCGCGCGCCCATCGGCACCAGCGAATGCCCCGTCATGCCCGGCGACGTATTCATCTCCAGCAGGAACGGCGCGTTGTCGGACTTGCGCAGCATGATGTCGGCGCGGCCCCAGCCACGGCAGCCCAGCCCGCGATACGCCTGCACCACCAGCGCCTGCACGCGCGCGGCCACGTCAGCCGGAATCGGTGCCGGGCACTCGTAGCGCGTGTCGTCGGTGAAGTACTTGTTCTGGTAGTCGTAGTTGGCCTGCGGCGCGACGATGCGGATGAGCGGCAGCGCGGCGGCGCTTTCGCCTTCGCCGATCACGGGGCAGGTCAGCTCGTCGCCGTCGATGAACTGTTCGGCCATCACGTCGCGGTCCAGGCGCGCGGCCTTTTCGTAGGCGGCGGGCAGCTCGGCAGCGGTCGTGACCTTGGTCAGGCCGATCGACGAACCTTCGCGCGCCGGCTTGACGATCAGCGGAAGGCCCAGACGGTCGGCCACGGCTTGCCAGTCGGCGTCGGCCTTGAGCATGACGAAGTCGGGCGTCGGCAGACCGTGGGTCTGCCATTGGCGCTTGGTGGCTTCCTTGTCCATTGCCAGCGCAGACGCGAGTACGCCGCTGCCGGTGTACGGAATGCCGAACTGCTCGAGCAGGCCCTGGATCGTGCCGTCTTCACCAAAGCGGCCGTGCAGGGAGATCACGACGCGGTCAAAACCCAGCGTGGCCAGTTCAGCCACTGGCTGCACGCCCGGATCAAACGGGTGAGCGTCGACGCCGCGTGAACGCAGCGCGGCCAGCACGCCGTTGCCCGACAGCAGCGAGATCTCGCGCTCGGCCGAACGGCCACCCAGCAGCACGCCCACCTTGCCGAGGGACTTCGGATCAATCGTCGGATGTGGAACAAACGGGCCGGTCGTCATGCTGCCGCACCCCCATTCAGATCGACCACGTTCGAGGTACGCGCCTCAGCTTGCCGCGCAACCACCTGACCGGGCACCTGCCCGATCGTCCCTGCACCCATGGTGATGACCACGTCGTTGTCCTGCGCCGCATCCAGGATGGCTTGCGGCATGTCTTCAATCTGTTCCACGAACACCGGTTCGATCTTGTTGGCCACGCGCAGCGCGCGGGTGAGCGCACGTCCGTCCGCCGCCACAATGGGCGGCTCGCCGGCGGCGTACACCTCAGCCAGCAGCAGTGCGTCGACCGTGCCGAGCACCTTCACGAAATCTTCAAAGCAGTCACGCGTGCGCGTGAAGCGGTGCGGCTGGAAGGCCAGCACCAGGCGGCGATCCGGGAACGCACCGCGCGCAGCCGCCAGCGTGGCAGCCATCTCGACCGGGTGGTGGCCGTAGTCGTCGATGAGCGTGAAGCGGCCATTGCCGTCGGCGGTCGGCACTTCACCGTAGCGCTGGAAGCGGCGGCCCACGCCGTTGAATTCGGCCAGCGCCTTGACGATGGCCTCGTCCGGCACTTCCAGCTCGGTGGCGATGGCGATGGCAGCCAGCGCGTTCTGCACGTTGTGCAGGCCCGGCAGGTTCAGCGTGATCGACAGCGGCGGCTCGGCATGGCCGTTGAGCTGGCGAATCACAGTGAATTCCATGCGGCCATCCACGGCGCGCGCGTTGACGGCACGCACCTGTGCATCCTCGGCAAAGCCATAGCGCACCACTGGCTTGGACACAAACGGCAGGATCTCGCGCACGTTCGGGTCATCCACGCACAGCACGGCGATACCGTAGAACGGCAGGCGCTGCGTGAACTCGATGAACGCCTGCTTCAGGCGCGAGAAATCGTGCCCGTAGGTCTCCATGTGATCGGCATCGATGTTGGTGATGACTTCGATCACGGGGAACAGGTTGAGGAACGACGCGTCGGATTCGTCCGCCTCGGCGACGATGAAGTCGCCCGTGCCCAGCCGCGCGTTGGCGCCAGCGGAGTTCAGGCGGCCGCCGATCACGAAGGTCGGGTCCAGGCCGCCCTCGGCCAGCACGGAGGCGACCAGGCTGGTGGTCGTCGTCTTGCCGTGCGTGCCGGCAATGGCGATACCCTGCTTCAGGCGCATCAACTCGGCCAGCATGACCGCGCGCGGCACAATGGGGATGCGCTTGGCACGCGCGGCCAGCACCTCCGGGTTGTCACCGCGCACGGCGGTGGACACCACCACGGCGTTGGCGCCGATCACGTGTTCCGGCGCATGGCCCTGCATGACGGTCGCGCCCAGCGAGGCGAGACGCTGCGTCGCCGCGCTCGTTCCCAAGTCCGAGCCCGTCACACGGTAGCCCAGATTCAGCAGCACCTCGGCGATGCCGCTCATGCCGGCGCCGCCGATGCCCACGAAATGGATGTTCTTAACGATGTGCTTCATCAGTCGATTCCTTCCCTATGCCCGTGCCACCGCAACACACACGTCGGCGACACGCTCGGCCGCTTCCGGCCGTGCCTGCTCGCGTGCTTTGGCCGCCATATCGGCCAATTGCGCACGCGTCAGGGACGCGAGTGTATCTGCCAGCGCGGCCGGACCCAGTTCCGGCTGGGGCACCAACAAGGCCGCGCCGCGTTCGGACAGGAAGCGCGCGTTGGTGGTCTGGTGGTCGTCCACCGCATGCGGGAACGGCACGAACAGCGCTGCGACACCTGCCGCAGCCACTTCAGAAACAGTCATTGCACCGGCACGGCAGATCACGAGATCGGCATGCGCATACGCAGCGGCCATGTCGTCGATGAAGGGCACAGCCTGCGCGTGCGTGTCGTCGATACCGGCGGCGGCGTAGTTGGCGCGCAGCGTGTCGATCTGCTTGGCGCCGGCCTGATGGATGACGATCGGGCGCGTGGCGGCGGGCAACAGTGCCAGCGCCTTGGGCACCACGTCGTTGAGCGCCGCCGCGCCCAGGCTGCCGCCCACGACCAGCACGCGCAGCGGGCCAGTGCGTTCGGCGTAGCGCGTTTGCGGCGACGCCAGCGTCGCCAGATCCGCGCGGATCGGGTTGCCAACCCACTCGGCGCCGGTCAATGCATTCGGGAACGCGCACAACACGCGATCCGCCACGCGGGCGAGCACGCGATTGGCGAGGCCGGCAATCGAATTCTGTTCGTGCAGCACCAGCGGGCGGCCCAGCAGCACGCTCATCATGCCGCCCGGGAAGGTGATATAGCCGCCCATGCCCAGCACCACGTTCGGGCGCACACGGCGCACCACGCCCAGGCTTTGCCAGAACGCACGCAGCAGGTTGAGCGGCAGCAGGAACTTGGTGACGAGGCCCTTGCCGCGCACACCACCAAACTGCACCGACTCCAGCGGGAAACCGTGCTTGGGCACGAGCTGGCCTTCCATACCGTTCGCATTGCCGAGCCACACGACGTTCCAGCCGCGCGCGGCCAGCAGCTTGGCCACCGACAACGCTGGAAAGATGTGGCCACCGGTACCGCCGGCCATGACGAGAAGGGTGCGCGGTGACAGATCGGGCGAAATGCGAGCCGTCATACCTTGCCCCCACGCATGAGCACGCGGTTTTCATAGTCGATGCGCAGCAGCAGCGCGATCGCCACGCAGTTCATCAGGATGCCCGAGCCGCCGTAGCTGACCATCGGCAGCGTCAGGCCCTTGGTCGGCAGCAAACCCAGGTTCACACCCATGTTGATAAAGGCCTGCCAGCCGATCCAGATACCCAGGCCCTTGGCGACCAGACCCGCGAAGGTGCGGTCGAGCTGCAGCGCGGTGCGGCCGATCTCGAACGCGCGGCGCACCATCCAGTAGAACAGCAGGATCACGATCAGCACGCCGATGAAGCCGAGCTCTTCGCCGATCACTGCGAGGATGAAGTCGGTGTGCGCTTCAGGGAGGTAGTGCAGCTTTTCGATGCTGCCGCCCAGGCCGACACCGGTCCACTCACCGCGGCCGAAGGCGATCAGCGAGTGCGTCAATTGGTACGCCTTGCCCTGCGCGTATTCCTCTTGCCACGGATTAAGGTAGGCGAAGATCCGCTCACGCCGCCACGGCGACAGCAGGACCAGCAGTGAGAACGTCGACACCGCCGTCAGTACCAGCCCGCCGAAGAGCTTGCCGTTCACGCCGCCCAGGAACAGGATGCCCATCGCCACCGCTGCGATCACCAGGAACGCGCCCATGTCGGGCTCCAGCAGCAGCAGCGCACCCACGAAGGCCACCGCCACGCCCATCGGCAGGAAGCCCTTGCGCACGCTCTGCATCCAGTCCTGCTTGCGCACGGTGTAGTTGGCGGCGTACAGCACCACCGCCAGCTTCATCAGCTCCGACGGCTGGAAGTTCATGACGCCCAGCGGCAGCCAGCGGCGCGCGCCGTTCACGCCCTTGCCCACGTGCGGAATCAGCACCACGATCAGCATCACCAGCGCGATGATGAACAGCTTGGGGGCGTACTTGTCCCAGAACTTGACCGGGATCTGGAACGCCACCACGGCACCCACCACGCCGATCACCAGCGAGAAGATGTGGCGCATCAGGAAGTGCCCATTGCTGTAGTTGGCGTACTTGGGCGAATCCGGCAGCGCGATCGAGGCCGAGTACACCATCACCAGGCCGAGGCCGAGCAGCACGATCGCCACCCACATCAGCGGCTGGTCGTACTCCATCATCTTGGAGCGCGTGGGCTTGACGCCCGAGACAGCGTCGCGCAGGCCGTCCCACGCGTTGCCGATGGTGACGCCGATAAAGCCGCTGCGCTTGATCTGGGTGTCGCTCATAGGACGACTCCTCGGTCGGCGGCCAGTGCGGCCACGGCCTCGTGGAACACCTGCGCTCGGTGTTCGTAGTTCCGGAACATGTCAAAGCTTGCGCACGCTGGCGACAGCAGCACGGCGTCGCCCGCCTGTGCACGCGCGGCAGCTTCCTGCACTGCAGCTTCCAGTGTGGGCGCGTCGACCAGCGCGACACCGGTGTTGGCCAGCGCCTCACGAATCAGCGGCGCATCACGCCCGATCAGCACCACGGCGCGCGCGTATTGCGCCACCGGTGCGGCCAGCGGCGAGAAGTCCTGGCCCTTGCCATCCCCGCCCGCAATCAGCACAACATGCTTGGACAGGCCGGACAGCGCTGCCACTGTCGCGCCGACGTTGGTGCCCTTGCTGTCGTCAAAGAATTCGAGATCATCAAACGCGGCGATCAGCTCGACACGGTGCGGCTCGCCGGCGTAGTCACGCAGGCCGTGCAGCAAGGCGCTCACCGGCAGACCGATGGCGCGGCACAGTGCCAGCGCGGCCATCGCGTTGGTGGCGTTGTGCAAGCCGCGAATGCGTAGCGCGTCGGCGGGCATCAGGCGCTTCAGACGCACGGGCACCGGCGCGGCAGGCGTGGTGTCGCCCTTCTTGCGGCGCGTGGGCTTGGGCAAATCATCTTCATCGGCCTCGGCCAACACAATCCACGGCATGCCACCTTCGCGCAGAAGGCCGAGTGCATCCGGCGTGGCCGGCTCGTCAGTCCCGAAGGTAACGTCGCCACCCTTGCTGGCGAATGCCATCACGCCGGTGTCCTGGCGGTTCAGCACACGCACGGTGTTGGCGCCGAAGATGCGGCCCTTGGCAGCCGCGTAGGCCTGCATCGTGCCGTGCCAGTCGAGATGATCCTGCGTGATGTTCAGGATGGTCGCGGCGTCGGCGTCCAGCGTGTGCGTGGTTTCGAGCTGGAAGCTGGAGAGTTCCAGCACCCACACATCCGGCAGCGTGCCAGCGTCAACGCACTCGGTCAGTTTATCCAGCGCCGACGGGCTGATGTTGCCCGCCACGCCGACGGTCTTGCCGGCGCGCTCAGCCAAAGCGCCGGTGAGCGCAGTGGTCGTCGTCTTGCCGTTGGTACCAGTGATGGCCAGCACGCGCGGCGCGTAGCCCTGCGCGGACTTGAGGCCGGCGAGTGCACGCGCAAACAGTTCGATCTCGCCCCACACCGGCACAGCGCGCTCTTTGGCGGCGGTCAGCAGCGCAGCGACGTTGGCGTCCAGCGGCGACAGACCGGGGCTGATCGCCGCCAGCGTCACGCCTTCCAGCAGCGCCACGGCAAACGGGCCGCTCACGAATTCAGCATCCGGCACATGCGCACGCAGCGCCGGCAGGTTGGCCGGCGCCTCGCGCGTGTCGGCCACGCGCACGCGTGCACCGTGGCGTGCGCACCAGCGCGCCATCGCCAGGCCGGATTCACCCAGACCGAGCACCAACACGAACGGTGCCTCGAACTCGCCGAACATGCGCGGCTCCTGCGCGGTCTCGGCGGCAGGCATCGGTTCAGCAGAGTCGAGCGTGGCGACGACGGCATCCACCGCCGCTTCCGGTTGCGTCGGGACCATGTCGTCGTCGGGTGCGATGGGTTCGGTCATGTCCGTCATGTCCGCGCTCACCGCAGCTTCAGGGTCGACAGGCCGATCAGCACCAGCATCATGGTGATGACCCAAAAGCGCACGACCACCTGCGTCTCTTTCCAGCCGCTCAGTTCGAAATGGTGGTGCAGCGGCGCCATGCGGAACAACCGCCGGCCCTCGCCATAACGCTTCTTGGTGAACTTGAACCACGTCACCTGCAGCATCACCGAGAGGGTCTCGACCACGAAGATGCCGCCCATGATGAACAGCACGATCTCCTGGCGCACGATCACGGCGATGGTGCCGAGCGCCCCGCCCAGCGCCAGCGCGCCGACGTCACCCATGAACACCTGCGCCGGATGCGCGTTGAACCACAGGAAGGCAAGTCCCGCCCCGGCCATCGCCGAGCAGAAGATCAGCAACTCGCCCGCGCCCGGAATATGCGGGAAGAGCAAGTACTTGCTGTAGACGGCGCTGCCCATCACGTAGGCGAAGATGCCCAGCGCGCTGCCCACCAGCACGACCGGCATGATGACGAGACCATCGAGGCCGTCGGTCAGGTTCACCGCGTTGCTGGAGCCGACGATCACAAGGTACGTCAGGATGATGAAGCCGAACACGCCCAGCGGGTAGCTGACTTCCTTGAAGAACGGCACGATCAGATGCGACTTGGCGGGCAGATTGATCGACAGGCCGCTGCGCACCCAGTCCAGGAACAGTTCGAGCACGCGCATGTTGCTCGTCTCGGACACCGAGAAGGCCAGGTACGCCGCGGCAAACAGACCAATCACCGTCTGCCAGAAGAACTTCTCGCGCGAGGACATGCCCTTCGGGTCGCGATGCACGACCTTGCGGTAGTCATCCACCCAGCCGATGGCGCCGTAGCCCAGCGTCACCAGCAGCACGATCCAGATGAAGCGGTTGCCCCAGTCAGCCCACAGCAGCGTGGACACGGCAATGCCGATCAGCACCAGCACACCGCCCATGGTGGGCGTACCGGCCTTGACCAGGTGAGTCTGCGGGCCATAGCTGCGCACGGCCTGGCCGACCTTCATTTCCGTCAGGCGACGGATCACCCACGGCCCGAACCCGAGGCCGATCACCAGTGCCGTGAGGGATGCCATCACGGCCCGGAACGTCAGATAGTTGAAGACGCGCAGGAAGCCGTAGTCGTTCTGCAGCCATTGCGCCAATGCCAATAACATGGGTTCTTGCTTCCCTTAGTGCTTCTGTTGCGTGGAAGGGCCGGCCTGCGATGCTGCAGCCGGGTCTTTCAAGACCAGCGCTTCGACAATGCGTTCCATCCGCATGAAGCGCGAGCCCTTCACCAATACCGTCGCGCCCGGCGCAATGACCGGTACGCCTTGCTCAATCAGCTCTTCAGCCGACGCGAAATGCTGTGCGCCCGCGCCGAAGGCATCCACCGTGTGGCGTGCCAGTTCGCCCGTGGCCAGCACCGCGTCGATGCCGTGTTCACGCGCGTAGGCGCCAATCTCCTCATGAAACGCTGGGCCCTGCGAGCCCACTTCACCCATGTCACCCAGCACCAGCCAGCGCGGCGCCGGTAGCGTGACCAGCGCATCGATGGCGGCGCGCATGGAATCGGGGTTCGCGTTGTAGGTGTCGTCGATGACGAGGCCACCGCGTGCGCCCGGCTTGCGCTGCAACCGACCCTTCACTGGCGCAAAGTTGCTCAGCGCCTGCGCGATCACCTCGGGCGCAACACCGGCTGCCAGCGCACAGGCAATGGCGGCCAACGCGTTGCGCGCGTTGTGCACGCCCAGCAGCGGCAGCGTGAAGGCAAAGTGTTGACCCGGCGCTTGCACGTCGATGTGTTGACCATCGGCGGCGTCCGTCACCACGCCGGTCACCGCACCCGCTTCGATACCGAAATCGAGCACACGGCGCGATCCGGCCGCCGCTTGCCACACGGGCGCATATTCGCCACCGTTGGCCGTATCGCGCGGGAACACCGCGACGCCGTCGGGCGGCAACGCGGCCAGCACGGCGGCATGTTCTTCGGCCACCGCTTCCACGCTGACCATGAATTCCTGGTGCTCGCGCTGCGCGTTGTTGATCATCGCCACGGTCGGCTGGGCGATGGTGGCCAGCACGGCCGTCTCGCCCGGGTGGTTCATGCCGAGCTCGAGCACGGCCAGCTTGTGCTGCGCATTCAGGCGGAACAGCGTGAGCGGCAGGCCGATGTCGTTGTTGAAGTTGCCGGCGGTCGCCAGGCGGGCGTCTTCACCCACGGCCTGCGCGAAGATCGCGGAGATCATCTCCTTGACCGTGGTCTTGCCGTTGCTGCCCGTGACAGCCACCACCGGAATCGGGAACTGGCGGCGCCAGCCAGCAGCAAGTTGCCCCAGCCCGATACGCGTATCGGCCACCGTCAGCACGGCCACGTTGGAGACATCCAGCGTGCCCGGCAGCGCGCGTGATACCAGCACGGCAGCGGCGCCACGGGCGATCACATCCGGCAGGAAATCGTGCGCATCGAAACGCTCGCCGATCAGCGCGACGAACAGGTCGCCGGGCTCAACAGCACGGCTGTCGGTCGTCACGCGACGGATGGCGGCATCCGGGCCAACGAGGTGCGCACCGGCCATCCAGGCCGCGGCATCAGTGGCTTGCATCATCACGTTTTGGGCGGCGCTCATGCGTTCACCCCACGGGCTGCGAGCGCCAAGCGCACATGTTCCTGATCGGAGAACGGGCGCTTGCGGCCAGCAATCTCCTGCGTCGATTCATGCCCCTTGCCGGCTACGACGATTACGTCATACACATCGGCGTGGCGCACCGCGTGCAGGATGGCAGCGGCCCGGTCTTCGATCTGCGCGGCGGCGCGCGGGTTGTCCATGCCGTCAGCGATCTCGTCGAGGATGTGTTGCGGATCTTCGCTGCGCGGGTTGTCGGAAGTCAGTATCACGTGCTGCGCCAGCTGCTCGGCAATGGCGCCCATCTGCGGGCGCTTGCCGGGATCGCGATCACCACCGCAGCCAAACACGGCCCACAGCTTGCCGCCACGCGCTTCGGTGATCGGCGCGAGTGCGCGCAGCGTCTGCTCCAGCGCATCGGGCGTGTGAGCGTAATCAACCACCACCAGCGGGCCGTCTTCGCCACCGAAGCGTTCCATGCGGCCGCTCACGGGTTGCAGCTTTTCCAGACGCGCGATGGCGTCCTGCCACGGCACGCCGGCCGCCAGCAGCGCGCCCAGCACACCCAGCAAATTCGATACGTTGAACAGGCCGACGGTCGGCGCATGCACCGTTGCCTGGCCAAAACTGCCATCCACGTCAAAGGTGGTGCCTGTGCGATGTGCGCGCACATTGGTGGCGCGCAGCCATTGCTTGGCACCGTGTTGCGCAGCGGCCTCGCCGTCGATGCCATATTCGATCATTTCAACGCCGGCGCGGATGCTTTGCAGCAAACGCGCACCAGCCGCGTCGTCGCGGTTGATGACGGCAGCGCGCAAACCCGGCCAGTTGAACAGGCGTGCCTTGGCGAGTTCGTACTCGGCCATGGTGCCGTGGTAGTCGAGATGATCCTGCGTGAGGTTGGTGAACACTGCGATATCGAAGCGCGTGCCATCCACGCGGCCCTGCTCCAGGCCGTGCGACGAGACTTCCATGGCGATCGCGCGGGCGCCGGCACGATGCAAATCAGCCAGGCTGTGCTGCAGTTGGATGGCATCCGGCGTGGTGAAACCGGTTGCCACCAGCGCATCGACAAACCCGGTGCCGAGCGTACCCACCACCGCGCAACGCTCCCCATGTTTGGTCAACGCCTGCGCGATCCACTGTGAACACGACGTCTTGCCGTTGGTACCCGTCACGCCGATCACGCGCAGCGCATCCGGCCCCGGCACGCTGTACCACTGTGCGGCCAACGGTCCGGCCAAATCAGCCAAACCGTCCACCGCCAGAACCCCCACCGGCGCATCGGCCGGCACCACGTATCCATGCGCTTCTGCCAGCACGGCAGAAACGCCGGCTGCAATCGCCTGCGGAATATGCGGACGCCCATCGCCGCGCTGGCGCACGTTGCCCAGCACATAGGCGACGAACACGTCGCCGGTCTTGAGCTTGCGCGTGTCGCTGGTGATGTCGGCACCGGCCGGCACCTGGGCGCGCAGCCAGTCCAGCACCGGCGCCAGACGCACGGCAACGGATGGGCGGTCAGAATTCGGCAAGGCCGTCATTGCAGGCCTCCCACGGGTTCTTCCGGCACGTCCGCGCTCATCACGAGCTGACGCACGGGCGAATCCGGCGGCACGTTCAAGGCGCGCAGGGTGCCGCCCACGATCTGCGAGAACACCGGGCCGGCTGCCCCGCCGCCATAGCGGTTACCCACGGTGGGCTCATCCACGCTCACCGCCACGATGATGCGCGGGTTCGACATCGGCGCCAGGCCAATAAACGAGGCGCGATACTTGGAGCGATCATAGCCACGCCCAGTGTGCTTCCATGCCGTACCGGTTTTGCCGCCCACGCGGTAGCCCATCACCTGAGCCTGGGGCGCGGTGCCGCCGGGCGCTGTCACCGTCTCCAGCATCTGACGAACCTGCCGCGCCACCTCCGGCGAGATCACGCGCTCGCCCTGCGGCGGCTGGCCGTTGGTGCGGTACATCGTGATTGGGATCAGCTCGCCATCGTGCGCGAAGATGGTGTAGGCATGTGCGATCTGGAACAGTGAGACCGACAGGCCGTAGCCGTACGACATGGTCGCCTGTTCGATGCGACGCCATTTGTTGGCCGGCCGCAGCCGCCCCGCCACTGCACCCGGAAAGCCAATCTTCGGAGCTTGCCCCAAGCCGACGCTCGTGAACATGTCCCACATTTCCTGCGGCTTGAGCGTCATCGCGATCTTGGTCGTGCCGATGTTGCTCGAATGCTGGATGACCTGCGCGACCGTCAGCGTGCCGTAGTTGCTGGTGTCGGAAATGGTTGCGCCTTCAAAGTTGAATTTGCCGTTGGTCTGCACCAGCGTGGTGGGCGTCACACGCTTGAGCTGCAGCGCCAGGCTGATGGTGATCGGCTTCATCATCGAGCCAGGCTCGAAGGTGTCAGTCAGCACGCGGTTGCGCAACTGCTCACCCGACAGGCGGCTGCGATCGTTCGGGTTGTAGGTCGGGTAGTTCGCCAGCGCCAGCACTTCGCCAGTCTGGGCGTCCAGCACGATGGCGCTGGCGGCCTTGGCCTTGGTGCGCTCGATGGCAGCCTTCAGTTCATTGAAGGTCAGGTACTGGATCTTGGCGTCGATCGACAGCGTCTGGTCATGGCCGTCACGCGGCGCCTTGAGCACGCCCACGTCTTCCACCACGCGGCCCAGGCGGTCCTTGATCACTTGACGCTGGCCAGCAGCGCCTGCGAGGTCACCCTCGCGCGCCAGTTCCATGCCTTCCTGGCCCTTGTCCTCGACGTTGGTGAAGCCGACGATGTGCGCCATCGCCTCCCCTTCCGGGTAGAAGCGCTTGTACTCACGCGTCTGATAAACACCGTCGATCTTCAGCGCCGCAATCTGGTCGGCAACCTCGGGCAACACCTGGCGCTTCAGGTAGACGAAGCCCTTGTCTTCGCCCAGCTTGGCGGCCAGTTCCTTGGTGCTCATGCCGAGCAGCTTGCCGAGCTTCTGCATGTCGGCGCCGGGCACGTCGTTGGGCACGTCCTCCGGCACGGCCCAGATGGCCTTCACCGGCAGGCTGGTCGCCAGCACCAGGCCATTGCGATCCAGGATCTTGCCGCGCGTGGCCGGCAATTCCAGCGTGCGCTGGAAGCGCTTCTTGCCCTCGGCTTCGTAGAAGCGGTTGCCCGGACCCTGAATCCACAGCGCGCGGCCGATCAGCGCCACGAATGCCGCAAACATCAGGAACACGACCAGCTTCGAGCGCCACATCGGCAGGCGCAGGCCCAACACCGGGCTGGCGGAGAACTGGCCCAGGCGCGCGCGCGCCGTGGTGCCATTGGATTTGCGTGCGCCGCTCATGGCTGTACTCCTGAAGCCGTGGGCGCGCTGGCCGGCGTGGCAGGCGCCACTGGCACATCGGCAAACCCCTGCAGATACTGCGTACGACCCGCCTGCGCGGGCGACATCTTCAATTGCTTGCTCGCAATGTCAGCAATGCGAGCGCTCTTGCCCAGTGCGCTCTGCTCATATTGCAGGCGAGACCAGTCGGTGTTGAGTTGCTTTTCTTCCGCCTGCGAGCGATCGAGCGCGACAAACAGTTGCCGCGCCTGATGCTGCGAACTGACCAGCGACAGCGCGCACAGCACCAGCGCAGTCAGCAGGAACATGTTCAGGCGGTTCATGGCGTGCGTCTCCGTCGGCTCAGCAACGCTCGGCCACGCGCATGATGGCCGAGCGCGCCCGCGGATTGGCCGACACTTCGGCCTCCGACGGCTTCACCCGGCCCAGCAGGCGCAATTGCGGCGCCGGCAGCTCATGCGCACGCAGCGGCATCCGACGCATTTCCGGTGCGGCGGATTGCTCCGGGCGCGCCAGGGCCTGCATGAAGCGCTTGACGATGCGGTCTTCCAGCGAATGGAAGCTGATCACGACGAGACGTCCCCCAATTTCCAGGCGATCAAAGGCGGCCTTCAGACCGGTTTCGAGGTCCGCAAGCTCTTGATTGACGTGAATCCGTAAAGCTTGAAAGGTGCGGGTCGCAGGGTCTTGACCCTTCTCGCGTGTCTTGACGGCTTGCGCCACGAGCGCGGCAAGCTCGGATGTGCGATCGAGAGGACCTCGATCCCCGGATTGGCCCCGGCGAGCAACAATCGCCTTTGCAATCTGTACAGCAAACCGTTCTTCCCCATAGTCCCGTATCACCCTCGCAATGTCGCGCTCATCAGCCTCGGCCAGCCATTGGGCTGCGGTGATGCCGCGCGTGGTGTCCATCCGCATGTCGAGCGGGCCATCCATCCGGAACGAGAAGCCGCGTGCGCCTTCATCGATCTGCGGCGAACTGATGCCCAGATCGAGCAGCACGCCGGCCACCCGTTCCACGCCGCGCGCGTCCAGGCACTGGGCCATCTGCGCGAAGCTGTCATGCTCAATAGCGAAGCGGGCATCCTCTACGGTGCCCGCTTCGGTGATTGCTGCCGGGTCCTTGTCGAAGGCGACGAGTCTGCCGCCGGGCCCCAGCCGTTCCAGGATGCGCCGGCTGTGCCCGCCTCTCCCGAAGGTTCCGTCTATATAGATGCCGTCGTCGCGCCAGATGAGCGCGTCGACCGCTTCGTCTAAGAGCACCGTTTGATGGCGCAGTCCCGTACTGGCTTGGGTTGTCATCGTGCGTCATCAAAAGGAAAAATTCTTGAGGGCGTCGGGCATGCCTTGCGCCATGGCGGCTTGCTCCTTCGCGGTGTACGTGGCGGCGTCCCAGACTTCGAAGTGGCTGCCCATGCCGAGCAGCATCACGTCGCGTTCCAGGCCGGCGGCCATGCGTAGTTCAGGGGTGATAAGAACGCGGCCGGCGGTATCGAGTTCCACATCGGCGGCACTGCCCAGGAAGATCCGCTTCCACCAGTGGGCTTCCATCGGCAGCGCGGCGATGCGCTCGCGAAAGCGTTCCCACTCGGGGCGCGGAAACAGCATGAGGCAGCCGTCCGGGTGCTTGGTCACAGTCACCCGGCCCTCGGCCTGCAGCTGAAGCGCTTCGCGGTGCCGCGACGGAATGGACATCCGCCCTTTGGCATCCAGCGTCAGCGCCGACGCACCCTGGAACACGTTGGATTCTCTCTCCGTACGGCGGTGGTACCGCCGTCAACTGGCCCGCAAAACGGCCTCTTCAAACCACAAAACTACACTTTCTGACACTGTTTCCCACTTTAGAGGAACCACTTTAGGCGGTCAAGGCTTGTCAGAGGCTACGAGATGGAAAATTTGCAATCAGAACAATGACTTAGCGAGCCCCACCGGAGCACCCATGCCACTTTTCCCAATCAAATGAAGGAGATAGCGTGGTTTATGTAGAAACCACGTGAGAGAACGGCGCACGACAACGCCCGCGGCGGCAGTCAGTGGGCCGCAGCGGCGCAAGTCGGGCGAACGGTGGAGAGCGGGCTGCCGCCGGGTGGCGGCTCGCGGCTCAGATGCGGTAGGCGGCGGTCGTCATGACGCGCGACGCAGCACGCATGGCCTGGCGGATGGGCTCGGGTAGATCGATGCCGCCGGCCTGGCGGGCGTTGTCGCCGTGGCGGATTTCGTCGTCGCGCATCTGGGCGACGATGGCACGCGAGCGGGTGTCCTGTTCGGGCAGCTTGTCGAGATGGCCATCGAGGTGGTGCTCGACCTGGTGTTCGGTCTCGGCGACGAAGCCGAGGCTGATCTTGTCGCCCAGACGGCCAGCCAACGCCCCGATGGCGAAGGCGCCCGCATACCACAGGGGGTTGAGCAGGCTCGGGCGGTCATTCAGCTCCTGCAAGCGCTGGGCACACCAGGCGAGATGGTCTTCCTCCTCGCGGGCGGCTTCGTCGAGCTGCGCGCGGATGGCTGGATCACGCGCAAACAGCGCCTGCCCCTGGTACAGCGCCTGGGCGCACACCTCGCCTACGTGGTTGACGCGCATCAGGCCGGCGGCATGACGACGCTCAGCCTCGGACAGTTTGGCTGCCTCGTCTTCAGAAGCAGCGGATGCGACGACGGCGTCTGCTGGGTTCGGTCGGCTGGCGCGGGTGATGCCGGCCACGGCGCGCAGGGCGCGGTCGAATTCGGGAAGGAAGTTGTCGAGCATGCAGGTCGATCCTGAGATCAGGCACGCCGCCAATCGCGTGCGGCGCATGCGCCATTGTACGACCCCAGCCCGGCACGACCTTGCGCCCGATCAGAATCGGGATCACCAAACACAACTGTACGGGATAACCCTGTTGGCACCGTGATCGCATCTAAAACTGCGAGGAATCGCAAGCGCACATCGCATTTCTATTTCCGAATCCGAAACAGCCTGTTGCCCAGATCAGACAGCAAACGCGCGTTTGCGAACATTCGTTCGCAAATTTCGACCGCGCTTTGAAACGCATTGCTACATTAATCAGCGACTTCACTTGAAAGTCGTGGGGCGGGGGACGGGAACGGAGGGTCTGCCTGCCACCAAGTTCAATAAATAAAGATCTGGAGACCGACCGATGAAGAAATCGCTGCTGGCATTGGCAGTGCTGGGCACGTTTGCGGGTGTTGCGCAGGCTCAGTCGAGTGTGACGCTGTACGGCGTGGTCGACGCGAACGTCGAATACGTCAACCACGAGCAGAACGTAACGGCGGCAGGGATCGCCATTCCGGGCAGCACCGGTTCGCGCCTCGCAATGCAGGCAGGCGGTCTGTCTTCCAACCGTTGGGGCTTGCGCGGCGTGGAAGACATCGGCGGTGGATTGAAGGCGCTGTTCGTGCTGGAATCGGGTTTCGGCATGGACACCGGCACGCTGCAACAAGGTGGTCGCCTGTTCGGGCGCCAAGCCTTCGTGGGTCTCCAAGGTGACTGGGGCAAGGTCACGCTGGGCCGCCACTACACCACGATCTTCGACATGATGGCCAACTTCTCGCCGAGTGGTTACGCCACGCAGTGGGAACCGGTGGTCGGTCTGCTGGGCCCGAACTTCCGTGAAGACAACGTGATCAAGTACACCGGCGCGTTTGGTCCGCTGACGGTGGAAGGCCACTGGGCGTTCGGCGAGCGTGCCGGCAGCACCACGGGCAACTCGGGCTACGGTGTCGGCGCCAACTACTTTGCCGGCCCGTTCGGTTTGGGCGTGGCATATGACGAAGTGAAGGTGCTGTCGGTGCAGGAACTCACCGGCGCAGCACCGGGCAACGCCTACGGTCGCGACAAGCGCGCTGCCGTTGCCGCCAGCTACACGGTGGGCCCGGTCAAGGTGATGGGCGGCTACCGCTACGGCAACACCGAGGCGCCGCCGTCTGGCACTCCGGCGCTGACGCCGCACCGCGACGACCTCTACTGGCTGGGCGTGAACTACCAGGCCACCACGGCCCTGGGCTTCACGCTGTCGTACTACTACGACAGGATCAAGGACGCGACCATCGGCGGCGTGACGGTCAATCCGCGCAACCCGCAACAGTGGAACTTCATCGCCGACTACAACTTCTCCAAGCGCACCGACGTGTACCTGACGGCAGCCTATTCGCGTAACGCGTCACTGAACTGGGATTCGATCGGCTACGTGAGCACGCCGGGTGGCCAGATGTCGGTGGGCTACCTGCCGGCCGCATCGCAGACGTACTTCATCACGCCTGACTCGAACAGCCAGCTGGGCGTGGCGATTGGTGTGCGCCACAAGTTCTGACGCGCACGGTTGTTTTTGCCCGCCGCCCCTCTCCTTGGCGGGCGCAGGAAGGCACCTTCGGGTGCCTTTTTGCATGGCCGCGCGCTATGCTCTGGCGAGCCGCCGGCGCATGGCGGGCGGCCCCTATAACGACAACAACGCGAACTCCACGGGAGACCTGCATGTCCTCTTCGACGCCCTCGACCTTGGCGGCACCCGCCGCCGACGCCGCCACCCAGACGAGTCGCTCGCGCATCGTCTTTGCGAGCTTCATCGGCACGGCCATCGAGTTTTACGATTTCTACGTCTATGCCACCGCCGCGGCGCTGGTAATCGGGCCGGTGTTCTTCCCGCATGGCTCGGCCACGGCGCAGGCGCTGTCAGCCTTCGTCACGTTCGGCATCGCCTTCATTGCGCGCCCGATCGGCTCGTTCCTATTCGGCCACTTTGGCGACCGGATCGGGCGCAAGTCGACGCTGGTCGCATCGTTACTCGTGATGGGCATCTCGACCACGCTGATCGGGCTGGTGCCGGGGTATGACAGCATCGGCACCCTCGCGCCGGTTCTGCTGTGCGTACTGCGCTTTGGCCAGGGTATTGGCCTGGGCGGTGAGTGGGGCGGCGCGGCGCTGCTGGCCACTGAGAACGCGCCCGCAGGCAAGCGCGCATGGTTCGGCATGTTTCCGCAGTTGGGGCCGTCGGTGGGCTTCCTGGCCTCGAACGGGCTGTTCTTCGGATTGGCGGTCGCCCTGTCGGACGAACAGTTCCGTAGCTGGGGCTGGCGCGTACCGTTCCTGGTGAGCGCGGTGCTGGTGGCACTGGGCCTGTATGTGCGCTTGAAGATCGCCGAGACGCCGGCCTTCCAGGCCGCCATCGATCGGCAGGAACGCGTGAAGGTGCCGGTTGCCGAACTGCTGTCGCGCCACTGGTGGCCGACACTGCTGGGCGCGCTGGCCATGGTGGTCTGCTACACCCTGTTCTACATCTCGACGGTGTTCTCGCTGTCGTATGGCGTGAGCACGCTGCACTTCTCGCGCCCGGAGTTTCTGGGGCTGCTGTGCCTGGCGGTGGTGTTCATGGGGCTGGCAACGCCAATCTCGGCCCTGGCGTCGGATCGTTTCGGGCGCAAGCCGGTGCTGATCGTCGGCATCATCGCGGCCATCTTGTCGGGCTTCACGATGGCACCGCTGCTGGGCAGTGGGTCGACGCCGCTGGTGGCGCTGTTCCTCATCATCGAACTGTTCCTGATGGGTGTGACCTTCGCACCGATGGGTGCGCTGCTGCCGGAGCTGTTCCCGACCCACGTGCGCTACACGGGCGCGGGCGTGTCGTACAACCTGGGCGGCATTCTCGGTGCATCGATTGCACCGTACATCGCGCAGGTGCTGGCCTCACAAGGTGGCCTGAGCTGGGTGGGCATGTATGTATCCGTGGCCGCGGCCGTCAGCCTGATCGGTGTGCTGTGCATGCGCGAGACGCGGGATGCGAGCTTGATGTAAGTCCGCACCTATCAGCCAGCGTGCTTAATCCCAAGAGTGCGAGCCAGCGCGCCCACGTTTGATGTCGCTACGGGCGCGTTTGCCATCCAGACGGCGGATCTTGGAAGCGCGCGTGGGCTTGGTGGCAATACGCGACTTGGGGCTAGACAGCCCGGTCGCGATGAACGCGGCCAGACGTTCACGGGCGTCCTGGCGGTTGCGGTCTTGGGTGCGAAACCGTTGCGCATCAATCACGAACACACCCTCGTCGGTCAACCGCCGGTCGCGCTTTGCCAACAGGCGAGCGCGCACAACATCCGGCAAAGAAGGCGACCGGGCGATGTCAAAACGCAGTTCCACCGCCGTCGAGACCTTGTTGATGTTCTGCCCACCCGCTCCGCTCGCGCGCACAAACCGCTCGACCAGTTCCGACTCCGGAATGGACAAATGGGGTGTGATCTTGAGGGCTGAGCCGGGCATTGAGGGATTGTAGGGGAGCGAGCCGTTCTAGGCCTGGTTGGCCGTGACATCATGGCGCACCACGACAAAGCTGTTCGAGCGCGTGCAAAATAACGCCTTTGCATTCGCTCGAATGCGCGCCAACCGAGCCTTCCCGGAGATCCACGCATGTATCACGGAGAACGTTTCAATGGCTTCAGCCACTTGGCCGGGGCCATCCTTGCCGCTGCCGGCATGGCAGTGCTGGTGACATCGTCGGCGCTGCACCACGATGCCTGGAAGGTGGTCAGCTCCGTGGTCTACGGCACCACGCTGGTCCTGCTCTACACCATCTCGACGCTGTATCACAGCCTGCGCGGCCCGGCCAAGGGCGTCTTCCAGCGCCTGGACTATTGCGCCATCTACCTGCTGATTGCCGGCAGCTACACGCCGTTCGCACTGGTCACGCTGCGTGGCCCCTGGGGCTGGACACTGTTCGGGGTTAACTGGGCGCTGGCGGCCATCGGCATCGCGCAGGAACTCTGGATCGGCCGCCGCACGCGCCTGTTCTCGCTGCTGATCTATGTGGTGATGGGTTGGCTGGTGCTGATTGCCATGGGGCCGCTGGCGGCCGCACTGCCCGCGCCGGGCCTGTGGTGGCTGGTGGCGGGCGGTGCGCTCTATACCGCGGGCGTCGGGTTCTTTCTCTTCGACGAGCGCGTGCGGCACTTCCACGGCATCTGGCATCTGTTCGTGCTCGCGGGCAGTGTGTGCCAGTTCATCAGCATCCTGCTGTACGTCGGCTGATCTGCCGCATCTGCAGGCACCGCGATATTTCAGCCCCGATACGCAACGAGAAAGTATGAAGCCGGCGCTCTGGCCTTGCGGCGATTTCTCCAACAGACGCAGAAAACGGTCTACCGGAACCGCGAGTTCCAGCCGACCTTGCTGCGTAAGCAGATCGACTACAACGTCGGCCTGCTGCCGTTGGACTATCGCGCGGGGTTCATCGACGCGCTGGGCGTGTATGTGCAGCTCACCCTCGAGGGGTGCCAACTCGATCCACGAGACTGGGATGTCCTGGCAGCGGTGAAGCAACAATAACGATAAGAACATCTTGGCGCTTTCCCCGAGGACGGGCGGGGAAGCTATCGGCCATCACCAAAAAAAGATCGGGTATCCGCATTTGCTGGTTGATGCCCTCATTGCATGCTGCAATGCAAGAGTTGAGGAAATCGGAAACATGATTTCAAAGGAGAGGCGTGCGTCCCAGTTCGACCCGAAGCTGACCTTCGAGCTCGCCGAAAGCAGTCATTCAACTCACTCAAGGCGCGCTGTGCCTTATTGATTAGGGCTGCAAGTTCCGGGTTGTCGCCCCACCCCGTCCTCAGCAGGCTTTGCACTGCGACCGCGATTCGTTCCAGCGTATCGCCAAGGTGTTGCGCGAAAGCACGCGCTCGGGGGCTCATGTCGCCCCGCGATGGGTAAACGATGTAGAGACCCTGCAGAGTGGCGTCCTGCAGTGGTGGGGGAATCTCCACCAGCGTGCCGGCTGCAAGCGCGTCCGCACACAGATGCACGGGCAACGTCGCCGCGCCCTTGCCACGTATCGCCATCTGTTTTAGCAAACCAAGGCTGTTCGCCACGACCCTCGCCTGCGCGCCCGCGGCGCGATCGGCGCGAGGGGAAAAAGCGAGCGAGCCGAGCTGGGCGAATGAGTCGGACACTGTCGCCGTGCGGTCAGCGCGATCACCATCGCCGCGTCTTGCGAGCCATGCCGGGCTGGCGAATGCGCCCATGCGGAAACTGGCGATGCGCCGGGCGACTGCGTCGTTGCTCCCCGGCTTGCCTCCGCGTATCGCGAGATCAAACTTGTCACCGACGAAATCCACCACGTCGTTGCTGGCGTGTACCTCGACGCGCACTCGCGGGTGGCTGTCGAGAAAGGCGGCAATGGCATCGGCTAGCACGGCGTCCGGGAAGTCGAGCGGCACACTCAGGCGGATCGTGCCAGACAGCGTCTCGCCTCGGCTGAGGCCGCGTTGCTCGGCGTCGCGCAATGTCGCAATGGCACTCGCAACGCTGGCGTGCCATGCCTCGCCTTCGTCTGTCAGTGCAATCCGGCGGGTCGAGCGCCGCAGCAAACGCACGCCGAGTCGCGCCTCCAGTGCTGCAACGCGTGCACTGACGGTCGAGCGCGGTACACCTAGCTCGCGCGCGGCGGCGGCGAACGAGCCGCAATCTACGACAGCTACGAACGCCAGCGAGCCATTGATATCCATTGTCCATTCCGTTGACGGAAGCCGCCATTCTAGCGGTCTTATCGAAGTTGTCGCGAGGGTGCAGACTGGCGCTTCCAACCACGCGTGACCACTCCCATGAAAACCGCCATCTTCACGCCCTCGGGCGTACTATCCTTCGCCAACATGCAGACCCGCGTGATCGCCGGAACGGCCGACGCAGACACGGGCGGTATCGACGCTCCATACACAGTGATGGAAATGCGAATCGGAACACGCGGAGGTGCACCCGCGCATCGCTCACTGGACGAGGACAAGACCTTTGTCGTGCTGGAGGGCTTGCTCGAATTCCAGATCGGCGAGACCGTTCAGAACGTATCCCCGGGAGCAGTGGTTACGGTCGCGCGCGGCGACGTGCACGGCTTCAACAATCAGGCAGACGGGGATGCACGCTTGCTGCTGATATCCGCGCCGGCAGGTCATGACGCATTCTTTCGCGCGATGGCTGCGCTGCCGACGCCCCACGATATCGAGGCAGTGCGGCGCGTCTGCGAACAAAATCGGCAGGTGATCGTGGGCATATGAGCACGGATGAGATCACGCACGAACTGTGTTGTGCTACCGGTTCAGCTTCGGATGGCCTGAGCCGGTCTGTCGAGGGTTTTCCATCGCCTTCCATTGACGTGGATGTGTCGCGAGAGCGCAAACGGGACTATATCGACAACCTCGGTCAGAGAGGCTCACGTTAGTGAGTTTCCTGCCAGGAATAGGCTAGCAACATAGCTTGCCAATGGGACGCCAAGAACAATGTATGGAGGCCGGCGAAACCAGTACACCGTGCCAAGCACAACAAAGCTGACGATCGTGGTCAGGCCGACAGCGAGTAGGAACGACGAACCGAAAAGCAGTTGGCTGTGTTTCGCAGCAAGAAAACCATAGAACAACCCGAAGAGCATCAGCGCAATACTGTGGCTCGCATTGAACCCAGTCCAGCAGCTCCACATGTCGGTGCGCTTTAGCAGGGCGAGTGGGGTTTGCTTCATACGCACGCGAAGATCCGGATCTTGAGGGTTCAGCTTGCCGGTCAAGGTCAGGACGAGATGCAGCATGCCGACACAAAGCAGGTATCCGGCGCTGATGAGCATGAGCGTATTGGCTGTCATGGGGGCGCTCCTAGAGGTTCCGACATTGGCACACTGGTAGTGGCTCCCGATGGAGTCGCGGGCGTAGCGACGTGCTTGGATGGCGCGATTCGCACTGCATTACCTTCTTGCGCCAGCCCCCTCGATGAAGAGTGTGGTGATGGAGCGAAATTCGTTCTCAAGAGACAGGCCCGGTACGTTCAGCCAGCGTAGCAATGCCCCTAGGTATAGGTGGTGAAACCAAGTGGCGAGCTGATCAGCGGGAGACTCTTTACTGAGTTCGCCGCTTTGCTGACCGGCAGCAATGAGATGCTGCCATGCGAGAGCGATGTCACTGCTGTCTGAGTGGACATTCTGGGTGTCTGGCGCACCGACGCTGAGGAGCCGATGCCGAAGATAGGCCATCAGGTGGTCAGGGTGCTTCTCGCACCATTCTGCCGACGCGCGCAATACACACGTGATGCGCGAACGGAACGTTTTGCATCTGGCAATGCTGCTCTGTAGGCTGGCCAAGTCTCGTTCCAATTCAGCGTCGATCCAGTATGCAAGAAGGGCCTCTTTGGTCGGGAAGTGGTTGTATAGCGTCCGTTTTGCGACGTCTGCCTCCTCAGCAATCCGCTCCATCGTCACGGACTCGTAGCTTAGAGATTCAAACAGGTTCGCTGCTGTGTTGGCTAGATGCTCCAGCATCTGCTTGCGCTTGCGTTCGCGACGCCCCAACTCGTCGGGTGTGGATTTCATGGCGCAAGTCCCTCTATCTGATATACGACGCGAAATTGTATGCTCTGCATACAGTCTCCCGTCCAGTGTCCTCCCCGTGGCGAGGCGCGTTCATTTGCGAGCGCTGAAAGCGTAGAAACTATCGCCGGGAATCAGCCGTATAGAATCGATTTCTTTGTACCCGGCCTGTTTTAACTGATCAATCATCTCCGCCTTTTCAGGCAGTCTCCCGCCGTGCAAATTGGAGGCCCCCCAAAGGTTCAGCGCATCGATACCAAGATTGCCGCCTTGGCAGCATGTGGTGAGTAGTAGAGAACCGTCTGGTTTTAGGAAATTTCTAATCCTTTCAAGGACTCGAATTCTTTCATCGACGGCGAAGTAGTAGATGTTGTTATGGAGCGTAGCTACATCAAAATCGGGCGTGACAGGTGTCGTTCGTATATCCCCGACATCAATGTCGACATGGTTGTGGATTCCCCAGTCTTTCAGGTTCTCTCTTGCGACCTGGGCTACGCCTTCTTGCAATTCCAGACCGACCGCGGTCAAGAGTGGGTTGCGCGCCGCAGCATGTCGGATGTAGACCCCAGAGCCACAACCAATTTCAAGCAACTTGCAGGGCCGTGAACTGGGCAGGTATCGTTTGATGGCCTCTAAAACAAACGGCTCCAGTGCGCGAGAAGATCGTGCAGTCAGTGAACCATTCTGGTTGTCGAGCGGCCACAACTCACCTTTGCGGAGCTTCTCCGGTGTTTCTGTGATGAGGCGATAGTGCAGGCTTCCAACCTCTTGCAGCAGTGCCAGAGTCGCGTCGTTCTCTGGCAGTGACAGCTTTCTAGCCAATCCGGTAAGCACATAACCTTCGTCAGTCAAGGCGAGTACCTTCAGCCTGCAGCCCATCTGTAACCAACTTTCCAACGCTTCCGCCGTCTTTGCATTACCCGCATAAACCAATGCAAGTTTCTTGAAAGGCGCTGGGCCAGACGATAGCTGATCCATCGCTCCACAATGCTTCAGGGCGGCTAAGTAAGTGAGCGTGTAGAACGGTCGATACAGCGCATTTGCCCGTATTGCCGTTCGTAGCTTTCCCTCTTTGAGAAGAGTCAGGAATGGTGTGATCGAAAGCATGTGGCTCCTTGCCTACCGTTTGAATGTTGGTCGTGGCCTGTCAGGGCTGTCGGCCTGCAGCGAATAGTTAGCCTCGCGGGTTGTCAGAGCCGCAATGGTTCGCCATCGGTGGGAAACGTTTGATGTGCTTTCCAGTCGTTATCGCTCCGCGTCAGTCGCACCGAATTGAGGCCCAGTGGAGCGGGCGCAATCCCCCGCATGCGTGACCACAGTTCAACCCAAGTGGGCTCGCAGGTCACAGTGATCACATGGGGGTCGTCCGGCCCGTTGGGGAACCAGGTGCGCAGCGATTCCTTCCAGATGCGTTGTTTCAGTGCGGTCTCGGCGGAGACTGTGGGGAGGGTCCCAATCGTTACGTACCCTCGGTCAGTCATGCTGAGGAAGGACAGGCTGACCATCTTCCCTGCGTGAATCTCCAACGCCTTGCGAGTTCTCGAGTCAGTCATGAAACGAATCGTGAGGTCGTTCCCGATCTCCAGAATTTCAACGACTCTGGAGTTGATCTGACCGGAAGCATCGTTGGAAGACACAAAACAGAGCGTGCAATTGCTGACGATTTCGTGCGCGTGTTGAAGGAGTTGGCTTGCATTCATGATGATGTACGGCAGCGTTTCAGGAAGACTCCACAAGCCAAGCAAGCTCAGCAGCCAGAAGTGAGGTGGCGAGTGTTCTTGCTCCTGCATTGGGATAGGTCGTCACCTCTTGAAATCGAGCGTCATGGATGTGGGTTCCCGGACGACATCATCGTGGTGTCCATCTCTACGGAGGTGAGATACGTGGCGACGTGCAGGCCTGCTCCAAGAGCGAACACTGCAACCATGATCCAACTCAAACGTGTTCTGGCAAACAGAGTGGGTTGTGCAATCGTCCTCAGCAGCCAAAATCCGCCTCCTGACAGCGCAAGCGACCCCTGGATTGGTGCAGTGGCCAAGCCGAGCGACACCCCATAAACGGCGAGCACGTAACTCAGCATCACGTTAAGTGTCTGGGTAATGCTCTGATTGAGCCTCCCGCTGTTCCTGAGTGACTGCGGCCACTTGAGCCAAGACCAGAAGGTCAAATGGAACAAGGCGAAGCCAAGGTCGTAAATGACACTGAGTGAGGTCGATAGCGTTTGATGCACTGATGTGGCTCCAAGGGGTATCAGAGGTCTCGCGTAGCGTCAGGTCCTGCCACAGGTGTCAATCGGCTCAGCCGGCAACAACATGAAATGCACTTCGTTCAATAGTATACGTCGTGCACATTTATGGCAACTTGCATCAAGCGGGGTCGTTGTATCCGACTAGCGACGAAAGACGGGCCTTTCATCCATCCCCGAGAGGTCCCTATGTCTAGTAGTGAGCAGACGACGCGAAAATCGCGTCGTATCCCTCCCCACCACCTCGCACCAACTACGAACTCGGCGCAATCGCCGGGCGAGATTTCAGGCTCTTGCGGAATTGGCTTCCAACATCTGTTGCAAGACCGTTGCCCCTTCGCGTATCTCCGACGGTGGAACACAGGCGAAACCAAGCAGAAGTCCGGACGCGGGAGGGGACCAGCGCGCGGCACTTGATGCATAGCAAATCGAAAGCGGGAGCACAGACAAGTTTCTTTCGGCGGCCAGCTTCGAGAATTCGACGTCGTCTACCTTGCTCTGGAAGGCGAGGGCGATCTGCATTCCGGCGTTGAACGGGCCGGGCTCCAGACCTCCACTCAGGCGGCTTCGCACCGCGTCCAGCAGAACCTGCCGCCTCTCGTTGTAGAGCTCCCGCGTTCGCTTGACGTGACGGTGAAAATGCCCTTCGGAGATGAAATCGGCGAGCACCCGTTGTGGCATTGACGCCGTTCGGCGGTCGATCAGCGCCTTGCCTGGCTTGACCACATCCACGAGTGCGGGCGGCACGACGATATAACCCAACTGAAGACCGGGGAATATCACCCACAACGTTTAAAACGTTATGTCGCTACAGGCGAAATTCCGCCCGAATACCGAGGCAGATACGGAACACACCATCACGTGGCTGAATGCGTCTGGTCTTGCAGCTGTCACCACTTTGGATGAGCTACACGAACTCGGTGACTTCGAACTCCAGCTTCGAGACACACCACCAGTTCTCTCATACCTGTCCCAACTGGGTGATCTTCTATCCATCTCCCGTATCACACCTCAGGGACTAGCGTTCTACCTGACCGACATTCCCCTATGGCTCAACGTTCCAGAGAAGGAGCGCCGAACGACTTCGGACTGGGCAGATGGTTTTCTCTTCTGCCCGATGAGCAACGTCATTTGCTTCAACCTGTTTGGCAACATCTATGCGGCGCGACCTGAGAAGTGATCCTGGCATACGGGGTAGGTAAGAGCCATTTGTTGACCCTGCACGACAGCAAACAATCGAAAAAAAAAACCGCGACGAGTCGCGGCTTTTTCTTTGCAACTACGCAGACTCAGGCACGCTTCTTCATCGCCTCGTCGCGCAGTTCACGGCGCAGGATCTTGCCGACGTTGGTCTTCGGCAGCTCGTTGCGGAACTCGATGAACTTCGGGCGCTTGTAGCCGGTGAGCTGTTCCTTGCAGAACTCCTGCAGCTTCTCCTCGGTGAGCGTCGGATCACGGCGCACCACGAACAGCTTGACCACCTCGCCCGAGTGCACGTCGGGCACGCCCACGGCGGCCACTTCCAGCACGCCCGGGCACATTGCCACCACACCCTCGACTTCGTTCGGGTACACGTTGAAACCCGACACCAGGATCATGTCCTTCTTGCGATCGACGATCTTGGTGTAGCCGCGCTCGTCCATCACGCCCACGTCACCGGTCTTGAAGAAGCCGTCGGCGTACATGACCTTGGCGGTTTCGTCCGGACGCTTCCAGTAGCCGGCCATGACCTGCGGACCGCGGATGCAGATTTCGCCCGCCTGGCCGATTGGTAGATCGCGGCCTTCGTCGTCACGGATGGCGATTTCGGTGCCCGGAATCGGCAGGCCGACCGTGCCCGAAAATTTGTCGGTATTGGTCGGGTTGCAGATGGCTGACGGCGAGGTTTCCGACAGGCCATAGCCTTCGATGATCGGGCAGCCCGTCACTTCCAGCCACTTCTTGGCCACGGCTTCCTGCACCGCCATGCCGCCGCCGTTGGCCACGCGCAGGTTGGAGCAGTCGACGCTCTTGAATTCCGGGTTGTTCAGCAGCGCGTTGTACAGCGTGTTCACGGCCGGGAACATGTGGAAGCGGTACTGCTTGAGCACCTTGATGAAACCCGGGATGTCGCGCGGGTTCGGGATCAGCACCGCCAGCCCGCCCTTGCGCATCGACAGCAGGCAGCACACCGTCAGCGCGAAGATGTGATACAGCGGCAGCGCGGTAATGGTGACGATCTCTTCGTCGGCGGCCAGCATGCGGCCATCACGGCCCGGCTTGGTGAGCGCCGGGTTCATCCACGCTTCGGACTGCAGCACGTTGGCAACGATGTTCCGGTGCAGCAGTGTCGCGCCCTTCGACACGCCAGTGGTACCGCCCGTGTATTGCAGGAAGGCCACATCGTCGGGGCCGACGGAGGTCGGCTTGAGCGTCAGCTTGGCGCCCTCTTCCATGGCGGTGTTGAAGCGGATGCAGTTGGGCAACTCCCACGCCGGCACCATCTTCTTGACGCTGCGGACGACGAAGTTGACCAGCATGCCCTTGAGACCGCCGAGCAGATCGCCCATGCTGGCCACCACAACGTGCTTGACCGGTGTGTTGGGTAGCACCTGCTGCAGCGTCGTCGCAAAGTTCTCCAGGATGACGATGGCTTCAGCGCCGCTGTCCTTGAGCTGGTGTTCCAGTTCGCGCGGGGTGTAGAGCGGGTTAACGTTGACGACCACGTAGCCGGCGCGCAGCACGGCAGCCAGCGCCACCGGGTACTGCAGCACGTTGGGCATCATCAACGCGACGCGGGCGCCGGGTGCCAGGCCACGCGACTGCAGCCAGGCCGCCAGTTGACGCGACAGCGTATCGATCTCGCCGTAGGTCAGGACCTTGCCCATGCACTCGAAAGCGCGGCGATTGCGGTTCTTCTGAAAGGAATCTTCAAGCAGATGGGCCAGCGATCGATACTGCGACGCGTCGATCTCGGCGGGCACCCCAGCGGGGTACTGCTTCAGCCACGGTTTATCCATGGGCGTGTCTCCTGGCGATTGTCGATTTTTTCGAATGGTCGTTCGATTTTTTCCGCATCGTACGCGGATGTTTGTGTCAAAACAATAACTTAGACGGTTCCCTCAGCCCATCAGACACGCTTGAAAGGGGTGCAGAAACCGCCGCTGGCATCACTTTTGCGTAGCCGCACCATCCGCGCCGATCAGCGTCGGCGGCGCCAATGCCCGCAGCGCAGCTTCACGCTTGGGCTTGGGCTCACGCGCCATGGTTTTGACGTCGGCGTAGAAGCGCGCCCAATCCCCGCCGTCACGGTGATACAGCGCCGTGAACGCCGGCACCCACTCCAGATAACTCGCCACTGCGCCCAGATGCGCATTCGACAGCGGCTGCGCAAACCAGCGGTCGTAGCCGGTATAACCGCCCCAGCTTGCTTTGAGCTTGGCGTAGTCCGCCTGCAGGCTCGCGAAGATGGCACGTTTGCCGGCGCGCTTTTCATCGTCTGATACGGGGCTGGCGTACAGCGTTTCGAGCCGGTTGCGATAGTCCAGCAACAGGGCGCGGAATTGTACGCGGCGGGCGTCATACGTGGCGTATTCCGCACGGATTTCGGGCGTTGCAGCATCAGCCAACCAGCGTTCAACGCCAATCGTCTCGACCGTGGTAGCGAAGGATTCGTTGAAGGCCGTATCGCCCTTGGCGTAGACCACCTGGTGCGCCAGCTCATGAAAAATCAGCCGCGCCAGCTCGCCCTCGGGCAGGCCGACGAAGGTGTTGAGCAGCGGGTCATCGAAATAACCCAGTGTGGAATACGCAGGAATCCCGGCCACATCCACGTCCAGGCCCTGCGCGCGCAGCGTGTCGGCGTAGGCTGTGGCGGCATTGCGGTCGTAGTAGCCGCGATACGTGACGCAGCCGACCACCAGGAAGCACCACTCCTTGAGCTTGACCGACAGCTCCGGCGCGGCAAACACGTTCCACACCGCGAAGGGGCGCTTGAGGTTGGCGTAGACGCGGTAGCTGCCGTTGTCGGGCAGCCCCAGCTCGCGCGAGGCGTAGATGCGGATGCTGCGGGCATCCTCCAGGCGTGAGGCGAGCTTGTCGTTGTGCGCTTCGCGTGCGCCGGCGATGGCGTCGTCAAGCGACTGCCGCTGCGCCATCAACGACAGGTGCCCGGTGACCGACTGGTAGTAATAGCCGACGGTTTCGCAGCCGGCCAGCAACGCCGACGCAGCCAGCAACACCACGAGGCATAGCGCGCGCATGGCCCGCATCAATACCCCGTCAGGCCGCTTTCGCTGCCGGCGCAACCTCCACCAGGCAGTCGTAGAACGTCGGCGCGCGACCCATGTCGGTCAGGCGCTGGCTGGTCAGCTCGTTGGCGTTGGTGCCGTCGGGCGCCAGCTTCTTCCACCAGATCGACAAGCCGACCACCACGCCGCGCCGGGCGCGATCCGTCACGCGGGCGCGGGCCTGCATGGTGCCGCGATCGTTGAAGATACGGACCAGTTCGCCATCAGCCACGCCGCGCGCCTGGGCGTCGTCGGGGTGGATATCGAGGTGCGGCTCGCCCTCGGTGCTGCGCAGGCTGTCGACGTTGACGAACGTCGAGTTGAGGAAGTTGCGCGCCGGCGGCGAGATCATCGACAGCGGGTAGCGGTTGGCCAGCTCCGGCGTGCTGATGGCCGATTCGTACGGCGGCACGTAGCCGGGTAGCGGGTCCAGGCCGTCCTTCGCCATCAACTCGGAATAGAACTCGCAGCGCCCGGACGGCGTGCGGTAGCCGCCGTGCGCAAGCGGTGCAGCCGGATGCGCGAGCTTCTGCCACCCCTCGCGCTTGAGCGTGGCCCAGTCGATGTGCGCGGCGACAGGGTCGTCACGACGGATGGCCTGGGCGGCAATCTCATCGTCCGAGTCGGCAAAGCAGGCGTCAGCAAAGCCCATGCGCTGCGCGAGACGGCGGAAGATCTCCGTGTTCGGCAGCGACTGGCCCATCGGCGCGATGGCGGCGTTGTTGGCCAGCACATAGGTGTGGCCGTAGGCCTTGTGCACGTCCACGTGTTCGAGCTGCGTGGTGGCGGGCAGCAGGATGTCGGCGTAGTCGGCGGTGTCGGTCTGGAAGTGTTCCAGCACCACGGTGAACAGGTCTTCGCGCGCAAAGCCAGCCGCCACCTTGCGCGAGTCCGGCGCCACGGCGACGGGGTTGCTGTTGTAGACGATCACGGCCTCGACCTTCGGGCCGAACGACGCATCGCCCACATGAAGCAGCGCATCGCCGATGGTGCTCATGTTGATGGTGCGCGGTACGGCAGGCCAGCTTGGCAGCAGGTCGGGCCGCTGCAGCTTGGCGTTGTCGACCGGGAAGAAGCCCGAGGTCGACAATTGCAGCCCGCCCGCCTTGTTACGCCACGCCCCCACCAGCGACGGCAGGCACGCCGCTGCGCGCACGCCCTGCCCGCCGCCATGGGCGCGCTGCATGCCGTAGTTCAAGCGGATGGCCGCCGGCTGCTTGTCGCGCACGACCGTCGTGCCGTACAGCTTGGCGAGCCACTCAATGTCAGCCGCGTCGATGCCGCACAGCGAGGCCGCGTATTCCGGCGTGTACTGCTGCGCGCGCTCGCGCAGCGCGTCAAAGCCCAGCGTGTGGTTGGCAATGTAGTCGTGATCGAGCAGGTCTTCGCGGATCAGCACATGGATCATCGCCAGTGCCAGCGCCGCATCGGTGCCCGGGCGCACGGCCAGGTGGCGATGGCACTTCTCGGCTGTCAGCGAACGATACGGGTCGATGGCGACCAGCGTGGCACCGTTGCGCTTCGCTTCCTGCGCGCGCGTCCAGAAATGCAGGTTCGAGGCGATGGGGTTGGCGCCCCAGATCAGGATCAGCTTGGCGTCCTGCACGTGCTCGATGTCCATGCCGAGGCTCGCGCCGTACGTGTAGCGCAGTGCCGTCGCGCCGGCCGATGCGCAGATCGTGCGATCGAGCAGTGATGCACCCAGCTTGTGGAAGAAGCGCGCGGCCATGCTCTCGCCCTGCACCAGACCCATCGTGCCGGCGTAGCTGTATGGGAGGATGGCCTGCGGGTTGCGCGATGCGATCTCGCCCAAGCGCGTTGCGATGGTGTCGAGCGCCTCGTCCCACGAGATCGGTGCGAACTTACCCTCGCCCTTCGCACCCACACGCTTCATCGGCGTGAGCAGGCGGTTCGGGTGGTAGGTGCGTTCCGCGTAGCGGTTGACCTTGGTGCAGAGCACGCCCTGCGTGGTCGGGTGATCCGGGTCGCCCTGCACACGCGTGGCGCGGCCGTCTTGCACGGTGACGAGCAAGGCGCAGGTGTCGGGGCAATCGTGCGGGCAGGCGGCACGGATGACTTGGGTGGACATCAGGTGACTCCGGAGTGGGGTGGCGGCCGGGTCGTCAACACAGCCGCTGTAATCCGGAAATTGTAATCGCGCTAGACCTTGCGCAGCGGCGTCGACCCACGCGTGACCAGCCGGCCCGTCAGCAACACGCGCCGCGTTGGCAAGTCAGGTTGCGCCAGCCGCTCCTGCAGCATCGTCATTGCCATGCGGCCAATGTCGTACACCGGCTGCTCGATCACGGTGATGCCGGGGCCGGCCAGTTCCGTCCAGGGCTCATTGTCGAACCCCGCCACGGCAATATCGCGCGGCACTTCCAGCGACAGGCGACGCAGCGCCCGCAGCACACCGAGCAGCGATTGCGCGTTACTGGCGACCAGTGCGTCGGGGTGCTCGCCGGCGGATAGCCACGCCAGCGTCTCGGCTTCGGCCGCTTCGGCGGTGGGCAGGATAAGGCGCGACTCGACAGTCAGACCATGGCGCGCCAGTGCGGAGGCAAACCCGGCCTGGCGCTCAGCGCCTGTACTACTGGTGCGCCCGAACAGCCCGCCGATGCGGCGATAGCCCTGCGCGGCCAAGTGCTCGGCCAACCCTTGCGCGGCCTGCCAATTGTCGAGCACGACGGCGTCGACGCCGCATGCCGGGCCGGCACGGTCGATCAGCACCACCGGGTAGCCGAGGTCCACCGATTGCGGCGCCTCGGCAATGCCGCGCGTGGGCGACAGGATCACGCCAGTCACGCGCTCCTCTTCCATCAGGCGCAGGTACATCGCCTCCTTCTCGGGGTCTTCGTCGGTGTTGCACAGGATCACACGCAGGCCGGAGGCGTAGGCGGCGTCCTCCACCGCGCGGCTGACGCCGGTGAAGAACGGGTTGCGGATGTCCGACACGATCAGTCCAACGGTCTGCGCCTGCTGCGAGCGCAGCCGCCGCGCCGACAGGTTCGGCCGATAGCCGGACGCCGCCACCGCCGCATTGACCCGCCGGCGCAGCGCGTCGCTCACCGGGCCGCCGGCCAGCGCCCGCGACACGGTCGCCACCGACACCCCCGCCGCCGCTGCGACATCCTTGATCCGAACCGTCATGCTGAAATCGTTTCCACAGAAAACTGCATGATAGCGAAAGTCGACACCCCACCAATGCCGGCGATGCTCAGGGAAAACCCCGTAAACATTGCCATACCCGTCACTTTGCGCCGCATCGCACATTGACACTCCAACTGTAATCGATTTCAATTCGCCATCATTGACGACACGCATGCCGCGCCCTGAGAGCGCGGCAGCCGCAGGAGACCCCGCCGCATGGCTTCCGCCCTGATCTGCGCCGAACGCATCCGTCTGCACCAGTCCGCCACCGACAAGAACAGCGCCATCCGCGCCGCCGGCCAGTTGCTGGCGGAATCCGGCTGCATCGACCCCGCCTATATCGACAGCCTGCTGCGCCGCGAAACGGTGGCCAATACCTTCCTCGGCCATGGGGTCGCCATTCCGCACGGCATGGGCGAAGACCGCCACCTGATCCGGCAGACGGGCATTGCCGTGCTGCAGTTTCCCGAGGGGCTGGAATGGCACCCGGGGCAAATCACGCACCTGGTCTTTGCGATTGCCGCGCAATCCGACGAGCACATCGCGCTGCTGCGCCGTCTCACGCGCCTGCTGAACGACGAGGTGCGGCTGCAGCAACTCTTCACCACACACAACGCCGAGGACATCGTCGCCGCGCTCTCAAGCGACACGCCCGCCCCGGCCGCCAGCGCCCCCGGCACCGATCTGGCCGAGCAACGCACACTCACGCTCGACTACCCGAGCGGCCTGCACGCGCGCCCGGCCGCGCAGTGGGTGGAGGCCGCACGCCGCTTTGCCGCGCGCATCCAGATCCGCCACGGCGACGAAACGGCGGATGCCAAGAACCTCGTGGCGCTGCTGCAATTGGGCGTGGCCGCAGGCGCTAAGCTAACGCTCTCGGCGGAAGGGCCGGATGCCAGCGCGGCGCTCGACGCCTTGCAACACACCATCCGCAGCCTGACCACGCAGGAGCGCGCCCAGGCCGCCCGCGACAGTCAAGCCGCACGCACGCGCCAGACCGCGCACGGCTGGCAGCCCGACGCCGCGTTGCCCGCCATCGGCGGTATCGGCGCGAGCCCGGGGCTGGCGATCGGCACCATCCACGTGTTGCAGCATGGCGCGGCGGTGGTGCCCGACCACCCGGTCGCGCTTACCACGGGCGGCGATCTGCTCGACCAGGCTTTGGCCGCTACGCACGCCGAACTGGCCGCCCTCGCCCGCGACACCGCTGCCCGCCTGGGCGATGCCGAAGCCGGCATCTTCAAGGCGCAAGCCGAACTGCTGGGCGACACCGACCTCATGACCCTCACCTGCCAAACCATGGTGGAAGGCCACGGCGTGGCGTGGTCCTGGCATCACGCGGTGGAGCGCCTGGCCGAACGGCTCGCGGCCCTAGGCAACCCGCTGCTGGCCGCACGCGCGGCTGACCTGCGCGACGTGGGCCGCCGGGTGCTAGGCCATCTCGACCCGACGCTGCGCAGCGCGGCGCAAGCGCTGCCCGACACGCCGTGCATCCTCGTCGCGGCCGATCTGTCGCCGTCGGACACCGCCGCGCTGGACACGCAACGCATCATCGGCATCGTGACCGCGCAGGGCGGGCCGACCTCGCACACCGCCATCCTCACGCGCACGCTGGGCATCCCTGCCGTGGTGGCGGCGGGCCCTGCGGTGCTGGATGTGGCGCCCGGCACGCAGGCCATCGTTGACGGCACGGGCGGGCGGCTCGTGCTCGATCCCGATGCCGCCAACATCGCCAGCGCACGCGCCTGGCTGCAGGAGGACGCCGCGCGCACGCAGCGCGAACAAGCCGAACGCGGCCAGCCGGCACGCACGCGCGACGGCCACACGGTGGAGATCGCCGCCAACGTCAACCTGCCCGCGCAGGCCACGGAAGCCATCGCGCTCGGCGCGGAAGGCGTGGGCCTCATGCGCACCGAATTCCTCTTCCTGGAGCGCGACCACACCCCCGATGAAGACGCGCAATACGCCGTCTACGCCGACATGCTCCGCGCGCTTGATAGTCACCCTCGCCGCCCCCTGATCGTGCGCACGCTCGACATCGGCGGTGACAAGCAGGTGCCGCACCTGAACCTGCCCAAGGAAGAGAACCCCTTCCTGGGCGTGCGCGGCGCCCGCCTGCTGCTGCGCCGGCCCGATCTGATGGAGCCGCAGTTGCGCGCGCTCTACCGCGCTGCACGTGACTGCGGTGATGGCAGCGCCCTGTCGATCATGTTCCCGATGATTGCCGGGCTGGACGAGGTGATCGCCCTGCGCGCCGCCTGCGAGCGCATCCGCGCAGAAGTCGGTGCGCCTGCCGTGCCGCTGGGCATCATGGTGGAGGTGCCGGCCGCCGCGCTGCTGGCCGATCGGCTGGCTGAGCACGTCGACTTCTTCTCCATCGGCACCAACGACCTCACGCAATACACGCTGGCGATCGACCGCCAGCACCCCGACCTCGCGGCGGAAGCCGACAGCCTGCACCCGGCCGTGCTGCGCCTGATTCGCCAGACGGTGCAAGGCGCCGCGCGCCACGACCGCTGGGTGGGCGTGTGCGGCGGGCTGGCGGGCGACCCGTTCGGTGCGCTGCTGCTCACCGGCCTGGGCGTGCATGAGCTGTCGATGAGCCCGCGCGACATCGCGCCCGTCAAGGCGCGGCTGCGCGAGACGCATTTCTCGGCACTCTCCGCGCTGGCCGAGCGTGCCCTCGCCTGCGCCTCGGCAGCCGATGTGCGCGCGCTGGAAGCCAGCCTGCCGACACAGGCCACCACCAGCAAGGAGATGGCCGCAGCATGAACATGAGCAACAACGCGCGCATCGTCACCGTCACACTCAACCCCGCCATCGACATGACCGTCGTGCTGGAGCGGCTGGAGCGCGGCCGCGTCAACATCGGCCACAGCGTCACGCAACAGGCCGGCGGCAAGGGCGTCAACGTGGCCGGCTGCCTGGCCGATTGGCAAGTGCCCGTAATGGCCACCGGCCTCTTGGGCGACGCCAATGCCGAGCTGTTCGAAGCCCTATTCGCGCGCAAGGGCGTGCTGGACGGCTTCTGTCGCGTGCCGGGCAGCAACCGCACCAACATCAAGATCAGCGACCAGGCCGACGGGCAGACCACCGACATCAACCTGCCCGGCATTGCCGCCACTGCAGCCGATCTGGAAACGCTGATCCAACGCATCGACACCATCACCCGTGGCGCCGACGTGGCTGGCGTGGCACTGTGCGGCAGCCTGCCGAGCGGTCTGCCCGCAGACACCTACGTGCAGTTGCTCGCGCAGTTGAACCAGCGCGGCATGCGAACGTTGCTCGATACCAGCGGCGCACCCCTCACGCAGGCACTCGCCGCACCACGCGACGCACTCCCCACGGCCGTCAAGCCGAACCGCCACGAGTTGGAGGCGTGGGCCGGCGCCGCGCTGCCCACGCTGGCCGACGTGATCGACGCCGCGCGCGGCATCCAGGCACGCGGGGTGGCGCAGGTGATCGTCTCGCTGGGTGAAGACGGCGCGCTGTTCGTCACTACCGAGGGCACGTGGCAGGCCAGCCTGCCACCGGTGCGCGCGGCCAGCACGGTTGGCGCGGGCGATGCCATGGTGGCCGGCGTGCTGGCCGGCTGGCATGCCGGTGCCACCACAGAAGACACCGTGCGCCTGTCGGTGGCGTTTGCGGCCTGCAAGCTGCAGCGCATTGGCCCGCACCTGCCCCCGCCCGCCAAAGTGCGCGAGCAGGCCGCCGCCGTGCGCATGCAACGCGTGGCTTGAAGGCACACAGCCCAGGCACGCAGTCCACATCATCAAGGAGCCGACCATGGCAAACCTGTTGGCAATTCTCGGCGCGGATGGCCGCACCACGCGCGCCATGCTCGCCGGCGCGGCCCTGCGCCATGCGGCACGCGAATCGGGCGACAAGCTCGACGTCGACGTGCGCAGCCCGGACACCCTCTCGGCCGTCGTCACCTCCACGCTCGCCACAGCCGATGCGGTGGTATGGGCCGGTGTCGCGCCGGACGATGCCTTGCGCCAGGCCAATCCGCGCACGCTTGAGGTCTCGCTTGACGAAGTGCTCGACGACGCCCGTGCCGTGCTCGCACGCATGATGCAAGGCAGTGCATCGGCCACGCCCCGCGCGGCAGCACAAAGCCGGCGCATCGTCGCCATTACGTCGTGCCCCACCGGCATCGCACACACCTTCATGGCGGCGGAGGCGCTCACACAGGCGGCGGCAGCGCTCAGCCACACGATCCACGTAGAAACGCAGGGCTCGGTGGGCGCGCAGAACACGCTGTCGGCCGACGCCATTGCCGCCGCAGACCTCGTACTGATCGCGGCGGATACGCAGGTGGACGTGTCGCGCTTTGCGGGCAAGGCGGTCTTCCGTAGCGGCACGAAGGCCGCCATCCATGACGGCCAGGCGCTGATCCGCCGTGCGTTGGCCGAGGCCGCCGTCGAGGCAGCACCAACGCAGGCCACCGCTGCCGCCGCCACCGGCGCCGCCGAACAGCGACGCACCAGCCCGTACAAGCACCTGATGACCGGCGTGTCGTTCATGCTGCCCTTCGTGGTGGCGGGCGGCATTCTGATTGCGCTGTCCTTTGCGCTGGGCGGCATCTACGTGACGGAAGACGCAGCGCGCCATACGCTGGGCGGCGCGCTGTTCCAGATCGGGGCCAAGTCTGCGTTTGCGCTGATGGTGCCGGCACTGGCCGGCTACATTGCGTACTCCATTGCCAGCCGGCCCGGCATTGCGCCGGGCATGGTGGGTGGCATGCTGGCCGCCAGCCTGGGCGCGGGCTTCCTGGGCGGCATCGTCGCGGGCTTCGTGGCGGGCTATGGCACGGACGCGCTCAACCGCTGGCTCAAGCTGCCGCGCAACCTCGAGGGCCTGAAGCCGGTGCTGATCCTGCCGGTGCTCGGCTGCTTGCTCACGGGCCTGGTGATGCTGTACGTGGTGGGCGCGCCCGTGGCGGCGCTGCTGGCTGCGCTGACCGAATGGCTGCGCGGCATGCAGGGGGCGAACGCCGTGCCGCTGGGCACCTTGCTGGGCGGCATGATGGCGTTCGACATGGGCGGCCCCATCAACAAGGCTGCCTATGCCTTCAGCACCGGGTTGATCGGCGCGCAGGTCTACACGCCCATGGCCGCCACCATGGCTGCCGGCATGACACCGCCGCTGGGCGTCGCACTGGCCGCATGGTTGTTCCCCTCGCGCTTTACCAGCGACGAACGCCAGGCCGCACGTGCCACCGCCGTGCTGGGCCTCGCGTTCATCAGCGAAGGGGCGATCCCCTATGCAGCGCGCGACCCGCTGCGCGTGATTCCCGCGCTCGTGGTGGGCTCCGCTTGCGCCGGTGCACTGTCGATGCTGTTTGGGGTGGAGTTGCGCGTGCCGCACGGTGGCGCTTTTGTGCTGCCGATCCCGAATGCGGTCACACACCTGGGCGGCTACGTAGTGGCGCTGGTGGCCGGCACCGTCATCACCGCCGTGCTGCTGGCCATCCTGAAACGCCGCGTGGAACCCAGCTGACGGAGGGCATCCGGCGGGCATGCAACCGGCGCTCTCAGCACATCACACGGCTTCTGTGTCTCAAAAACGATCCAAAACACCGTAATCGCGTCGATTCTGTTTGCCTGCCCCGCCTGTTTGGCTATGATGCCGAGCGAATCAAAATCTCTTCGGGGGGAGAGCAATGCAATCACGCAGTATTACCGCGCTGCTGGCCACGCTCGTGGCAGGCTTCATTGGCACGGCAACGGGCATCGCCCGGGCAGAAACCGGCGTCACCAACGACACCATCATCGTCGGTCAATCCGCACCGATGAGCGGCCCGGCCGCCGCGCTCGGCCAGCAGATGAACCTGGGCGCCAAGCTGTACTTCAACGCAGTCAACGCAGCGGGCGGCGTCAACGGCCGCAAGATCGAACTCAAGGTGCTCGACGATTTCTACGAGCCTGATGCCGCCGCGCGCAATACCAAGACGCTGATCGATAACACCAAGGTCTTCGCGCTGTTCGGCTACGTCGGTACGCCGACCAGCCTGGCTGCGCTCAAGCTGGCCACGCCCGCAGGCGTGCCGTTCTTCGCGCCCTACTCCGGTGCGATGGCGCTGCGCGAGCCGTTTGCACGCAACGTCTTCCACGTGCGCGCCAGCTACAACGACGAAACCGCCGCCATCGTGCAGCAGATCCGCACGACCGGCCTCAAGCGCATCGCCGTAGTCTACAACGACGACGCCTACGGCAAGTCCGGCCTGGACGGCGTGCAGCGTGCGCTGGGCACCCCTTCGGGTCAGGGCGTGACGCTCGTGGCGCAAGCCACCGTGCCGCGCAACACGGCCGACGTGAAGAGTGCCGTCAGCACCGTGCTAGCGCAGAAGCCGGAAGCCGTCGTCGTCATCAGCGCGTACCAGACGGTGGCCGCACTGGTGAAGGGCGCGCAGGAACAAGGCTATGCGGGCCAGTTCTATAACGTGTCGTTTGTCGGCACCCGGGCGCTGGCCGATACGCTGGGCAAGGCCGGCGGCGGCGTGGTCATCTCGCAGGTGATGCCGTATCCGAAGACGGCCTCGTCGCCGCTGGTGCGCGAGTACCAGAAGCTGCTCAAGACCGAGGGCATCTCCGACTTTGACTACGGCAGCATGGAAGGCTACGTGGCCGCCCGCGCATTTGTGGAAGGCCTCAAGCGCGCCGGCCGTGACCTGACGCGCGAGAAACTCATCACCGCGCTGGAGTCGATGAGCAACTACGACCTGGGCGGCTTCAACGTCAACTTCTCGCCGTCCAGCCATGTCGGCTCGAAGTTCGTCGAGATGACGATCATCAATTCGAGCGGGCAGGTGATCCGCTGAGCGGGCAGCTCCATCGCCAAAAAAGAAACCGGGCCATGCGCCCGGTTTTTTGTTGTCCGCGCCTGCCCCTTAGGCCGGCTGCAACTGCCGCTGTGCAAGCCGCCGCATGAAGGCCTCACACTGTGCGATCTGCGCCAGTTCGATGTACTCGTTGGGCTTGTGTGCCTGCTCGATGTTGCCGGGGCCGCACACCACCGTCGGGATACCCGCGCGTGAGAACAGGCCCGCTTCGGTGCCGTAATCGACCTTGCCCGGCACGGTGCCGCGGCTGTCGGCCAGCGCCTGCGCAAGCGCCACGAGTTCGTGCGATGGCGCGATCGACAAGCCCGGCGTGTTGGCCTTGATGGCAAAGCTGATGTCGGCGTCGCCGGAAATCTTGCGCATCTGCGGCAGCAGCGTGTCGTGGGCGTAGCGCTCGACTTCACCAAACAGCCAATCCGGATCGGTGCCCGGCAGGTAGCGGAAGTCGAAGGTGAACTCGCAATCGCGCGGCACCACGTTGGTGGCAATGCCGCCTTTGATGGTGCCCGTGTTGAGCGTGGTGTGCGGCACGACGAAAGCCGCGTCGCGCGCTTCTTCCGCCGCCATGCGCGCGGCCAGCGAACGAATGTGGGCGATCAGCAGCGCGGCAAACTCGATGGCATTCACGCCCTGCGGGGTGAGCGCGGAATGTGCCTCCTTGCCGCGCACGCAGCAGCGGTATTCGCGCTTGCCCTTGTGCGCGATGATGGCGCGCATCGAGGTGGGCTCGCCAACGATGCAGCCGGCGGGCTGGATACCGTTGGCTTCCAGATCGCGCAGCAGACCGCGCACGCCCACGCAGCCGATCTCCTCGTCGTACGAGAGGGAGAGATGGAAGCCGGCGTCGCCCTCTGCCGCCATGAAGTCCGGCACGTGCGCAAGCGCGACGGCGATGAAGCTCTTCATGTCGGCCGTGCCACGCCCATACAGGCGGCCGTCGCGAAGCTGCGCGTCGAAGGGGTTGGTGTCCCACGGCTGACCATCGACCGGCACCACGTCGGTGTGCCCCGACAGCACCAGCCCCGGCTTGCGCCCCGGCGACAGCGTCGCAAACAGATTGGCCTTGCCGCCAGTCGCGTCGTAGGTCAGGCGGCAATCGGCGCCCTGCGCACGCAGGCGGTCGCGCACCCATTCGATCAGGCCAAGGTTGGAGTTGCGGCTGACGGTGTCGAACGCCACCAGCGTGCGAATCAGTTCCAGAACCTCGTCAGAGGGTTGCAGCGCAGCGGCAGTGATGTCGGCGTTCATGAGGCTATAGCTGGTCGTTCAGGTGGCAGGCCGAAAACCGCAGCGGGGCAATCTCCTTGAGCACCGGCTGTTCCGTCTTGCAGCGCGGCATCGCATACGGGCAGCGCGGGTGGAAATGGCAGCCGGTTGGCGGATGCAGCGGCGAAGGAATCTCGCCCGAGATCGCCACGTAGGTTTTCTTGCGAACCTCCAGTTTAGGCGCTTCGGCCAGCAGCGCTTGCGTGTAGGGGTGATTGGGCGACGCGAAGATCGCCTCGGTAGGCGCCGACTCCACCACGCGGCCGAGGTACATGATGACCACGCGATCACTCACGTGCTTGACCACGCCCAGGTCGTGGCTGATGAACAGGTACGTGAGGTTCAGTTGCTCGCGCAGGCGGATGAACAGGTTCAGCACCTGCGCCTGGATCGACACATCCAGCGCCGCCACCGACTCATCGCAGACGAGAAATTCCGGCTTGACCGCCAGCGCCCGCGCAATACCAATGCGTGCCCGCTGCCCGCCCGAGAACTGATGCGGAAAGCGCCGCATGAGGCTTGGGTCCAGGCCGACGCGCGTAAGCATCTCGGCCACGTAGTCGCGCTGTGCAGTTGCTTCGACCATGCCATGCACGACGGGTGCTTCGCCCACGATGTCCTGCACGCGCATGCGCGGGTTGAGCGACGCGTATGGGTCCTGAAAGATCATCTGGATGGCGAGCTGTTTCTCGCGGCGGCGTTCGGCCGGTAGGCGATCCAGATCGACACCCTTCCACAGGCGCGTGCCTGCGGTCGGCTTGTGCAGGCCGACCGCCAATCGGCCGAGTGTGGACTTGCCACAACCCGATTCGCCCACCAGCCCGACCACCTCGCCCGCGGCGATGTTCAGGTCGACATGGTCCACCGCGTGCACCACCTCTTCCGTCAGGCCCGCGCCAAACCAGTTGGCAATGCGTGAAGAGATATCGAGCCCCTTCACGAAGCGCTTGGACATGCCCTGCAGCGAGAGGATCGGCACGGCCAATCCAGCAGGTGTGGCTTCGGTGGCCCCGGTGACAGCCATGGCATCTTGCTCGGGATGCATTGCGGTCATGCGGTGGTCTCCTCGGGGCCTGGGGTTGGTTGATCGGTGACGGGATGGAAACAACGCAGCGCGCGGCCGTCGTCGAGCCTGTCGAGCGTCGGCGGCTGCTTGCAGACCTCGGTGGCAAACGCGCAGCGCTCTCGGAAGGCGCAGCCGCTGGGCAGCGATAGCAGCGATGGCGTCATGCCCGGAATCTGCCGCAGCGGCGCACCACGTGGATTGCGCGACGGCGCCGAAGCGATCAGCCCGAATGTGTACGGATGGCGCGGCGCCTCCAGCACCTGCTGCACGCTTCCCTGCTCGACGATGCGGCCGGCGTACATCACGCACACGCTGTCGGCCAGCCCGGCCACTACCGACAGATCGTGCGTGATCCAGATCAGCGCGGTCCCGCTCTCGCGGCATAACGCCTGCACCTCGGCCAGGATCTGGCCCTGGATGGTCACGTCCAGCGCCGTGGTCGGTTCGTCGGCGATGATGAGATCGGGCTTGTTGAGCAACGCAATGGCAATCGCCACCCGCTGCCGCATGCCGCCCGAGAACTGGTGCGGATATGCCGTCAGCCGTTCATCCGGCGACGGAATGCCAACCCTCGCCAGCGCCGTGCGCGCCATGTCGCGCGCCTGCGTTTTGCTCACGCGCTGATGTGCCTGCACCGCCTCGATCATCTGCGTGTCGATCCGCAGGACCGGGTTCAGCGTCATCATCGGGTCCTGAAAGATCATGGCGATGCGGTTGCCGCGCATGTCGCGCATCTGCCGGGCAGACAGTGCACGCAAGTCATGCGTGACGCCGTCGCGGCCGGTCAGTTCGATGCGCCCGCCAACCACGCGGCCTGGCTCGTCGATCAGGCCCATGATGGAGTAGCCCGTCATCGACTTGCCCGAGCCGGATTCACCGACCAGGCCCATGATCTCGCCGCGACCAACGGTGAAGGAGACATCATCCACTGCCCGCGCAATGCCGCCGCGCGTGGTGAATTCCGTTTGCAGGCCCTCGACGACGAGCGTCGGTTTGCTGTTGGCGGTCGTCATAGTGTCTGCAGGCGCGGGTTGAGCACGTCGCGGAGCTGGTCAGACACCAGGTTCATCGACACGATGGTCACGAGCAGTGCCAGCCCGGGGAAGAAGCTGATCCAGTACTTGCCCGACAGCATGTACTGGAAACCGTTGGCGATCAGCAGGCCCAGCGACGGTTCGGTAATCGGCACACCCAAGCCCAGGAACGACAGCGTCGCCTCCAGCGTAATCGCCGAGGCCACCTGCAACGCGGCAATCACGATGAGCGGCGGCAAACAGTTCGGCAGCAAATGGCGGAACATGATGCGCGACGGCGGCAGGCCCAACACCTGCGCGGCCTCGATGTATTCGCGCCGGCGTTCGACCAGCGCCGCGCTGCGCGTGGTGCGCGCGTAGTACGCCCACTGCACCGCCACCAGCGCGATCACGATGTTAGTGATGCCCGGCTTGAGCAGCGCGAGCAGAATCAGCGCCAGCAAGATCGGCGGAAACGAGAGCTGCAGGTCGGCGATGCGCATGATGAGCGACTCGATGCGGCCGCCGGCAAAGCCCGCGATCAACCCGAGCGTCGTGCCCAGCACCAGCGCGAACACCGTGCTCACCACACCCACGCCCACGCTGATACGCAGGCCGTAGAGGATGGCGGAGAGGATGTCGCGGCCCTGGTCATCCGAGCCGAGCAGGAAGGTCATGCCGTCGGCCGATTTCTCGCCCGGCGCGAGCCGCGAGTCGAGTACATCGAGCTTGGCAAGGTCATACGGATTCTGCGGCGCGATCCACGGCGCGGTGATCGCCAGGATGATGATGATGGCCAGCACGATCACACCGATCACGGCAATGCGACTGGTGCAGAACTGCCGCACGAAGCGGCGCAGCGGCGTTTCTTCGGCGGCCGGTTTGGTTGAGGTTGCAGCGGAAGACGTCATGTCAGCCCCGGCTTTCAGACAAGCGCACGCGCGGGTCGAGCACGCCATAGACGAGATCGACCACTAGGTTGATGAGGATGAACAGCGTCACGATCACCAGCAGGTACGCGACGATCACCGGGCGGTCGAGCAACTGGATCGAATCGATGATGAGCTTGCCCATGCCCGGCCACGCATAGATCGATTCCGTCACGATCGAGAACGCGATGACCGAGCCGAACTGCAGCCCCACCACCGTCACAATCGGGATCAGGATGTTCTTGAGCACATGCACGCCGACGATGCGCGCGTTCGACAGACCTTTCGCGCGCGCGAACTTCACGTAGTCCTGCAGCATGGCCTCCTGCGTACCGGCGCGCGTGAGGCGAATCACCATCGCAATGTTCAGCAGCGACAGCGTCACGCCCGGCAGGATCAGGTGCCGGATGCCGTCAAGCGTCAGGAAACTCACGGGGATGCCCAGCAGCAGGCGCGTCTCCCCCCGCCCGTTGGACGGCAGCCAGCCGAGCTGCACCGCAAACACCATGATGAGCATGAGCCCGACCCAGAACGTCGGCAGCGAAAAGCCCAGAATCGAGATCGTCATGATGGTGCGGTTGGCCACGCCGTTCGGGCGCAGCCCCGCCCACAGCCCGAGCGGAATGCCCAGCACGATCGACAGCAGGATCGCAAAAATGGCCAACTCAAGCGTGGCCGGCATGCGCTCGAAGATCAGCTTGAGTGCGGGCGTGCCGTGCGCAAACGACACGCCCAGGTTGCCCTGCAGCGCCCCTTTCAGAAAGTACAGGTATTGCTCCCACAGCGGCTTGTCGAGCCCCAGCGCGGCAATCGTGCGCGCAATGTCCTGCTGGTCAGCCTGCGGGTTGATGAGGATGTCGACCGGGTTGCCAATGGCGTACACGCCCAGGAACACCAGGATCGACATCACCAACAGCACCGCCACGGATTCCAGCAACCTTCGGATCAGGAATACCAGCATCTGAGGCTCGCTTTTGTGGAGAGAGGGTTATTGCGGCTTGAAGCCGTGCGCGTACGTGCGCTCATCCGTGCGCGGCGTGTACGTGATGCCCTTGCGCGCCGCCCACGTCGTCACCTGGAAGTGGACTGGGATGATGCCACCGTCGTCCACCACGATGGCCGTCGCCTCCTGCAGCAATTTGGAGCGCTCGCCATCGTCCATCGTATAGAGCGCCTTGGTCAGCACGGCGTCCATCTTCGGGTTGCAGTACTGGCCCCAGTTGACGGTACCGAAGCCGGTCTTGGAATCCTCGCACGCCACCAGTGCACGCAGCGGCGAGCTGACCTCACCCGTCTGCGCGCCCCACCCCACCAGCCCGAACGAATACTCGTGATGGCCGCCCTTGGCCGCGTGAGTCGCCATCGGCGCACCTTCCACGCGCGTCGCGATGCCCACGCGCGTGAGGTTTTGCGCGATGGTCTGCGCAATCTTCTCGTCGTTCACGTAGCGGTTGTTCGGCGTGTGCAGCGTGACACCGAAGCCATCCGGGTAGCCCGCCTCGGCCAGCAGCTTCTTCGCGCCGTCCGGGTCGTACTTGAGCGTCTTCAGGTTCGGGTTATGACCGAACAGCGACGGCGGCACGAGGTTGTTGGTCGGCTCCGACAGGCCTTCCATGATGCGGTCCTTGATGCCCTGGCGGTTGATGGCCATGCTCATCGCGCGGCGCACGCGCGGATCCTTCAGCGGGTTCTTGTCGAGCGGCTTGCCGTCCTTGCCCGTCACCTCGGGCGTCGGGTCGCGCTTGTCGTCGGTGTACAGATAGATCACGCGGTGCGAGATCTTCGAGAAGAAGTTCAGCGACGCATCGCCACGCACGCGCGCAAGATCCGGTGTCGGCACGTTCTCAATGGCTTGCACGTCGCCCGACAGCAGCGCTGCAATGCGCGTCGCACCGTTCGGGATGAAGCGCAGCGTCACATGTTCCCACGCAGGCTTCGGGCCCCAGTACTGATCGTTGCGCACCAGCTCGACCCGATCATCACGCGCATAACTGACGAACTTGAACGGGCCCGTGCCGATCATGCCCTTGCCCTGTGCAAAGTCATCGCTCGACAGCCCCTGCGTCGCCTTCTTCTGCACGATGAACACCGACGTCAGATCCGACAGCATCAGCGGATACGGCTGCGACGTCGTCAGCTGGATCGTGTACTTGTCGATGATCTTCTTGTTGAGGATCGCCTTGGTGTACGTGTCGAACTTGCCCGGGCTGTTGAGGATCGTGGCCGGACGATCGAGCGACCACGCCACGTCTTCAGCGGTCAGCTCGCTGCCATCGTGAAACTTCACGCCGGGGCGTAGCTTGAATTCCCAGGTCAGGTTGTTGACCATCCGCCACGACGCAGCCAAGCCGGGAATGATGTGACTGTCGGCGTCCATCTTCACCAGGCACTCGAACATGTGCTCCGACACGTTGATGTTCGAGAACAGGTTGTAGAAGTGCGGGTCCATCGAAGTCGGCGGCGAGCTCATGCCGATCTTCAGATCAGCGGCCAACGCCTGCGGGCTCCCGCCCGCCATCACGCATCCTGCCACGCACATCGCAGCGGCCACGCGCCGCAAGGTCCGAATCATGGTCACGGCTCTTCTCCCCAAGAAGGAATCGATGGATCGATTTCGCTGACGGCGCGGCAGCACTTCTGAAGAGCGCTCGCGCCGACTATAGCGACGCGCACGTGCGCTCGGCAATGTGCGGCGCCACAAATTGGTGCATACCCGTACGACTGCCCTCGGGAAACCTCCGGAAATTTGGGGAGCAATCGGACAGGCACGGGCGAAAAGCAGGAAGCGTTCCACGTAAAGAACGAACGCGATGGCGGCATGCAAGCGGCGCACGCGGGTGTGCGGCGGGCCGAAGATGGCCCTTCGGCGTATCATCGAACGTGATTGAGACCTTTCAGCCAGAACACGAGCATCCCATGAAGCTGATTCCAGAGATCCAAGCCGCGCAGCCCGAAATTCAGGCGCTGCGACGCGATATCCATGCGCACCCCGAACTCTGTTTCGAAGAGCAGCGCACCTCCGACCTGGTTGCTGCCAAGCTGACCGAGTGGGGCATCGAAGTCCATCGCAGCCTGGGCAAGACGGGGCTGGTGGGCGTCATCCGCAACGGCGAAGGCAAGCGCATTGGCCTGCGTGCCGACATGGACGCCCTGCCGCTAGCCGAGGTCAACCAGTTCGAGCATCGCTCCAGGCACGAAGGCAAGATGCACGCGTGCGGGCACGACGGCCATACGGCCATGTTGCTCGGTGCGGCACATTACCTGTCCAAGCACCGCAACTTCAGCGGCACGGTGCATTTGATCTTCCAACCGGCGGAAGAAGGCGGTGGCGGTGCTCGCGAGATGATCAAAGACGGCCTGTTTGAGCGTTTCCCCTGCGATGCTGTATTTGGCCTGCATAACTGGCCCGGGGTACCGGTCGGAGCATTCGGCACGCGCGTCGGTGCGCTGATGGCGTCGAGCAATGAATTCCGCATCACGATCAAGGGCAAGGGCGCGCACGCCGCGCTGCCGCACAACGGCAATGACCCGGTATTCGTGGGTGCGCAAGTCGTCTCTGCGCTGCAGGGCATCATCACCCGCAACAAGCGTCCGATCGACACGGCCGTCCTGTCCGTCACCCAATTCCACGCCGGCGACGCCACCAACATCATCCCGAATGAAGCGTGGATCGGTGGCACGGTGCGCACGTTCTCGACGGAAGTCCTCGATCTGATCGAGCGCCGCATGGAGGAAGTCTCCAAGGGCATCGCCTCGGCTTACGACTGCACGGTTGATTTCGCCTTCCATCGCAACTACCCCCCCACAGTCAACAGCGAGTTGGAAACGCAATTCGCGGCGCAAGTCATGCGTGAGTTGGTCGGCGCAGACAACGTGGATGCCAACATTGATCCGACCATGGGCGCGGAGGATTTCTCCTTCATGCTGATCGAGAGACCTGGCTGCTTCGCGTTCATTGGCAACGGCGACGGCGACCACCGCGAGCAAGGCCACGGTCTAGGCCCCTGCATGCTGCACAACCCGAGTTACGACTTCAACGACGAGCTGCTGCCGTTGGGGGCGACGTACTGGGTGAGGCTGGTGGAGCGGTTCCTGGCGGTGTAGCTGGGCGGATCTGGTGCGCAAGCGCAAGAAGCCACCCGTTGGGTGGCTTTTCTTTTGGGCTGTTGCGGCAGGGAGGCAGCGGTGGTGCTGCGTTTGGGAGGCGTAAAAGCAAACACCCCAGCTCGGGTTGAGCTGGGGTGTTTTATGGGAGAGCCTGGCGATGACCTACTTTCACACGGGAATCCGCACTATCATCGGCGCGGAGTCGTTTCACGGTCCTGTTCGGGATGGGAAGGGGTGGTACCGACTCGCTATGGTCACCAGGCTATGACTTGTCGCGTCGCTGACTCAGTGGTCAACGCCGCCAATATGGGAATGTAGTTCAGGTTGTGTTTGTGTATCAGGCACAAGGCAGACTCAGCCGGAAACATACCGGTTATAGGATCAAGCCGCACGGGCAATTAGTACTGGTTAGCTGAACGCATTACTGCGCTTCCACACCCAGCCTATCAACGTCCTGGTCTCGAACGACCCTTCAGGGAGATCAAGTCTCCAGGGAATCCTCATCTTCAGGCAAGTTTCCCGCTTAGATGCTTTCAGCGGTTATCTCTTCCGTACATAGCTACCCTGCGATGCCTCTGGCGAGACAACAGGTACACCAGCGGTACGTCCACTCCGGTCCTCTCGTACTAGGAGCAGCCCCCGTCAAGATTCCAACGCCCACGGCAGATAGGGACCAAACTGTCTCACGACGTTTTAAACCCAGCTCACGTACCTCTTTAAATGGCGAACAGCCATACCCTTGGGACCGGCTACAGCCCCAGGATGAGATGAGCCGACATCGAGGTGCCAAACACCGCCGTCGATATGAACTCTTGGGCGGTATCAGCCTGTTATCCCCAGAGTACCTTTTATCCGTTGAGCGATGGCCCTTCCATACAGAACCACCGGATCACTATGTCCTGCTTTCGCACCTGCTCGACTTGTCGGTCTCGCAGTTAAGCACGCTTTTGCCATTGCACTTTAGGTACGATGTCCGACCGTACCAAGCGTACCTTCGAACTCCTCCGTTACACTTTGGGAGGAGACCGCCCCAGTCAAACTGCCTACCATGCACTGTCCCCGACCCGGATTCACGGGCCAAGGTTAGAACCTCAAACAAACCAGGGTGGTATTTCAAGGTCGGCTCCACCGAAACTAGCGTCCCGGTTTCAAAGCCTCCCACCTATCCTACACAGATCGGTTCAAAGTCCAATGCAAAGCTACAGTAAAGGTTCATGGGGTCTTTCCGTCTAGCCGCGGGGAGATTGCATCATCACAAACACTTCAACTTCGCTGAGTCTCGGGAGGAGACAGTGTGGCCATCGTTACGCCATTCGTGCAGGTCGGAACTTACCCGACAAGGAATTTCGCTACCTTAGGACCGTTATAGTTACGGCCGCCGTTTACCGGGACTTCAATCAAGAGCTTGCACCCCATCATTTAATCTTCCGGCACCGGGCAGGCGTCACACCCTATACGTCCACTTTCGTGTTTGCAGAGTGCTGTGTTTTTATTAAACAGTCGCAGCCACCATTTTATTGCAACCCCTTCGTCCTTCTGGCGCGAGCCAGTCAAACTACAAGGGCGTACCTTATCCCGAAGTTACGGTACCAATTTGCCGAGTTCCTTCTCCCGAGTTCTCTCAAGCGCCTTAGAATACTCATCTCGCCCACCTGTGTCGGTTTGCGGTACGGTCTCGTATGACTGAAGCTTAGAGGCTTTTCTTGGAACCACTTCCAATTGCTTCGCGACCTAAAGTCGCTCGCCCCACACCCTTGAATCACGCACCCGGATTTGCCTAAGTGCCATCTCCAATGCAGGGACCGGGACATCCAACACCCGGACAACCTTCCGCGATCCGTCCCCCCATCGCATCATACGACGGTGCAGGAATATTAACCTGCTTCCCATCAGCTACGCATCTCTGCCTCGCCTTAGGGGCCGACTCACCCTACGCCGATGAACGTTGCGTAGGAAACCTTGGGCTTACGGCGAGGGGGCCTTTCACCCCCTTTATCGCTACTCATGTCAGCATTCGCACTTCTGATACCTCCAGCATCCTTTACAAGACACCTTCACAGGCTTACAGAACGCTCTCCTACCATGCACTTACGTGCATCCGCAGCTTCGGTATATTGCTTAGCCCCGTTACATCTTCCGCGCAGGACGACTCGATCAGTGAGCTATTACGCTTTCTTTAAAGGGTGGCTGCTTCTAAGCCAACCTCCTGACTGTTTTAGCCTTCCCACTTCGTTTCCCACTTAGCAATATTTAGGGACCTTAGCTGGCGGTCTGGGTTGTTTCCCTCTTGACACCGGACGTTAGCACCCGATGTCTGTCTCCCGTGATTGCACTCTTCGGTATTCGGAGTTTGCTATGGCGGGGTAATCAGCAATAGACCCCCCAACCATGACAGTGCTCTACCCCCGAAGGTGAGACACGAGGCACTACCTAAATAGTTTTCGGAGAGAACCAGCTATTTCCAAGTTTGTTTAGCCTTTCACCCCTATCCACAGCTCATCCCCTAACTTTTCAACGTTAGTGGGTTCGGTCCTCCAGTACGTGTTACCGCACCTTCAACCTGGCCATGGATAGATCACTTGGTTTCGGGTCTACACCCAGCGACTGAACGCCCTATTCGGACTCGCTTTCGCTACGCCTTCCCTAATCGGTTAAGCTTGCCACTGAATGTAAGTCGCTGACCCATTATACAAAAGGTACGCCGTCACCCGTTTCCAGGCTCCGACTGTTTGTATGCATGCGGTTTCAGGATCTATTTCACTCCCCTCCCGGGGTTCTTTTCGCCTTTCCCTCACGGTACTGGTTCACTATCGGTCGATTACGAGTATTTAGCCTTGGAGGATGGTCCCCCCATCTTCAGACAGGATTTCACGTGTCCCGCCCTACTTGTCGTACACCTAGTTCCACAATACTGTTTTCGCGTACGGGGCTATCACCCGCTATGGCCGGACTTTCCATTCCGTTCCGCTAACAATACTGCTAAAGAGTACAAGGCTGATCCCATTTCGCTCGCCACTACTTTGGGAATCTCGGTTGATTTCTGTTCCTGCAGCTACTTAGATGTTTCAGTTCGCTGCGTTCGCTTCTGTTACCTATGTATTCAGTAACAGATGACCCATTCGGGCCGGGTTTCCCCATTCGGACATCTGCGGATCAAAGCTTGTTTGCCAGCTCCCCGCAGCTTTTCGCAGGCTACTACGTCCTTCATCGCCTGTAATCGCCAAGGCATCCACCACATGCACTTATTCGCTTGACCCTATAACGAGTATGTCTCGTTACAGGCTGAGTTCTCGCGTTGTGCCGTATTCCAAGACAATCTTTCGATTGCTCTGGTAATACTGGTTGATACAATCACAACCCAGTGTCGCGTTACTACCGAGCATCTCATCAATGCTCCGCGACACCTTTACTACATTCCATATTGTTAAAGAACAGCCGAACTTTTACGCTCGTCTTGGCTAGGCCAAACGCAAACACCATCGACATCACTTCGTCGATGCTTGCGTTTGGTAACCAAAAGGTTTTGGTGGAGGATGACGGGATCGAACCGACGACCCCCTGCTTGCAAAGCAGGTGCTCTCCCAGCTGAGCTAATCCCCCAGTCACGGCAGAGAACTTCTTCCACCGTCCGTAACTTGGTGGGTCTGGTAGGACTTGAACCTACGACCCCCGCCTTATCAAGACGGTGCTCTAACCACCTGAGCTACAGACCCTTGGCTGTAACATCAAACAAACCGATAAGTGTGGACGCCTAACGTCGGATGCACGCTCTTAAAGGAGGTGATCCAGCCGCACCTTCCGATACGGCTACCTTGTTACGACTTCACCCCAGTCATGAACCCTGCCGTGGTAATCGCCCTCCTTACGGTTAGGCTAACTACTTCTGGCAAAACCCACTCCCATGGTGTGACGGGCGGTGTGTACAAGACCCGGGAACGTATTCACCGCGGCATGCTGATCCGCGATTACTAGCGATTCCAGCTTCACGTAGTCGAGTTGCAGACTACGATCCGGACTACGATGCATTTTCTGGGATTAGCTCCACCTCGCGGCTTGGCAACCCTCTGTATGCACCATTGTATGACGTGTGAAGCCCTACCCATAAGGGCCATGAGGACTTGACGTCATCCCCACCTTCCTCCGGTTTGTCACCGGCAGTCTCTCTAGAGTGCCCTTTCGTAGCAACTAGAGACAAGGGTTGCGCTCGTTGCGGGACTTAACCCAACATCTCACGACACGAGCTGACGACAGCCATGCAGCACCTGTGTCCACTTTCTCTTTCGAGCACCTAATGCATCTCTGCTTCGTTAGTGGCATGTCAAGGGTAGGTAAGGTTTTTCGCGTTGCATCGAATTAATCCACATCATCCACCGCTTGTGCGGGTCCCCGTCAATTCCTTTGAGTTTTAATCTTGCGACCGTACTCCCCAGGCGGTCAACTTCACGCGTTAGCTACGTTACTAAGGAAATGAATCCCCAACAACTAGTTGACATCGTTTAGGGCGTGGACTACCAGGGTATCTAATCCTGTTTGCTCCCCACGCTTTCGTGCATGAGCGTCAGTGTTATCCCAGGGGGCTGCCTTCGCCATCGGTATTCCTCCACATCTCTACGCATTTCACTGCTACACGTGGAATTCTACCCCCCTCTGACACACTCTAGCCGTGCAGTCACCAATGCAATTCCCAGGTTAAGCCCGGGGATTTCACATCGGTCTTGCACAACCGCCTGCGCACGCTTTACGCCCAGTAATTCCGATTAACGCTTGGACCCTACGTATTACCGCGGCTGCTGGCACGTAGTTAGCCGGTCCTTATTCTTCCGGTACCGTCATCCACACCTAGTATTATTAAGTGCGATTTCTTTCCGGACAAAAGTGCTTTACAACCCGAAGGCCTTCTTCACACACGCGGCATTGCTGGATCAGGGTTGCCCCCATTGTCCAAAATTCCCCACTGCTGCCTCCCGTAGGAGTCTGGGCCGTGTCTCAGTCCCAGTGTGGCTGATCGTCCTCTCAGACCAGCTACTGATCGTCGCCTTGGTGGGCCTTTACCCCACCAACTAGCTAATCAGACATCGGCCGCTCCTATAGCATGAGGCCTTGCGGTCCCCCACTTTCACCCTCAGGTCGTATGCGGTATTAGCTAATCTTTCGACTAGTTATCCCCCACTACAGGGCACGTTCCGATGTATTACTCACCCGTTCGCCACTCGCCATCAATCTAGCAAGCTAGATCATGCTGCCGTTCGACTTGCATGTGTAAGGCATGCCGCCAGCGTTCAATCTGAGCCAGGATCAAACTCTTCAGTTCAATCTGCTGTTTTCGCTCTTTACGAGCGGTCGCTCACTCTCAGAATCTGACTTGAACTTTCGTTCAAACCTTACTTCTGTGCGAGCACTTCATTACTTGTAAGCTAGCGAATTTGCATTCGCCGCACCCAGTATTAAGCGCCCACACTTATCGGCTGTTTGCTTGTTAAAGAACTTCGCGATCAACTTTGTTCACCGCGTCGCTGCGTTTGCTGCAGCAGAGAAACGAGATTATGCAGAGCTTTTTCGTCGCTGTCAACAACTTGCTGAAGAATTTTTATCATCAACGCGCTGCTAACTCCCTACCGCGACACCCACCCGATCATCACTACCAATCGGCCGGAAACCCGCACCACCTCTACTTCTCCACCGCCCCAACACCACCACCGTCGCTTTCGTTTCGGCGCTGTGTCGTGCAGCGAGGGGCGAACTATAGGCAGGTTTCCCACACTTGGCAACACCTTTCTCGTGTCCAACTGATGACGCAACCGTGAAGAATGCTCACCAGCCGAGGCTGCGCCTAGGATTGCG